>NZ_MAXF01000028.1 GCF_001704635.1 Streptomyces sparsogenes | reverse complement strand
GCTGCCGATGCGGCTCGCGGGCGCGCGCCCCGACTGGGCCCGGGCCCGTGCCGTGCTCGCCCAGGTGGGCCTCGGCGAGCTGGGCGGGCGCCGCCCGGGGCGGCTCTCCGGCGGGCAGCAGCAGCGGGTCGCCATCGCCCGCGCGCTGGTCACCAGCCCCGACGTGGTCTTCGCCGACGAGCCGACCGGCGCGCTGGACACCGGCACCGCCGCCGAGGTGCTCGGCCTGCTGCGGCACGCCGTGGACGCGCTCGGCGCGACCGTCGTCATGGTCACCCACGACCCGGTGGCCGCGAGCTACGCCGACCGTGTGCTGTTCCTCGCCGACGGCTCGCTCGCCGACAGCGTGACGGGCGCCCCGGCCCAGGACATCGCCGCCCGGATGACCCGGCTCACCGCCCGCCCGGCCGCGGCCCCCACGGACCCCGCCGCCCTCCGGCCGGCCCGCACGCCGGACGTCCCGGCCCATGCGCCGGGCATCCCGGGCGGTGCGCCGGGCGTCCCGGGCGGTGTGCCGGAGGCCGTCCGATGAGGCTCTTCGGCAACGGGCTGGCCCGGGCGGCCGTCCGCTTCAAGCCGGCCGCGTTCGTCGGCACCTTCATCGCGCTGGTGCTGGCCGCCGCGATCGTGTCGGCCTGCGGGATCCTGCTGGAGAGCGGGTTGCGGGCCACCGTGCCGCCCGGGCGTTACGCGCACACGCCGGTCGTGCTCACCGCCCACCAGCGGGTGGGCAGCCAGGAGGAGTCCGAGCCCGCCCCCGACCGCGTCCGGCTCGACGCCTCGCTCGTCGCCACGGCCGCCCGCACCCCCGGCGCGGCGGCGGCCGCGCCCGACCTGACGTTCCCCGTCCGCCGCGGCGACGCCGCCCTCACCGCCCACGGCTGGGGCTCCGCCCCCTTCACCGGGGCCGCGCTCGCCGTGGGCGCGGCCCCCCGGGACGGCGAGGTCGTGCTGGACCCGGCGGCGGCCCGCGCGGCGCAGGCCCGCCCGGGCGGCCGGATCACCCTGACCACGGCCGACGGCGCCCACCGCTTCCGGGTGTCCGGCATCGCCCGTACGAGCCCCCAGGGCCGCACCGGCGGCCCCACCGTGTGGTTCACCGACGCCCGGGCGCGGGCCCTGTCCGGCCACCCGGCCACCGTGGACGCCGTCCTCGTCCGCCCCCGCCCCGGCACCACCCCCGGCGCACTGGCGGCCCGCCTGGAGCGCGCCCTCAAGAACGCGCCCGCCGCGCGCGTGTGCACCGGCGAGGGGCGCGGCGCGGCCGAGGAGCCCGGGCTGGAGGGGGCCAGGGAGGTTCTGGAGGGGATCGGCGGCTCCTTCGGCGGGGTCGCCACCGTGGTCGCCCTCTTCACCACCGCCGGCACCGTCGCGCTCTCCGTCGGCCAGCGCGGCCGCGAGATCGCCCTGCTGCGCGCGATCGGCGCCACCCCGCGCCAGATCCGCCGGTCCATCGCCGCGGAGGCGCTGCTGGTCGCCCCGCTCGCGGGCGCGCTCGGCACCCTGCCCGGCATCGGCCTGGCGCACTGGTGGTTCGGACAGCTGCGGGACAAGGGCGCGATCCCGGCCGGGGTGGAGCTCTCGGTCTCCTGGATCCCGCTGGTCAGCGCCGTCGGCGCGGGGCTGCTCACCGCGCTGCTCGCGGGTCTGGCGGCGGCCCGCCGACCGGCGCGGATCAAGCCGGGCCAGGCGCTCGGCGAGGCGGCGGCCGAGCCGTTCCGCCCGGGCGTCGTCCGGACCCTGCTGGGCACCGCGGCCCTGGCCGGCGGCTGTGTGCTGGCGGGCGTGGCGGCCTCGTCCTCGGGCGAGGACGCGGCCAACGCGGCGCTGGGCGTGGTGATGCTGTTCATGCTGGCCGTCGGGCTGCTGGGCCCGTTCGTCGCCCGTGGCTGCGCCTGGCTGGTCGGCCTACCGCTGCGCGCGGGCCGGGCCCCGGCCGTCCTGGCGGCGGCCAACGCCCGGGCCAACGCCCGCCGCCTGGCCTCGGCGATCACCCCGCTCGTGCTCGCCATGGCCTTCGCCTCGACGCTGGTGTTCCTGCACACCAGCGAGGACCACGCGACGGCCGGGCAGCGGCGCGAGGGCGTCGTCGCCGACCACGTCGTGTCCGCGCCGGGCGGCCTGCCCGCCGACGCCACGGCCCGCGCCGGCCGGGTCCGGGGGGTGGCCGCGGCGGTCGGGGTGCTGCGCACCGGAGTGCTGGTCCGCAAGGGGTCGGGCGACGGCGCCTGGATGGAGACCGCGTCGGCGCAGGGGGTGTCCGGCACGGGCCGCGCCCTGGCGGCCGTCCAGGACCTCGACGTCCGCACGGGCGGCCTGGACGCGCTGGGGCGCGACGCGGTGGCCGTGGACGCGGGCCTCGCGTCCTCCCTGGGGGTGGAGGTCGGCGACCGGCTCCGGTTGAGCCTCCCGGACGGCTCGACGGCCGCGCCGAGGGTCGTCGCGACGTACGGGCGGGGGCTGGGCCTCGCGCAGGTCACCCTCCCGCGCGCGGCGCTGGTCTCCCATGTGACCTCGGGCTTCGACAGCCATGTGCTGGTACGGGACGCGAAGGGCGCCGACCCGGCGGCCGTCGCGGCCGCGCTCGGCCCCCTCGGGGAGGTCACCGGGCCCGGTGGCTACGCGGCGGCCCGGGACGAGGAGAACGAGCTGAACGCCTGGGCCAACACGGTGATGGCCGCGGTCCTCGGCGGCTTCGCCGCCGTCGCCGCCGCCAACACGCTGGTGATGACCGTCCTGGACCGCCGCCGGGAGCTGGCCATGCTCCGGCTGATCGGGTCGACCCGGCGGCAGGTCCTGGACATGGTGCGCTGGGAGGCGCTGCTGGTGGTCACGGCCGGGGTCGCGCTCGGCACGGCGATCGCGCTGGTGACGCTGGTGCCGATGGCCCGCGGAATGACCGGGGAGGGTCCGTACCTGCCGCCGTTGACGTACGCGGGTTTCGTGGGCGCGGCGGTGGCCCTGGGGCTGCTCGCGACGGGGCTGCCCGCCCGGGCGGGGCTCCGGCACGGCAGGTGACGCGGAAGGCACCCGGAACGGCGAAGGCCGTGCCGGGCCGGGGTGATCCGGCTCCGGCACGGCCTTCGCCAGTGCCCGGGTCGTGCGCGGGGTCTCGGGCGGCTGTCAGGCCGCCGAGGAGCGGCCGCGGGCCTGCTCCCCCGGGTCCTTCCGGAAGGCCCACTCCATCTTCGGCTCGATCGCGAAGCGGAACAGGCGCTGCACGGGAGGCGTGCACAGGAGGGTGACGACCGTGGCGGCGACCAGCGTGACCGCGATCTCGCCGAGCGGCTTGTGCAGCCACGCGTAGTCGTCGTACCAGCCCCAGAAGCGGGAGCCCTTGGCCAGGAAGCCGTGCAGCAGGTACCCGTACAGGGTCCCGGCGCCCAGGGCGGTGAACCACATCCGGCGCCGCGGCACCCAGGCGAAGAAGCACGCGACCAGCACCATCGAGCAGCCGAACATGGCGAGGGTCATCACGGGCCCGGTCCACGGCGGCGCGGCGAGCTCCTGGACACTGTCGCGGCGGTAGAACCACGCCGAGTTCATCCGCGGGCCCGCCCAGTAGGCGAACGCGACCGCGCCGGCGAACACCGGCAGGGCCACCAGCCGCGTCCGGGGCGTGCGGATCCGCTGGAAGTGCTCCGCCTTCATGTGCAGCCCGATCACGAAGAACGGCAGGAACTGGAGCACCCGCTGCAGATCGAGGTCGTCACCGATGTCGGGGGAGACCGAGGCCAGCGTGGCGATGGCCAGCGAGACGGGGATCGGCCAGCGGATGATCTTCCAGATCGGGGTGGTCATCCGCCAGACGAACAGCGCGATCAGGAACCAGGTGAGGTACCAGGGGTCCAGCAGGCTGAAGTCGTACGTGGGGTCGTCGTCCGCCCAGCGCTTGAAGAAGGTGTAGGCGATCTCGAAGATCAAATACGGTACGGCGATCCCGGTGATGAGCCGCCTGAGCCGGTGGGGCCGCATGTCGAAGCTGCGGGAGAAGTAGCCGGAGATGAGGATGAACGCCGGCATGTGGAACGCGTAGACGGTCATGTAGAGCGCTTCGGCGGTGCGGCTGCCGTCGGTCAGCGGCTCCCATGCGTGGCCCATGGCGACCAGGACGATCGCGAGGTACTTCGCGTTGTCGAAGAACGCGTCCCGCTGCTTGGGCTCGGGCTTGGCCGGGGCGGTGGGCGGACCCGTCTGGTGCCCTGCTCTGTCGCGGTGCGGTGTGGGGGGAGGGGGCTCCGCCTCCCGGGCCGGGGGGAGCGGGGCCCGCTGGTAACCGTGCGGGCGCAGGGAGTTGGTCACAGGCCCTCCCACCAGGAGCTGGGGGACAGGACCCGGGACCACACTGCGCGTGGGGGAGTCGTGGCAGCGTGGAACATTCAATGCACGATAGCCGTGAAACCCGTATTGCGTAAAACCTCGTTCAGTTCTTTGTTGCCTATCGCATGCATGGCTCGTGCAGGTATCGGGCGGGGGCAAGTCGACAAAGCGATCCGATCGTTCGGTATGACGATCCACCACCGCCCGATCTGTCGGGTTTCGTACTGGTTAAATGGTGACATATGCCCCGGAGGCGGCTCTGGCGGAATGTCTGCTTCATTGGCGCTTTGTCGTTACGTCCCGCCGGGCCGGAACGGCCCCGGGGAAATTCGGAATTTCCCGCCGACTATGTGATCAAGTCCAATTCCGATGGTCGGGCAGGCCCTCGAATTGTGTGCGGCGTCACGCTGCCCCGGGTCGTGGAGTGGCGCCCGGCGGGGTAGGTGAGGTGCGGACCGAAGGACCGGCGGTTCCGTCACGCGGCTCCAGGGCGGCGGGAGTTGATGGCACGATGGTGTCGCGGGGGTGTGCGAGGTCGCGTGCTTCCGGGCCGGTGAGATGCGTGGCGACCGAGGGTGTGTGATCAGTCGTGGTCATATCTGTGTCTTTGGTGATATTGGTGGGCATCATCCTTGTGTTGATGGTCCGCAACGGCAAGATCAGCTGGGGGCCGGCCCTCGTGGCGGCGCTCTTCGGCTTCCTGCTCGCGTCGTCCGACCTGGCGCCCAACATCCAGGACTTCCTCGACTCGGTCTCGCGTTCGATCAGTGAGATAGACCTCTGATCCCACGCTCCGGAAGCGCGCCCGGCGGCGCGCCCGGAAAGAGGGGGAAACACGAACGGCCCGGCGCCGGGAGAATCCCGGGCACCGGGCCGGAAGGCATGGAGCGGGCGACGGGAATCGAACCCGCGTAGCCAGTTTGGAAGACTGGGGCTCTACCATTGAGCTACGCCCGCCTGCGCCGCCACCCCGCCGGATCTTCCGGGCGCGGCCGTCGAGCGTGATCGCCCGATCCGCGGCACGGCAAGCATCGTAGCGGGTCCGCACCACATCCCGCACACCCTTGCCCACCAGTCGAAAAAGCGGCGGCCGTGGCCTGCCGGGGCATGTACCCTACGTGTCGCACCGACGGGGTGTGGCGCAGCTTGGTAGCGCGTCCGCTTTGGGAGCGGAAGGTCGTCGGTTCGAATCCGGCCACCCCGACCAACATCACGATCACCCTCGCGATCACGAGCGCAAGATCGCATTGTGGGCCGCGTCATGCGTGCGGTTACTATGCAAGCTGCGCGTCTGTGTCTTTCTCTGCCGGGCGCGATCCGCTGAAACGCACCACAGCAACGCAGCAGAACACCAAGAAGTCAGCCCCAAGGAGACCGAACCGTGAAGAGCGCCGTGGAGACCCTGAACCCGACTCGGGTTCGGCTCACTGTCGAGGTGCCCTTCGAGGAGCTCAAGCCCAGCCTCGACGCGGCGTACAAGAAGATCAACCAGCAGGTCACGGTGCCCGGCTTCCGCAAGGGCAAGATCCCGGCCCGCGTCATCGACCAGCGGTTCGGCCGCGGTGCGGTGCTGGAGGAGGCGGTCAACGACGCCCTTCCGAAGTTCTACACCGACGCGGTCAACGAGGGCGAGCTGAACCCGCTCGGCCAGCCCGAGGTCGACATCACCGAGCTCAAGGACAACGAGCTGCTGGCCTTCACCGCCGAGGTGGACGTACGCCCGACGATCGAGATCCCGGACTACTCCGGCATCGAGGTCACCGTCGACTCCGTCGAGGTCTCGGACGAGGACATCGACAAGGCCGTCGAGCAGCTGCGCGACCGCTTCGCCACCACCAGCGCCGTCGAGCGCGCCGCGGCCGAGGGCGACGTCGTGACCGTCGACCTCGAGGCCAAGGTCGAGGGCGAGGTCCTGGAGGACGGCGTCGCGAGCGGCGTGAACTACACGATCGGCTCCGGCGAGCTGCTCGAGGGCATCGACGAGGCGGTCACCGGCCTGGAGGCCGGCGGCTCCGCCACCTTCACCTCCGAGCTCAAGGGCGGCTCCGCCAAGGGCAAGGAGGCCGAGGTCACGGTCAAGGTCTCCGAGGTCAAGGCCCGCGAGCTGCCCGAGCTGGACGACGACTTCGCCCAGCTGGCCAGCGAGTTCGACACCCTCGAGGAGCTGCGCGCCGACACCCGCAAGCGGCTGGAGCGGTCGAAGAAGTTCGACCAGGCCACCCAGGCCCAGGAGAAGGTGCTCGACGCCCTGCTGGAGCTGGTCGAGGTCCCGATCCCCGAGAAGCTCCTCGAGGACGAGATCCAGACCCGCAAGCACAACCTGGAGCACCACCAGCTCGGCCAGATGGGTCTGACCCTGGACTCCTACCTGGAGATGCAGGACAAGACCGCCGAGGAGTTCGAGGCCGAGCTCAAGGAGCAGGCCGAGAAGGGCATCAAGACCCAGTTCGTGCTCGACGAGCTGGTCAACAAGGAGAAGCTGTCCGTCGGCCAGGAGGAGCTCACCGAGCACCTGATGCGCCGCGCCGCCTCCTCCGGCATGAGCCCCGACCAGTTCGCGCAGGCCGTCGTCGAGGGCGGCCAGGTGCCGATGCTCGTGGGCGAGGTCGCCCGCGGCAAGGCCCTCGCCGTCGTGGTCGAGGCCGCCAAGGTGGTCGACGACAAGGGCGAGACCGTCGACCTGGACGACGAGGACGAGACCGGCGAGACGGTCGAGGCCGCCGCGGATGAGCCGGCCGCCGAGGAGCCGGCCGCCGAGACCGAGGCCAAGGCCGACGAGGGCGACAAGGGCGGGGACAAGACCGAGGGCTGACGCCCGGCGGCCCCCCACAGCCCGTAGAACGGGCCCGGACGTGATGAGCGCGTTCCGGGCCCGTTCGCGATTCCACGGGCCGTACGCGGCCCCGTGCGGCGCCCCGCGCGGCCCCCGGAGCGAATCCCCGGCGCCCCGCCCCCCGCCCGGCCCGCCCCGGGCCCGGAACCTGCGCTCAGAGCGAACAGTTCCTGATGCGGGATGGCCGCCGCCGACCAGCGCGTTAGGGTCCGTAGATACGAGGGCAGGGGAGTCCCACGAGCCCGCCGGAGCATACCGGCGGTTACGCCCCCGCGTCCCAGAAGAAGACGCTGAGACGGCCAGTCGCCGTCAGAGACGAGCAGGTGGATACGTGACGAATACGATGCCTTCCGCCGCCGGCGAGCCGACCTTCGGAGGCCTCGGCGACCAGGTCTACAACCGGCTGCTCGGTGAGCGGATCATCTTCCTCGGCCAGCCGGTCGACGACGAAATCGCCAACAAGATCACCGCGCAGCTGCTTCTGCTCGCCGCGGAGCCGGACAAGGACATCAACCTCTACATCAACTCCCCGGGCGGCTCGATCACGGCCGGCATGGCGATCTACGACACCATGCAGTACATCAAGAACGACGTGATCACCATCGCCATGGGCCTGGCCGCCTCGATGGGCCAGTTCCTGCTGAGCGCGGGCACCCCCGGCAAGCGCTTCGCGCTGCCGAACGCGGAGATCCTGATCCACCAGCCGTCCGCCGGCCTCGCGGGCTCCGCGTCGGACATCAAGATCCACGCCGAGCAGCTGCTGCGCACCAAGAAGAAGATGGCCGAGCTCACCGCTCTCCACACCGGCCAGACCGTTGAGCAGATCACCCGCGACTCCGACCGCGACCGCTGGTTCTCCGCCGAGGAGGCCAAGGAGTACGGCCTGGTCGACGAGGTCATCGCCTCCGCCGCACACATCCCGGGCGGCGGCGGCACCGGGGCCTGATCCCCCCGCCCCCAGCCGACCCAGACCACTGCTCATCACCAGGACGGTGCATGTGAACACCCAGAACCAGCCCGGTAGCGGCCTGCACGCCCGCTACGCCGGCCCGCAGGCCGAGGCCCGCTACGTGGTCCCGCGCTTCGTCGAGCGGACCTCCCAGGGCATCCGGGAGTACGACCCGTACGCCAAGCTCTTCGAGGAGCGCGTGATCTTCCTCGGCGTGCAGATCGACGACGCCTCGGCCAACGACGTCATGGCGCAGCTGCTGTGCCTGGAGTCGATGGACCCGGACCGCGACATCTCGATCTACATCAACTCGCCCGGCGGCTCGTTCACCGCGCTGACCGCCATCTACGACACGATGCAGTTCGTCAAGCCCGACATCCAGACGGTCTGCATGGGCCAGGCGGCCTCCGCCGCCGCCGTGCTGCTGTCCGCCGGCACGCCCGGCAAGCGGATGGCGCTGCCGAACGCCCGCGTGCTGATCCACCAGCCGTACAGCGAGACCGGGCGCGGCCAGGTCTCCGACCTGGAGATCGCGGCCAACGAGATCCTGCGGATGCGCTCGCAGCTCGAGGAGATGCTGGCCAAGCACTCCACGACGCCGATCGAGAAGATCCGCGACGACATCGAGCGGGACAAGATCCTCACGGCCGAGGAATCGCTGTCCTACGGCCTGATCGACCAGATCGTCTCGACCCGCAAGACCTCGGTCGGCCTGGGCTGACACTCCGGTATCGGCGCCCCCCTCGCACCGAGTAGGGCCAAGGGGGGCCCGAACCGGGCCCCGGGCAAGGTACCGTTCATAGGGGGCTGGGGTCCGCCCCCGGTAACAGCAGCAGAAAGCGCAGCGCAAGCACCCGGATTCGTGGGAACAAAGCGGATCCAAGGCGAAGGGGAATCACCTCGTGGCACGCATCGGTGACGGCGGCGACCTGCTCAAGTGCTCGTTCTGCGGGAAGAGCCAGAAGCAGGTGAAGAAGCTCATCGCGGGCCCGGGTGTGTACATCTGCGATGAGTGCATCGACCTCTGCAACGAGATCATCGAGGAGGAGCTCGCCGAGACCTCCGAGGTGCGCTGGGAGGAACTCCCCAAGCCGCGCGAGATCTACGAGTTCCTCGAGGGCTACGTCGTCGGCCAGGAGGCCGCGAAAAAGGCGCTTTCCGTCGCCGTCTACAACCACTACAAGCGGGTCCAGGCCGGCGAGAACAGCGCCCACAACCGCGACGACGGCATCGAGTTGGCGAAGTCCAACATCCTGCTGCTCGGCCCGACCGGCTCCGGCAAGACCCTGCTGGCGCAGACCCTCGCCCGGATGCTCAACGTCCCGTTCGCCATCGCCGACGCGACCGCGCTCACCGAGGCGGGCTATGTCGGCGAGGACGTGGAGAACATCCTCCTGAAGCTGATCCAGGCCTCCGACTACGACGTCAAGAAGGCCGAGACGGGCATCATCTACATCGACGAGATCGACAAGGTGGCCCGCAAGAGCGAGAACCCCTCGATCACCCGTGACGTCTCCGGCGAGGGCGTCCAGCAGGCGCTGCTGAAGATCCTCGAGGGCACCACCGCCTCGGTGCCGCCGCAGGGCGGCCGCAAGCACCCGCACCAGGAGTTCATCCAGATCGACACGACGAACGTGCTGTTCATCGTGGGCGGCGCCTTCGCCGGTCTGGAGAAGATCATCGAGGCGCGGGCCGGCGCCAAGGGCATCGGCTTCGGCGCCACGATCCGCTCCAAGCGCGAGATCGAGGCGAGCGACCAGTTCCAGGAGGTCATGCCGGAGGACCTGGTGAAGTTCGGGATGATCCCGGAGTTCATCGGCCGCCTCCCGGTCATCACCTCCGTCCACAACCTCGACCGCGAGGCGCTGCTGCAGATCCTCGTCGAGCCGAGGAACGCGCTGGTCAAGCAGTACCAGCGGCTCTTCGAACTCGACGGCGTCGAGCTGCACTTCGACCGCCCGGCCCTGGAGGCCATCGCCGACCAGGCGATCCTGCGCGGCACCGGCGCGCGCGGTCTGCGCGCCATCATCGAAGAGGTCCTGATGTCGGCGATGTACGAGGTGCCGTCGCGCAAGGACGTCGCCCGCGTCGTCATCACCGAGGACGTGGTCCACTCCAACGTCAACCCGACGCTGGTGCCCCGCACCCGCGGCGGCGAGCCGGGCGAGCGCCACGAGAAGAGCGCGTAAGAGCCGCCAGAAGGCGCCACAAGACGCGAGGAGGGCCCTGGGAACCCCAGGGCCCTCCTCGCGTCTCGGCGCGTCTCTCAGGCCGGTTTGCGGGTGGCCTTGTAGATGCCCGCGGTCACCTTGGCGAACGCCTCCATGTCGGCGTCGTCCGCGCTCGTGCTGTCCGCGTTGACGTCCAGGACCATCGCCGCGTCCGTCTTCTCCGCCCAGGCACACGCCGGGGCGGAGATCCGGTCGTACATCTTGACGACTTCGCACTCTATGCTCGGCCCGTCCGCGCCCTCGGGCCGGAACTCCTTGCGCTTCTTCTCCACCGTCGGGGAGGCGTCCCCGCCCGAGAAGCCCTTGAACATCTCGTCCCGGACCTTGTCGGGGTCGCTGAACTCCCCGTACACACCGGAGAAGGCCAGCCCCGAGTTCGCGTCGTCGGCGCGCGTGTACTGGGCCAGCACCGAGGTGGCGCCCTCGGGCATCCGGTCCTGCACGCTGGTGCCCTCGTTCTCCAGGTCCTTGGTGCCCTTGTCCAGCGTGTACGTGCCGTCGTCGAGCGTCTTGGGGGTGACCAGCTTCATCGCCTCGGGCTTGCCGTCGCCCTTGCTGAGCACCACGGCGCCGGTGACGACCGCCCCGACCACCACCAGAGCCGCCGCCGAGATCGCGATGATCTTCGTCTTGTTACGGCCCCCGCCGGGCGCCCCGGGCCCGGGGAAGGGCGGCTGGGGCTGGCCGTACGGCGCGGCCGGCTGCTGGGGATAACCGTAGCCCGGCTGCTGCGGCGGCTGTTGGGGGTAGCCGTACCCCGGCTGCGCCTGCGCGTACGGATTGGGCTCCGCGGACGGTTGCTGGGCCCCGCCGTACGGGTTGGGCTGACCGCCCGCGTACGGGTTGGGGCCGGACTGGCCTCCGCCGTAGGGGCCGGGCTGCGGCGGCGGCTGGTTGTAGCTCATGTGTGGGGATTCCCCTCCGGGCTGCGGCCTGTGGACTTCGCTGGGCGGGCGGCTACTTGATCTCCACGCGGACGTCCTTGCGGACCTTGGCGGTGGTCTCGGCCGCGGTGTCGATCGACATGCCCCCGCCGGAGAGCGCGGACGAGACGTCGGAGACCACCACATAGCCGACGGTGCTGTGGTCGGCCCACATGCACAGCGGGATGGTGAAGCTCTTGGTGGCCTGGGTGGTGCCGGTGAACTTCACGTTCTGGCACTTCATCACCGCGTCGTCCAGACCGGCCGGGGTGACCGACTGCGGGCTGCCCTCGAGCTTGGCCTCGCCGCCGCCGTTGACGCTGGAGTCCTTCTCGGCCTCCTGCGAGATCTTGGCGAACGCGCCGTCCACCACGGCCTGGGGGTTGTCGATCTTGCCCCACAACCCGTTGAACTGCATGACCTTCTGGCTCATGCCCTCGCCGGCCTTGTAGCTGGCGCCGGCGTCCTCCGCGTTCTGCACGCCCAGCTTCTCGAAGTCGGCCTTGTCGCTCTCGTTCAGCGTGCTGCCGCCCTTGGAGGCGTCCTTGGTGTACTCACCGGCCACCGTCTCGGGCGTGATCAGCTTGTAGCGCTTGCCGTCGTCGGCGACGACCTTCTTGCCGCCGCCCCCGTTGCCGCCGCTGCCGCCCTTGTCGTCGTCCTTGTTGTTGAACAGCAGGATGCCGCCGACCACCGCGGCCACCACGACCACCGCGCCGATGGCTATCGCCAGGCCCTTCTTGTTGCCGCCGCTCGGCGGGGGCGCCGGCTGGTACGGCCCGGGCATGCCCGGCTGCCCGTACGGCTGCTGGGGCTGGCCGTAGGGGCCGGCCTGCGGCTGCTGCGGGTAGCCGTAGCCGGGCTGGGGCTGCGGCGGCTGCTGCGGCTGGCCGTACGGCCCCGGCTGGCCGTAGCCCCCCTGCTGGGGGTAGCCGCCCTGCTGGGGGTAGCCGTAGCCGGGCTGCCCGGCCGCGCCGCCCTGTCCGTAGGGACCCGGCTGCTGGGGCTGCTGGCCGTACGGGCCCGGCTGGTTGTAGCTCATGTCTGTCCTTCGTTGTGTTGCCGGTTGTCCCGGCTGTCGATCTAGTTGTCGATCTCGACGCGCGCGTCGTCGCGCACCTTGACGGTGAGTTCCGCGGCCTCGCGCAGTGACATGCCGCCGCTGCCCAGGACCGCGGCCGCCGGGTCCACCATCACGGTGACGCCCAAGGTGTCCTTGTCGCCCCAGACGCACGCGGGCGCCTCCACGGATCCCTGATCCGCGGTGAACTTCAACATCTGGCACTTCAGGACGTCCCCGTCGAAGCCCTTCGGCGAGAACTCCTGGGCGCCGCCCTGGGCCTGCGCCGTGCCGTTGTCCTGCAGCGCCTTGACGATGACCGCCAAGGACAGGTCCGCGCCCCGCTTGGGATCGGTCACCTCGCCCCAGACCCCGGTGAACTTCATCATGTTCTTCCCCGAGGACTGGTAGTCGGCCGCCACCAGGTGCGGATCGTTCACGACCGGCACCTGCTGCAGATCCTTCTTGCCGGCCTCGGACAGGTCGTTCTCGTCCGTGCCGGCCCCCTGGCGCTGGTAGTCGCCGGCGACCGTCTTCGGGGTGGTCAGTTTGTACGGGCCGTCCGCGCCCCCGCCGAGCAGGAGCCAGGCCCCGCCGGCCGCGGCCCCCAGGGCCACGATCACCCCCACCGCGATGCCCGCGGCCCGGCCCCGGCGGCGGCCGCCCTGCGCGGGCGGCTGCGGCTGCGGATAGCCGTAGCCGGACCCCGGCGTCTGCTGCGGGGGCGGCGCCTGCTGCTGCGGCGGCTGGGCGTACGGATTCGGCCCGCCGTACTGGCTCGGCTGACCGTAGCCCCCGTACGCACCGCCGGGAGCGCCGTAGCCGCCCTGCGGCTGCCCGCCCGGTTGCTGACCGCCCTGCGGCGGCTGCCCGCCCTGTGGTTGCCTGTACTGCTGCGGATAGCCGTAGCCGGGCTGCTGGGCATAGGGATTGTTGGGCACGGGCGGCTGCTGGCCGGCGCCGTACGGACCCGGCTGCGCCCCGTAGGGCCCGGGCTGCGGCGGCGGCTGGTGGTAGCTCATCGTGCCCTCTCCTTGATGCGCATGACAGGTGCGCAACATCCTTCCTGACGCGTCGCCCTCCCTTCGCGGCGGGGCCACAACGGGTTCGTAACGGAGTGCCGCGGCCCTTTAGACTGCGGTCGTGACCGAGAACTCTCAGCAGCGCCCCGACAGAGGGCCCAACAGCCACCCCGAACTGCCGACCCAGTACGCGCCGGCCGATGTAGAGGGGCAGCTGTACGAGCGCTGGGTAGAGCGCGGTTACTTCGAGGCGGACGAGAACAGCGGCAAAGAGCCCTACACCATCGTCATCCCCCCGCCCAACGTCACCGGCTCGCTCCACCTCGGCCATGCCTTCGAGCACACCATCATCGATGCGCTCACCCGGCGCAAGCGCATGCAGGGCTACGAGACGCTGTGGCAGCCCGGCATGGACCACGCCGGCATCGCCACCCAGAACGTGGTCGAGCGCGAGCTCGCCAAGGAGGGTGTCTCCCGCCACGACCTGGGCCGCGAGGCGTTCGTCGAGCGGGTCTGGCAGTGGAAGGCCACCTCGGGCGGGCAGATCTCCGGCCAGATGCGGCGCCTGGGCGACGGCGTCGCCTGGAACCGCGAGCGCTTCACCATGGACGAGGGGCTGTCCAAGGCCGTCCAGACGATCTTCAAGAAGCTCTACGACGACGAGCTGATCTACCGCGCCGAGCGGATCATCAACTGGTGTCCGCGCTGTCTGACGGCCATCTCCGACATCGAGGTGGAGTACCAGGACGACGACGGCGAGCTGGTCTCGATCCGGTACGGCGAGGGGGACGACTCGATCGTCGTCGCCACCACCCGCGCCGAGACGATGCTCGGCGACACCGCGGTCGCCGTCCACCCCGACGACGAGCGCTACCGCCACCTGGTCGGCACCGAGATCGAGCTGCCGCTCACCGGCCGCCGCATCCCGATCGTCGCCGACGAGCACGTCGACCCGGAGTTCGGCACCGGCGCGGTCAAGGTCACCCCGGCCCACGACCCCAACGACTTCGAGATCGGCCAGCGGCACGGGCTGCCGAACCTCACCGTCATGGACGAGCACGCGGTGATCACCGCCCACGGCCCCTTCCAGGGCCTGGACCGGCTGGAGGCGCGCAGCGCCATCGTCGGCGCGCTGCGCGCCGACGGCCGGATCGTCGCCGAGAAGCGGCCGTACGTCCACTCGGTCGGCCACTGCTCGCGCTGCAAGACGACCATCGAGCCGCGGCTGTCCATGCAGTGGTGGGTCAAGGTCGGCCCGCTGGCCAAGGCCGCGGGCGATGCGGTCCGCGACGGCCGGGTGAGGATCCACCCGGAGGACATGGCCAAGCGCTACTTCGACTGGGTCGACAACCTCCACGACTGGTGCATCTCGCGCCAGCTGTGGTGGGGCCACCGCATCCCGGTCTGGTACGGGCCGAACGGCGAGGTCGTGTGCGTCGGGCCGGACGAGCAGCCGCCCACCGGCGAGGGCTGGCGCCAGGACAGCGACGTCCTGGACACCTGGTTCTCCTCCGGCCTGTGGCCGTTCTCCACGCTCGGCTGGCCGGAGGACACCGCGAGCCTGCGGAAGTTCTATCCGAACTCGGTCCTGGTCACCGGCTACGACATCCTCTTCTTCTGGGTCGCCCGGATGATGATGTTCGGCCTGTACGCGATGGACGGCACCCCGCCGTTCCACACCATCGCCCTGCACGGCATGGTGCGCGACCAGTTCGGCAAGAAGATGTCCAAGTCCTTCGGGAACGCGGTCAACCCGCTGGACTGGATGGACCGCTACGGTTCGGACGCGGTCCGGTTCACCCTCGCCCGGGGCGCCAACCCCGGCGTGGACGTGCCGATCGGCGAGGACTGGGTCCAGGCCTCCCGCAACTTCGCCAACAAGATCTGGAACGCCACGCGCTTCGCGCTGATGAACGGCGCCACGATCGAGGGCGAACTGCCCCCCGCCGAGCGGCTCTCCGCGACCGACCGCTGGATCCTGTCCCGGCTGAACACGGTGGTCGCCGAGGTCGACGCGTACTACGAGGACTACCAGTTCGCGAAGTTGTCGGACACCCTCTACCACTTCGCGTGGGACGAGGTCTTCGACTGGTACGTCGAGCTGTCCAAGACCACCTTCGCCCAGGGCGGGGCGGCGGCGGACGCCTCCCGGCGGGTGCTCGGCGAGGTCCTGGACGTGATGCTGCGGCTGCTGCACCCGGTCGTGCCGTTCGTCACCGAGAAGCTGTGGACCGCGCTCACCGGCCGCGAGTCCGTCGTCATCGCCGACTGGCCGGCCGACAGCGGCTTCCGCGACGCGGCGGCCGAGCAGGAGATCACCACCCTCCAGCAGGTGGTCACCGAGGTCCGCAGGTTCCGGGCCGACCAGGGCCTCCAGCCCGGCCAGAAGGTCCCGGCGCGCCTCGAGCTGTCCGGCACCCCGCTGATGGCCCACGAGGACGCCATGCGGTCGCTGCTGCGGCTCCAGCCGGCCGGTGAGGGCTTCACCGCCACCGCCTCGCTGCCGGTCGCGGGCGCGACCGTGGCCCTCGACCTGTCCGGCGCGATCGACGTGGAGGCCGAGCGCAAGCGGCTGGCCAAGGACCTCGCGGCCGCCGAGAAGGACAAGGCGCAGACCACGGCCAAGCTGGGCAACGAGGCCTTCCTGGCCAAGGCGCCCGACCACGTCGTGGAGAAGATTCGGATGCGGCAGTCGACCGCCGAGGCCGACATCGCCCGTATCACCGCCCAGTTGGCGGCCCTGCCCCAGGGCTGACCGCCCACCCGGCGCCGAAGCGCCCCCGCCGCCCCAGCGGAAGGCGGCGGGGGCGCTTCGCTGTGCGCGGGGTCACCACCGTGCTCGGACGGGGCCGCCGGGGTCGCGGGGAATCGTCGGACCTGCCTCGTAGACTGACGTTGTGAGCGAGAGCCCCCAGAAGGAACCCGACGAGTTCGACGAGATCGTCGGAGCCGAGACCGACCGCGACCCCGATCTCGCCTTGATCGAGGCCGGGAGCCGGACGCTGCGCACCCAGTCCGGGCCGCCGCAGGGGGACGGCGTGCCCTCCCGCCCGGCCGACCCGGAGCTGGACCGGGCGCTGCGGGAGGTGGAGGCGGAGTTGGCGGGGCGCTGGCCCGAGACCAAGCTGGACCCCTCGCTGGTGCGCGTCGAGGCGCTGATGGACATCCTCGGCTCCCCGCAGCGCGCGTACCCCTCGATCCACATCACCGGGACGAACGGCAAGACCAGCACCGCCCGCATGATCGAGGCGCTGCTGGGCGCCTTCGAGCTGCGCACCGGCCGCTACACCAGCCCGCATGTGCAGTCGATCACCGAGCGGATCAGCCTGGACGGGGCGCCGATCTCCGCCGAGCGGTTCATCGAGACCTACCGCGACATCCGGCCGTACCTCGACATGGTCGACGCCGCGCAGGAGCACCGGCTCTCGTTCTTCGAGGTGCTCACCGGCATGGCGTACGCGGCCTTCGCGGACGCGCCGGTCGACATCGCGGTCGTCGAGGTCGGCATGGGCGGCACATGGGACGCCACCAATGTGATCGACGCCGGGGTCGCGGTGATCATGCCGATCTCGCTGGACCACACCGACCGGCTGGGCACCACGCCCGAGCAGATCGCCACGGAGAAGGCCGGGATAGTCAAGCAGGACGCCACGGTCGTGCTGGCGCAGCAGCCCGTGGAGGCCGCGTCCGTGATCCTCAAGCGCGCGGTCGAGGTGGACGCCACGGTCGCCCGCGAGGGCATGGAGTTCGGCGTGCTCTCCCGCGAGGTGGCGGTCGGCGGGCAGCTGCTGACCCTGCGCGGGCTGGGCGGGGAGTACCCGGAGGTCTTCCTCCCGCTCTACGGGGCCCACCAGGCGCACAACGCGGCGGTGGCGCTGGCCGCCGTGGAGGCGTTCTTCGGCGTCGGCTCGGAGCACGCCCGCACGCTCGACCTCGACACCGTCCGCACCGCCTTCGCCTCCGTCACCTCCCCGGGCCGTCTGGAGGTCGTGCGCCGCAGCCCGACCGTGGTCCTGGACGCCGCGCACAACCCGGCCGGCGCGCGGGCGGCGGCCGAGGCGGTCACCGAGGCGTTCGCCTTCAGCCGGCTGATCGGCGTGGTGGGCGCGAGTGGCGACAAGGACGTGCGGGGCGTTCTGGAGGCCTTCGAGCCGATCTTCGCCGAGGTGGTGATCACCCGCAACTCCAGCCAGCGCGCGATGGACGCGGACGAGCTGGCCGCCGTCGCCGTCGAGGTCTTCGGCGCGGACCGGGTGCAGGTCGAGCCGCGGCTGGACGACGCGCTGGAGGCGGCCATCACGCTCGCGGAGGAAGAGGGCGAGTACGCCGGCGCGGGAGTGCTGGTGACCGGATCCGTGATTACGGTCGGCGAGGCCCGGCTGCTCCTGGGAAGGGGCTGATATGCGAACGCTGTGCGCGTCCACCCTGATCGGTGAATTCTTCGTGATCGGGTTCGCGGGCCTGGTGGCCATGAAGACCTCCGGCCTGTCCGCGGCCACGGTGTGGACGGTCTGCGGCATCGCCATGGCGCTGTGCGTCCTGCTGTGCGGGATGCTCGGCCGCCCCGGCGCGGTGCGGATCGGCTGGGCCCTGCAGATCGGCCTGGTGCTGAGCGGCCTGATCGTCACCACCATGTACGTCCTGGGCGCGGCGTTCGCGGGGCTGTGGTGGGCCTCGGTGCACTTCGGCCGCAAGGTCGACGAGGCCAAGGCGCGCTTCGCCGCCGCCGGTGCTGACACTGCGTAACGTGGCCGTCGTTCACCCATGTAGCCTTCGCGGCACAGCATCACCCGCATGCCACGTTCCTAAGGAGTTCTCGCAGTGACCCAGCGCACGCTCGTCCTTCTCAAGCCCGACGCCGTACGACGCGGACTGGTCGGCGAGATCCTGAGCCGCATCGAGAAGAAGGCGGGCTGGACGATCAGCGCGCTGGAGCTGCGCGAGCTCGGCCGGGACGTCCTGGAGCAGCACTACGCCGAGCATGTGGGCAAGCCGTTCTACGAGCCGCTGGTGGAGTTCATGGCCTCCGGCCCGGTCGTCGCCCTGGTCGTCGAGGGCGAGCGCGTCATCGAGGGCGTGCGGGCGCTGGCCGGGCCGACCGACCCGATCGCCGCGGCGCCGGGCTCCATCCGCGGCGACTTCGGCACCATCGTGCGGGAAAACCTGATCCACGCCTCCGATTCGGAGGAGTCCGCCCAGCGGGAAATCAAGATTTTCTTCCCCGGACTCGCCTGAACCGTCCGCACCCGGCCGGTCCCGGGGGACCGGCCGGGACACGGATGGGGCAACGGTGACCGTTCATCACCTCGTCACCCCGTCTGACCAGGGGCGGCCGTCATTGTTCGGCCGCCCTTCGGCATATGCGGGCCGAACGGGGGAACGCATCCCCGCGACACGACGTCACCATTAGCAGGGGGCGGGCCCGTGTTCTGCTGACAATGGCGGAGGACCCCCGCAGCGTGTTCGAGCGGGCGTGACTACGATGAGAGCTTCCGCGCCTCGCAGCGCACCACATCCTGCCGACCTCAGCAAGCAAACGCTCAAGTGGGAAGGCCTGACGCATCCTCATGGGGAACAACATGTCGTTCATCGGCCGTGACATGGCTGTCGACCTCGGGACCGCCAACACGCTGGTGTACGTCAGGGGCCGCGGGATCGTCCTCAACGAGCCGTCCGTCGTCGCCATCAACACCAACACCGGCGGAATCCTCGCGGTGGGTGCGGAAGCGAAGAAGATGATCGGCCGCACCCCTGGCAACATCGTCGCCGTGCGCCCCCTCAAGGACGGTGTGATCGCCGACTTCGAGATCACCGAGCGGATGCTGCGCTACTTCATCCTGAAGATCCACAAGCGCCGCTACCTCGCCCGTCCCCGGGTCGTCATCTGTGTGCCCTCCGGCATCACCGGCGTCGAGCGCCGCGCGGTCATCGAGGCCTCCACCCAGGCGGGCGCCCGCCAGGTGCACATCATCGAGGAGCCCATGGCCGCCGCCATCGGCTCCGGCCTGCCCGTCCACGAGGCCACCGGCAACATGGTGGTGGACATCGGCGGCGGCACCACCGAGGTCGCCGTCATCTCGCTCGGCGGGATCGTCACCGCCCAGTCCATCCGGGTGGCGGGCGACGAGCTGGACAACGCGATCATCCAGCACATCAAGAAGGAGTACAGCCTTCTGCTCGGCGAGCGCACCGCCGAGAACATCAAGATCACGATCGGCTCCGCCTTCGAGACCGGCGAGGAGGAGCACACCGAGATCCGCGGCCGCGACCTGGTCAGCGGACTCCCGAAGACCGTCGTGATCTCCGCCGCCGAGGTCCGCAAGGCCATGGAGGAGCCGGTCAACGCGATCGTCGACGCGGTCAAGACCACCCTCGACAAGTGCCCGCCCGAGCTGTCCGGCGACGTCATGGACCGCGGCATCGTGCTCACCGGCGGCGGCGCCCTGCTGCGCGGCCTCGACGAGCGGCTGCGCCGCGAGACCGGCATGCCGATCCACATCGCCGAGGACCCCCTGGACTCGGTGGCGCTCGGCTCCGGCAAGTGCGTCGAGGAGTTCGAGGCGCTCCAGCAGGTCCTGGACGCCCAGCCCCGCAGATGACGACCCGCTGAATCCGCCGTACGGGTGGCCGACTTCCCGCCGTCCTCCCGTACGGCGGAGCGGCGGTTCACTGATATACAGGCATATGGCTCCCATGACCGGCAACGCGCAGGAAAACACCTGACGAAGCCGTAACCGGTCCGACTCCGACGAGGAAGGCACGTCGCCGCACGTGAGGGACACACGAGAGAGCCGGCTGCTCCTGGTGCTGCTGGTCGCCATCGCGTTCGCGCTGATCACGGTGGACATTCGCGGCGGCGAGGATTCGCCCCTCGACGGCGCCCGCCAGGCCGCCGCGTCCGTCTTCGGCCCCGTCGAGGACGGGGTCGCGTCCGCGGTCGACCCGATCGGCAACGCCGTGGCGGCCGTACGGGACTCCGACGAGCGGCACGACCGGATCAGCGCCCTGGAGCGGGAGAACGCGGAACTCAAGCAGCGGCTGGGCAGCGACGCCCGCAACCGCGCCCGCGTCGTCGAGCTCGACAAGCTGCGCAAGACCGCCGGCGCCGGCCAGTACGGCATCAAGGGCGCCCAGGTCATCGCCATCGGAGCGGCCCAGGGCTTCTCCTGGACCGTCACCATCGACGTGGGCCGCGACGACGGCATCCGCCGCGACATGACCGTCATCAACGGCGACGGCCTGGTCGGCCGGGTCACCACCGTCGGCCCGTCCACGGCCACCGTCCTGCTGGCCATCGACCCCGACTTCACCGTCGGCACCCGCATGGAGAAGTCCGGTGAACTCGGCTTCGCCACCGGCCAGGGCGACCGCTCGGTGCGCGTCCAGCTCCTCAACGGCAAGGCCAAGATCAAGAAGGGCGACCGGCTGGTGACCTTCGGCTCCCAGGCCAACAAGCCGTTCGTGCCCGGCGTCCCGGTCGGCAAGGTGGTCCGCGTCGACCCCTCCGGCGGCGATCTGACCCGCACCCTGCTGGTGCGCCCGTTCGTCGGCTTCACCAAGCTCGACATCGTCGGCGTCGTCGTCGAGCCACCCCGCGAGAACCCGCGCGACACCGTGCTGCCGCCCAAGCCCGCCAAGCCCAAGCCGACGCCCACGGTGACCGTCACGGTCAAACCGTCCTCGTCCTCGAGCGCCGCCGCCAACAGGAGCTGACCGATGCTGCGACTGAACCGGGTCCTCCTGTCGACCCTCCTCGTGGTCATCGCCCTGGTCGTGCAGGTCTGCGTGCTCGCCCGGCTGCAACTGCCCGGCGCCGTCCCCGACCTGCTGCTGCTCGTCGTCCTCGGCCTCGCGCTGGTGTACGGCCACACCGGTGGCGCGCTCATCGGCTTCGGCGCCGGCCTGCTCGCCGACCTCGCCCCGCCCGCCGACCACGCCGCCGGGCGCTACGCGCTGGTGCTGTGCGTCATCGGCTATCTCGCGGGCCTCGCCCGGCCCGAGACCGGCCAGCTCAGGTCCGCCACGGGGCCGATGCTCGTGGTCGTCGCGGCCGCCATCGGCAGCACCCTGCTGTACGCGGGCGTCGGCCAGCTCGTCGGCGACGACGCCGCCCGCCATGTGGGCCTCGGCAAGCTGCTGTTCACCGCGGCGCTGTACGACCTGCTGCTGGCCCCCTTCACCGTGCCGCTGATCATGGGGATGGCCAGAAAGAGCGAGAACGACCCGATGGCCGACAGCTCCGGCGGCTCCCGCGTCGGCACCCAGCGCGGCGGCCTCCTGGCGAAGGCCGCGGGCCGGAGCACGGGACGTCTCAAGGGGGTCAAGCGCCTGTGAGCAATGCCCACCCGTCGCCCACCGCCACCCTCAAGGGAGGCGCTACGCGCCATGAGTAACATTCCTGAGACCGGGCGGACCCCGCGCGTCACCACCCGGCTCGTCGCCATCCAGATCATCGTCTTCTCGCTGCTGCTCACCCTCGGCGGCCGCCTGTGGTACCTCCAGATCCGCAACGGCGACGAATACACCGCCGAAGCCGCCAACAACCACGTCCAGCAGGTCGTCCACCCCGCCGTGCGCGGCTCGATACTGGACGCCCGCGGCGTGCCGCTCGCCGACAACGAGACCCGTCTGGTCGTCTCCGCCAGCCGCACCGAGCTGATGAAGATGAAGGACAACGGGAAGGCCGTCCTCACCCGCCTCGCGGGCGTCCTGAACATGAAGCCCAAGGACGTCCTGGACAAGGTGCGGCTGTGCGACGCCAAGACGCCCCAGCCCTGCTGGAACGGCTCCCCGTACCAGCCCATCCCCATCACCGACGAGGCCAGCCCCAAGCAGGCCCTGCAGATCCGCGAGCGCGAGGAGGACTTCCCCGGGATAAGCGCGGAGCCGACCGCCGTGCGCCGCTACGCCTCCCCGGGCGACGCCAACGCCGCGCAGGTGCTCGGCTACCTCTCCCCGGTCACCGACGAGGAGATCAAGAAGGCCGAGGACAGCCGGTCCCCGCTGCTGCGCTCCGACCAGGTCGGCCGCAACGGCCTGGAGCGCCAGTACGACGACGAGCTGCGCGGCAAGGCCGGGGTGACCCGCTATGAGGTCGACAACCTCGGCCGGGTCATCGGCCAGGCCGAGAGCCAGCGGGCCCAGCCCGGCGCCAACGTGGTCACCAGCATCGACGCCCGGGTGCAGGCCGTCGCCGAGAAGGAGCTGGACCAGGCGATGAAGGACGCCCGCAAGGAGATGGACCGGAACACGGGCCGCAGGTACGAGGCGGACGCGGGCGCGGTCGTGGTCATGGAGGCGAAGACGGGCCGGGTGGTCGCGATGGCCTCCAACCCGACCTACGACCCGAACGCCTGGGTCGGCGGCATCTCCGGCAAGGACTACAAGAAGCTCACCGGCAAGAAGTCCAACTACCCGCTGCTGAACCGGGCGATCCAGGGCCAGGCGGCCCCCGGCTCGATCTTCAAGGTGGTCTCGAGCACCGCGGCGGTCAACGCCGGATACCCCTTCGACGGCAGCTACAACTGCAGCAGCTCGTTCAACATCGGCTCACAGGTCTTCAAGAACTTCGAGTCCAAGGGCTACGGCCCGATCAGCCTCGGCCGGGCGCTCGAGGTCTCCTGCGACACCGTGTTCTACGACCTCGCGTACAAGCAGTGGCAGAAGGACGGCGGCAACAAGCCCAAGAAGCACCCCGCCGACTGGTTCTACAAGACCGCCCACCAGTTCGGCCTCGGCAAGGAGACCGGCGTCGACCTCCCCAACGAGGTCACCGGCCGGATCCCGGACCGCCAGTGGAAGAAGGACTACTGGAAGGCCAACAAGAACGCCTGGTGCAAGTACGGCAAGAAGGACGGGGACTACGGCCGGCGCATCGCCTACGAGAACTGCCTCGAGGGGATGAAGATGCGCGCCGGTGACTCCGTGAACTACTCCATCGGCCAGGGCGACACGCTCGTCACCCCGATCCAGATGGCCACCATCTACGCCGCGCTCAGCAACGGCGGCACGCTGTACGACCCGACCATCGGCAAGGCGATCATCAGCGCCGACGGCAAGAAGGTCCAGGAGATCAAGCCGAAGTCGCACGGCAAGCTGCCGATGACCCAGCAGACGCGCAGCAAGATAGACAAGGCCCTCGCGGGAGTCGCGACCCGCGGCACCGCCGCCTGGCGATTCGGCGGCTGGCCGCAGGACAAGATCCCGATGCACGCCAAGACGGGTACGGCCGAGGTCTACGGCAAGCAGACGACCTCGTGGTTCGCGACGTACACCAAGGACTACGCGATCGTCATGACGATCTCCCAGGGCGGCACCGGCTCCGGCGCCTCCGGGCCCGCCGTGCGCAACATCTACAACGCCCTCTACGGGGTGGACGCCAAGGGCAACATCGACAACAAGAAGGCGCTGCTGCCCAAGCCCCAGGCGAAGCTCCCCAAGATCGACTCCGACGGCTCCATCGAGGCCCAGCCGCTGGGCAAGCCGATCCAGGTGGTCGGAAGGCGGGAAACACAGCAGTGAGCGCTTCGACGCATACGTACACCGCGCGCCGCTTCACCCCCGAGCGCGGCACCTGGGGCAAGCTCATGGCGCGCGACTCGATCGTGCGCCGGCTGGACTGGATACTGCTGCTCGCCGCGCTCGCCCTGTCCGCGATCGGCACCGTCCTCGTCTACTCCGCCACCCGCAACCGCACCGAACTCAACCAGGGCGACCCGTACTACTTCCTGATCCGGCACGCCATGAACACCGGCATCGGGCTGGTGCTGGCCGTCGGCACGATCTGGCTCGGCCACCGCACCCTGCGCGGGGCCGTGCCCGTGCTGTATGCGCTGTCGGTGCTGCTCGTGCTGGCCGTCCTCACCCCGCTGGGCTCGACCATCAACGGCGCGCACGCCTGGATCGTGATCGGCGGCGGCTTCTCCCTCCAGCCCTCCGAGTTCGCCAAGATCACCATCATTCTGGGGATGGCGATGCTGCTGGCCGCGCGCGTGGACGCGGGGGACCGCGTCAACCCCGACCACCGCACCGTCGTCCAGGCCCTCGGGCTCGCCGCGCTGCCCATCGCGGTCGTGCTGCTGATGCCGGACCTCGGCTCGGTGATGGTCATGGCCGTCATCGTGCTCGCCGTGCTGCTCTCCTCCGGAGCCTCCAACCGGTGGATCGTGGGACTGATCGGCGCGGCCGTCGTCGGCGCCGTCCTCGTCTGGCAGCTCGGCGTCCTGGACCAGTACCAGATCGACCGCTTCGCCGCCTTCGCCAACCCGGCCCTCGACCCGGCGGGCGTCGGTTACAACACCAACCAGGCGCGGATCGCCATCGGTTCCGGCGGCCTCACCGGCAAGGGGCTGTTCCACGGCACCCAGACCACCGGCCAGTTCGTGCCCGAGCAGCAGACCGACTTCGTCTTCACGGTCGCGGGGGAGGAGCTGGGCTTCCTCGGGGCGGGCCTGATCATCGTGCTGCTCGGCGTCGTGCTGTGGCGCGCCTGCCGCATCGCGCGGGACACCACCGAGCTGTACGGGACGGTCGTGGCCGCCGGGATCATCGCCTGGTTCGCCTTCCAGGCGTTCGAGAACATCGGCATGACGCTGGGCATCATGCCGGTGGCCGGTCTGCCGCTGCCCTTCGTCTCGTACGGCGGGTCGTCGATGTTCGCCGTGTGGATAGCGGTGGGCCTGCTCCAGTCGATCCGGGTGCAGCGCCCCGTATCGGCCTGAGGCACGGGGTCCGCACGGGCCTGCCCTACTGGCGGGCCCCGCTGGTCTGCCCTCCAACGCCGCAGGGCAGTACATTCGCGTCATGGCGGACACCGTGCGTGAGATCGAGCGCAAGTACGAGGTCCCCGACGGCGGCCGGCTCCCGGACCTGACCGGGGCCGCCGGGGTCGCGGACGTGGTGGACCAGGGCACGGCCACCCTGGACGCCACGTACTACGACACCGCCGACCAGCGGCTCGCGGCGCACGGCGTCACCCTGCGCCGCCGCACCGGCGGCGGCGACGCGGGATGGCACCTCAAGCTGCCGGCCGGGCCGGACGCCCGGGACGAGATCCGCGCCCCGCTGTCCGACACCCTGCCCGCCGAACTCGCGGCCCTCGTACGCTCCCGCGTCCGCGACGCGGCACTCGTGCCCCTCGTCCGCCTGCTGTCCGAGCGGGACGTCCGGCACCTCGTGGACGCCGACGGAGCCCTGCTCGCCGAGCTGTCCGCCGACCGGGTCACGGCGCGCCGCCTCACCCCGGAGCCGGGCGAGCCGGTGCGGTGGACGGAGGTCGAGGTGGAGCTCGCCCCGGGCGGCGACCCGGCGCTCCTCGACGCGCTCGAATCGCACCTGACCCGGGGCGGGGTGCGCCGCGCGGCCGCCGCGTCCAAGCTGGCCAGGGCCCTGGCCGAGACAGCCGACCCGGCAGGGGCGGGGGAGAGGGCGGGGGCGAAGGCCGGGGCAGGGGAGGGCGCGGCCGCCGGGGCCACGGCCGGCGACACCGTCCTCGCCTACGTCCGCGCCCAGCTCGCCGCCGTCGTCGCGCTCGACCCCGCCGTACGCCTGGAGGCGCCCGACTCCGTCCACCGCATGCGCGTCGCCACCCGCCGGCTGCGCAGCGCCTTCCGCTCCTTCCGCAAGGTCCTGGACCGGGCCGCCACCGACCCCCTCGCCGACGAGCTGAAATGGCTCGCCGGGGAGCTCGGCATCGACCGGGACCGCGAAGTGCTCACCGCCCGGCTGGAAGAGCGGCTGCGCGGACTCCCGGACGAGCTGCGCGCCGGTCCCGTGGCCGCCCGGCTGGGCGCCTGGGCGCGGGAGCGCCGGGGCGGGACCCGCGACCGGCTCCTCGGCGTCCTGGACGGGGACCGCTATCTCGCCCTCCTGAACGCCCTCGACGCGCTCTCGGCCGAACCACCGCTGCGCCCCGCCGCCACCCGGCCGCCCGAGGATGTGCTCGTCGAGGCCGTGGAGCGCGACTACCGGCGGCTCGCCGCCCTCGTCACCACCGCTCTCGCCGCTCCTCCCGGGCAGGACCGGGACCTCGCCATGCACGAGGCGCGCAAGGGGGCCAAGCGCGCCCGCTACGCCGCCGAGGCCGCCCGCCCCGCGCTGGGCCGGCCCGCGAAGGCGTTCGCGGACCTCATGACCGGGCTGCAGGAGCTGCTCGGCGACCACCAGGACAGCTGTGTCGCGCGCCGGGCGCTGCGCGAGCTGGCCGAGCAGGCGCAGGCCGCCGGGGAGAGCGCCTTCGCCTTCGGTGTCATGTACGGGCGGGAGGAGGCCCTGGCGGCCCGGCGGGAGGCGGAACTGCCCGCGCTGTGGGCCGAGGCCTCCCGCGAGAAGCACCGGGGGGCGCTGCGGCGCCGGCCCGGCCGCCCCGCCTCGCGGCGGTGACGCGGGGCGGCCGAGCGAGCGTCAATCGGTGTCCGCCGGGCGGGTTAGGCTTGAGGGTCACCCCTGTCCGCTCACGAAGGTCTCCCGGATGTCTGTCGAGTCGGTCTTCCCACAGCTCGAGGCCCTGCTCCCGCATGTGCAGAAGCCGATCCAGTACGTAGGCGGGGAGCTGAACTCCACCGTCAAAGATTGGCAGAGCTGCGACGTCCGCTGGGCGCTCATGTACCCGGACGCGTACGAGGTCGGTCTGCCCAACCAGGGCGTCATGATCCTTTACGAGGTGCTGAACGAGCGTGAGGGCGTGCTCGCCGAGCGCACGTACAGCGTCTGGCCGGACCTCGAAGAGCTGATGCGCGAGCACAAGGTGCCGCAGTTCACCGTCGACTCGCACCGCCCGGTCGCGGCGTTCGACGTCTTCGGCCTCTCCTTCTCCACCGAGCTCGGCTACACCAACATGCTCACCGCGCTCGACCTGGCCGGGATCCCGCTGGACGCCGCGGACCGCGGCGACGACCACCCCATCGTGGTCGCCGGTGGTCACGCCGCGTTCAATCCCGAGCCGATCGCGGACTTCATCGACTGCGCGGTGATCGGCGACGGCGAGCAGGCGGTCCTGGAGATGACCGAGATCATCCGCGCCTGGAAGGCCGAGGGCCGCCCCGGCGGCCGGGACGAGCTGCTGTTCCGCCTCGCCCGCACCGGCGGCGTCTACGTGCCGAAGTTCTACGACGTGGAGTACCTGACCGACGGCCGGATCGCCCGCGTCGCACCGAACCGCTCCGGCGTGCCGTGGCGGGTGTCCAAGCACACCGTCATGGACCTGGACGAGTGGCCGTACCCGAAGCAGCCGCTGGTGCCGCTCGCCGAGACGGTCCACGAGCGGATGTCCGTGGAGATCTTCCGCGGCTGCACCCGCGGCTGCCGCTTCTGCCAGGCGGGCATGATCACCCGCCCGGTGCGCGAGCGGTCCATCACCGGCATCGGCGAGATGGTCGACAAGGGCCTCAAGGCCACCGGCTTCGAGGAGGTCGGCCTGCTGTCCCTGTCCTCGGCGGACCACACCGAGATCGGTGACATCGCCAAGGGCCTCGCCGACCGCTACGAGGAAGACAAGATCGGCCTGTCGCTCCCCTCGACCCGGGTCGACGCCTTCAACATCGACCTCGCCAACGAGCTGACCCGCAACGGCCGCCGCTCCGGCCTCACCTTCGCCCCCGAGGGCGGCAGCGAGCGCATCCGCAAGGTCATCAACAAGATGGTCTCGGAGGAGGACCTGATCAGGACCGTCGCCACCGCCTACGGCAACGGCTGGCGGCAGGTGAAGCTGTACTTCATGTGCGGCCTGCCCACCGAGACCGACGAGGACGTGCTGCAGATCGCCGACATGGCGACGAAGGTCATCGCCAAGGGCCGCGAGGTCTCCGGCAAGAACGACATCCGCTGCACCGTCTCCATCGGCGGCTTCGTCCCCAAGCCGCACACCCCCTTCCAGTGGGCGCCGCAGCTCAGCGCCGAGGAGACCGACGCGCGCCTGGAGAAGCTGCGCGAGAAGATCCGCGGTGACAAGAAGTACGGCCGGTCCATTGGCTTCCGCTACCACGACGGCAAGCCCGGCATCGTCGAGGGCCTGCTCTCCCGCGGTGACCGCCGGGTGGGCGCGGTCATCCGCGCGGTCTACGAGGACGGCGGCCGCTTCGACGGCTGGCGCGAGCACTTCAGCTACGACCGCTGGATGGAGTGCGCCGAGCGGACCCTTCCCGAGTTCGGCGTGGACGTCGACTGGTACACCACCCGCGAGCGCGGCTACGAGGAGGTCCTGCCCTGGGACCACCTCGACTCCGGCCTCGACAAGGACTGGCTCTGGGAGGACTGGCAGGACGCCCTCGACGAGACCGAGGTCGACGACTGCCGCTGGACCCCGTGCTTCGACTGCGGCGTGTGCCCGCAGATGAGCACCGAGATCCAGATCGGACCGACCGGCAGGAAGTTGCTGCCGCTGTCGGTCGTCAAGTAACCCCCGGCCCGACAAGTACGCTGGAAGAGGCACGGGCCGCGCACCCGCCCGGGTGAGCGCCCGGCCACCGACGTACGACAGCCGTCAGACAGCGGCGTCAGTCAGCTGCGTCGGACAGCGGCGTCAGACAGCAAGGAGAAGGACCCCTGGGCAAGCGACAGCCCGAAGGCCCGCCGCCCGCACCCGCGGTGCAGCGCATCCGTTTGCGCTACACCAAGCGCGGCCGCCTCCGGTTCACCAGCCACCGCGACTTCCAGCGCGCCTTCGAGCGGGCGCTGCGCCGCGCCGAGGTGCCCATGGCGTACTCGGCGGGGTTCACCCCGCACCCCAAGGTGTCGTACGCCAATGCCGCACCCACCGGCACGGGCAGTGAGGCCGAGTACCTGGAGATCCAGCTCACCGAGGCGCGCGACCCCGAGAGGCTGCGGGAACTCCTCGACGAGTCGCTGCCCGACGGCCTCGACGTCATCGACGCCGTCGAGGCCCGCACCTCGGGTCTGGCCGACCGGCTGCAGGCCTCCGTCTGGGAGATCCGGCTCGACGGAGTCGCCCCCGACGAGGCCGAGCGAGCCGCCGCCGCCTTCCTCTCGGCCGAAACGGTCGAGGTCGAGCGCATGACGAAAAACGGGTTGCGGACCTTCGACGCGCGTGCCGCGGTGGCCCGGCTCGAGGCCTTCTCCGCGCCGGTCGATAGGCCAGGGCACCCCGGCTGTGCGATACTGCGGCTGGTGGTACGGCATCTGACACCTGCCGTACGACCCGACGACGTCCTGTCCGGTCTCCGCGCTACGGCCGACCTGGCGCCGCCGGTCCCCGCAGCGGTGACCAGGCTGGCGCAGGGGCTGCTCGATGAGGAGTCCGGCACGGTGACCGACCCGCTCGCGCCCGATCGCGAGGCAGCACCGGCCGCCCCACCCACGGCCGCCGGGCTGACCGCCGCGATGGCGCCGGGAGGTTCCGCGTAGGACCGCCGTCGATGCGCCGCCGATCGCACCAGGGAGCCACCCGGGTCCGGCAGGCGCACTGACCAGGAGACTTTCGCCGGTCCGGGCATTTCCGGTCCCGGCGAGCGAGACGACAGCTCCCGTGCGGCGCCCGCGCCGCGGGCGGCGGCGAACGCGCACAGCGCGGATTGCCGCCGGACGCAGACGCGGCGCCCGGGAGCGTGACGGGAGAAACGCCCGCATGCTCGAGCCCATTGAGCCGATCGAACCTATCCAGCCGCTGGGACAGGCCGCTCCGCGCGCCGTCGCCCCCAGGGGCACCACCGAGAACAACTCACCCAGCGACACGCTGCCGCCGCGCCGCCGGCGCGCGGCCTCCCGCCCGGCCGGCCCGCCCACGGGGGCGCTGGGCGACGAGGCCCAGGCCGCGGCCCCGGCCATACCGGCCACCCAGTCCACCGACCCGGAGGCCCCTGCCGCGGCGGCCGCCGACGAGCCGGTGCCCGCGCCGCGTACGCGCCGTCGCACGACCCGCAAGGCGACGGCCCCGGCGGGCGCGCCGGAGACGGCCGAGACCACACCCGAGACGGTGGTCGCCGCGGCGGAGCCCGGCTCCGCCGCCGAGGACGCCGCACCGGCGGAAGAGCCGGTGCCCGCGCCGCGTACGCGCCGTCGCGCGACCCGCAAGGCGACCGCTCCGGCGGGCGCGCCGGAGGGCGCTGAGACCGTGGTCGCCGCGGAGCCCGCTGCGGAGCCCGCCACCGGGGCGGACGAGACCCCCGAGGGCGAGGAGACGGCCGAGGTCGCCGCGCCGGCGCGCAAGCGCCGCCGTGCGACGCGTCAGGCGTCCGCTCCGGCGGCTGCGTCGAAGGACGCTGAGACCGTGGTCGCCGCCGAACCCGCCGTCGAGCCCGCTGCTGAGGCCGAAGAGGCGGATGTGGCGGCTGATGAGCAGCCCGCCGAGGCGGAGGAGGCCGCCGCGCCGGCCCGCAGGCGCCGTCGCGCGACGCGCCGGGCATCCGCTCCGGCGGGTGCGCCGGAGGCCGCCGAGACGGTCGTCGCCGAAGAGGCCGACGAAGCGGAAGCCGAGGCGGACGCGGAGGACGAGGCCGCCGAGGCCGCGTCGGAGCCCGCCGCCGTGGAGGCCGCCGGGACCGCTGAGCCCGCCGAGCCGGTGCGCCGGCGTCGTCGGGTGACGCGCAAGGCGACCGCCCCGGCCGGCCCGCCGCCCGCCGCCGGCGAGGAGACCTCGCAGCCCGCCCCGGCGGGCGAGACCGTGAGCGCGACCGCCGAGACCGACGCCGCCGCGCAGGCCGCCGCGACCGAGTCCGGAGCCGAGGCGGCGGAGGAGCCCGCGCAGCCCGCGCGCCGTACCCGCCGCCGGGCGACCCGTAAGGCGACCGCCCCGACGGGCGCGCCCGAGGCCGAGGCTGAGGTGACCGCCGAAGCTCCCACCACGCAGCCCACCGAGCAGACCGCCGAGGAGCCGGCCGCCGAGAGCGCCGCCGCGTCCGACGCCGCGGCGCAGCCGGCCGAGGCCGCGCCGCGCGCCCGTACGCGCCGCAGGGCGACCCGTACCGCGGCCGCCGCCGACGAGTCGGCCGAGGCCGCGCAGGCAGCGAGCCCGCGGGCCGAGGCCCCGCAGCCGGCCGAGGCCGAGCCGGAGGCTCCGGCCAGGTCGCGGCGCAGGGCGGTGCGCCCGCCGACCGCCGTGTTCCAGGCGCCGGTGTTCACCGAGCCGGTGTTCCAGACGCCGGAGAGCGCGGCTCTGGCCGCCGCCGCGGCCGCCGCGGAGGCGGCCGAGGCGGAGGAGACGGAAGACACGGAGGACACGGAAGCGTTCGAGACCGCCGAGCCGGCGGCACCCGCCGGCGCGCGCCGCCGGCGCCGTCGCCGGGGCGAGCCGTCCGAGGACCAGGCCGCGCAGGCCGAGGCGGAGGAGGCGGCCGAGACCGCCGAGGAGGCCGAGTTCGACGAGGGCGAGCACGGCGACGAGGAGTCGGGCGACCGCCCGTCCCGCCGCCGTCGCCGGGGCGGGCGGCGCCGCCGCCGTGGCGAGGCCGCGGAGGCCGAGAGCGCCGAGGGCGAGTCCGGCGAGCGGTACGAGGACGAGCAGCCGGGCGAGGCCGAGGGCGAGCAGGCCACCGGTGAGGCCGGGGGCGAGGAGGCCGACGAGGCCGACGAGTCGGGCGCGGCCGGCACCAGCAGCAGCCGTCGTCGCCGACGCCGCCGCCGGCGCAGCGGGGACGCCGCCGAGGTCGAGGCGGGCGACGACCCGGAGCGCACGGTCGTCAAGATCCGCGAGCCGCGCGAGCGGCGCGCCAAGGAGGCGGAGTCCGGCGCCGACGAGGTGCAGTCGATCAAGGGCTCGACGCGTCTGGAGGCGAAGAAGCAGCGCCGCCGCGAGGGCCGCGAGCAGGGCCGCCGCCGGGTGCCGATCATCACGGAGGCCGAGTTCCTGGCCCGCCGCGAGGCGGTCGAGCGGGTGATGGTCGTCCGGCAGAACGGCGAGCGCACCCAGATCGGCGTGCTGGAGGACAACGTCCTCGTCGAGCACTTCGTCAACAAGGAGCAGTCGAACAGCTACGTCGGCAACGTCTACCTGGGCAAGGTGCAGAACGTCCTGCCGTCGATGGAGGCCGCCTTCGTCGACATCGGCAAGGGCCGCAACGCCGTGCTGTACGCGGGCGAGGTCAACTTCGAGGCGCTGGGTCTCGCCAACGGCCCGCGCCGCATCGAGACCGCCCTCAAGTCCGGCCAGTCCGTCCTGGTCCAGGTCACCAAGGACCCGATCGGCCACAAGGGTGCCCGGCTGACCAGCCAGGTCTCCCTTCCCGGCCGCTACCTGGTGTACGTGCCCGAGGGCTCGATGACCGGCATCAGCCGCAAGCTGCCGGACACCGAGCGCGCCCGACTGAAGCAGATCCTCAAGAAGATCGTCCCCGAGGACGCGGGCGTCATCGTCCGCACCGCGGCCGAGGGCGCGAGCGAGGAGGAGCTGGCCCGCGACGTCAAGCGGCTCCAGGCGCAGTGGGAGGAGATCCGGAAGAAGGCGAAGAGCGGCAGCGCCCCCACGCTGCTGTACGGCGAGCCGGACATGACCGTCCGGGTCGTCCGCGACATCTTCAACGAGGACTTCTCGAAGGTCATCGTGAGCGGTGACGGCGCCTGGGAGACGATCCACGGATACGTCTCGCACGTCGCGCCGGACCTCGTGGACCGGCTCCAGAAGTGGACGTCGGACGTCGACGTGTTCGCCACGTACCGGATCGACGAGCAGCTGATGAAGGCGCTGGACCGCAAGGTGTGGCTGCCCAGCGGCGGCTCCCTGGTGATCGACCGGACCGAGGCGATGGTCGTGGTCGACGTCAACACCGGCAAGTTCACCGGCCAGGGCGGCAACCTGGAGGAGACGGTCACCAGGAACAACCTGGAGGCGGCCGAGGAGATCGTGCGCCAGCTGCGGCTGCGCGACCTCGGCGGCATCATCGTGATCGACTTCATCGACATGGTGCTGGAGTCCAACCGGGACCTGGTGCTGCGGCGCCTCCTGGAGTGCCTGGGACGCGACCGTACGAAGCACCAGGTGGCCGAGGTCACCTCGCTGGGCCTGGTCCAGATGACCCGCAAGCGGGTCGGCCAGGGCCTGCTGGAGTCCTTCTCCGAGTCCTGTGTGCACTGCAACGGCCGTGGTCTGATCGTCCACATGGACCAGCCGGCCGCGGTCGGCGGCGGTGGCGGCAAGCGCAAGAAGAAGAAGGGCGCGGTCGCCGGTCAGCAGCCCGAGATCGAGCAGGCGCCGGAGGTGGCGGAGGCCGCCGAGACGGCCGAGGCTGTGGAGGCGGCCGAGGCCGTGGAGGCCGAGCCGGAGACGGTGGCCGAGGCCGCGGCCGAGGCGGCGGAGCACCGCGCCGCGCCGGAGCCGGTGACCTTCGCCGCCGACGAGGAGCTGTACAGCAGCGCCGCCGAGGCCGAGGCGGCCGCCACCCGTGGCCGTACGCGGCGCCGGGCGACCCGTAAGGTGTCCGCCCCGGCGGGCGCCCCGAAGGCCGCCCGGCAGGCGGAGGCGGCCGTGGTCGTCGTGCCGGCCGAGGAGCCGAAGGAGGCCCCGGCGGAGGAGCCGAAGCCGGAGGCGGCGGCCGAGCCGGCCCCCGAGCCGGTGCCGGCGCCCCGTACCCGCCGCCGGGCGACCCGGAAGGTGACCGCTCCCGCGGGCTCGCCGTCGGGCTCCGCGGAGGCGGCCGTGGTGGTCGTCAGCGCGCCTGCCCAGGACTCCGCTCCGGAGCCCGAGGCCGCGCCCGAAGCCGCCCCGCAGCCCGCCCTGGAGCCGGAGGCGGCCCCGGAGCCGGCGGCGGCCGTGAGCGAGCCCGAGGAGGCCCCCGAGGCCGCGCCGGAAGCCACCCCCGAGGGCGCGGCCGAGCCGGCCGAGCCGGAGGCGGCGGCCAAGAAGACGGCGGCGAAGAAGACGGCCCGCAAGGCCGCCAAGAAGGCGCCGGCGAAGAAGGCCGCGGCCAAGAAGACGGCGGCGAAGAAGACCACCGCCAAGAAGACCGCCGCGAAGAAGACGACGGCCAAGAAGTCGGCGGCCAAGAAGACCGCGGCGGCGGAGCAGCAGACGCCGTCCTCGGTCTCGGCCTCCACCGACGACTGACCGCGCGGCCGGACCGGGGCCGGGGCGCGGGGGCGCCCACCCACGCACAAGGGTGGGCGCCCCGACCCGGCCCCGGTTTGACCGCCTGGTCCCGGCCCCGTAACCTTGACCGTCGGCGTTTGTACGCCAAACCCCTGAGCAAATCCCTCCCGTTCCGTCGGGAGAGGCCGCTCGCCGATGCCGGATCACGCCGTAAGGCGATACGAGACGATCGGTGAACCACGGACCGTGCGGGTCGGTGGGGAGCGGCTGGCATCAGAGGTCCCGATTACTGACGAGAGAGTGAGAACCGCGTGTACGCAATCGTGCGCACCGGCGGCCGCCAGCAGAAGGTGTCCGTGGGCGACGTCATCGAGGTCGACCGTTTGTCCAGCAGCAAGGTCGGCGACACCGTCGAGCTCTCGACTCTGCTCGTTGTCGACGGCGACGCCGTGACCAGCGACCCGTGGGTGCTGGCCGGCGTGAAGGTGCACGCCGAGGTCGTGGACCACCACAAGGGCGCCAAGATCGACATCCTGAAGTACAAGAACAAGACCGGCTACCGCAAGCGGATCGGCCACCGCCAGCTGCACACCGCGCTGAAGATCACCAGCATCGACGCGGCTGCGAAGTAAGGGACTGAGGAGAGATGGCACACAAGAAGGGCGCATCGTCCACCCGGAACGGTCGCGACTCCAACGCCCAGCGGCTCGGCGTCAAGCGCTTCGGCGGCCAGGTCGTCAACGCGGGTGAGATCCTGGTCCGCCAGCGCGGCACGCACTTCCACCCCGGCTCGGGCGTCGGCCGCGGCGGCGACGACACGCTGTTCGCGCTGGCCGCCGGTGCGGTGCAGTTCGGCACCTCCCGTGGCCGCAAGGTCGTGAACATCGTCCCGGTCGCCGAGTAATCGGCCCGGCGCGACACCACACCTTTCCGAGGGCGGACCGCTCTTCTCCCGTGACGGGTTCTACACCGTCGCGGGGAAGCGGGTCCGCCCTCGGCGCGTTACGCCTAAGACATTCCGTACATACGCATCTGGAGGCACACCGTCATGACCACCTTCGTGGACCGCGTCGAGCTGCATGTCGCCGCGGGTAACGGGGGCCACGGCTGCGCCTCCGTGCACCGGGAGAAGTTCAAGCCGCTCGGCGGCCCGGACGGGGGCAACGGCGGCCGTGGCGGCGATGTGATCCTGGTCGTCGACCAGTCGGTCACCACGCTGCTCGACTACCACCACAGCCCGCACCGCAAGGCCACCAACGGCAAGCCGGGCGAGGGCGGCAACCGCTCCGGCAAGGACGGCACGGACCTGGTGCTGCCCGTCCCGGACGGCACCGTCGTGCTCGACAAGCAGGGCAACGTCCTGGCCGACCTGGTCGGGCAGGGCACCACCTACGTCGCCGCCCAGGGCGGCCGCGGCGGCCTGGGCAACGCCGCCCTGGCCTCGGCCCGCCGCAAGGCCCCCGGGTTCGCGCTGCTGGGCGAGCCGGGCCAGGCCGGGGACGTGGTCCTGGAGCTGAAGACGGTCGCGGACGTGGCCCTCGTCGGCTACCCGAGCGCCGGCAAGTCCTCGCTGATCTCGGTGCTCTCGGCCGCCAAGCCGAAGATCGCCGACTACCCCTTCACCACCCTGGTGCCCAACCTCGGCGTGGTGACGGCCGGCTCGACCGTCTACACCATCGCCGATGTGCCGGGCCTGATCCCGGGCGCCAGCCAGGGCAAGGGCCTGGGCCTGGAGTTCCTGCGCCACGTCGAGCGCTGCTCGGTGCTCGTCCACGTCCTGGACACGGCGGCGCTGGAGTCCGAGCGGGACCCGCTGACCGACCTCGACGTCATCGAGGCGGAGCTGGCGCAGTACGGCGGCCTGGAGGACCGGCCGCGGCTGGTCGCGCTCAACAAGGTCGACGTCCCCGACGGCCAGGACCTCGCCGACATGATCCGGCCGGACCTGGAGGCCCGCGGCTACCAGGTCTTCGAGGTGTCGGCGGTCTCCCGGCACGGCCTCAAGGAGCTTTCCTTCGCCCTGGCGAAGATCGTCGCCGACGCGCGTGCGGCCAAGCCCAAGGAGGAGGCGACCCGCATCGTCATCCGCCCGAAGGCCGTGGACGACGCGGGCTTCAGGGTCGTCGTCGAGGAGGGCTTCTACCGCGTGGTGGGCGAGAAGCCCGAGCGCTGGGTCCGCCAGACCGACTTCAACAACGACGAGGCCGTCGGCTACCTCGCGGACCGGCTGGCCCGCCTGGGGGTCGAGGAGGAGCTGGTGAAGGCCGGGGCGCGGGCGGGCGACGAGGTCGTCATCGGCGCCACCGACGACGCCGTCGTCTTCGACTGGGAGCCGACCGTCACGGCCGGCGCGGAGATGCTCGGCCGCCGCGGCGAGGACCACCGCTTCGAGGCCCCGCGCCCGGCCGCGCAGCGCCGCCGCGAGCGGGACGCGGCGCGGGACGACGCGGAAGCCGAGTACGACACGTTCAAGCCGTTCTGACCGCGTAAGCCGCGCGGCGCGTGACCCGCGCGCGTACCGCGTCCCGCCGGGTTCGTTCGAAGACGGGCTCGTTCGAAGAAAGGCAAGGGCGGACACTGGGCGCAACGTACGCCAAGGGCCCCGGGAGCGAACTCCCAGGGCCCGTGGGGGTGGTGCGTAGAGCCGCGGTCCTCAGACCGCCGCCGTCTCCTCCGTCTCGGGCGAGCCGGCCTCCAGCTCCGCCTCCTCGGCGGCGTCCCTGGCCTCGCGCTGCGCGGGGATCTCGTCCGACAGGCGGGTGGCCATCCGGGCCCGGCGGGCGTCGGCCTTGGCGCACAGGGCCTGGGCGGCCCGGTCGAAGCGCACCAGCGACGGCGGGTCGGACGGGCCGAGCAGGTGCACCTTCAGCTCGGCGCGGGCGGCCACGTTCGTGTCCTTCTCCGGGTCGCGGACCGCTTCGAGGAGGGCGGGGACGCCGTGGGCGTCCGGGGTGAGGATGGTCGCGGCGCGCACCGTCGGGAAGCCCGCCTTGAACTCGGCCTCGGACAGACCGCTGGTGTTCGCCACCGCGTACGGCTTCTCGCTGGTCAGATAGTCCGAGACCACGCTGGAGACATCGCTGATCAGCAGGTCCGACTGGTTGAAGCAGGCGAACAGGGCCGGCCGCGGGCCGGTGATGATCTGGTGCTCCCACACCGGGATCGACGCCCAGTAGGCGTTCTCCCAGGCCGTGATGGCCGCCGTGACCGCCGCGGCGCGGTCCCCGTCCGGGGCGCCCTGGAGCTTCATGCGCTCGATTTCATCCGCGCTGGCGCGGAAGGAGGTGCTGGTGAGGCGGTTGAGCTCCTCGGTGCGTCGGGCCAGCTCGGCGGCGGCCTCCGCGCCGGGCCGGGCGCCCCCGCGCTTGGTGTTCGCCTCGGTGATCATCGCCCTGATGCGCTCGTCGGCGCGGCCGGCGCGCGGGTCGACCGAGCCGGTCATCGGGTGCGGCTTGTACAGGAGCCGCACCTTGGGGTCGGCGAGCAGCTCGCGGACGATGTTCTCGCCCGCCAGGATGACCGAGGTGTTGCCCGGGTTGCCGTCCCAGCCCTCCCAGGTCGGCGCGTACAGCACGGTGGTGAAGTCTTCCCCGCCCGCGCCGCCGAGCGCGCCGGTGGACGCGGCCGCGTAGGGGCGGATCGGGGCCAGCTGCGGGCGGCCGACCTCGACGACGTCCTTGTCCTCGACGCCGATGTCGGCGAGCTGGTAGCGCTCCCGCGCCGCCGGTCCCGCGACCCACACCTCGTCGTACGCCTTGGCGTACGGGTTGCAGCTGGAGAGCTTGTCGCTCTCGCCGTGGTTGATGAAGGCGTGCTTGATCGACGGGATGCGCAGCACCTGCGAGGTCTTGCCGGAGTTCGCCGGGTGCAGCAGCACCTTGAGCGTGGAGTGCTCCAGCCGCATCAGGTGCGCGACCTTCGGCAGGCACACGATCGGCACGTCCGTCGCGTCGATCTTCTGCACCATGAAGCGCTCGCGGAGCACGATGATCGGGTTGCCCTCGAGCGCGGCGAGCGTGGAGAGCCACATGTTCGCCTGGTACGCCGAGGTGGTGCCGCCGGAGAAGTACATGCCCACGGTCGGCCGGTACTCGGCCAGCCACTTGTCCAGCCACTCCAGCGCCTTGGCCTCGCTCACCACACGCTTGCCCGGCAGCAGCCAGGTGCCCAGGTGGACGGTGCCGACGACGGCGACCAGCAGGCCGACGGCCACGCCGATCCCGCCCCACCAGCCGTTCGTGGTGCCCGCGGTGACCAGCAGACCCGCGGTGATCGGGGCGGACAGGCGCAGCAGCCGGCGGCCGTGCTGGCGGGCGAACAGCCGCGGCGGGGCGTCGCTCAGCCGCAGCGCCGAGGTGTCGATGTTGCGGGTGACGAACGGCAGCTGGCGGCGGCGGCGGACCAGGACGGCCACCGCCTGGCAGGCGAAGTGCGTCACGTAGAAGAGCAGCAGCCCGACGGTGAGCGGCGCCTGCTCGTGCAGCGGGTCGATGCCCTCTATGCGCAGCAGGCCCACCACGATGAGCATGTCCCGGAACAGCTGGCGCACCGTGACGTCGAAGCGGACCTTGCTCAGCAGCGACAGCAGTCCCGGTTGCTGGTGCTGGAGATACAGATCGAGCGCGAGGCCACCCGCCGACGCGGCGATGAGGAGGGGCACGTTCGGGAGGACGGCGCCGATGAGCTGTGTGGTGAAGAACACCAGCATCGCGAGCAGCGCCGCCAGCTGTACGGCCCGGCGGGGGGCGATTCCGGCAGAGGGCACGGGTTGGGCTCCTGGCAGGAGAACGGAGGAACTAACAACTAACTATGGAGGATCCCTGACCGTATGCCGCCGTCAGGTCCGGTGACAATCCGCGCCCGCGCCAACCGCCCCGAATCGGGTCCAAAGGAGCCGCCCGGGGCCCCACGCGGCCTGTGCCGGGCCCCGCGGCGCCGGCGCGGGACGCGTCCGGGGGCTGAAACGCTCGGGCGTGAGATGCCGTGACTGACGTAGATTGCCCGCTTGTCATGATGAGTGTGTAGGGCAAGCGCTCATCGGGGCGTGGACGAGCTGATGACGAGCAGAGGAGCGGCGTGAGCGAGCGGGATGGGGCGGCGGCGGTACGGGACGAGGTGGTCGCGGCCCGCAGGATCGTGGTCAAGGTCGGCTCGTCCTCCCTCACCACCGCGGCGGGGGGCCTGGACGCCGACCGGGTCGACGCGCTGGTCGACGTCCTGGCCAAGTTCCTGGAGGGCGCCGGCGACGCGGAGGGCAAGGAGATAGTCCTGGTCTCCTCCGGCGCCATCGCCGCGGGCCTGGCGCCGCTGGGCCTGGAGAAGCGCCCCCGCGACCTGGCCCGCCAGCAGGCCGCCGCCAGCGTCGGCCAGGGCCTCCTGGTGGCCCGCTACACCGCCTCCTTCGCCCGCTACGGGCGCCGGGTCGGCCAGGTGCTGCTCACCACCGACGACACCAGCCGCCGCGCCCACTACCGCAACGCCACCCGCACGCTGGACCAGCTGCTGGCCATGGGCGCGGTGCCGATCGTCAACGAGAACGACACGGTGGCCACGGACGAGATCCGCTTCGGCGACAACGACCGGCTCGCCGCCCTGGTCGCCCACCTGGTGCGGGCCGACCTGCTGGTGCTGCTCTCCGACGTGGACGGCCTCTACGACGGGGACCCCAGGACCCCCGGCGCCTCCCGGATCGCCGAGGTCACCGGCCCCAAGGACCTGGACGGGGTCTCGATCGGCAGCGCGGGCCGCTCCGGGGTGGGCACCGGCGGCATGGTCACCAAGGTCGAGGCCGCCCGCATCGCGGCCGCGGCCGGCGTCCCGGTGGTGCTCACCTCCGCCAGCCGGGCCGGTGACGCCCTGCTGGGCCGCCCCACCGGCACCTACTTCCACCGCACCGGCCGCCGCTCCGCCGACCGGCTGCTGTGGCTGGCCCACGCCTCCGCCCCGCGCGGGGCGCTCACCCTGGACGACGGGGCGGTGCGGGCCGTGGTGGAGCGCCGCACCTCGCTGCTGCCGGCCGGCATCTCCGCCGTGGAGGGCGAGTTCACCGCCGGGGACCCGGTCGAGCTGCGCGACACCGAGGGGCGGGCCGTCGCCCGTGGGCTGGTCAACTTCGACGCCAAGGAGATCCCGCGGCTCATCGGGCGGTCGACCCGTGAGCTGGCCCGGGAGCTGGGCCCCGCCTACGAGCGCGAGGTCGTGCACCGCGACGACCTGGTCGTATTGCACCCGTGACGGGCGTCACTCAGGGGAGAGAAAATCCGACAAGTCCGTTCATTCAACGGAGAGCTTCCGGAAAACCGCCCCGCGGCCTCCCGTGGGCTGGTCAACTTTGTTGCACGGGGTCGCACCGGCAGCGGGCCCGTACACCGAACCGCGGGTAACCGCAGGAGAACCACGGCTCCGCCCGGTGCGTGAGCGGAGCAGCGAGCAACAGGAGGCCGCCGGTGAGACGAGGGCGCTCGGGGGCGCCGCCCCACGCGGCGGCACGCACCCTGACCAGTGTCGGGACCGCCGGCGCCGGGCCCGTGGGGGCGCCGGACGCGGTGGGCGCGCCCGCCGAGGCCGGCCGGCTGTGGCATGTCACCCTCAGTCTGTCGGGGGCCGAGGCGCCGCTCAGGGACGTCCGGCAGGCGCTCGAGCGGCTGGCCCAGGACCATCCGTTCCTGCTGACCAGCCGCTATGCCAACGACCACGCCGAGATCCGCTACTGGGAAGAGGCCCGGGACCTGCACGACGCGGCGGCGGTCGCGCTGCGGCTGTGGGGCGAGCACCGGGCCACGGCCAAGCTGCCGCCCTGGGAGATCGTCGGGCTCGAGGTCATCGACCGCGACACGTACCACCAGCGGGTCGCGGAGGGGTACGGCCCGCCGCCCGCCTCCCCGGTGGGGGTGCACCCGTACTGACCGCAGCCGCACTGGCCGCACCCGTACTGACCGCGCCTGTACTGATAGGTGAGAATTCCGTCTCGAAAGGCGAAACGACGCGGGGCATACGGCCGGGCGCTCAGTAGGCTTCAGTCCATGAGCAGCGCACCCACCTCGCCCCTCACCGACCCCTGGCCGAAGTCGCCGGTCCTCCAGGCCGCCTACCGGGCCCGGGCCGCGGCCGCCGACCTCGCCCCGCTGCCGCGCGCCGTCAAGGACGACGCGCTGCTCGCGATGGCCGACGCGCTCGAGGTGCGGACCAAGGAGATCGTCGAGGCCAACGCGCTCGACGTGGCGCGGGCCCGCGAGGCCGGCACCAGCGAGGCGATCGTCGACCGCCTCACCCTCACCCCCGAGCGGGTGCGGGCCATCGCCTCGGACGTGCGGGACGTGGTCGCGCTGCCCGACCCGGTCGGCGAGGTGGTGCGCGGCTCGACCCTGCCCAATGGGATCGACCTGCGCCAGGTGCGGGTGCCGCTCGGCGTCGTCGGCATCATCTACGAGGCCCGGCCGAACGTGACGGTGGACGCCGCCGCGCTGTGCCTGAAGTCGGGCAACGCGGTCCTGCTGCGCGGCTCGTCCTCCGCGTACCAGTCCAACACCGCGCTGGTGAAGGTCCTGCGCGACGCCGTCGGCGGGGCCGGACTGCCCGCCGACGCGGTGCAGTTGGTGCCGGGCGAGAGCCGGGAGTCGGTGGCCGAGCTGATGCGCGCCCGCGGCCTGGTCGACGTGCTGATCCCGCGCGGAGGCGCCTCACTGATCCGTACCGTCGTCCAGGAGTCGACGGTCCCGGTGATCGAGACCGGCACCGGCAACTGCCATGTGTACGTTGACGCGCAGGCGGACCTCGACATGGCCGTCGAGATCCTGGTGAACTCCAAGGCGCAGCGGCCCAGCGTGTGCAACGCCGCGGAGACGCTGCTGGTGCACCAGGACATCGCGCCGGTGTTCCTGCCGCGCGCGCTGGACGCGCTGGCCGAGGCCGGGGTCACGGTGCACGCCGACGAGCGGGTGCTGGCCCTGTCGGAGGGCTCCAAGGCCACGGTGGTCCCGGCGGTCGTGGACGACTGGGAGACCGAGTACCTCTCGTACGACATCGCGGCCGCGGTCGTGGACTCCCTGGACGCCGCGGTGGCCCACATCCGGCTGTGGTCCTCCGGCCACACCGAGGCGATCGTCACCACCTCCCAGGCGGCCGCCCGCCGCTTCACCCAGCTGGTGGACTCGACGACGGTCGCGGTCAACGCCTCCACCCGGTTCACGGACGGCGGCCAGTTCGGCTTTGGCGCCGAGATCGGCATCTCCACGCAGAAGCTGCACGCGCGCGGCCCGATGGGCCTGCCCGAGCTGACCTCCACCAAGTACATCCTCACCGGGGACGGCCACATCCGCTGAGCGGGGTCCCCCGTCCGGCATGACCCGCCCGACGTCACCCGCCCGACGTCACCCGTCCGACGTCACCCGTTTGGAGTCCCCCGTCCGGTGTCACCCGTTCGGGGGATGTGACGGTCGGTCGGGGGGTACGCCGGTCGGGTGGTGTTTCCGCCGTCCGCTCCCGTCCGCCATTCCCCCGAATAGCATTTCACCCTGCCCAAATTGACCCGGCAGGTCTACTCTGAATGGGTGCCGGACGACGTGGGAGGCAAGCCGTTCCCGGACGGTGACGAGCCCGACGACCGCAGCCACGGGGAAGCGAACGACGAGTTCGCCGCCGTGGTCTTCGACGAGGACTTCGTACGGTCCGCCGCGATCCACGAACCCACCGCCATCGAGCGGATGCTGGCCGCCGCCCAGGCCCGCGCCGAGGCCGAGGCGTCCCGCCGCCGCAGGGCGGGCGTCCCGCCCGAGGACGAGCTCTACGAGGACGGCTACGGCCCCGACGGCGACGCCGAGTTCGGATACGACCACTATGACGCCGACGCCGACACCTACCCGGCCGGCGGATACGGCCCCGACCGGGACGCCGACGGGCCCTATGGCCCGTACGGACCATACGGGCGGTACGGCAGCGCCGGGCGCCCCTACCGGGGTCATGCCCGCTGGCACCGCCCCGTGGCCTGGCTGCTGGCCGTCCTGATGGGCATAGGGGTGGTCGCGCTGGCCTTCACTGCCGTCTACCGCGGCGCCTCGGGCAACCGCCAGGACCCGGCCCCACCACCGGCCACCAGCGGTGTCGACGCCACACCCACCGAGCGCCCGGGCGCCGTTCCGTCCGTGCCCCCGGTGTCCGCCGGCTCTGACGCGCCCGCGGCCTCGGCTGCGCACAGCTCCCCGTGAACGGAAGTTGTGGAGTATCACCGCGTTTACCGGCGCCTCCCGCGACCTACTCTTGAGGTATGACCGGGCGTGGAAACCCTCCTGAGGGGACCCCCGAGGGCGTCCCGGGAGATGGCGACGACGAGTATCGCTCCGTCGTTTTCGACGAGTCGTTCGTCCGTGCTGCCCGGCTCCAGGAATTCTCCGCCCAGGAGCGCATGGGCGAACACGCCAGGGCGGTGCGCAGCCGGCACGCCTGGGCCCGGGCGGGGGCCTCGCGCCAGGCCGTCGTCCTGGTGCTGCTGATCGCCCTCGCCTTCGCCGTCGCCGTCTACATGGGCGTACGGCACCCCTACGAGACCCCCCAGCCGCAGACCGCCGAGCCGCTGCGCAGCAGCGTGGTGCCGCTGGCGCCGCGCGGCGAGGTGCCCGGCGGGGAGCCCGCGGCCCTGTTCGAGAACAGCCCGGCCAGTTCCTTCGCCACCGGCGCCGAGGGCGTCACCCTGCCCGGTGTGCGGCGCACCCACAGCTTCTCCGAGAGCCAGGTGATGGCCGCGCTCACCACCGCCAAGGAATACCTCGTCAAGTCGGCCCTCGACCCGGACGTGCTCACCGGCGGCGAAGTGCGGCCGCTGCGGCTGCTGCTCGACCCCGACCAACTCGACCAGTTCGACCGCAGCTTCGAACACCCGGTCGACGACGGGCGGTACGCGGCCACCGGCTGGCTGACCCGCTTCAACCCCGCCGAGGTGGCGCTGGCCATGCCTGCCGTACGGGTCCACGGCACCCTGACGGCCACCGAGCGGAACGCCTCGACCCTCGAGGTCACCGCCGACCACACCTTCGTCTACGCCGTGCGGCGGCCCCATGAGGGCGGCACGGACCACGCCTCGCTGTTCACCGTGCGGCGCGAGACGCGGTTCCGCTTCGACCGTGTCGACCTGCGCGACCACCACCTGGAGCTGGTGCAGTCCTCCGTGCTGGCCGGCCCGCAGGCCTGCGCCGCGAACGCGGCCGGATATCTGCGGCCGCTGCTGGCCGGGCAGAGCACCAAGGACGACGCGCCGCCCGGCACCAACCCGTACGGCATCGGCCGCCCCAAGGCATCCCTGTGCGGCGTGCTGTCCCCCTCCGCCCTGCCCCACCTGCCCCCCTCGTAGCCGCTTCCCGATCCGTTACGGGACTTACGGAAGGTCCGGCTCGGGGCCGCCCTGGGGCGGCTGGGACGGGTCCTGGGACGTTCCCCGGGGCTTCTCCTGTGACTTCTCCTGTGACTTCTCCTGGGACTGGGACTTCTCCCGGGCCCTGTCGGACGGCGCGGCGCCGCCCCCGCCGGTGAACTTCTCGCGCAGCTTGCTGCCCAGGTCCCCCGCGCCGCCCGCCACATCCCGCACGAACGCCATCAGCGGGTCCTTGCCGGCGCGCACCGACTCCGCGTAGTGGTTCGCCGACTCCCGGAAGGAGTCGCTGACCGAGGTGTTCCTGTCCTCGTCGCGCCGTGGGTAGTGACCGTCCATGATCCGCTGGTAGTCGCGGCCGGCGGCCCACCTCTTCAGCTCGGCGGCGCGCACGGTGGTGAACGGGTGGCTGCGCGGCAGCATGTTAAGGATCTTGAGGACGGAGTCCCGCAGATCGCCCCCGGCCTCGTACTCCTCGGCCTGCTCCAGGAAGGCGTCCACGTTCATCTCGTGCAGGTGGTGGCCGCCCGCGAGCTTCATCAGCCCCCGCATCGACGCCCTCAGGTCCTGGCCGACCAGCAGCCCGGCGCGGTCCGCCGACAGCTCCGACTTACGGAACCACTCGCGCAGCGCCGTCACCACGGCCATCACCGCGACATTGCCGAGCGGGATCCAGGCGACCTTCAGCGCGAGGTTCGTCAGGAACAGCAGGATCGTGCGGTAGACCGAGTGCCCGGACAGCGCGTGGCCCACCTCGTGGCCGACGACCGCCCGCATCTCCTCCTCGTCGAGCAGCTCGACCAGGCCGGTCGTCATGACGATGATCGGCTCGTCCATGCCGATGCACATCGCGTTCGGCCGGGGGTCCTGGGTGACGTACATCGCGGGGACCTTGTCCAGGTCCAGGATGTAGCAGGCGTCCCGCAGCATGTCGTTGAGGTGCGCGAACTGCCGGTCGCTCACCCGCACCGAGTCGGACAGGTAGAGCAGCCGCAGGCTCCGCTCGGGCAGCAGCCCGCTCAGCGCCTTGAAGACGGTGTCGAAGCCGGTCAGCTTGCGCAGCGCGACCAGCGCCGAGCGGTCCGCCGGGTGTTCGTACGCGCGCGAGGAGATCCCCGGGAACCGGCGCCGCTCACGCCCCGGCACCCGCTCAGGACCGCCGCCCCCGCCGCTCGAGGTGTCGCTGTCGCTCATCCAGGGCCCCCTCGCCGCAACTCATGGCCGGTGCCGTCCCCGGCCCATGCCCCAGCCTAGGGCCCCCGCCGCTCGTGGCGGGGTGGGCGGGGGCCCCGGCCGGGGGAGGGTTAGCGTGGAGGCATGCCCGACATGACTGGTCTCACCGAAGTGCTCGCCGCCACCACCAAGCACGGCGGAGGGCCCGGAGCGCTGCTGCGCATCGTCCTCGTGGTGGGGATCGTGGGCGCCGTGCTGCTCGCCTGGTTCCTGCTGCGGGGGTACAAGCAGGACTGAGACGGGTACGAGCAGGACGGAGATCCGGCTCGCATACGATGTGGCGGACGCACTTGCCCGCCTCGATCCGGATAGGTTCTGCCTGCGATGACCGCTTTTCACAGCACCGCGCACACCCTGACCACCCTCGCCGCCGAGGGCGAGAAGGGCGGCAACCACCCGAGCATCAGCCCCTTCATGACCGGCGGCGCGGCCCTGCTCATCCTCCTCCTGCTGCTGTGGGTCACCACGCGCTTCAACCGGGACCGCTGACCGAGGTCACAGCCCCCACGGGTCCCGGCGCGGGGCCGGGCCCAGTAGGGTCTGCTCGCATGGGAGAGCAGAAGGGGCACGTCAAGCGGCGCCTAGGGGTGATGGGCGGGACGTTCGACCCCATCCACCACGGTCACCTGGTCGCCGCCAGCGAAGTGGCCTCGCAGTTCCACCTCGACGAAGTGGTGTTCGTACCGACCGGGGAGCCGTGGCAGAAGAGCCACAAGAAGGTGTCCCCGGCCGAGGACCGCTATCTGATGACGGTGATCGCGACGGCCTCGAACCCGCAGTTCTCGGTCAGCCGCATCGACATCGACCGGGGCGGCCCCACCTATACCACCGACACGCTGCGCGATCTGCGCGCGTTGAACAGGGACGCGGACCTGTTCTTCATCACGGGCGCGGACGCGCTCGCCCAGATCCTCACCTGGCGGGACGCCGAGGAGCTCTTCTCGCTCGCGCACTTCATCGGGGTGACCAGACCGGGTCACATACTGGCCGATCCGGGGCTGCCGGAGGGCGGGGTGTCGCTGGTCGAGGTGCCCGCGCTGGCGATCTCCTCCTCGGACTGCCGGGCGCGGGTCGCCCACGGCGAGCCGGTCTGGTATCTGGTGCCGGACGGCGTGGTGCGCTACATCGACAAGCGCGAGCTGTACCGGCACGACTGCTGAAGGGGCACCGGTGAACGACGGACAGGACCCGTACGACCCGTACGCGCGGGATCCGCATCCCCAGGACCCGCAGATCTACGGCTACGACGCCTATGGCCGGCCGGTGTATCAGCCACAGCCCTACGACCCGTACGCGCAGGGGCAGTCGCAGCAGCCACAGCAGCCGCAGCAGCAGGACGGCTACGGCTACGACCCGTACGCGGGCGGGCAGCAGTACCCGCAGCAGCACGACCCGCAGCAGCAGGGCTACGACCAGGCCGCGTACGACACCACGATGTACGAGGGCACGACGTACGACACCTCTGCGTACGGCGGCTCCGGGTACGACACCGCGACGTACGACCCCGGCACATACGACACCGGCACATACGACACCGGCACGTACGACACCTCTTCGCAGGGCACCTCGCCGTACGACCGCACCGGCGCGGCGCAAGCGGGCCCCTACGAGACGTACGAGCGGCCCCGCCCCGCCGAACGACCCGCCGAACGCCCCGCGGAGCCGTCCGCGCAGCCGGCCGCAGAGCCGGCCACGGAGCCATCCCCGGTGCCGTCCGCGCGGACAGCCAAGCAGCCCGACGGCGAGGACTACCGCACCGAGCAGTTCTCGTTCGTCGAGGAGCCCGACGAGGACTCCGAGGACGTCATCGACTGGCTCAAGTTCGCCGAGACCCGCACCGAGCGGCGCGACGAGCGCAAGCGGAAGGGGCGCAACCGCCTGGTGGCGCTCGTGGTGGTGCTGGTCCTCGCCGTCGTCGGCGGGGTCGGCTACCTCTGGTACGCGGGCAAGCTGCCGGGCCTGTCCGACGACGGGCAGGACCCGGCCGCCGCCGGGGGCTCGCAGAAGCGCGACGTGATCGTGGTCAACCTGCGCGAGACCAAGGGCGGGCGCACCTCCACCGCCCTGCTGGTCGACAACGAGACCACCAAGAAGGGCACCACCGTCCTGCTGCCGAACGCGCTCGCCCTGTCCACCGAGGACGGCGGCTCCACCACGCTCGGCAAGTCGGTGGTGGACGAGGGCTCCGACGCCACCCGGGACTCCCTGAGCACCCTGCTGGGCGCCGACATCCAGGGCACCTGGCGGCTGGACACCCCGTATCTGGAGAACCTGGTCCAGCTCGTCGGCGGCATCACCGTGGACGCCGACGCCACCGTCCCGGGCGCCGCGAAGGGCGACGGCCCGCTCGTCGAGCGCGGCAAGGGGCGCGAGCTGAGCGGCGAGGCCGCCGTCGCGTACGCCACCTACCGGGGGCAGGGCGAGGCGCAGACCAAGCAGCTCGCCCGCTTCGGGCAGGTCATGCACGCGGCGCTGAAGGAGGTCTCCAGCGATCCGGACGGCGCCACCAGCACCGTGGAGTCGCTCGCCCAGATCCCGGACCCGTCGCTGAGCGAGCAGCAGCTCGGCGCCTCGCTGGCCCGGCTGGCCGAGCGGGCCAAGAACGGCTCGTACGACACCACCATGCTGCCCGTCCAGCCGGACGGGACGCTCAGCGAGCGGTCCACCGACCGGGTGGTCAGGACCATCCTGGGCGGCGCGGTCAAGAACACCGACCAGGACGCGGCGCCGCGCGTCAGCGTGCGGAACGCGGGCTCGGTGCGGGGCGCGGCGGGCGAGGCGCAGGTCGCGCTGGTCAACGGCGGCTTCACGGTCGTCGGCGCCAGCGAGCAGGGCGGCACCCCGCAGGCGGCCTCCCAGGTGCTGTACGCGGACGCGAAGCAGGCCGCCCAGGCCAAGGAGGTGGCCAAGACGCTCGGGCTGGCCGCCGGCGCCGCGCGGAAGGGCAAGGTCGCCTCGAACGCGGACATCACGGTGGTCCTCGGCCAGGACTACGACCCGAAGAGCTGACCGGCGGGCGAACGGCCGGACGGGGTGACGGTGGGGCGTGAGACCCTTGGGGTATCACGTCCCACCGACCGAAAGCCTCGCCTGTGACCGCCACGGACCGCTCCATCGAGCTCATCAACGCCGCCGCCCAGGCCGCAGCCGACAAGCTCGCGCACGACATCATCGCGTACGACGTCAGCGACGTGCTGTCGATCACCGACGCCTTCCTGCTGGCCTCCGCCCCCAGCGACCGCCAGGTCAAGTCGATCGTCGACGAGATCGAGGAGCGGCTGAACAAGGACCTGGGCGCCAAGCCGGTGCGCCGCGAGGGCGACCGGGAGGCCCGCTGGGTGCTGCTGGACTACGTGGACATCGTGGTGCACGTCCAGCACAGCGAGGAGCGCGTCTTCTACGCCCTGGAGCGGCTGTGGAAGGACTGCCCGCAGCTCGAGCTGCCCGCCGACGCCGAGGCCACCCGTGGCAAGGCGGAGGAGCACGCCCAGGCGCAGGGCGCCGGCGGCGGGCTGGACGGTGAGCTGCGCTGAACGGCTCCCAGGGCGGCCGGGGCCGCCGCATAGTCCTGTGGCGGCACGGCCAGACGGCCTGGAATCTGGAGCGCCGCTTCCAGGGGACCACGGACATCGAGCTGACGGAGACGGGGGTCGCCCAGGCGCGCCGCTCGGCCCGGCTGCTGGCCGCGCTGAAGCCGCACGCGATCCTGGCCTCCGACCTCAGCCGCGCCAAGGCGACGGCCGCCGAGCTGTCGGCCGTCACGGGCCTCGAGGTCAACTACGACGCCGGGCTGCGGGAGAGCTACGCCGGGCAGTGGCAGGGGCTCACCCACGAGGAGATCACGGCGCGCTTCGGCGAGCAGTACGCGGCGTGGAAGCGCGGCGAGCCGGTGCGGCGCGGCGGCGGCGAGCTGGAGACCGAGGTGGCCGACCGCGCCGCGCCGGTCGTGGTGGAGGCCGCCGACAAGCTGCCGGACGGCGGCACGCTCGTCGTGGTGAGCCATGGCGGCACGATCCGGACCACCATCGGCCGGCTGCTGGGCCTGGAGCCGATGTCCTGGGAGGCGCTCGGCGGGCTGTCGAACTGCTGCTGGTCGGTGCTGGGCGAGGGCGGGCGCGGCTGGCGGCTGCTGGAGCACAACGCCGGATCGCTGCCCGAGCCGGTGCTCGGCGACGACGTCTAGGAGGCGGTCGGGGCGGCGAGCGACCGGATTTCCTTTTCCGGCAGGTCACAGGCTAAGCTTCATCTCGTTCCAAGCGCTCCGGCGCGACGGAGCACGGGGCTATAGCTCAGTTGGTAGAGCGCCTGCATGGCATGCAGGAGGTCAGGAGTTCAATTCTCCTTAGCTCCACAGAAGTCGAGTCACACCGATCCCGCTTCTCTCACAGGGAGGCGGGATCTTTCGTGTCCGCGTCCATGACCGCCGCCCGCTCCGCCAGGATCTCGGAGACCCGACGGGCGTGGCGGGGGCAGCCGATCAGCGGGTCGTCGATCGTGCGCAGCCGGGCCAGGAGGGCGTGGCTCTGCTCGTCGCTCGGGGTGTAGACCACGACACGGCTCTCCGGGGCCCCCTGGATCACCAGGGAGGTCGAGATCAGCCGCAGCTCGCCGACCGAGGCATGGCGGACGACCTTGATCCGCGAGCCGGGCGGGGCGACGTCTCCGCTGTGCCACATCCGGCCGAATTCCTCGCTGGCGCCCAGCAGCCGGTGGATGAACCCCTCCCAGGCGGGCTCGCCCACATGGCGGCCGTATCCGCCGCGCAGCGTCGCCACCATGAGCGGCAGCTCATGGGCCCGGTTGATGAACATGGAACAGCAATCGGGGTGGCTGAACAGCTGCCACAGCGCGTTCCGCTCGGAGCGGGGGGCTACCGCGAGGGACGGGAAGAGGGCCCGGTACGCGGCGTTCAGCGCCAGCATGTCGTACCGCGCGTTGTAGACCACCGCCGGGAGCGGGTCCAGGCCGTCGATGATGCCCTGCACCTCGGGGCTGACCGTCTGCGCCTCGGCCGCCGGGCCGGGGACGTACGGCACCTCGGCGAGGTGGTACAGGTGCTCGCGCTCGGCCTGGTCCAGGCGCAGGGTGCGGGCCACCGCGTCGAGCACCTGCGCGCTGGCGTTGATCGGGCGGCCCTGCTCCAGCCAGGTGTACCAGGTCACGCCGACCCCGGAGAGCTGGGCGACCTCCTCCCGGCGCAGCCCCGGGGTGCGGCGGCGCAGGCCCGGGGCCATGCCCACGTCGGCGGGCGTGACCCGGGCGCGGCGGGTGCGCAGGAAGGCGGCCAGCTCGGGCCGCCGGCGCTGGGTCTTCGCTGTCATCGTCGTCTCCCCCACAGTCCCTCCGGCCATGCCCTCGGCCACGCTCCCGACCATGCTCCCCGCCGCCGGGGAAGGCTGCCAGGTGCTGCCAGTACCAGCATCGGCGGGCTCTCGTTACCCGTACCGGCCCGGCCCCAGGCTCGCTTCCATGACACCTACCACCCCGACCGGCTCGACCATCCCGACCGGCTCCGCGCCGTCCGGCGCCGTCGACGACGCCGGTGGATCCAGTAGAAGCGATGCCACTGACAACCGGGCCCGCCGCGCGGCCGGCCCCGGCCGGCTGCTCGCGATCGTCCTGACCGGGCAGCTCATGGCGGTCCTCGACGTCTTCATCGTCAATGTCGCCGTGCCGACCCTCCGCACCGATCTGCACGCCTCGGGCGCCGGGATGCAGCTGGTCGTCGCGGGCTACACGATCTCCTACGCCGTGCTGCTGATCATCGGCGCCCGTCTCGGCGCCCTGATCGGTCACCGGCAGGCGTTCCTCGCCGGCCTCGCGGCCTTCACCGCCGCCTCGCTCGCCTGCGGGCTGGCCCCCGGGACCGGCGCGCTGATCGCCTTCCGGTTCGTCCAGGGCGCGGGTGCGGCGGTGATGATGCCGCAGGTGCTCAGCCTCATCCAGCGCGCCTTCACGGGTGCGCCGCGGGCCCGGGCCCTCGGCGCCTACTCCGCGGTGCTGGCCTCCGGCGCCGCCCTCGGGCAGATCCTGGGCGGGGTGCTGGTGCAGGCGGATCTGTTCGGGACCGGCTGGCGGCCGGTCTTCCTGGTGAATGTGCCGATCGGGCTGGTGCTGCTGGTCCTGGGGCCGCGCGGGCTGCGCGGCGCCGAGGAGGGGCGCCCGGGCGCCGCGGGCGGCGGGGCGGCGGGGCGGTACGGGTCCCTGGACCTGGCCGGACTGCTGCTGCTCGCGGGGGCGGTGCTGCTGTTCACCGTGCCGATGGTGCTGGGGCAGGAGCGGGGCTGGCCGCTGTGGGGCTGGCTCATGCTGGGCCTGGCCGCGGTGCTGGCGGCGGCCTTCGCGGCGTACGAGTCCCGGCTGGCCCGGCGCGGCGGGGCGCCGCTGATCTCGCCGCGGGTGGTGGGGGCGCCTGGCATGCCGCTGGCGGTCGTGCGGATCCTCCTGTCGATGGCGGCCAACGGGGGCTTCCTGTTCGTGCTGACGCTGCACATGCAGGGCGCGCTCGGCTACAACGCCCTGCGGGCCGGCTTGACCTTCGCACCCACCTGCGCGGCGTTCGGCCTGGTCGGCCTCAACTGGCGGCGTCTGCCGACCCGCTGGCACCCCGTCACCAGCGCGGCCGGATTTCTGCTGGCGGCGGTCTCGTTCGCCGGGGTCGGGCTCGTGCTGCGGGACGGATCCGACGGCGGCGCCTGGCTGTTCGTATGCCTGCTGGGAGTCGGGGCGGGGCTCTCGCTGGCCTACAGCCCCGTGCTGACCCGGACGTTGGCGACCGTCAAGCCGCAGGACGCGGCGGACGCCAGCGGGGTGCTGGTGACATCGCTTCAACTCGGCCTGCTGACCGGCGTGGCGGTCTTCGGCGCCGTCTTCCTGGGCCGCACGACGGGCGCGGGGGCCTCGGCGGACGCCCTGTGGGTGACCTGCCTGGCGCTGACGGGCACGGCGCTGTGCGGAGCGATCGCGGGTCTGGTGAGGCGTGTGAGGTATCTCCGCTGACCTGGGCGCCCTCCCGTGGCAGAATCGGCGGCCGGAGGGGATGGGGCGACGAGTCCGAAGGGGAGGGGCCGGTGGGAACGCGGACCAGCATCCTGCGATGTCCGTCCTGCGGCTCCGGCGAGGTGGCCCAAGTCCTCGGTGACAACGGCGGTGTTTCCTATGTGTGTACGGCCTGCGGCCACAGCTGGAGCTGAGTGAGATTGGGAGCGCACAGCCGGAAGTGCGACTGGTGTGGCAGCGGTACGCCGATCGTGCGCGACATGGAGCCGCTCAACCCCGACTACCAGTACTGGTGTGTGGAGTGCGCGCGGGCGCTGATCATCAAGGGCGACCCGATCGAGACCTACCGGGAGCTCGAGGGGGAGCCGATCTACGGACGGCTCCTCGACGAGCACTGCACCCTGAAGCGTTTCTACTCGTTCGCGACGGCGTAAGGGTTCTCCGCGACGGCCCAACGGGGCCGCGCGCGGGGGCGGGGAAACCGATTTGGCAGAAGGCCGGGCGGTCCGTGTAATGTAGGCGATGCCGCCGGGGGAACCGGGCGGAGCAAGACCTGGGGCTATAGCTCAGTTGGTAGAGCGCTTGCATGGCATGCAAGAGGTCAGGAGTTCAATTCTCCTTAGCTCCACAGTGTGAGTGGGCGGGTCGTCCGATGAGGACGGCCCGCCCCTCGTCGTCTGTCCGGAGACCGCTCCCATGGCTCCGGGGTCCCGGCCCCGCGGCCGCCACCTTCGTGCGGGCCGCCTGTGCCCTGCGGTAACCTGACTCCATGCGTGCCGTACGCCTTCTGCTTAGCGGGCCGCGCTGATCAGTCCCGGCCGATGATCCACCCGGTCGGAATCGGCGCGGCGTCCCCTCCTGTGCGAGGGGTCTTTTTGTTTCAGACGCGGCTGCGACAAGAGTCGCCCGGTACCGCAGGCAGAGACGACCGATGGAGCTTTGAGGACCATGAGCGAGACCAATGCCGCCGAGGCGGCCGCGCCGCACCGCTACACCGCCGCGCTGGCCGCCGAGATCGAGGCCCGCTGGCAGGACTTCTGGGACGCGAACGGCACGTATGACGCGGCCAACCCGAGCGGTGAGCTGGCCGGCGCCCCGGAGATCGTGGCGCGACCCAAGAAGTTCGTCATGGACATGTTCCCGTACCCCTCGGGCGCGGGTCTGCACGTCGGCCACCCCCTGGGCTACATCGCCACCGACGTCTACGCCCGCTTCCACCGCATGACGGGCCACAACGTCCTGCACACCCTGGGCTTCGACGCCTTCGGCCTGCCCGCCGAGCAGTACGCGGTGCAGACCGGCACCCACCCCCGGGTGAGCACCGAGGCCAACATGGAGAACATGCGGCGCCAGCTGCGCCGCCTGGGCCTGGGCCACGACCCGCGCCGCTCCTTCGCGACGATCGACCCGGACTACTACAAGTGGACCCAGTGGATCTTCCTGCAGATCTTCAACTCCTGGTACGACGAGCAGGCCCAGAAGGCGCGCCCCATCGCCGAGCTGGTCGAGCAGCTCGCCTCCGGTGAGCGCCCGACCCCGGACGGCCGCCCCTGGGAAGCGCTGACCGCCGCCGAGCGGGCCGACGTACTGGGCGGCTACCGCCTGGCGTACGCCTCCGACGCGCCCGTCAACTGGTGTCCGGGCCTGGGCACCGTGCTGGCCAACGAGGAGGTCACCGCCGAGGGACGCTCCGAGCGTGGCAACTTCCCGGTCTTCAAGGCCAACCTGCGGCAGTGGAACATGCGGATCACCGCCTACGCGGACCGGCTGCTGGCGGACCTGGAGCCGCTGGACTGGCCGGAGGCCATCAAGCTGCAGCAGCGCAACTGGATCGGGCGGAGCGAGGGCGCCCGGGTGGACTTCCCCGTGGCGGACCACCCCGACGCCAAGATCACGATCTTCACCACCCGCCAGGACACCCTGTTCGGCGCCACCTACATGGTGCTGGCTCCCGAGCACGACCTGGTGGACGCCATCGTCCCGGCCGCCTGGCCCGAGGGCGCCCACGAGGTGTGGACCGGCGGCCACGCCACCCCCGCGGAGGCCGTCGCCGCGTACCGCAAGCAGGCCGCCGCCAAGTCGGACGTGGAGCGGCAGGCCGAGGTCAAGGACAAGACCGGCGTCTTCACGGGCGCCTTCGCGATCAACCCGGTCAGCGGCGAGCGGGTGCCGGTCTTCATCGCCGACTACGTGCTGATGGGCTACGGCACCGGCGCGATCATGGCCGTCCCCGCCCACGACACCCGCGACTTCGCCTTCGCCCGGGCCTTCGAGCTGCCGATGCGCTGCGTCGTCGAACCGTCGGACGACCGCGGCACCGACCCCTCGACCTGGGACGACGCCTTCAGCTCGTACGACGCCAAGATCATCAACTCGACGGGCGAGGGGATCTCGCTGGACGGTCTGGGCGTCGCCGAGGCCAAGACCCGGATGGCCGAGTGGCTGGCCGCCCGCGGCATCGGCGAGGGCACCGTCAACTTCCGGCTGCGCGACTGGCTGTTCAGCCGCCAGCGCTACTGGGGCGAGCCCTTCCCGATCGTCTACGACGAGGACGGCGTGGCCCATCCGCTGCCCGAGTCGATGCTGCCGCTGGAGCTGCCCGAGGTCGAGGACTACTCGCCGCGCACCTTCGACCCCGACGACGCCGACACCTCCCCGGAGACCCCGCTGTCCCGGAACGAGGACTGGGTCAACGTGGTGCTGGACCTGGGGGACGGCGCCGGCCCCAAGCGGTACCGCCGCGAGACCAACACCATGCCCAACTGGGCCGGCTCCTGCTGGTACGAGCTGCGCTACCTGGACCCGCACAACGCCGAGCGGCTGGTCGACCCCGACATCGAGCGGTACTGGATGGGGCCGCGCGACGGACAGCCGACCGGCGGCGTCGACCTGTACGTCGGCGGCGCCGAGCACGCCGTGCTGCACCTGCTGTACGCGCGCTTCTGGTCCAAGGTGCTGTACGACCTGGGGCACATCTCCTCGGCCGAGCCGTTCCACAAGCTGTACAACCAGGGCATGATCCAGGCCTATGTCTACCGGGACAAGCGCGGCATCGCGGTCCCGGCGGCGGAGGTCGAGGAGCGCGACGGCGCCTACTGCTACCAGGGCGAGAAGGTCAGCCGCCTGCTGGGCAAGATGGGCAAGTCCCTGAAGAACGCCGTCACCCCGGACGAGATCTGCGCCGAGTACGGGGCCGACACGCTGCGCCTGTACGAGATGGCCATGGGGCCGCTGGACGTGTCGCGGCCGTGGGACACCCGCGCGGTGGTCGGCCAGTACCGGCTGCTGCAGCGGCTGTGGCGCAACGTGGTGGACGAGGCCACCGGCGAGGTCACCGTCGTGGACGCCGAGCCGGACGAGGCGACGCTGCGCGCCATGCACAAGGCGATCGACGGCGTCCGCCAGGACATGGTGAACCTGCGCTTCAACACCGCCATCGCCAAGATCACCGAGCTGAACAACCACGTCACCAAGGCGCCCGAGGTGCCCCGCCAGGTCGCCGAGGCCCTGGTGCTGCTGGTCGCGCCGCTGGCCCCGCACATCGCCGAGGAGCTGTGGCGCAAGCTGGGCCACGACACCACGGTCGTCCACGAGCCCTTCCCGGTCGCCGACCCGGCGTACGTCGTGGACGAGACCGTGACCTGTGTGGTGCAGGTCAAGGGCAAGGTCAAGGCGCGCCTGGAGGTCTCGCCCTCGGTCTCCGGGGAGGAGCTGGAGAAGCTGGCGCTGGGCGACCCGGCGGTGGTGGCGGCGCTGGGCGGCGCGGACATCCGCAAGGTGATCGTGCGGGCACCGAAGCTGGTCAACATCGTCCCCGCGTGATCGTCCGCTGACCGTTTGGTGCGGAAGGGCGGGTCGGGGGTTCGTCGGGAACCCCCGGCCCGCCCCTTCCGTTTACGGTGGGAGGACGAGTCCGGTGCCATCGGTCGGCGCAGCCGCCCGGTGTCGCCCGGTGCCGCCCGGCCCACCGCCGCGAAGGAGCGCGCATGGAAGCCCTTGTCTGGACCCTGCTGCTTCTCTTCCTGGTCCTCGTCTCGGCCGGGGTCTATGTGAGCGTGCGGGCGGTCAAGGCGGCCAAGCGCGGCATCGACCGCACGGTCGGCCAGGCCCGCCGCACCGTGGAGGACACCCGCCTGCGGGCCATGCGGCTCGCGCGGCCCGGCCCGGCCGGCGAGCTCGCCGAGCTGCGCCTGTCGCTGCGCGCCTCGCTGCGGGCGACCGACGAGGCGCTGCGCGCGGGGGCGCCGCAAGACGCCTCGCTGTCCGAGGCGTTGGCCCTGTTCGACCGGCTCAGCGCCCATGGCCGCGAGCTGGACGAGGAGCTGAAGCGGCTGGAGCAGGAGCCCACCAAGCCCCGCCTGGAGTCCCGGCTGCCCGAGCTGCGGGAGCGCGCCGAGCGCATCACGCGCTCCGCCGACTCGCTGCGCTGGGCGGCACATGACCGGGCGCAGCGGTTCGCCCGGGACGACCTGGACGAGCTGGACCGGGAGATCGCGTTCGAGGCGAGCGCGCTGCGGCACTGGGCGCCGGGCCCGGAGCCGGCGGCGGCGTCCGGGGCCTCGGGGGTCCCCGGGGCTTCATCGGCTTCGGAGGGTGCGGCCGGTTCCGGGGGTGCGGCTCATCCCGGCCCTGAGGCCGGGCCCGCGGCGGCCGACGGACCACCGAGGTCGATCACCGGCCCCGCCCCCACGGTCGGGACGGACCGCTGGTGGCAGAAGGGGACGTCAGCGGCCGACGCTCCGGAGACAGCGGCGGCCGACACCCCGGGCGCGCGCCGCGAGAACACGACCTGATCATCCGGCGGGGTCGCGCTGTCGGCCCGGGCCGTCCCCCGATAACCTCCCAGTCATGTCCCGCCATGTCGCGATCGTGACCGATTCCACGGCGTACCTTCCGCAGGAGGCCATGGAGCGGCACCGCATCGTCGCTGTGCCGTTGACGGTGGTGCTCGGAGACCGGGCCCTCGAGGAGGGGACCGAGATCTCGGCCCGGTCCCTCGCGCAGGCGTTGCAGAAGCGCAGACCGGTGACCACGTCCCGGCCCAGCCCGGGGATGTTCGCGGCCGCCTACCGGGCCGCCGCCGAGGCGGGCGCGACCGGCATCGTCTCCCTCCACCTGTCGGCCGAGATCTCCGGCACCTACGACGCCGCCGTGCTCGCGGCCCAGGACGCCCCCGTGCCGGTGCGGGTCGTGGACAGCGGCATGGTGGCCATGGCCCTCGGCTTCTGCGCGCTCTCGGCGGCCGAGACCGCCGAGAGCGGCGGCACGCTGGACGAGGCCGTCGCGGCAGCCGAGAAGCGGGCCGAGTCCACGGCCGCCTACTTCTACGTCGACACCCTCGACTACCTGCGCCGCGGCGGCCGCATCGGGGCGGCCCAGGCCCTGCTCGGCTCGGCCCTGGCGGTCAAGCCGCTGCTGCAACTGGACGAGGGCCGGATCGAACTGCGGGAGAAGGTCCGCACCGCGTCCAGGGCCATCGCCCGGCTGGAGGAGATCGTGGTGGAACGGGCGGGCCGGAGCCCCGTGGACATCGCGGTCCAGCACCTCGCCGCGAGCGACCGTGCGACGGCCCTCGCGGAACGGCTGCGCGAGCGGGTCCCCGGGCTGGCGGAGCTGTACGTGAGCGAGGTCGGCGCGGTCATCGGCGCCCACACGGGGCCCGGACTGCTGGGCGCGGTGGTCTCACCGCGGTAGGGGAGCGGCGGCGGGCCGGGCTCGGTGGGGCGGTGGCTCGACGGGGCCGGTTCGGGGACACGTCCGGGTGACCGGGTTATCCACAACCGGTGGGTTATCCCCGGAAATCGGGGCCCGTCGGCGAGATCGGGCGAGGCGGCCTACCGTCAGGACGCATGGGAGCACGATCACGCACAGTAACCACGAGGCCGGCTTCACGCCGCCGCCACGACCGCCGCCCGCCCTCCGGTACGGGGCACCAACTGCGCCGCCGACCGCCCTCCGGTACGGCGCATCAGCTGCGCCGCCGCCTCGGCGCGCGCCCGGCCGCCGCCGCATACCACCGCCAGGCGCGTGCGGCCGCGCTCTTCCCCGCGGCGCCACCCCCACCACCCCCGGAGGCCGCCCCGAATGGCGCTCACCCGCCGGACGGTGCCCCTGGGCGCCCGGACACCCCGTGCGCGGCGCGGGATACGGCACGGGGCGCGGGGCCGACCACGGGACCGGCCCCGGAGCGGGACCCGGTGTCGGCCAAGACGAGCGCCGAGGCCGCCGGCGCAGATGCCGCGGACGGCCTCGGCGCCCCGGATGACCCGGACGCCCCGGACGGCCCGGGCGCACCGAACTCCTCGGCTGCCCCGGGCGACCCCGGAGCCCCGAACGGCCCAGGCACTCCGGAGGGCACCACCCGCACGACCGTGCCACGTCGCGCCCTGAACAGGCCACGCGGCGCTCTGGACACGCCGCGCGGCGGGGCGGCTGTGTCGGGCCGGGAGGCGACCGTGCCGAGCCGTGCTCTGGACACGCCGCGCCGCGAGGCGACGGTGCCGCGCCCGGACCCGGTCCTTCCGCGCCGCGACTCGACCCTCCCACCCCGCGACTCGGCCCTCCCGCGCCGCGACCGGGTGCGGCTCGCGCTCAGGGAGCGGCTGCCGCTGTGGCTTCAGCTCCGCTGTGGCATCGAGCCGCGGACCCTGGCCGCCCTGGCGGTCGCGTTGCTCATCGCGGTGGCCTTCGCCGCGTACCACTTCTGGACCGGCCGACCGCAGACGGTCGCCGCGCCGCCCCCGGAGCCTCCCCGCGCGGCGGCCTCCGAGCGGCCCCCGGCTCCGCCGCCCGGGGCGCGGCCCGCCGCCGGGGCGGCGCCGACGGCCGGTGCCGAGGGCTCGGTCGTGGTTGATGTGTCGGGCAAGGTCCGCGACCCGGGGGTGCACCGGCTGCGCTCCGGATCGAGGGTCGCCGACGCGCTGGAGGCGGCCGGAGGGGTCCGGGCGGGCGCGGACCTCCGCGGGCTGAACCGGGCCCGGGTCCTGACCGACGGCGAGCAGATCGTGGTGGGCGCGCCGCCCGCCCCCAGCGCCGCCGGCGGCGGCCCCGCCGCCCCAGCCGGAGCGGGCGGAGGTACGGGCGGCGGTGCGGGCGGGGGAGCGGGTGGCGCGGGCCCCGCGCCGGTCGGGCCGATCAGCCTGAACTCCGCCACCGCCGAGCAGTTGGACACCCTCCCCGGGGTGGGCCCCGTCCTGGCCCGCCACATCCTCGACTACCGCACTCAGCGCGGCGGCTTCCGCTCCATCGACGAACTCCGCGAGGTGAACGGGATCGGCGAGCGCCGGTTCGCCGACCTCCGCCCCCTGGTACGCCCATGACGCCCCAGCAGGCCGCGCGCCCCCGCGCCCCGGTGCACGCCGAGGCCGCCTCCCCGCGTGGCGCCTCCGCCCCACGTCAGGAGGGCCCGACCGACCTGCGCCTCGTACCCCCCGCCCTCGCGGCCTGGCTCGCGGCCGCGCTCACCCTCGATGCGCCCGGCCGCACGGTGGTCCTGGTCTGCGTGACAGCGTGCCTGGCGGCCGCCGCCCTCCTGTGGACCACCCACCGCTCCCGCGGCGCCCCACCGCCGCCCCACACCGAGCCTCCACCTGCGAACGGCACCCCACCCCGGCGGCCCGGCGCGGCGGGGCGCGGTGGGGCGCGCCGCGCGGGGTGGTGCGGGGTGGCGGGGAGTGTGCTCGCGGCGCTGGTGGCTGGGGTCGTGGCGGCTGCCGTCGCATGGGCGCACGCGGCGGACGTGCGGCGGGGGCCGGTGCCGGCGCTGGCCGGGGCGTACGCCGAGGCCATCGTCGAGCTGACCGTCACGGGCGACCCGCGCCCCACCCGCCCCCGGGTGCGCGGGGCCGCGCTCGCGGACGCGTCCGTGGTGATGGAGGCGGAGGTCACCCGTGTCGCCCCCGACCGTGGTGGCCCGGCGGCCACCACCCGCGCTCCGGTCCTCGTGATCACCTACGCATCGCCCCGGCAGCGGGCCGCCTGGCTCGGGCTGCTGCCCTCCACGCGCCTGCGCGTGCACGGCCGCCTCGCCCCGCCCTCCCACGACGGCGACCGCCTCGCCGCCGTGGTGCGCGTCGTCGACGGCGGGAGTGCGCCGCGGATCCTCGCGGGGCCCAGCGCGGCCCAGCGCGCGGCGGGACGGCTGCGCGCCGGACTGCGCGCGGCGACCGACGGGCTGGCCCCCGACGCGCGGGCCCTGCTCCCGGGACTCGTCGTGGGGGACACCTCACGGGTGCCGCCGGACCTCGACGAGGCGTTCCGCGCCGCGGACATGACGCACCTGCTGGCGGTCAGCGGAAGCAACCTGTCCCTGATCCTGGCCCTGCTGATCGGCCCGCCCCATCTGGCCGCCCGGGTCGAGCGGCGCGGTCTCGCCGCCCGGCTGGGCATCCCGCTGCGGCTGACCGCGCTGCTCGGTGGCGCGCTCACGCTGGGCTTCGTCATCGTCTGCAGACCCGATCCCAGCGTGCTGCGCGCCGCCGCGTGCGGGCTGATCACGCTGCTGGCCATCGCCACCGGCCGGCGCCGGTCCCTCCTGCCCGCCCTGGCCGCCGCCGTGCTCGTGCTGGTCCTCTACGACCCGTGGCTGGCGCGGAGTTATGGGTTCGTGCTGTCCGTGCTGGCCACGGGGGCGCTGCTCACCCTCGCGCCCGGCCTGAGCGCCGCCCTGCGGCGGCGCGGGCTGCCACCCCGGCCGGCCGAGATGCTGGCGGCGGCGGTGGCGGCCCAGGCGGTGTGCGCCCCGGTCGTCGTGCTGCTGTCCGGGCGGGTGAGCCTGGTGGCGATCCCCTGCAACCTGGTCGCCGAGCTCGCGGTCGCCCCCGCCACGGTCCTCGGCTTCGCGGCCCTCGCGGCGGCCCCGCTCGCGTTTCCGGTCGCCGAGTGCCTGGCCTGGCTGGCCGGTTGGCCGGCCCGGTGGATCGCCACCGTGGCGCGCACCGGCGCCGGGCTGCCCGGGGCGGAGACGGCCTGGCCGGGCGGCTGGGCGGGGGGACTGCTGCTGGCCGCCGTCTCGGCGGTGGCCGTGCTCACCGGCGGTCGCCTGCTGAGACACCGGGTGTTGTGCGCGCTCTGTGCGCTGCTCCTGCTGCTCGCGCTCCTCCGCCCGGCCCCGCTGGTCCGTGTCATCACCGGCTGGCCGCCGCCCGGTTGGCGCATGGTGGTCTGCGACGTCGGCCAGGGCGACGCGCTGGTCCTCTCCGCCGGACCCGGCACGGCCGTCGTCGTGGACACCGGGCCGGAGCCGCGCGCCGTGGACCGCTGCCTGCGGGCGCTCGGCGTGGTCCGCGTACCGCTGCTGGTCCTCACCCACTTCCACGCCGACCATGTGGCCGGGCTGAGTGGCGCGGTGCGGGGGCGGGCGGTGGGGGCGATCGAGACGACGGCCCTGCGGGATCCGCCGGAACAGGCCGAGTCCGTGCGCCGCCGGGCCGAGGCGGCACACATCCCGGTGATCACCGCCACGCCGGGGGAGCGCCGCCGGGTCGGCTCCCTGTCCTGGGAGGTCCTCTGGCCCCCGCCCCCGGCCGGGCCCACCGTGCCGGCCGGGCCGGCCGGGCCGACCACACCCTCCACGCCCGTCGCGCCGGGCGTGGAGGGGCCGAACGACGCGAGCGTCACCCTTCTGGTCCGCACGGCGGGACTGACCCTCCTCCTCCTGGGCGATCTCGAACCACCCGCCCAGAGCGCCCTGCTGGCGGCCCACCCCGCGCTGCCCGAGGTGGACGTCCTCAAGGTCGCCCACCACGGCTCCGCCTACCAGGACCCGCGCCTGCTGCGCCGGCTGAGCCCGCGACTGGCCGTGATCAGTTGTGGTGCCGACAACCCCTATGGCCACCCGTCGCCCAGAACCGTCGCCACGCTCCGCGCCCAGGGCGCCGCCGTCCTGCGCACCGACTCCGCCGGCCCGATCGCCATCACCGGCCCGGACCTGAGGGCAGCGGTCACATGACCTGGGTCATCTCACTCGTGCACATGTCCGACCCGGTCTCGATCGGGTGGACCAACCCTCGATCGACCTCTCGGGCACCGACGCCTTCCATAGCGTTAATGCTATGAGGTGGGGTAGTGTCGAACTGGAGCCTGAGGTGGAGTCGTGGTTGGCCTGCCTGGACGACAAGCGCTGGGCGCAGGCCCTCATGCACTTGGATCTGCTTGAGGAACGTGGTGTCCACCTGGGTGAGCCGTACACGCGTCAGCTGGACGGGAAGTTGCGCGAGCTTCGGTTCTACTGTGGCGGCCAGCGGGTCCGGATCACGTATTGGATCGCGCCTGAGCGACGCATCATCATGCTCACGGTCTTTCCCAAGACGCGCATGCGGGAGTTTGCTGAGGTGGAGCGTGCGAGACAGGCCCTCAAGCGCTGCCAGTCGGAAGGCCACACCGTGGATGAGGAGGAGTCGTGACCGCTGAGACCGAGACCAAACGGACCGGCCTCGCGCAGGCGCGTCTGGCACGGGCCTTCACGCCCGAGATCGAAGAGGAGTACGCGGCGGCGCGGCTGCGCTTCGAGCTTGGTGAGACGGTCCGCGAACGGCGGACGGATCTCGGACTGTCGCAGAGTGAGCTGGGGCGGCGAGCGGGGATGACCCAGTCAGCGGTGGCGCGGTTCGAGGGCGGCGGTACCGTCCCCACGATTCCGGTCCTCGACCGACTCGCCCGGGCCCTTGACCTGGACCTGCGCGTCGAGCTCACTCCGCACGCCGATAGCGCGTAACCGCACGGCCGGCGGGGCTACTCGGCCTCCAGCCACCCCTCGTATTCGGAGGCGAACGCGTCCAGTGCCGCCGGGTCCAGCGCCCCGGCCGGGTCCTCCACGACCACCAGCCACTGCGCGTCCTCCGCGTCGTCCTCCCCGGCCAGCGCGTCGCGGACCAGGTGGGGTTCCTCGGGGACGCCGAAGCGCTCGGACAGCGCCTCGGCCACCTCCTCCGCCGCGTCGCGGTCGGGCAGCACCAGGACGTGTCGTACGGGGTCGGGTCGCGCGTCGGTCACCGGATCATTGTCGGGCATCCGGAAAGCCGGGCTGTCGGCGGTCCGTGGGATGCTGGACGGCGATGGCCAGGAAGACGACGACCGACGATCCGCTCGCCCCCGTGACTCTCGCCGTGGGCCAGGAGGACCTGCTGCTCGACCGCGCCGTGCAGCAGGTCGTGGCGGCGGCCCGGGCCGCCGATCCGGACACCGATGTGCGCGACCTCACGCCGGACGCGCTGCAGCCCGGCACGCTGGCCGAGCTGACCAGCCCCTCCCTCTTCGCCGAGCGCAAGGTCGTGGTGGTGCGCAACGCGCAGGACCTCTCGGCGGACACGATCAAGGACGTGAAGGGGTATCTGGGTGCCCCTGCCGAGGAGATCACCCTCGTGCTGCTGCACGCCGGCGGCGCCAAGGGCAAGGGGCTGCTCGACGCGGCCCGCAAGGCGGGCGCGCGGGAGGTCGCCTGTCCCAAGATGACCAAGCCCGCCGACCGGCTGGCCTTTGTGCGCACGGAGTTCCGGGCCATCGGGCGGTCCGCGACGCCGGAGGCCTGCCAGGCGCTCGTCGACGCCATCGGCAGCGATCTGCGTGAGCTGGCGAGCGCCTGCACCCAGCTCACCGCCGATGTCGAGGGCACCATCGACGAGGCCGTCGTCGCCCGCTACTACACGGGCCGCGCCGAGGCGTCCAGCTTCACCGTCGCCGACCGCGCCGTCGAGGGGCGCACCGCCGAGGCCCTGGAGGCACTGCGCTGGGCCATGGCCACGGGCGTGGCGCCGGTGCTGATCACCAGCGCCCTCGCCCAGGGCGTGCGCGCCATCGGCAAGCTCGCCTCCGCGCCGCGCGGCGCGCGCCCCGGCGACCTGGCGCGTGAGCTGGGCATGCCGCCGTGGAAGATCGACCGGGTGCGGCAGCAGATGCGCGGCTGGTCGGCGGACGGCGTGGCGGTGGCGCTGTGCGCGGTGGCCGAGGCGGACGCGGGGGTCAAAGGCGGCGGTGACGACCCGGAGTACGCGCTGGAGAAGGCAGTGGTCACCATCGCCCGCGCCGCCCGCGCGGGCCGCTAGCCCCCGCGCCCTGGCGCGGGCGGCGCGGGATCGCACACAGCCCCCGCCCCGCCCCGGCCCGCCCGGGGCGGACCCCGGGGCGGGGCGGTTCGGTGTCCGCGTTACTTCTGCAGCTTCTCCAGCGTCCCCTTGGCGCTCTCCTTCAGCATCTCCGTGATCTCGGAGTTGCTCTTGACCGGGTGGTCCGAGGAGCTCGACGCGTACTGCGACCACGTCGTCTGGTACGTCATCCAGCCGTCGCGCACGCCGAGGATCACATAGGCGCTGCTGTTGCTGCTGCTCTCGTACTCCTGGGCCACCACATACGCCTCGTCGCCGACGCCGCTGACCTTGGTCACCTTGTAGTGGGTGGAGGAGGTCTTCTGGTTCTTGTACGACATGTACGTCGCCTTGAACTCCGGCGTCGGGTCCGTCTTCCGGTGCAGGTACGCCGTCGTGTAGAGCCAGGCGGAGGAGTAGTCGCTGCTGGAGGACGTGCTCGGCTCATAGTCGACGTTGCACGTCATCGAGTCCATGGCCGGGTCCTTCGAGCTGCTGTGCTGCGGGTTGCTCCCGCTGGTGCTGTCCTTCTCCTTGAAGGAGGCGTTCTCGATGGGGGTGAAGTCGCTGGAGGCGCACAGGTCGCTCGCGTACTGGTAGGTCCCCAGATCGGCTTCCTTCTCGCCGCTCCCGAAGCCGCCGGTCGAGAAGACGACCCCGGCCCACACGGCCGAGGCGACGACCGCCCCGCCCAGGGCCCACAGCCAGCCCTTTCCGCCGCCGCCGCTCGGGCCGCCCGGGCCGGCGGGCGGCATGGGGGGCTGGGCGCCCATCGGGCCGTATCCGCCGCCGGCCGCCGTCTCGGGCGGGGACCAGCCGCCGGAGCCGGCGGGTCCCGGGGGCGGCGCGGTGACAGCGGGCATGGCCGGCATCGTCGGCTGCGCGTACGGATACGGAGACTGCTGCTGCGGGCCCTGGCTGTACGGGTTCGGCTGCGGGGCCGGCACGCCGGGCTGAGGTGGCTGGGGCTGCTGGGGCTGCCCGTACGGGTTGGGAGACTCCCCCGGTATCGACATGACGTGAACATACCCGATTAAAGGCCAAAAGCCCCAGGCTGTCCCGGGGAAAGGACGAGCCTGGGGCTTTCGTTCGAAGCCGAGTGCGCCGCACCCGCGTGGCGAACGCAGGCCGCGTGCGGCGCGGTGCCGCAGTCGAAGCTGCCGGCTGCCGGTCGGAGCGGGTGAGAGGGACCGCTTGTGCCCGTATCCCGGCGGGGTGGGGCGAGGCGCCCCGGAAATCAGCCCTGGAGGCCGGCGATCTGGTGGGCCAGGGCCGACTTCTTGTTGGCGGCGTTGTTCTTGTGGATGACACCCTTGCTGACGGCCTTGTCCAGCTTCCGGGCGGCGACGCGGGCGGCGGCGGTGGCCTTCTCGGCGTCACCGGCGGCCACGGCCTCGCGGGTCCGGCGGATCGCGGTCTTCAGCTCGGACTTGACGGACTTGTTGCGCAGGCGCGCCTTCTCGTTCGTCTTGTTCCGCTTGATCTGGGACTTGATGTTCGCCACGTAAAGAGCCTTCGCAGGTTCGTTGGATTTCGCTGTTTCGTTTCGCATCCGGTGTCGCGCGCGAGAGGGGCACGAGACACAGTCGGCCAGGTTACCAGCAGGCTTCCCGGCCACCCAAACCACGAGCCGGGCCGCCCCGCACCACCACCCCCGGGCGCCCCGAGCCCCGTCCGGCGCGTCCGCCGATGGGGGCCCGGAAGCGTACCGAACCCGGAGGCGGTCGCCAGTCGTGGGACCATGGACTGACTGACAACACCGAGTCCCGCCTAGACACAGGACCCTGCGTGCCCGCGACCCCTACCAATGTGCCGGAGCCGAGCCGTACCGACCCGGCTCTCATCCGTAACTTCTGCATCATCGCGCACATCGACCACGGCAAGTCGACGCTCGCCGACCGGATGCTCCAGCTGACCGGTGTGGTCGAGCAGCGGCAGATGCGCGCGCAGTACCTCGACCGCATGGACATCGAGCGCGAGCGCGGTATCACGATCAAGTCCCAGGCGGTCCGGCTGCCCTGGGCGCCCACCCAGGGTGGGGATCAGGGCGGGGGTGCGGGCGCCACCCACATCCTCAACATGATCGACACCCCGGGCCACGTGGACTTCACCTACGAGGTCTCGCGCTCCCTCGCCGCCTGTGAGGGCTGCATCCTGCTGGTCGACGCGGCCCAGGGCATCGAGGCGCAGACCCTCGCCAACCTCTACCTGGCGCTGGAGAACGACCTCACGATCATCCCGGTCCTCAACAAGATCGACCTCCCGGCCGCCCAGCCCGAGAAGTACGCGGCCGAGCTGGCCCACATCATCGGCTGCGACCCCTCCGACGTGCTCAAGGTCTCGGCCAAGACCGGCGAGGGCGTGGCCGAGCTGCTGAACGAGGTGGTCAGGCTGGTGCCGGCCCCGGTGGGCGTCAAGGACGCCCCCGCCCGGGCGATGATCTTCGACTCGGTCTATGACGCGTACCGGGGCGTCGTGACGTACGTGAAGGTCGTCGACGGCACACTGGGCAAGCGTGAGCGCATCAAGATGATGTCCACCGGCGCCGCCCACGAGCTGCTGGAGATCGGCACCAACTCGCCCGAGATGACCCCGGCCGACGGCCTGTCGGTCGGTGAGGTGGGCTATCTGATCACCGGTGTGAAGGACGTCCGCCAGTCCAAGGTCGGCGACACGATCACCCAGCACAGCAACGGGGCCACCGAGGCGCTGGGCGGCTACAAGGACCCCAAGCCCATGGTCTTCTCCGGGCTGTACCCGCTGGACGGCTCGGACTACCCCGAGCTGCGCGAGGCCCTGGACAAGCTGCAGCTCAACGACGCCGCGCTGGTCTACGAGCCGGAGACCTCGGCCGCCCTGGGCTTCGGCTTCCGCGTCGGCTTCCTCGGCCTGCTCCACCTGGAGGTCATCCGCGAGCGCCTGGAGCGCGAATTCGGACTCGACCTGATCGCCACCGCGCCCAATGTGATCTACCGCGTGGACATGGAGGACGGCTCCGAGCACACGGTCACCAACCCGAGCGAGTTCCCGGTGGGCAAGATCTCGCAGGTCCACGAGCCGGTGGTGCGGGCCACCATCCTGGCCCCGAGCGAGTTCATCGGCGCGATCATGGAGCTCTGCCAGAACCGCCGCGGTGTGATGCTCGGCATGGACTACCTCTCCGAGGACCGGGTCGAGATCCGCTACACCCTCCCGCTCGCCGAGGTCGTCTTCGACTTCTTCGACCAGCTGAAGTCCAAGACCCGGGGCTACGCCTCACTCGACTACGAGCCCACCGGCGAGCAGGCCTCCGACCTGGTCAAGGTCGACATCCTGCTGCACGGCGACAAGGTCGACGCGTTCTCCGCGATCACCCACAAGGACAAGGCGTACGCGTACGGCGTCCGGCTGGTCGCCAAGCTGCGCGAGCTGATCCCGCGGCAGAACTTCGAGGTGCCGATCCAGGCCGCCATCGGCAGCCGGGTCATCGCCCGTGAGACGGTCCGCGCCATCCGCAAGGACGTCCTGGCCAAGTGCTACGGCGGTGACATCTCCCGGAAGCGGAAGCTGCTGGAGAAGCAGAAGGAAGGCAAGAAGCGGATGAAGATGGTCGGCAGCGTGGAGGTCCCGCAGGAGGCCTTCATCGCGGTGCTGTCCTCCGACTCCGAGGGCGACGCGAAGGCGAAGAAGTAGCCGAAGAAGCAGCCGACGCGCCCCGGGGCGGGTCGTGGGTCAGCGGGTCCGGTGCGGGCCCGCTGACTCATTCGTCACTTCCGCCGCACCGCTCCCGACGTTCCGCCGCACCGTTCCCGAAGTTTCGACAAGGTGGCCGAACCCCCCTTACGCGGTAAGGTTCCGCCCCTTACCCTGATCACTGCTCGAAGGTTACTCGCGAGTCAATAAGCACAGAGGCAAGCAATGAGGCGGGCTCCGGAGGATGCCGTGACCGACACACAGACTTTGCTCGAGAACCGCCCGCCGTCCCTGGCGACGCTCTTCCTCCAGCGCGTCGAGGCGACGCCGGACGCCGAGGCCTACCGCTATCCGATCCCACCCGCCTCGGGCGAAGGCCCCGACGACTGGCAGCCCCTGACCTGGCGCGAGACCGCGGACCGGGTCTTCGCCATCGCCGCCGGACTGATCGATCTCGGCGTCCGTCCCGAGGAGCGGGTGGCGCTGGCCTGCTCCACGCGCATCGAGTGGATCCTGACCGACCTCGGGGTGCTGTGCGCGGGCGCGGCGACCACCACGGTCTACCCGAACACCAACGCCGAGGAGACGGCCTTCATCCTCTCCGACTCCGGCAGCCGGGTGCTGATCGCCGAGGACGCCGCGCAGCTCGCCAAGGCGCGGGAGCAGCGCGAGGAGCTTCCCGAGCTGGCCCACGTCGTGGTGATCAAGGACGGGGACGCGACCCCGGCCGAGGGCGACCCCGAGGGCTGGGTGCTCTCGCTCGCCGAGCTGGAGAAGCGCGGCCGGGCCCTCCTCGACGAGCGCCCGAACGTGGTGCGGGAGTGCATGGACGCGCTCCGCTCCGACCAGCTCGCCACCCTCATCTACACCTCCGGGACCACCGGCCGCCCCAAGGGCGTGCGCCTGCCGCACGACACCTGGTCGTACATGGCCATCGTGATCGGCAATCTCGACGGGATCCTCTTCCCCGACGATGTGCAGTACCTGTGGCTGCCGCTGTCGCACGTCTTCGGCAAGGTGCTGACGGCGGGGCAGGTGTACGTCGGGCACACGACGGCCGTGGACGGCCGGCAGGACAAGATCATCGAGAATCTGCCGGTGGTCAGGCCCACGTACATGTGCGCCGTGCCGCGGATCTTCGAGAAGGTCTACAACGGCGTGGCGCAGCGGGCGCGCGCGGGCGGGGCCGCCAAGTACAAGATCTTCCGCTGGGCGGTCGAGGTCGCCCGCGACTACGCCAAGACCTCCCAGGACAACTTCCGCCGCACCGGCACCGCCTCCGTGCCCATGGGCCTGCGGGCCAAGCACGCCGTCGCCGACAAGCTGGTCTATGCCAAGCTGCGCGAGGCGTTCGGCGGGCGGCTGCGGGCCGCGGTGTCCGGCGCGGCCGCGCTCGCGCCCGAGATCGGCTACTTCTTCGCCGGCGCCGGCATCAACATCCTGGAGGGCTACGGGCTCACCGAGACCAGCGGCCCCGGCTTCCTGAACCCGGTGGAGTACCGCACCGGCACGGTGGGCAAGGCGTTCCCGGGCCTGGAGGTGCGGGTGGCCGAGGACGGCGAGATCCTGATGCGCGGCCCGTCCATCATGCAGGGCTACCACGGGCTGCCGGAGCTGACCGAGCAGGTGCTGGAGTCCGACGGCTGGTTCCACACCGGTGACATCGGCGAGCTCTCGCCGGACGGCTACCTCACCATCACCGACCGCAAGAAGGACCTGATCAAAACCTCGGGCGGCAAGTACGTCGCCCCGGCCGAGGTCGAGGGCCAGTTCAAGGCGGTGTGCCCGTTCGTCTCCAACATCCTGGTGCACGGCGCGGACCGCAACTACTGCACCGCGCTGATCTCCCTCGACGAGCCCACGATCATGGACTGGGCGCGGGAGCACGGCCTGGAGGGCAAGTCGTACGCCGAGGTGGTGGCCACCGAGGAGGTGCGGGAGCTGATCGACGGCTATGTGCGGCGGCTCAACGAGGGGCTGCAGCGCTGGCAGACGATCAAGAAGTTCCGGCTGCTGCCGCGGGACATGGACGTCGAGCACGGTGAGCTGACGCCGAGCCTGAAGCTGAAGCGACCGGTAGTCGAGCGGGAATACAAGGACCTGCTGGAGGATATGTACGCCGGCTCGCGGGAAGACTGAGGACTCCTGGCGCGCCGGTCGCCGCGGGCGGCTGTGCCGGGTGGGGCCCATGCGCCGTACGAGGCGTCCCTCCGCACCACCACCCGGGCTCCGGCGCGCTGTTCACCTGATTTTTCCCCTCATCGCGGCTCACTTGCGTAACTCGGCGCATATGAGGGCGGCATGTCTGCCACTCTGTCGGTGTCGGACTACGGCGTTTACGCCGGGACTGCTCAGGAGCCGCACAGTGGGGACGTCTTCTTCTGCCACACCCGCTTCTGTCACCTCCGATCCGGCGCCGGGGGCGGTGCCGGGCGTGGTGCCCCGCCCCCGGCCCGGGTCCGGAGCCGGGCCGGCGCTCGCGGCCGTGCCCGGCGCCGCGCCGGCCGCGCGGGTCGCCGCCGCGCGCACCAGCCTGCCCGGCAACCCCCTGGCGGCCTCCGCCGCGCGCCGCTTCGCCCGCGCGGCCCTCGCCGACTGGAGCGCGCTCGACTTCCCCGCCGTCGGCCGGATCCCCGACCGGGTCGCGGACGAGGTGGTGCTGCTGGTGAGCGAACTGGTCACCAACGCCGTGGTGCACGCCGGGACGGCGGTGGAGGTGAGCTGTGCGCTGGACGTGGTGAGCGGGGAGGGGCCGAGCGGGGACGGGGAAGTGCCCTCCGTGGTCGTCGAGGTGACGGACCACCACCCCACCCGGTTCCTGCGCGGCGAGCCGCACGACGAGGACGATCCGGGGTGCGCGGGACACGGGCTGCGGCTGGTCGCCGAGCTCGCCGAATGCTGGGGCACGGCCTATCGCCGGGCCAGCAAGACGGTGTGGTTCCAGCTGCCCGTCAGCTCCGCCGAGGCGGGTGAGTCCGGCGAGGCGGCTGAGTCCGGGGGGTTTGTCGAGTCCGCCGAGGGCTCCCTCAGGGACGACACGCGGCGGAACGGCGCCCTCAAGGGCGGCGGCGACTGCCTGAACGGCGACTCGCCGGGCGACGACGCGTACGTCGTCGAGCTCCTGGCTCCCGCCCCCGCGCGCGTCGGCGCCCGCGACGCCGACGAGGACTGGACCCGGGCGGGCGCGTTGTCCTTCCTCGCCGACGCGTCCGAGCTGCTGGCCGGGCAGTTCGACGAGGACCTGGTGACCTCGCTGGCCGCCCAGCTGCTCGTACCGCGGTTCGCCGACTGGAGCGCGGTGTGGCTCGACACGGAAGGCGGCCCGCCGCGGCTCGCCATGGTGTGGCACGCGAGCGAGAGCCGGATCGAGACCCTCAGCCGGCTGCTGGAGAAGGAACCGCCGGAGCTGCCCGCCACCGCGCGCGGCCGGGCGGTCCCCTGGCCGTGGCCCAGCGACCCCGCCGCGTACGGGCCCGGCGGCGCCGCCCTCGCCTGCCGGCTGATCGCGGGCGGGCGCGCCGTCGGCACCCTGCTGCTCGGCCGCGCCGGGCTGATGCGGGTGCCGGACGAGGTGGCCGACCTGGTCGAGGACTTCGCCCGCCGGGTCGCGCTGGCGCTGGCCTCCGCCCGGCAGTACACGCGGCAGGCGACGATCAGCCGGGTGCTGCAGCGCGGGCTGCTGCCCTCCCGGCTCGCCAAGATCCCGGGCGTGGAGTCGGCGGTGGTGTACGAGCCGACCGGCGGCACCTCGGCCGGGGGCGACTTCTACGACATCTTCCCGGCGGGCGACGGCCGCTGGGTCTTCGTCCTGGGCGACGTGTGCGGGAACGGGCCGGAGGCGGCCGTGGTGACCGGGCTCGTACGGCCGTGGCTGCGGCTGCTGGCCCGTGAGGGGTACGGCGTGGGCGCGGTCCTGGAGCGGCTCAACCGGATGCTCGGCGAGGAGGCCGTCGAGGCCGCGGTCGAGGGCGCGGCGGAGGCGGTGGCCGCGGGCGTGGGGCTGCCGGTGGGCGGTGGCGTCTCCCGGTTCCTGTCGCTGCTGTACGGGGAGTTGGTGCCGCTCGGCGAGGACGGCGACGGCGGCGTCCGCTGCACCCTCGCCAGCGCCGGGCACCCGCTGCCCCTGGTCGTCCGGCCCGACGGGTCGGTGCGCACCGTGGCCGAGCCGCAGATCCTGCTGGGCGTCGTGGAGGACGTCGCGTACGACTGCGAGACCTTCGAGCTGGCGCCCGGGGAGACGCTGGTGTGCGTGACGGACGGGGTCACGGAGCACAGATCCGGCGCCCGGCAGTTCGACGACGGGAACGGGCTGGCGTCGCTGCTCGGGGACTGCGCGGGACTGGGCGCGAAGGACGTGGCGGAGCGGATCCGGGAGGCGGTGCACGCCTTCGCGGTCGAGCCCCCGGACGACGACCTGGCGATGCTGGTCCTGCGGGCGCGCTAGGACGCGCTAGGACGAGCGCGCTAGGGCGGGGTGGAACGCGGTAGGAGGGGCCGGGGCGTAGGCGTGGCCGGCGGCGGGCCGGGCTCCGGCGCCGATGGCGGACAATGGGGCCATGCCTTCCGTACTGCCCGATGGCGAGCCCATGCCCCAGGACGGCGCGCTGCCCGCGAGCGCCGTGGCCGGGGCGGCCGGCCGGCCGCTCGGGTTCTATCTGCACGTGCCCTACTGCGCGACCCGCTGCGGGTACTGCGACTTCAACACCTACACCGCCACCGAGCTGCGCGGATCCGGCGGTGTGCTCGCCTCGCGCGAGAACTACGCCGAGATGGTCGTCGAGGAGACCCGCCTCGCCCGCAAGGTGCTGGGCGACGACCCCCGGCGGGTCGAGACCGTGTTCGTCGGCGGCGGCACGCCGACCCTGCTGGACGCCGCCGACCTCGGGCGGATGCTCGGCGCCGTCCGGGACGAGTTCGGGCTGGCCGAGGGGGCCGAGGTCACCACGGAGGCCAACCCGGAGTCGGTCGACCCGCGGTATCTGGAGCGGCTGCGGGAGGCCGGGTTCACCCGGGTCTCGTTCGGCATGCAGAGCGCCCGGCAGCATGTGCTGCGGGTCCTGGACCGCACCCACACCCCGGGCCGCCCGGAGCGCTGTGTGGCCGAGGCGCGGGCGGCCGGGTTCGACCATGTGAACCTGGACCTGATCTACGGCACCCCGGGGGAGAGCGACGACGACTGGCGCGCCTCGCTGGACGCCGCCCTGGGCGCCGGGCCCGACCATGTGTCGGCGTACGCGCTGATCGTCGAGGAGGGCACCCAGCTCGCGCGGCGGATCCGGCGCGGCGAGGTGCCGATGACCGACGACGATGTGCACGCCGACCGGTACCTGATCGCGGAGGAGGCGCTGTCGGCGGCCGGATTCCGCTGGTACGAGGTGTCGAACTGGGCCACCTCGGACGCGGGCCGCTGCCGCCACAACGAGCTGTACTGGCGCGGCGCCGACTGGTGGGGCGCGGGCCCCGGCGCGCACAGCCATGTGGGCGGCGTGCGGTGGTGGAACGTGAAGCACCCGGGCGCCTACGCGCAGGCGCTGAGCGAGGGCCGGTCCCCGGGGGCGGGCCGCGAGGTGCTGACCGATGAGGAGCGCCGGGTGGAGCGGATCCTGCTGGAGCTGCGGCTCGCCGAGGGCTGCCCGCTCGACCTGCTGGCCCCGGCGGGCGCCGCGGCGGCGGCCCGGGCCGTGACGGACGGCCTGCTGGAGCCCGAGCCGTACGCCGAGGGCCGGGCGCGGCTCACCCTGCGGGGGCGGCTGCTGGCCGACGCGGTGGTGCGCGACCTCGTCGACTGACGCGGTCGCACGCGGCCGCACGCGGTCGCGCCCGGTCGCACACGGCCGCGCGCGGTCGCTACGGCCGCACACAGCCTCGCGCGGTCGCTACGGCCGGTCCGGGCCGCCCACGGTCACGTGGTCGATCAGCTCCTCCACCCGCCCCAGCAGGGCCGGCTCGAGGTCCTTGTAGGAGCGGACCGAGGACAGGATCCGCTGCCAGGCCGCCCCCGTGTTCGCGGGCCAGCCCAGCGCCCGGCAGACGCCCGTCTTCCAGTCCTGGCCGCGCGGCACCGTGGGCCAGGCGGGGATGCCGACCGAGGAGGGCTTCACGGCCTCCCACACGTCGATGTACGGGTGGCCGACGACCAGGACGTGCTCGTCGGTGACCTCGGCCGCGATCCGGGACTCCTTCGTGCCCGGGACCAGGTGGTCGACCAGCACGCCCAGCCGGGCGTCCGGGCCGGGGGAGAAGTCGCGGACGATCGCCGGAAGGTCGTCGATCCCCTCCAGGTACTCCACGACCACGCCCTCGACGCGCAGGTCGTCGCCCCACACCCGCTCCACCAGCTCCGCGTCGTGGCGCCCCTCGACGTAAATGCGCCCCGCGCGGGCGACGCGCGCGCGGGCCTGCGGGACGGCCAGCGAGCCGGAGGCCGTGCGGCGCGGGGCGGCGGGGGCGGCCGCGCGCGGGCGCACCAGGGTGACGACGCGCCCCTCCAGGAGGAAGCCGCGCGGCTCCATGGGGAAGACCCGGTGCTTGCCGAAACGGTCCTCCAGGGTCACCGTGGGGCCCTGCGCGGTCTTCTCGCAGCGGATCACCGCACCGCAGAACCCCGTGGTGACCTCCTCGACCACCAGATCGGGTTCGGCGGGCACCTCGGGCGCGGGCGCCTGGCGCTTCCAGGGCGGGGTCAGGTCCGGGTCGTACTGTCGCACCCGAATGACCCTAGCGCCGGCGTCAGGAGGACACGCCGAAACGAGCCGCGAGTTCGTCACGCTGCGCCCGGACGAAACGGGCGTCCACGGCGGCCCCGTGCCCCGGGACGTACAGCGCGTCCCGGCCGCCGAGGGCCAGGAGCCGGTCCAGCGCGGCGGGCCACTGGGCGGGGATCGCGTCGGCGCCCGCCTGGGGCGGCCCCGACTCCTCGACCAGGTCCCCGCAGAAGACCACCTCCGGCTCGCCGGGGGCCTGCCCGGCGACCAGGACGGCCAGGTCGTGGGTGGTGTGGCCGGGGCCCACGTTGGCCAGCAGGACGGTGCGGCCGCCCAGGTCCAGGGTGAGTTCGCCGGACACCGGGTGGTGCGGGCACACGAGGTGGTCGGCGGCCTCCGCGGCGGCGCCGGGATCCGCGCCGTGGCGCACCGCGTCCTCGCGCAGCACGTCCCGCTCCCGGCGCAGCAGCCCGTCCAGGCCGGCGGCCCCGTACACCTCGCAGCCCGCGAAGGCGGCGGTGCCCAGGACATGGTCGAAGTGGGGGTGGGTGAGGGCGATGTGGGTGGGACGGCGGCCGAAGAGCCGGGTGACCTCGCGCCGCACCCGGGCGCCCTGGCCCAGGTCGGCGCCGGTGTCCACGACCAGGACGCCGCTCCGGCCGGCGATCGCGCCGACGGTCGCGTCCCAGCCGGGCAGCCGGCACCGGGCGACCGAGGGGGTCAGACGTTCCCAGCGCGACTCCTCGCCCGGATCTTCCCAACGGGTGTCCATACGGAGACGCTAAGCGACCTCGGGTAGGTCCGGGCGGCGTCGCGTGCCGATGGGCGGCGCCTGGCCGCACCCCGCTCGTCGCACGCAGCGCCGCTGCGCTCTCCTCACGGGGCACGCCCATGCTTGCCCCTCGACCCGCTCCTTCTCCCACCCGGACCTACCCAAGGCCGCTTAGTCGCACACCGACCGATCACGGCAAAGCGGCGGCTCTCGCCCGGGCCATGGCACCCCGCCGCGCCCCCGCCGTACACTGGCTGAGGGGTTCTGGCACTCGTGTCCATCGAGTGCCAGGGGGAAGACCTGATGAGACGGCTGGACTGGAGGTGCGCGCGGTGCTCAGCGAACGCAGACTCGAGGTACTGCGTGCGATTGTCCAGGACTACGTGGGGACGGAGGAGCCGGTCGGCTCCAAGGCGCTCACCGAGCGGCACCGGCTGGGCGTCTCCCCGGCCACGGTGCGCAACGACATGGCGGCCCTGGAGGACGAGGGCTATATCGCCCAGCCGCACACGAGCGCCGGCCGGATCCCCACCGACAAGGGCTACCGGCTCTTCGTCGACAAGCTGGCGGGGGTGAAGCCCCTGTCCACGCCGGAGCGGCGGGCCATCCAGAACTTCCTGGACGGCGCCGTGGACCTCGACGACGTGGTGGGGCGCACGGTCCGGCTGCTCGCGCAGCTGACCCGGCAGGTCGCCGTCGTGCAGTACCCGTCGCTGACCCGCTCGACGGTCCGCCATGTGGAACTGCTGTCGATGAGCCCGGCCCGGGTGATGCTCGTGCTGATCACGGACACCGGGCGGGTCGAGCAGCGCATGGTGGACTGCCCGGCGCCGGTGAGCGAGGAGTCGCTCGCCGACCTGCGGGCCCGGCTGAACAGCCGGGTCGTGGGCCGGCGGTTCTCGGATGTGCCACAGCTGGTGCAGGACCTGCCCGAGTCCTTCGAGCAGGAGGACCGGGCGACCGTCTCGACGGTCCTGGCCACGCTGCTGGAGACCCTGGTCGAAGAGACCGAGGAGCGGCTGATGATCGGCGGCACCGCCAATCTGACCCGCTTCGCACACGATTTCCCCCTGACGATCCGGCCCGTGCTGGAAGCGCTGGAGGAGCAGGTCGTTCTGCTCAAGCTGCTCGGCGAGGCGAAGGACTCGGGTATGACCGTACGGATCGGGCATGAAAATGCTCACGAGGGCCTGAATTCCACATCGGTCGTGGCGGTCGGCTACGGTTCGGGCGACGAGGCGGTCGCCAAACTCGGCGTGGTCGGACCGACCCGCATGGACTACCCCGGAACGATGGGAGCGGTACGCGCAGTGGCACGTTACGTCGGACAGATCCTGGCGGAGTCGTAAGTGGCGACGGACTACTACGCAGTCCTGGGCGTGCGGCGTGATGCCTCGCAGGACGAGATCAAGAAGGCATTCCGCCGGCTCGCGCGCGAGCTGCACCCGGACGTGAATCCGGATCCCAAGACCCAGGAGCGGTTCAAGGAGATCAACGCCGCCTACGAGGTCTTGTCCGATCCCCAGAAGAAGCAGGTCTACGACCTGGGCGGAGACCCGCTGTCCGCCTCGGGCGGAGCCGGGGGCGGCGCCGGTGGCTTCGGCGCGGGCTTCGGGAACTTCTCCGACATCATGGACGCCTTCTTCGGCACCGCCTCGCAGCGCGGCCCGCGGTCCAGGACCCGACGCGGCCAGGACGCCATGATCCGCCTCGACGTGGAGCTCAACGAGGCGGCCTTCGGGACCACGAAGGACATCCAGGTCGACACCGCGGTCGTCTGTACGACCTGCAGCGGCGAGGGCGCGGCGCCCGGCACCTCGGCGCAGACCTGTGACATGTGCCGGGGCCGGGGCGAGGTGTCCCAGGTCACGCGGTCCTTCCTCGGCCAGGTGATGACCTCCCGGCCGTGCCCGCAGTGCCAGGGCTTCGGCACCGTGGTGCCGACCCCCTGCCCGGAGTGCGCGGGCGACGGGCGGATCCGCTCGCGGCGGACGCTGACCGTGAAGATCCCGGCCGGTGTGGACAACGGCACCCGCATCCAGCTCGCCGGCGAGGGCGAGGTCGGCCCCGGCGGCGGCCCGGCGGGCGACCTCTACGTGGAGATCCACGAACTGCCGCACCCGGTCTTCCAGCGCCGCGGCGACGATCTGCACTGCACGGTCACCATCCCGATGACGGCGGCGTCCCTGGGTACGAAGGTGCCCCTGGACACGCTCGACGGCCTGGAGGAGGTCGACATCCGGCCCGGCACCCAGTCCGGCCAGTCGATCCCCCTCCACCAGCGCGGCGTCACCCACCTGCGCGGCGGCGGCCGGGGCGACCTGATCGTCCACGTCGAGGTGCAGACCCCGAACAAGCTCGACCCGGAGCAGGAGGAGCTGCTGCGGCGGCTGGCCAAGCTGCGGGGCGAGGAGCGGCCGATGGGCGAATTCAAGCCAGGGCAGCAGGGGCTGTTCTCGCGCTTGAAGGATGCGTTCAACGGACGGTAGGCGCTGCTCGGCGTGGACGGTAGGTGCTGATCGGCGTGGGGGACATGGCACGATGACGCCATGTCCTCCGCGCTGACCGATCTCTTTCGGTATCCGATCGTGCAGGCCCCGATGGCGGGCGGGCCGTCCTGCCCGCGGTTGGCCGCCGCCGTGTCCGAGGCCGGGGGCCTCGGGTTCCTCGCTGCCGGGTACAAGACGCCGGCGGCGATGTACGAGGAGATCAAGCAGGTGCGCGGCGAGACCGCCCGGCCCTTCGGCGTGAACCTCTTCATGCCGCAGCCGCTCGCCGCCGACCCCGCCGCCGTGGAGGTCTACCGCGAGCAGCTCGCGGGCGAGGCGGCCTGGTACGACACCCCGCTGGGCGACCCGGACGCCGGGGGCGACGACGCGTACGACGCCAAGCTGGCCATCCTCCTCAACGACCCGGTGCCGGTCGTCTCGTTCACCTTCGGCTGCCCCGCCCGCTCCGCCATCGAGGCCCTCGGCAGGGTCGGGACGCGGACGGTGGTGACCGTCACCTCGCCCGCCGAGGCGCAGGCGGCGCAGTGGTCGGGCGCCGACGCTGTGTGCGTGCAGGGCGTGGAGGCGGGCGGCCACCAGGGCACGCACCGCGACGACCCGCGCGCCGACGGCACGGGCGCCGGGCTCGGCCTGCTGGCGCTGCTGACGCTGGTCCGTGAGGCCGTGGAGATCCCGGTGATCGCGGCGGGCGGGCTGATGCGCGGCTCGCAGATCGCGGCGGTGCTGGCCGCGGGCGCCTGCGCGGCCCAGCTGGGGACGGCCTTCCTGGTCTGCCCCGAGTCGGGGGCCAACACCCTGCACAAGCAGGCCATGACCGACCCGCTGTTCGCCCGTACGGAGCTGACCCGCGCCTTCTCCGGGCGCCCCGCGCGCGGGCTGGTCAACCGCTTCATGCGCGAGCACGGCCCGTACGCCCCGGCCGCCTACCCCCAGGTGCACCACCTCACCTCCGGGCTGCGGAAGGCGGCGACGAAGGCCGGCGACCCGCAGGGCATGGCGCTGTGGGCGGGGCAGGGGCACCGGCTGGCCCGGGAGCTGCCCGCCGCGCGGCTGGTGGAGGTGCTGATGGCCGAACTGGACGCGGCACGCGCCGGTTCGGGCGTCGCGCGGGCTCAGGGGGCGGAGTCGTGACGGCCCCCGTCTTCCTGGCCGACTCCCTGGCGGAGGCGGCCGTCGGGGCGCGGCTGACGCTCGAGGGGCCGGAGGGACGGCACGCCGTGTCGGTGCGGCGGCTGCGGGTGGGCGAGCCGGTGGTGCTGACGGACGGGGCCGGCACGGGCGCGTTCGGCGCCGTGGCGGCCGTCGAGGGCAAGGACCGGCTGCTGGTCGAGGTGGCCGAGGTGCGTCACGAGGCGCCGCCGCGCCCGCGGATCACCGTGGTGCAGGCGCTGCCGAAGGGGGACCGCGGCGAGCTGGCCGTGGAGACCATGACCGAGACCGGCGTGGACGCCATCGTGCCCTGGGCGGCGGCGCGTTGCGTCACCCAGTGGAAGGGCGAGCGCGGCCTCAAGGCGCTGGGGAAGTGGCGGGCGACGGCCCGGGAGGCGGGCAAGCAGTCGCGGCGGCTCATCTTCCCGGAGGTGGCGGACGCGATGACGACCCGCCAGGTTGCCCGGCTTCTGGCCGAATCGGATTTCGCGGCCGTACTGCACGAGGAGGGCAGCGAGCCGCTGGCGACCGCTCCGCTGCCCGCCGAGGGAAGCGTGGTGCTGGTGGTCGGCCCGGAAGGGGGCGTGTCACCCGAGGAGTTGGCGGCCTTCGCCGAGGTGGGCGCGGGCCCGTACCGGCTGGGCCCGACGGTGCTGCGCACCTCCACGGCCGGCACGGCGGCAGCCGCGCTGCTGCTGGGCCGGACGGGCCGCTGGGCGTGACGGGGTGCCGCGCGTGACGACTCACCGGGCCTGACGACATCGCCAAGGGCTGAGGAGGGCCGGAGGGTCTCCGGCCTGACGGGCCGTCACAGCGGTCGGCCGCGGATCATGTGGCCGAGTGTGCTCTTCCGGTTTCCCCCGCTCCGGTGGGAACCTCTCTGTATGGGGGCATTGAGGCAGCGGAAGAACGGGCTCTTGGCGGTGGCGGCGGCGGTCCTGGCGGCCGTCGCGGTGACGGCCTGCGAGCCCAGGGACGACAGCGAGCTCAGCGCCATCGGTGTGGCGGTCACCACGGACCGGGTCAGCACCCGCGCGCTGGAAAAGGGCGGCATCGACGTCCGGTGGATGACGTGCAACGCGGATGTGAAGGGCAAGCACACGTCCGGCCCGTCCGCCTCCCGGGACGCGAAGGCCTCCGTCCACTGCCGGGGCGAGACCAGGGACGACCGCGACATCAAGATCACCGGCGTGGTGACGTACGAACGCAAGAACCTGTGCGTACGGGGCGATCTGACGGCCAAGGTGGACGACCACCGCGTCTTCCAGGCGAATGTGATCGGCGACTGCAACGCGCGGAAGGCCGGCTACCCCAAGCCGTCCCGGGCCACCACCCACCCCTGGGACCGGCGGACCGACCGGCCCGCGGACCGGCACCCCGGCCAGCACACCACCCCGGTCGGCAAGTAGCGGCGTCCGCGTGGAGCGCGTCGGGTTCCTGACGGGCGGGTGACCACCCGGTGGTTCCGGCACGCGGCCTCGGACGTCCCGGTAGCATCCGGTTCCGTAGCAGCCGACGACGCGTAAGGAGCCACCGGTGGCGGGAGAACCGCAGGCCGACTGCCTGTTCTGCAAAATCGTCTCGGGGGAGGTGCCGGCGACCGTCGTCCGCGAGACGGAGACGACCCTCGCCTTCCGGGACATCAACCCCCAGGCCCCGACCCACGTCCTGGTGATCCCCAAGGTCCACTACCCGGACGCCGCCTCCCTCGCCGCCGCCGAACCGCGGATCGCCGCCGACATACTGCGCGAGGCGGGCTCGGTGGCCGCCGACGAGAAGATCGACGGCACCGGCTTCCGGGTCGTGTTCAACACCGGCTCGGGCGCGGGCCAGACCGTCTTCCACACCCACGCCCACGTCCTGGGCGGCCGCGGCCTCAACTGGCCCCCCGGGTAGAGCCCTTGTCATCACGTGAACTGGTCGTCCTGGGCACCGCGAGCCAGGTACCGACCCGGCACCGCAATCACAACGGCTACCTGCTGCGCTGGGACGGCGAGGGCATCCTCTTCGACCCCGGCGAGGGCACCCAGCGCCAGATGCTGCGCGCGGGGGTGGCGGCCCATGACATCAACCGGATCTGCATCACGCACTTCCACGGGGACCACTCGCTGGGCCTGGCCGGGGTCGTCCAGCGGATCAACCTGGACCGGGTGCCGCACCCGGTGACCGCGCACTACCCGGCGAGCGGACAGCGTTTCTTCGAGCGGCTGCGGTACGCGACCGCCTACCGCGAGACGGTGTCGCTGACGGAGGCGCCGGTGGCCGGCGAGGGCGGGGTCCTCGCCAGTGCCGCCGGGGCAGCCGGGAGCACCGGGACCGCCGGGTACACGCTGGAGGCGCGCAAGCTCTCCCACCCGGTCGAGTCCTACGGCTATCGGCTGATCGAGCCCGACGGCCGCCGCATGCTGCCCGAGCGGCTCGCGGCGCATGGCATCCGCGGGCCGGAGATCGGCCGGCTGCAGCGGGAGGGGGCGCTGGTGCGGGAGGGGCGCACGGTGACGCTGGAGGAGGTCAGCGAGGCCCGGCGCGGGCAGCGCTTCGCCTTCGTCATGGACACCCGGCTGTGCGAGGGAGCGCAAGAGCTAGCGCAGGGCTGTGACCTGCTGGTGATCGAGTCGACCTTCCTGGACGAGGACGAGCCGCTGGCGATCGAGTACGGGCACCTCACGGCCGGGCAGGCGGCCCGGCTGGCCGCGGAGGCGGGGGTGCGGCACCTCGTGCTGACCCACTTCTCGCAGCGCTACGGCGACCCGTCCGACTTCGAGCGCCAGGCCCGGGCGGCGGGCTTCGAGGGGGAGCTGACGGTGGCCCGGGACCTGATGAGCGTGCCGCTGCCCAAGCGGCGCTGACGCCCGCGGGGCCCTGTCGGTGCCATCGTGCACACTGGCCGCATCGCCCTCCGAAACAACAAGCACCGAACTGCAAGCACGCACTGAACTGAACTGAACTGAACTGCACGGAACAGCAAGCTCTGAACTGCAAGCACTGAACGGGACCGGCAATGAGGCCGGTCCGATCTGGGAGCGCACGGTGACCACAGATCACGGCGAACCGCTCGCGGCGGCCTGCCCGGCGACGTACCCCCTGCTCGACCCGCTCGCGGCCGTCCGCGAACCCGGCGACCCCACCTGGGACGTCTACCTCACCGGCACGGTCTTCCTGGACATCATCTTCACCGGCCTGGACTCCGCCCCCGTGCGCGGCACCGAGTCCTGGGCGCGCGGCATGGGCTCCAGCCCCGGCGGCGTGGCCAACATGGCCACCGCGCTGGCCCGCCTGGGCCTGCGCACCTCACTCGCCGCCGCGTTCGGCGACGACATGTACGGGGACTACTGCCGCGACGCCCTGGACCGCGGCGAGGGCATCGACCTGTCGCTGTCGCGCACGGTGCGCGGCTGGCACTCCCCGGTGACCGTCTCCATGGCCTACGAGGGCGAGCGCACCATGGTCTCCCACGGCCACGAGGCGCCGCCGCCGGAGGAGCCCGCCCCCGAGTGCCCGCCCCCCGCCCGGGCCGCCATCGCCTCCCTGGTCCCGGGCAACCGCGAGGAGTGGGTCGCCGAGGCCGCCGGCCACGGCAGCCTGATCTTCGCGGACGTCGGCTGGGACGACACCGGCCGCTGGGACCCGGCCGACCTCGCCGATCTGGAGCACTGCGAGGCGTTCCTGCCCAACGCGGCCGAGGCGATGCGCTACACCCGCGCCGACTGCCCGCGCGCAGCCGCCCGCGCGCTCGCCGACAAGGTGCCGCTCGCGGTCGTCACCCTCGGCGCCGAGGGGGCGTACGCGGTGGACGGGCGCACCGGCGAGACCGCCGAGGTGCCCGCGATCGCGGTGGAGGCCCTGGACCCGACCGGCGCCGGGGATGTGTTCGTCGCCGGATTCGTCACGGGCACCCTCGCCCGGTGGCCGCTCGCCGACCGGCTGGCCTTCGCGGGCCTGACCGCCGCGCTGTCCGTGCAGGAGTTCGGCGGCTCGCTGTCGGCGCCCGGCTGGGTGGAGATCGCCGCCTGGTGGCAGCACGCGAAGTCGTACGACGACCAGGACGCCTCCGCGCTGCGCCGCTACGCCTTCCTGGACCGGATCCTCCCGGCGGCCGCCCGCCCCTGGCCGCTGCGCCGGGCGGTGCCCACGATCGGCTTCCGGCAGGCCTGAGGGGCGGCGGAGCGGGGCAGGAGCCGGGATGGAACAGGGCCGGAGCCGGAGCGGGGCAGGGGCGGAGCAGGAGTGGAGTAAAAGCACTCGGGTCTTGTCAGTGCTCCGTCGTACCCTTGTACTCGAGGTTGTCGAGCAGCGAGAACCCCGTAAGAGGAGGTAGGAGCAGGCCTGAGAGCCGGCCCATGACGCAACCAACCACAGCACGCCAGGCGCATGCGCAGTTCACGGTTCCGACCAAGCACCCGATGGTCATGGTGCTGGGATCGGGCGACTCGCTGCTGCGCGTCATCGAAAAGGCCTTCCCGGCGACCGATATCCATGTGCGGGGCAATGAGGTCAGCGCCACCGGGGACCCCGGGGAAGTCGCGCTCATCCAGCGCTTGTTCGACGAGATGATGCTGGTGCTCCGCACCGGTCAACCGATGACGGAGGACGCGGTGGAGCGCTCGATCGCCATGCTGCGCTCGGCGGAGAACGGCGAGGGCGGGGAGGAGACCCCGGCCGAGGTGCTCACGCAGAACATCCTGTCCAACCGCGGCCGCACCATCCGCCCCAAGACCCTGAACCAGAAGCGCTATGTCGACGCCATCGACAAGCACACCGTCGTCTTCGGCATCGGCCCGGCCGGTACGGGCAAGACGTATCTGGCCATGGCCAAGGCGGTCCAGGCCCTGCAGTCCAAGCAGGTCACGCGGATCATCCTGACCCGGCCGGCGGTCGAGGCGGGCGAGCGGCTCGGCTTCCTGCCCGGCACGCTCTACGAGAAGATCGACCCGTATCTGCGCCCGCTGTACGACGCGCTGCACGACATGCTCGACCCCGACTCCATCCCGCGCCTGATGGCCGCGGGCACGATCGAGGTCGCGCCCCTGGCGTACATGCGCGGCCGCACGCTCAACGACGCGTTCATCATCCTCGACGAGGCGCAGAACACGAACCCCGAGCAGATGAAGATGTTCCTCACCCGGCTCGGCTTCGACTCCAAGATAGTGATCACGGGTGACATCACCCAGATCGACCTCCCGGGCGGGACCAAGAGCGGTCTGCGCCAGGTGCAGGAGATCCTGGAGGGCGTCGAGGACGTCCACTTCTCCCGGCTCACCAGCGTCGATGTGGTCCGCCACAAGCTGGTCGGCCGCATCGTCGACGCATACGACCAGTACGACAGCCGGAACGGAAAGTAAAACAACACTCCCATGGCGATCGACGTCAACAACGAGTCCGGCACGGAGATCGACGAGCGCGCGGTGCTGGACGTCGCCCGCTATGCCCTGGCCCGGATGCGCATCCACCCGCTCTCCGAGCTCTCGGTGATCGTCGTCGACGCCGACGCCATGGAGCAGCTCCACATCCAGTGGATGGACCTGCCGGGGCCCACCGATGTCATGTCCTTTCCGATGGACGAGCTGCGTCCGCCCTCGAAGGACGACGACGAGCCCCCGCAGGGCCTCCTCGGGGACATCGTGCTCTGCCCCGAGGTGGCCAGGAAGCAGGGGGAGGAGGCGCCGACCGGACACTCGATGGACGAGGAGCTGCAGCTCCTCACCGTCCACGGCGTCCTCCACCTCCTCGGCTATGACCACGAGGAGCCGGACGAGCGGGCCGAGATGTTCGGCCTCCAGGCCGCCATCATCGACGGCTGGCGCGCCGAGCGCGGCATCACCGGCCCCTCCCCGGCCCCCACGACCCGATGACCGGCCGCCTGATCACAGCCGCCGTCCTGCTGGTGGTGGTCGCCTGGCTCGCGGCCTGCGCCGAGGCGGGCCTGGCCCGCACCACCCGCTTCCGCGCCGAGGAGGCCGTACGGGCCGGGCGGCGCGGCAGCGCCAAGCTGATGCAGGTCGCCGAGGACCCCACCCGCTATCTGAACGTGGCGCTGCTGGTGCGGGTCGCCTGCGAGGTGGCGGCCGGCGCGGTCGTCACCTACGCCTGCCTGCGCCAGTTCGACGAGACCTGGAAGGCGCTGACCCTCGCGATCGGCGTGATGGTCCTCGTCTCGTACGTGGCCGTCGGCGTCTCGCCGCGCACCATCGGCGCCCAGCACCCGCTGAACACGGCGACCGCCGCCGCGTACGTCCTGCTGCCCCTGGCCCGCGTCATGGGCCCCATCCCGCCGCTGCTGATCCTCATCGGTAACGCGCTGACGCCCGGCAAGGGCTTCCGCAAGGGCCCGTTCGCCTCCGAGGCCGAGCTGCGCGCCCTGGTGGACCTCGCGGAGAAGGAGTCGCTGATCGAGGACGAGGAGCGGCGCATGGTGCACTCCGTCTTCGAGCTGGGCGACACGCTGGTGCGCGAGGTGATGGTGCCGCGCACCGACCTCGTCGCCATCGAGCGCTTCAAGACCATCCGGCAGGCCCTGACCCTCGCGCTGCGCTCCGGCTTCTCCCGGATCCCGGTCACCGGGGAGAACGAGGACGACATCGTCGGCATCGTCTACCTCAAGGACCTGGCCCGCAGGACCCACATCAACCGGGAGGCCGAGTCCGAGCTGGTCTCCACCGCGATGCGGCCCGCCGCCTTCGTGCCCGACACCAAGAACGCGGGCGACCTGCTGCGCGAGATGCAGCAGGAGCGCAACCACGTCGCGGTCGTCGTCGACGAATACGGCGGCACGGCCGGGATCGTCACCATCGAGGACATCCTCGAGGAGATCGTCGGCGAGATCACCGACGAGTACGACCGCGAGCTGCCGCCCGTGCAGGACCTCGGCGACGGCACCCACCGGGTCACCGCCCGGCTCGGCCTCGACGACCTGGGCGAGCTGTACGGGATCGACCTGGACGACGAGGATGTCGAGACGGTCGGCGGGCTGCTGGCCAAGTCGCTGGGGCGGGTGCCGATCGCGGGCGCCACGGCGGAGGTCGAGGTGGCGGACGGCGGCCCGGACTCCGACCTCAAGGCCCTGCGGCTGACCGCCGAGTCCCCGGCCGGGCGCCGCAACCGCATCGTCACGGTCCTGGTCGAGCCGGTCCGCGCGACGGCGGAGACGGAGCCGGAGGACTGAGGCCCGTTCTCGCCCCGTCGTTCTTGTCCCCGTCCCCGACCTCCGGATCTCCGACCTCCGGCCCTCCGCCCGCCCCGCACCGGCCCCCCGCCTATGCTCGTCCGCATGAGCGAAGCCGCACCCCTGGACCCCGAAGACCGCAAGATCATCACCCTTGCCCGCTCCGCGCGGGCCCGCAACGGCGTCCCCGAGGGCGCCGCCGTACGCGACGAGACCGGCCGCACCTATGTCGCCGGCACCGTCGCCCTCCCCTCGCTCCCGCTGAGCGCGCTGCGGACCGCCGTCGCGATGGCGGTCGCCAGCGGGGCGAAGTCCCTGGAGGCGGCGGCCGTCGTGACCGAGGCGGAGGCCGTCGCGGACGAGGACGTCGCGGCCGTACGGGACCTGGGCGGGCCGGGCACCCCGGTGCTGCTGGCGGGCCCCGACGGCGAGCCGCGCATCACGGTCCAGGCCTGAGGGCCCGTACCGCACCGGGCGTGTCGGCGGGGGGCGGGGGATCGGGGACAATGGGCGGCATGAGTGCCGCTACCTCCCCCTCCCGGCCCGAGTCGCGGGCGACCCCGCACCGCGCGGGCTTCGCCTGCTTCGTCGGCCGCCCCAACGCGGGCAAGTCGACCCTGACCAACGCACTGGTGGGGACGAAGGTCGCGATCACCTCCAACCGCCCGCAGACCACCCGCCACACCGTGCGCGGCATCGTGCACCGCCCCGACGCCCAGCTGGTGCTCGTCGACACCCCGGGCCTGCACAAGCCGCGCACCCTGCTCGGCGAGCGGCTGAACGACGTCGTGCGGACCACCTGGGCGGAGGTCGACGTGATCGGCTTCTGCCTTCCCGCCGACCAGAAGCTCGGCCCCGGCGACCGCTTCATCGCGGGCGAGCTGGCCGGGATCAAGAAGACCCCCAAGGTCGCCATCGTCACCAAGACCGACCTGGTCGACTCCCAGCAGCTCGCCGAGCAGCTGATCGCCGTGGACCGGCTCGGCAAGGAGCTGGGCATCGAGTGGGCCGAGATCGTCCCCGTCTCCGCCACCGGCGGCGCCCAGGTGGGCCTCCTCGCCGACCTGCTCGTCCCGCTGCTCCCCGAGGGCCCGGCGCTCTACCCCGAGGGCGACCTCACGGACGAGCCCGAGCAGGTCATGGTCGCCGAGCTGATCCGCGAGGCGGCGCTGGAGGGCGTACGGGACGAGCTGCCGCACTCCATCGCCGTGGTGGTCGAGGAGATGCTCCCCCGCGAGGACCGCCCCGCGGACAAGCCCCTCCTCGACGTCCACGCCAACCTCTACATCGAGCGCCCCAGCCAGAAGGGCATCATCATCGGGCCCAAGGGCAAGCGCCTGAAGGAGGTCGGGACGAAGTCCCGCAAGCACATTGAAGCGCTGCTGGGTACGCCGGTCTTCCTCGATCTGCATGTGAAGGTCGCGAAGGATTGGCAGCGGGATCCGAAGCAGTTGCGGAAGCTGGGGTTCTGAAGCCGGGGTTCTGAAGCTGGGATTCTGACGGCCTGACCGGTTACGACCTCAGCAGCCGGTCCAGGAACGGGTTGCCGAAGACGCGGTGCGGGTCCAGCCGGTCCAGGGTGCGCACCGCGCGGTCCCAGGAGGGGTCGGGGCCCGCCCGGTACGTGCCGGGGACGGTGTCGGAGATGACCTCCTCCGCGTCCCAGGCGGCCGTGTCGGTGTAGCCCCAGCCCTTGGACCACTCGACCCGCGTCTCCGCGTATCCGCCGTCGAAGGTCCGCAGGCAGAACCGCTCCAGCTCGCGGTAGAACTCCATCGCCCCCGGGGTCGTCGGCTGGGTGAGGACGTCCACCCACACCGCGACGTCCCACTCCGGCCGGTCCTCGCGTGGCCGCAGGACGGACAGCAGGGGCGGGCGGGAGCCCTCGGCGCGTACGTCGGCCGGCTGGTCCAGGCCGCTGACCCGGATCTCGACCTGCCCGTTCACCGGGAACCGGCCCTCGCGGGCCCAGGCCTCCAGCCGCTCCCGGTAGTAGGAGGTGAACTCCGAGACCACCCGCTGCACCTGGGACCGCGAGGTGACGACGGCGTAGCCGTTGGCCGTCTCGCGCAGGGTCGTGGGCCGCAGATACATCAGCAGGTCCCGGGACGGGCCCCACAGGTCGGCCGAGGCGGTGGCGGTGAGCCCGGCCGCGGCGACCGTGTACTGCGCGGCGCCCAGCTCGGGCGCCAGATACCAGGCGCCCTCGCCGACCAGCCGCCCGGCGAGCCGGGAGACGGGCGTGGGGAGCGAGTCGGAGAACGGGTAGTTGTACGGGCCGGTGGTGGGGCGGGAGGCGGCCGGGCGCCGGGGGCTGACGCTCCACACCTTCAGCCACGGCTTGTCCGTGTACGCGAACCAGATGGCCTCCACCCGGCCCGATTCGTTCAGGAAGTCGGCGAAGGTGCGCCCGCGGCGGGCCAGGGGGCTGCCCGGCGCGGCGAACAGCTCGTCGACGGTGAGGTCGATCCGGCTCTGGCAGCGCAGGGGGGTGTCGGGGCCGGCCTGGAGCACGGCTTCGGTGATGAAGGCGCGGCCGAGGTGGGTCAGGAGCGCGTCGGTGTCCCGGTCGGTGGCGCGATCGAAGGTCCGCAGGACGTACACGCCCTCGTCCGCGTCCCAGACCACGGCGGTGAGCCGCAGGATGAGGTTGCTGAGCGTGCCGTAGGTGTGGCCGGGGAGCGGTGTCTCGCCGTCGGCCGGGACGCTGGTGCCGTGCCCGTCGATGGCGAGCACCCCGCCGAGCGTCAGCTCACCGGGGGCCGGGGTGTTGGTCACCCCGAGGCCGTGGCCGCCGAGGAACTCCAGCAGCTGTTCGACGGTCACCCCGGTCTGGGCCCGGACGACGCCGTCGGGGGCCGGGCTCTCCAGGCGTAGCGCGGTCAGGTGCTCGGTGGTGTCCAGCAGCAGCACCTTCGCGTCGTCCGCGGTGGTGGGGGTGATGGTCAGCGGGGACCAGTTGTGCGCCTTGCCGCGGGGCCGCAGCCGCCAGCCGGCCTCGTGCGCCCAGTTCGCCAGCGCCACGACGTCCTCGGGGGTGCGGGGGGCGCAGGCCCACAGCCCGTGATGGGCGATCTCCCCGGACCAGTTCAGATAGGGGGAGCGGTGGGCGGTGAGCCCGGCGGGCAGCTCCGGCGGCTCGGCCCCGGCCGCCGCCGCGGCGGCGGGCGCCCCGGCGAGCAGGGGCGGGACGGCCAGCGTTCCGGCGACGGCCGCGGCTTTCAGGGCGTTGCGGCGGGACAGTAATTCCGCGGCGGGGGATTCCGGCCCAGCGGGCTGAGCGGGCTGAGCAGGGCGGGAAGGCGGTTGCGGCAGAGTAGGCATGCGCATGTCGCTGCACCGATGATGCGAAGTCAAACCGTTCAGCCGCCAAACTCACTCGAACGAGTGAGTTCCCCTTCTCCTCTTCGCGAGGGGCGGCGCCGTTCAGCCGTACGGGGGAGTGCGGGGGAGTGCGGGCGAGTGCGGGTGAGCTACGCGCCCTCCTTGAGGACCGTGCGCACCAGCTCCCGCTGGGCGTCGCTCAGGTGCGGATCGGCGCAGTGGACGGTCCGCCCGTCCACCGCGATCTCGTAGTGGAAGCCGTCCGGGACGCCGCGCGAGGCCGTGATCTGCCCGGTCTCGACGGCCTGGTGGGCCAGGGCTTCCAGGTGCCTGGCGTCGGGCCGGCCGGTGGTGTCCAGCTCGGCCCGACGCTCGATACCGGCGAACCCGCCGGTGCGGGTGACGGAAATGCGCATGCGTCCATCAGTACCCGGGAGGGGCCGTCAGCGCGCTCCCACGACCGTCCCCATCCGGGCCCGCAGGTCGGAGATGCCCACCTTGGTCCAGGCCTCCAGCACCGCCCGCTGCTCCTCGCCCTTCCCGTACCGCGCCTGCGCCGCCGCCACGGTGAGCTGGGCGAAGTCGGCGAAATCCGCGTCGGAGGCCAGCTCCCCGCCGGTCAGCGTGTCGTACCAGATCTGCCCCGCCCGCTCCCAGGCGTGGCCGCCGAGCGCCCGGGCGACGAGGTAGAAGGCGTGGTTGGGGATGCCGGAGTTGATGTGCACACCGCCGTTGTCGCGCGACGTGCGCACGTAGTGGTCCATCGTCGCGGGCTGCGGGTCCTTGCCGAGGACGTCGTCGTCGTACGCCGTGCCGGGGGCCTTCATGGAGCGCAGCGCGACCCCGCTGACCCGGTCCGCCAGCAGCCCGGCGCCGATCAGCCAGTCGGCCTCCTCGGCCGTCTGGCCGAGCTGGAACTGCTTGGTGAGCGAGCCGAAGACGTCCGACATGGACTCGTTGAGCGCTCCCGACTGGCCGAAGTAGTCCAGGTTGGCCGTGTACTGGGTGACGCCGTGGGTGAGTTCGTGGGCCGCCACGTCGACCGGGATGGTGAAGTCCTTGAAGATCTCGCCGTCGCCGTCGCCGAACACCATCTGTTCGCCGTTCCAGAAGGCGTTGCCGTAGTCCTCGCCGTAGTGGACGGTGGCGTTCAGCGGCAGCCCCGAGTCGTCGATGGAGTGCCTGCCGTAGGACTTGAGGAACATCTCGAAGGTCGCGCCGAGCCCGTCGTAGGCCCGGGTCACCGTGTCGTCGGCGGTCGGCCGGCCGCCCTCGCCGCGCACCTTCTTCCCCGGCAGGTGCTCCTTGCGCCCGGCGTCGAAGATGGTGCGCTTCGGCTTGTCGGAGGGGGCTCCGGTGGGGGCGGCGAGGGCGCGGACGGTGGTGATGCGGCGGCGGGTGCGCTCCAGGGCGTCCCGCTCCAGGGTGCGGCGGGCGGGCTCGGACAGCGCGGGGTCTTCGGCGCGGGCCAGCTTGTCGAGGACGTGCGGCGGCACGATGGTGCAGAAAACGGCGCAGGTGGTGGCGTTGGCGTCCATGCGAGGCAATGTGGCACCGTGTCCAGTCGTTGTCACGCCTTGCAGTCATGATTCCCGAAATCGAGTGGTTCATGGGCATTCCGAGGTGACGAGAGCGGGGGTATGCGCGAGGTGCGGGCGGGCCGTGGACGGGAGACGCGCATCCCGCATAGTGATACGGGTCGGCCGGTCCCGTGGGTCTCGGTTAGGCTGCTGGGCATCATGCGTTTCGGGCTGCTTCTTCTTAGCTGCCGCGGCGAGGGCCTGTAGTCGTAGGCCGACCCCCTCCCCGCGGAGTTCGGCGTTGCGGTGCACACGCCTCGTCGGCCGCCCAGCGGACATACGAGGAGCCTCCCTCATCATGAGCACGCCCGACCCTTCTGCGACCGCCGCGACCACCTCGACCCCGGTCGGCCGCCGTACGCCGATCACCGCCGCGACCGTCACCCAGCGCCCCTCCGGGATGCCGATCCACAAGTACGGCCAGTACGAGGCCGTGGACATCCCGGACCGCACCTGGCCGAACAAGCGCATCACCGCCGCGCCCCGCTGGCTGTCCACCGATCTGCGCGACGGCAACCAGGCGCTGATCGACCCGATGTCCCCGGCCCGCAAGCGCGAGATGTTCGACCTGCTGGTGCGCATGGGCTACAAGGAGATCGAGGTCGGCTTCCCCTCCTCCGGGCAGACCGACTTCGAGTTCGTACGGTCGATCATCGAGGAGGGCGCGATCCCCGAGGACGTGACGATCTCCGTCCTCACCCAGGCGCGCGAGGAGCTGATCGAGCGCACCGTGGAGTCCCTGCGCGGGGCCCACAAGGCGACCGTCCACCTGTACAACGCCACGGCCCCCGTCTTCCGCCGGGTGGTCTTCCGGGGCTCGCGCGAGCAGGTCAAGCAGATCGCGGTGGACGGCACCCGGCTGGTGATGGAGTACGCCGACAAGATCCTGGGCGACGAGACCGTCTTCGGCTACCAGTACAGCCCCGAGATCTTCACCGACACCGAGCTGGACTTCGCGCTGGAGGTCTGCGAGGGCGTCATGGACGTCTGGCAGCCCGAGGACGGCCGGGAGATCATCCTCAACCTGCCCGCCACCGTCGAGCGCTCCACCCCCTCCACCCACGCGGACCGCTTCGAGTGGATGTCGCGCCACCTGTCCCGGCGCGAGTACGTCTGCCTGTCCGTCCACCCGCACAACGACCGCGGCACCGCCGTCGCCGCCGCCGAGCTGGCGATCATGGCGGGCGCCGACCGCATCGAGGGCTGCCTGTTCGGGCAGGGCGAGCGCACCGGCAACGTGGACCTGGTGACGCTGGGCATGAACCTCTTCTCCCAGGGCGTCGACCCGCAGATCGACTTCTCCCAGATCGACGAGATCCGCCGCACCGCCGAGTACTGCAACCAGATGGAGGTCCACCCGCGCCACCCCTACGCGGGCGATCTGGTCTACACTCTCCGGCTC
>NZ_MAXF01000276.1 GCF_001704635.1 Streptomyces sparsogenes | reverse complement strand
CAGTACCGGGAGTTCGTGCGGGAGCAGGCGGAGCTGGGGGTGTCGGTGGCGGGTCGTGCGGGGGTGGAGCGGTGGTGTGGGCGGTTGGCGGGTGCGCCGGCGTATGTGTCGTGGCCGGGGTCGGGGGGTGTGGAGCCGTCGGGGGTGGTGGAGGTGCCGTTGGGGGTGGGTGTGTTGGAGGGGTTGCGTGGGGTGTCGGAGCGGGAGGGTGTGTCGTGGTTCATGGCGGTGGCGGCGGCTTTCGCGGGGGCGTTGCATCGGTGGAGTGGTGAGCGGGATGTGACGTTCGGGTGTCCGGTGGCGAATCGTGGTGGTGAGCGGTTCGGTTCGGTGGTGGGGCCGTGTACGAACACGGTGGTGATCCGGTCGGTGGTGGACGGGGGCACGACGGTGGCGGGGTTGTTGCGGGGGATGCGGGAGCGGGTGCTGGAGGCGTTGGAGGACCAGCATGTGCCGTTCGACCAGGTGGTCGCCGCGCTGAATCCCGAACGCCGCTACGG
>NZ_MAXF01000275.1 GCF_001704635.1 Streptomyces sparsogenes | reverse complement strand
GCCGACATGATCGTGAGCCTCACGTTCGAAGGCCGCGCCGTGCGTATCGAGGTTGCGGACTCCGGCGCCACGGCGCCCTCGCCCCACCCTCGCTGCACCGGTGCCCATGATGAGCACGGCCGCGGCGTGGGCATCGTCGAGTTGCTGGCGGACTGGACCGAGACGCTTGAGGAACGGCATCGCCGACGGGACCGCGCCGGTGTGCGCGTCGCCACCGCACCGGCCGGGGCATCCCGGGCGGACGTTGTGCTCGCTTGAGTGGGCAGCGGGCAACACGCCCGGCCCTGATCCGGGCAGGCGCGTACGGCGACGAGCTGGCCCGCACCCGGGAATATGCCGTGCGACCTGGCGCGCTGCACCGTAAGAGAACGTTCGTTTTCTAGGATGGGTGATCGAGGTGGAACTCGAAGCGACTGAGCAGCGGATCCTCGACGCTGCCGAGGAACTGCTCTACGGCCGAGGCATTCAGTCGGTGGGAATGGATGCGATCCGCACCGCCTCCGGCGTGCCCCT
>NZ_MAXF01000274.1 GCF_001704635.1 Streptomyces sparsogenes | reverse complement strand
TCGCGCCAGGTTGGGCCGGTGCGGCGGGGTGCAGGGTCGATTCCTGCGGTGTGGAGGATCTGCCAGACGGTCGAGGCGGCGATCGGGTGTCCGAGCCGGGCCAGTTCACCTTGAATCCGGCGGTGGCCCCATTGGCTGTTCTCGCGGGCATGGCGCAGTACGAGGTCCTTGACGGCGGCCTGCGGGGGCGGCCGTCCGGGACTGCGGCGTTGTCGGGAGTAGTCCCAGCGGTGGGCGGCGAGTTTGCGGTGCCAAGCCAATAGCGTGCCGGGCGTGATGGGGAAGACCTTTGCCCAGCGGCGGCGGGGGATTAGCGAGGACAGAGAGGCGAAGCACAGGCGGTCCGCGGGTCCGTACCGTACTCGCCCTTGTAGTTGGCGTCGTAGCACGGCGTTTTCATGGCGCAGGACGAGAAGTTCGGCCTCCTTCGAGGTGTCCCGCCGTAGAAGCACCGTCGGGACGGCGAGAAGGCGTCGAGTCACCTGGTACAGAAGCGACACGATCATCTCACCATGGTCGCAGCTCT
>NZ_MAXF01000273.1 GCF_001704635.1 Streptomyces sparsogenes | reverse complement strand
AGGTCGGCCTCGTCGGGGAAGGCCGGGGGCTCGGAGAGGTTGTTGGAGGGGAGGTAGGACAGCAGGGCCTTGACGTATTCGAAGGCGTCCTTCTCGTCGGCGGCCATGTAGTGGGCGACACCGGAGGTGGTGTTGTGGGTCCGGGCGCCGCCCAGGGCCTCGAAGCCCACGTCCTCGCCGGTGACCGTCTTGATCACATCGGGTCCGGTGATGAACATGTGGGAGGTCTGGTCGACCATGACCGTGAAGTCGGTGATGGCGGGGGAGTAGACGGCCCCGCCCGCGCAGGGTCCGACGATCAGGCTGATCTGCGGGACGACGCCCGAGGCGTGGACGTTGCGGCGGAAGATCTCGGCGAACAGGCCGAGGGCGACCACGCCCTCCTGGATCCGGGCGCCTCCGCCGTCGTTGATGCCGATGATCGGGCAGCCGGTCTTCAGGGCGAAGTCCATGACCTTGACGATCTTCTCGCCGTAGACCTCGCCGAGTGAGCCGCCGAAGATCGTGAAGTCCTGGGAGTAGACGCAGACCGGGCGGCCGTCCAC
>NZ_MAXF01000272.1 GCF_001704635.1 Streptomyces sparsogenes | reverse complement strand
CGGAAGAGGTTGATGGCGTCCAGGTGCTTGGCCCGCAGCTCGGGGTCGCGGACGCCCAGGCCCTCCTGGGGGGCGAGGCAGAGCACGCCGACCTTGCCCTGGTGGAGGTTGCGGTGGACGTCGTAGGTGGCCTGGCCGGTCTCCTCCAGGGGGTAGACCTTGGAGAGGGTGGGGTGGATCCTGCCCTTGGCGATCAGGCGGTTGGCCTCCCAGGCCTCGCGGTAGTTGGCGAAGTGGGTGCCGACGATCCGCTTGAGCGACATCCACAGGTAGCGGTTGTCGTACTCGTGGGTGTAGCCGGAGGTGGACGCGCAGGTGACGATGGTGCCGCCCTTGCGCGTGACGTAGACGCTGGCGCCGAAGGTCTCCCGGCCGGGGTGCTCGAAGACGATGTCCACGTCCTCGCCGCCGGTCAGCTCGCGGATGCGCTTGCCGAAGCGCTTCCACTCCCTGGGGTCCTGGGTGTGCTCGTCCTTCCAGAAGCGGTAGTCCTCCGCGCTGCGGTCGATGATCGCCTCGGCGCCCATCGCCCGGCAGATCTCCGCCTTGCG
>NZ_MAXF01000271.1 GCF_001704635.1 Streptomyces sparsogenes | reverse complement strand
CGGGCAGGGGATGGTCGGCCGGATCCGGTTCGCGCTGCAGGCGACGACCTGGACGGAGGCGAATCCGGTCCCGCGCAGGTACCACCCGCCGACGACGTCTCCGCCCCAGTTGAGCCGGTCTTCTGCTGCGGCCTGCCAGTCGGCTTGGCGCGCGGGGTCCTTGTCGTGGCCGGTCATGAAGGCGGGGGTCAGTTCGGTGACCTGGTCGCGGTACCAGGCGGAGGCTTTGTCCGGCTCCTGGAAGGTGGCCTTGATCATTCGGGCGGGGCGCAGCAGCCAGTGGGGTACTTCGAGCGGGGGTACGTCGCTGGCCGTGAAGGCGGGGCTGGCGGCGGCGATCTGTTTCCACTGCTGGGGCGGGATGGTGTGGACGACGAGGTGGGGGGGTCTGCGTGCGGACTCGTCGTCGTAGGTGCGCCGGTCGCCGGTCCAGCGGTAGCAGTGCCAGTGGTCGGGCGGGGGTGGGGTCGGGGTTGTCACGGGGGCTCCCAGAGGTGCGGGGCGACCCCGCCTCGCGGCGGGGGCTGGCCGGGGGCGGGGCCGCCGTCTGGCTAGTCCCGTACTTCGCGGGT
>NZ_MAXF01000270.1 GCF_001704635.1 Streptomyces sparsogenes | reverse complement strand
TCGCCTGCGACTTCCTCCACATCGACACCACCAGCCTGCAACGCCTGTATGCCCTGATCTTCCTCGAGCACCACACCCGACGCCTGCACATCGCCGGCGTCACCGCACACCCGACCGCGGCCTGGACCACCCAGCAAGCCCGCAACCTCGCCACCGACCTCCGCATACGCATGGATCCACTGCGCTTCCTCATCCGAGACCGCGACAGCAAGTACACCGACGCCTTCGACGCCGTATTCCAAGCCAAGGACATCGAGATCATCAAGACACCGGTCCGCGCGCCCAAAGCCAACGCCCACTGCGACCGAGTGATCGGCACCCTCCGCCGAGAAGCCCTCGACCACATACTCATCCTCGACGAAGCTCACGCCCGCCATGTCCTGGCCGAATACCAGAGGCACTACAACGCACACCGCCCCCACCGAGCCCGACACCAACTACCTCCCCAGGCCCACCAACAACCACCTCCGGTCCTGAAACCAGCCAGCCGACGAGTCCTGGCGTACCCGCGTCCTCGGCGGCGTGATCAACGAGTACAGCTATGCCGCTTGACCAGGAGCGACGATTATTCGAGCCCCACACGA
>NZ_MAXF01000027.1 GCF_001704635.1 Streptomyces sparsogenes | reverse complement strand
AACGTGGACCTGGTGACGCTGGGCATGAACCTCTTCTCCCAGGGCGTCGACCCGCAGATCGACTTCTCCCAGATCGACGAGATCCGCCGCACCGCCGAGTACTGCAACCAGATGGAGGTCCACCCGCGCCACCCCTACGCGGGCGATCTGGTCTACACCGCCTTCTCCGGCTCCCACCAGGACGCCATCAAGAAGGGGTTCGAAGCGATGGAGACGAGCGCGGCCGAGCAGGGCAAGACGGTCGACGAGATCGAGTGGGCGGTCCCGTACCTGCCGATCGACCCCAAGGACGTCGGCCGCTCCTACGAGGCGGTCATCCGGGTCAACTCGCAGTCCGGCAAGGGCGGCATCGCCTATGTCCTGAAGAACGACCACAAGCTGGACCTGCCGCGCCGGATGCAGATCGAGTTCTCGAAGATTATTCAGGCCAAGACCGACGCCGAGGGCGGCGAGGTCACCCCGGCCCAGATCTGGTCGGTCTTCCAGGACGAGTACCTGCCCACCGACGACAACCGGTGGGGCCGGATCTCGCTGCGCACCGCGCAGACCTCTACCACCAGCGAGGGCACCGACGCGCTCACCGTGGAGGCCGTCGTGGACGGCGCCGAGACCGTGCTGACCGGCTCCGGCAACGGTCCGCTCGCCGCGTTCTTCGACGCGCTGGCCGCCATCGACGTGGACGTACGCCTGCTGGACTACTCCGAGCACACCCTCAGCGAGGGCGCGGGCTCGCAGGCCGCCGCGTACATCGAGTGCGCGATCGACGGCAAGGTGCTGTGGGGGGTCGGCATCGACGCCAACATTGTGCGGGCCTCCCTGAAGGCCGTCGTCTCGGCCGTCAACCGCGCCGGCCGCTGAGTCACCCGGCCCCGTCCGCCGCCCGGCCCCGGCGCGGCGGACGGGGCGCGTGTTTGGCCTGTTGTCTCCGTTCGGGGTACTGACGCCACATCATGGATGTGGCTAGCATCACGTCAGCGCGGCAATGTGGCCGAAGCGTTATGGAGGTGTGACGTGGTGCACGCGCGAGCCCGACGCGACCGGGACCTGTGTGTGATAGGCGTCCGCACCCTATGGCGGACCGTGGGGGACGGCGAGTTCTTCTGCCCCGACTGCGGAGGCGACCGCAACTACCGCCGGCGCACCGGCCGCCGCCGTATCGTCGTCCTCGGCCTCCCGGTCCTGCCCCGGGGACCGGTCGCCCCGGTCGTCGAGTGCGCCGCCTGCGGCGGCCGCTTCGGCACTGAGGCGCTGGACCACCCCACCACCACCCGCTTCTCCGCGATGCTGCGCGACGCCGTGCACACCGTGGCCCTGGCGGTGCTCGCCGCGGGCGGCACCGACTCGCCCGCGGTGCGGCAGGCCGCGGTGGGCGCGGTGCGGGCCGCGGGCTTCCCCGACTGCGGCGAGGAGCAGCTGCTGGAGCTCATCGCCGCCCTCGCCGCCGACACCGGGCGGCTGCCCGGCGCCGCCGCGTACGACGCCGGGGCCGCGGGCCCGGGCGGAGCTGCGGGAGCGGCCGGAGCCGCCGGCGCCGCGGGGCAGGCCGGGCGGGACATCGGGCGGGACGGCCTGGATCCGTGCGGCACCGCGCTGGCCATCGAGCTCCATGAGGCCCTGGAGCCGCTCGCCCCCCATCTGGCGCCGACCGGGCGGGAGTCCATCCTGCTGCAAGGCGCCCGGATCGCGGTGGCCGACGGCCCGTACCGGCCGGCGGAGCGGACCGTGCTGGAGACCGTGGGGCGGGCGCTGATGATCTGCCCCGACGACACGGCCCGGCTGCTGGCCGCGATCCGCGCGCCGTTCTGAGCCGGGCCCTTCTGAGCGGGGCCCGTCTGAGCGGGGCCCTTCTGAGCGGGGTCCATTGAGGCCGGGCCCTTCTGGGCCGGGCCGGGGCCGCCGGTTCGTTACTCCCCCGGGAGTAACCGGGCCCGCCGCGCGCCCGTCGCAGTAGCCGTCATCTCCCTCGCCGGTGCGACGATTCGCCCGCTGGGCGCCGGGAGCCTGGAGGGCATGCAGACCACGCGACAGGCGCGCACCACCTCGCCACGAAAGCCGGGGGAGCCGGGGGAACCGGGGGAGCCGGGGAGACCGGGAGAATCGCGAGAGCCGGGGGAGCCCGACGGGGCGGCGCGCGCCGGGGGCCGGCGCCGGGCGCTGCCGTGGACGGTCATCGCCGTCTGGGTGCTCGCGCTCCTGGCTGCCGTGCCCTTCGCGGGCCGGCTGGGCGACGCCAAGCGCGACACGGCCGTCGACTACCTCCCCGCGAGCGCCGACTCCACCCAGGTCGCCAAGGTCCAGGCGGCGCTGCCCGGCGGCGACACCACCGACCTCGTCCTCGTCTACCGGCGGGACGGCGGGCTGACCGCCGCCGACCGCGAGGCGGCCGACGCGCAGGTGGCCCGGGTCGCCGGCCGCCACGACACCGTCCAGGGCGGGCCGCCGCGCGCCATACCGTCCCGGGACGGCACCACCGTGATGTACCCGATGGCGCTCACCGGGCTGAAGGACGAGAAGCCGCGCGCCGACGCCGTCAAGGACGTGCGCGCCACACTCGCCGACCACCCCGAGGGGCTGAGCGTCCGGGTCGGCGGCGACGGCGCGCTGGGCGCCGACTCGCAGGAGGTGTTCGCCTCCACTGATTCCACCCTGATGCTGGCCACCGTCGGCGTGGTCGCCCTGCTGCTGATCCTCACCTACCGCAGCCCCTTCCTGTGGCTGGTGCCGCTGGCGGTGGTCGGCGTGGCGGCGCTGGCCGCGATGGCCGTCGTCTACGGTCTCGTCCAGGGCTTCGACCTCGTCGTCACCAGCATGAGCTCGTCGATCATGACCGTCCTGGTGTTCGGCGCCGGCACCGACTACGCCCTGCTGCTGGTCTCCCGCTACCGCGAGGAGCTGCGCCGCCACCGGCTCCCGTACGACGCGATGCGCGCGGCCCTGCGCGGCTGCGGCCCGGCCGTCCTCGCCTCCTGCGGCACCGTCGCGGCCGGGCTGCTGTGCCTGCTCGCCGCCGACCTCAACAGCAGCAGCGGCCTCGGGCCGGTCGGCGCGGTCGGCGTGGTGTGCGCGCTCGCCGCCATGCTGACGCTGCTGCCCGCGGTGCTGGTGCTGCTCGGCCGCCGGGTGTTCTGGCCGCTGATCCCCGCGTACGGCAGCGAGCCGCGCGCCCGGCGCGGGCTGTTCGCCGCCATGGGGAGCTCGGCGGGGCGCCGGCCCGGCACCGTGCTGCTCGCCGGCGGCGCGCTGCTCGGCGCCCTCGCGCTCGGCGTCCTCAACCTGCCCGGCGACCTCAAGCAGGCGGACACCTTCACCGAGGCCCCCGAGTCCGTCACCGCGATGAAGACCCTGTCCGAGGCCTACCCCGAGCGCAGCAGCCAGCCGATCAGCGTCCTCGCGCACACCGACCGCGCCGGCCAGGCGCTGGCCCGGGCGCGCGCCACCGACGGGGTCGAGCGGGCGGAGCGCGGCCGCAGCGGCGCGGGATGGACCGAGATCGACGTCTACGCCACGGCGCCCCCGCAGTCGGCGGGCGAGGAGCGCACGATCCGCGCCCTGCGCGCCGGGCTCGACCGGGTCGCGAGCGCCGAGGCCCGCGTCGGCGGGCCGAGCGCCCAGGAACTCGACCTGAAGGACACCAACGCGCGCGACCGGACGCTCGTCATCCCGCTCGTCCTCCTCGCCGTCCTGCTGATCCTCGCCGCCCTGCTGCGCAGCCTGGTCGCGCCCCTCGTCCTGGTCGTTGCCGTGGTGGCCGTCTGGGGCGCGGCGATGGGCCTCGGCGGCCTCTTCTTCGAGCCGGTGTTCGGCTTCGCGGGGATCGACCCCGGACTGCCGCTGCTGTCCTTCGTCTTCCTGGTCGCCCTCGGCGTCGACTACGGCATCTTCCTGATGCACCGCATGCGGGAGGAGTCCCTGCGCGGCGCGGACGTCTCCGAGGCGGCGATCACCGCCCTGCGCACCACGGGCGGGGTGATCGCCTCGGCGGGCGTGGTGCTGGCGGCCACCTTCGCGGTCCTGGGGTCGCTGCCGCTGGTGATGCTGGCCGAGATGGGCTTCGTCGTCGCGGTCGGGGTGCTGCTCGACACGTTCCTGGTCCGCACCTATCTGGTGACCTCGGCGAGCCTGCTGCTGGGGCGCTGGGTGTGGTGGCCGGGGGCGCTCTCCCGCCGCCCGGCCGCGCCCGACTCGCCCGCGTCTGGGGCTCCCGCGCCCGGGGCTCCCGCGCCCGGGGCTCCCGCGCCCGGGGCGCCCGCCCCGTAACCGGCGGCGCCCGCGAACCCGGGGCGAGCGGCGGGGGGGTCGTCTCCCGGCCCACCGGGCGAAGACCCCCCGTGCCGACCCGTCAGGATGGACCCGTGCCCGTATCCACCTCCACCGAGCCCGTGCGGCCCACGGCGCGTACGGCGTCGGCGGCGCGAGGGCGCCAAGCCCTGCTCCGAGCCCTGCCGGGCCGCGTGCCGCGCGCCCTGCACCGGCGCCCCGGCGCGGCCGGGGCCCGGGCCGCCTCCCCCTGGCGGGCCGACGCGGCGCTCGCGGCGGCCGTGCTCGCGGTGCAGTGCGCTCTGGCGCTGTTCGTGCACGGGGCGGGCGACCGCCGCCTGGACGCGGTCGGGTGGGCGCTGCTGGTCGGCAGCGCCGTGGCGCTGACAGGTCGCCGGCGCAGCCCGATGCTCGTCACCGTGGCGGTCGTTCTCATGGTGGTCCCGTACCACGCGCTGAACTACGAGCACATCGCCGTTGTCCCGGCCGGGCTCACCGCCCTCTACACCCTCGCGGTGGCCGGCCCGCCGCTGCGCTCCCTGCTCACCGTCGGCCTCGCGGTCGGGCTCATCGTCACGGTCATGACGTGGGGCGGCAGACCCCACAGCGCGGTGGACATGCTGCGCTCCTCCGGCTGGGTGCTGTCGGTGGTGGTGATCGGTGAGGCGGTGCGGATCCACCGCCGGTACGTCGCGGCGATCGTCGAGCGCGCGGAGCGCGCCGAGCGGACCCGGGAGGAGGAGGCCGCCCGGCGGGTCGCGGAGGAGCGGCTGCGGATCGCCCGCGACCTGCACGACCTGCTGGCGCACAGCATCACGCTGATCGGCGTCCAGACCTCGGTCGCCGCCCATGTGCTGGTCGCCGACCCCGACCGGCTGGACCGAGAGACCTTGGTCAAGGCGCTCGACTCCATCGCCGATACCTGCCGCGACGCCCGCGCCGAACTGCGCGCCACGTTGCAGGTGCTGCGGGCGGGGGAGGGCGGCGAGGCCGATACCGCGGACGGCGGTGGCACCGGCCCGCCGCCCGGGCTCGCCGGTCTCGCCGACCTGGCGGCGGCCGCCGAGGCGGCGGGCGTACGGGTGCGGCTGACCGTCGACGTGGCCGAGCCGGACCTGTCGCCGGCGGTGGGCGCGGCCATCTACCGCATCGCGCAGGAGGCCCTGACCAACGCCGTGCGCCACGCGCCCGGCACCCGGGTGCGGCTCACCGTGGCCCGGGACGGCGGGGACGCGCTGCGCGTCGAGGCCATGGACGACGGCCCCTCGGGCGACCGCGCGCCCGCGCCGGGGGACGCCGACCGACCTGGGGACGCCGACCGGCCGGGGGGTTACGGCCTCGTCGGCATGCGGGAGCGCGCCCGCAGCGTGGCGGGGACCCTGACCGCCGGGCCGCGCCGGGACGGCCCCGGCTTCGCGGTGACGGCCACGCTGCCGTACGGCAGGGGCGCGCGGGAGCGCGGCGAGCCGCCCAGCGCCCAAGGACCGGGCGGCCCTGGAACGCGCGGCCCTGGACGGGGCGGCCCTGCACCGGGCGGCCCTGGAACGGACGAGCCGAGCACCGAACGAGGAGGAACCCCATGAGCGCCCCGCGAACGGCCCCGGACACTCCGATCAGGGTGCTGCTCGCCGACGACCAGACGCTCGTCCGCGCCGCCTTCGCGATGCTGGTGGAGTCGGCCCGTGACATGGAGGTCGTCGGGCAGGCGGGCACCGGCCGGGAGGCGGTCGAACTGGCCCGTGCCACGCGCGCCGACCTGGTCGTCATGGACATCCGGATGCCCGACCTCGACGGCATCGAGGCCACCCGCCGCATCGCCGCGGACGACGACCTGGCCGGGGTGAAGATCCTCGTCCTGACCACCTACGACACCGACGAGCACATCGTCGAGGCGCTGCGCGCCGGCGCCTCCGGATTCCTGGTGAAGGACACCCGGCCCGCCGATCTGCTGGACGCCATACGGACCGTGGCGGCCGGCGAGTCCCTGCTGTCGCCCGGCCCCACCGCCCGCCTCATCGCCCGAGTGCTGCGCCTCCCGGCCGCGCCGCCCCCGGCCGCCACCGCCCCCGCCGGCCTGGACGCGCTGTCCCAGCGGGAGCGCCAGGTCCTCACCCTCGTCGCCCGTGGGCTGAACAACGCGGAGATCGCCGAGGCGCTCGGCCTTTCGCCGCTGACCGCCAAGACCCATGTCAGCCGGATCATGGGCAAGCTCGACGCGCGCGACCGGGCCCAACTGGTCATCACGGCCTACGAGTGCGGCCTGGTCACCCCGTCGCGCTGCGAGGCGGGCTGACCAGGCCGCCGGACACGAGGCGGTCCGGGCCGGCCGCCGGACGCGAGGTCGCTCAGGCGGCGGGGGCGGGGGCGGGCTCGGACCAGGCGTAGGGGGCGAGCTGTTCGTCCAGCGGGGCGTCGGTCATCCGGTTGGCCAGTGTGGACAGGGTGTAGGCGCCGATGCCCAGCACCACCTCCAGGGCGTTGCGCGGGGTGTATCCGTGGGCGAGGAAGGCGTCGAGGGCCTTGGGGCCGACCGCTCCCGCGCGCTCCACGACCTCGACGGTGAAGGCCCGTACGGCGTCGAGCCGTTCGTCGGGCAAGGGGCGCCGCTCCCGCAGCGCGGCGATGAGTTCCGGGTCGGCGCCCAGCGCGGTGAGCTTGCCGGTGTGCATGGCGACGCAGACGTGGCAGGCGTTGCGGGTCGAGATGGTGAGGATGACCACCTCGCGCGTCAGCGGGTCCAGCGTCGTGGTCTCGAACAGGCCGCTGAGCTTGAGGAAGCCGTCCAGCAGCTGGGGCGAGGCGGCCAGCCGGGCGGCCGGCGCCGGGAGGTAGCCCAGGCGCCGGGTCATGGTCTCCATGAGCCCGCGCGAGGCGGCCGGGGCGGACTCCAGGGTGTGGTCGACGAAGACGGTGGACGGGGTGGACAGGGCGGACGGGGCGGACAGGGCGGACGGGGTGGATGGGGCGGGCGGGTGTGTGGGCATGGCGAAGCTCCCTGGCCTAGGATGGACAACGTGGTTGTCGAAAACGTAAACCAGGTTGTCGAGTTGCGCAATGGCCGATGACACCCAGCGCGCCCGGGCCCAGGACCGGCCGGGCTATGAGCTGCCCCTGCTGTTGTTCGCCGGATTCCGGTCGCTCATCGACCAGTTGCACACCGAGCTGGCCCGCCAGGGCCACCCGGACGTCCGCCCCGCCTATGGCTTCGCCATGCAGGCCATCGGCCGCGACGGCGCCACCGCCAGCGAGCTGGGCCGGCGGCTCGGCGTCTCCAAGCAGGCCGCGGGCAAGACGGCCGACCGCCTGGAGGCGCTGGGCTACGCCGTGCGCGCCGACGATCCGGCGGACGCCCGGCGCAAGGTGATCCGGCTGACCCCGCGCGGCATGGACTCGCTCGCCAGATCGGCCGCCATCTTCGAGGAGCTGCGCGCCCAGTGGGCCGCGGCGCTCGGCCCCGAGCGGCTGCGCGACCTGGAGGACGACCTGAGCGTCATGGTGCCCCGGGGCGCCCTGCGCCTCGACGCGGCCGGGTGGTTCGGCGCCTGAGCACCCGGCTAGCGCGGGGCGCCGCCCTCGCCGTTCCTGCCGCCCCCTCCGCCCCCGCCGTCCCCTCCGTCCTCGCGGTTCGAGCCGCCCCCGTCGCCCCGTTCGCCCTCCGCCGCCCCGAACAGCTCCAGGCACGGCTCGAGGCCCGTCACCCGCACCGGGACGGTGCGGTGGGCCTCCCAGTCCGCGCGGTCCAGCCGCAGCCGCTGGAGGGTGCGGGGCTGCCCGCGTACGGCCAGCACCTCGAGGCCGTCCGGGCGGTAGCCGATCCGCCGCGAGACGCCCAGCGAGCGCGGGTTCTCCAGCATCGCGGCCGAGACCACGGTGCGCGCCCCCAGCCCCTCGAAGGCCAGGTGCGTCACCGCCGCGCGCATCTCCGTGCCGATGCCCTTCCCCTGGTGGGCCAGGCCCAGCCAGGAGCCGGTCTCCGCCTGGCGGGTCACCGCGAAGTCGGTCGCCATCAGGTCCTGGCGGCCGACCACCTCGCCCTCGCACAGCACCGCGAAGCTCATGGCCCACTTCTCCGGGCGCCACTGCGCGACGGTGCCCAGCAGGTGCTGGAAGGTGCTGCGCCCGACCTGCTCCGGCGTGCCGTCGGTCCACGGGACGGAGAACGGCATCTCGGCGGGGTCGTGGACGCCCGCCACCGCGAGCGCGGCCATCTCGTCGAGGAGTTCCAGGTCCGGAAGGCGCAATTCCAGGCGCGGCGTGGTGAGCCGCAACCCGTAGGGCGGCCAGTAATGGGGGTCCATGACGAGAGGCTGCCGAATGGCCGGGCTCCCGTCGAATCAATTTTGTCAACGGGGCGCTGACCTGCGGCGGAGTTCGTGATCTACAGATGGAGTAGGGCTGCTGTTTCCATTCCCGTAAAGATCCGTATTCCGCCGTCCCGGACGATCCCCGAGGGACAGCCGACGGCACCTCGCCGGTCGGAGCGACCGGGGGAAGCGGGACAGGGGGAAGCGCACGATGTCCTTCGACGAGGAATGGGCCCAGCTCAAGGCCGCCGCGCGGGAGGAGCACTCCGCGTCGGCGCGGACCAGCGGCATGAGGCTCAACCAACTCGACGGCGGCGGCGGGGGTGGGGCCACCCCGTTCGGCGGGCTGTGCACCAGCGCGTCGGAGAAGAAGGCGGCGGCCGGGGTGATCGAGGACGAGCTGGAGCCGGGCCTGACCAACGCGGGCGACGACGCGGACACCAAGTCCAACACGGCGATCAGCGAGTTCCACGGCTGGGACACCGCGCTGGGGCTCAAGCACGTCCTGACCGAGTGGCAGACGCAGGTGAAGGCCCTGGCCAAGCGGATCGGCGGGGAGAAGGAGGCCCTGCGCGGCGCCAACACCCTCTTCCTGGGCACCGACCTCGACACCGGCAACAGCTTCCGCGGCATCTGCCAGCCCGGCACCCACCCGTACGACATCCCCGCCACCGGCGGCTCGCAGCCCCCGCTGCCCCTTCCCCTCACCTCCTCGTACCACTGAGAGGGAAACAGATGGTCACCTTCCGTCAGGTCATGGACACCGACCTCTCCAAGCTGACCGACGCGGCCCAGGCGTGGGACGACATGGCCGACAAGATCGAGAAGCTGGAGACGACGTACCAGACGAAGGTCCAGAAGATCAGCTCCGGCCTGTCCTGGACCGGCATCAGCGCCAACTCCGCCTTCAACCTGGCCGTCCAGACCCGCCATGACTTCGACGCGGCCCAGGTGGAGGCCCGGGCCGTCGCGGATCTGCTGCGCGACGCCCACGGGCAGTTCGTGCGGCTGGTGGCCGCCGTCAAGGACGCGGTCAAGGAGGCGGAGAAGGCCGGGATGAAGGTCGACGGCGACGGCCGCTGCACCTACGACTACTCCAAGGTCACCGAGCAGGAGGCCTTCTCCCTCCACCACGACCCCGACCTGCCGGAGACCGAGCGCTCCTGGACCCGGCGGATCGAGCAGGCCGTCAAGGCCGTCGACGACGCCGACTACGGGGTCAAGCTCGCGCTGCGCGAGTCCGTCAAGGACACCGACGGCAAGGGCGACCCGAAGGGCTTCAACGGGGCCGCGCAGGGCGATGTCGAGGTGTACGAGGGGCGGCGGGCCACGGAGCTGGGGGAGAAGCTCGTCGACGGGAAGCTGTCGCCGGCGGAGCTGAAGGAAATGCAGATCCTGATGCGCAACAACGCCGACAGCAAGCCCTTCACCCAGACCTTCCTCGGTGGCCTGGGCCCCGAGGAGGCGATCAGGCTCGGCGACAAGCTCACCCGGCTCTCGTACAACCGCGATGGCTCGGTCAACACCGAATACCTCTCCGTGGAGCAGGGGCTCGCGCACTCGGTGGCCACCGCCACCACCGTGCCGGGGAGCATCAACGAACGCCCGCCCGGCTCCCCGGAGTTCAACGCCTGGCTGAACAGCCCGGACGGCCGGTTCTACCGCGAGTGGACCGAAGGCATCCGGAAGGTCGGCACCAAGAACTTCGGCAGCGGGACCGAGCCGCGCTACGGCTACCAGGCGTACGTGAGCATGCTCGACAACTACGACAAGTTCGACGACCAGTACCTCTACTCGCTGGGCGACGACATCATCAAGGCGGAGAAGAAGGAAAAAGGGTCGCTGTGGACCCAGTGGGGCTTCGGCGGCTTCGGCTTCCGGAACGACCCGCTCGACGCGGTCCTGGGCCTCATGGGAAAGAACCCCGACGCCGCCACCGCGTTCCTCGACCCGGGCGGCAAGGGCCCGCTGAAGAACGACCACCTCGCCTACCTCCTCGAGGACCGCGACTGGCCGCAGCTCGCGAACGTCGGCTACGCCACGACCAGGGTCAGTGACGACCCGTTGGGCAAGATGGGCCTCGGCGCCGCCCTCGAAGCCGCCGCCACCGGCTACGTCCCGGGCACCGACCACCCGTTGGGGCAGCACACCGAGGCCCAGGCGCGAGTGCTGCACCAGGCCGTCGCGTCCCTCAACAACGCGGGCGGGGCGGAGAAGCTGGACTTCGCGCTGCGCCGGCCGATGGCGAACATCCTCATGGACTACACCCCCGATGTGCACCAGACGCTGGCCCGCGACAACACCGTCTACCGCGCGCACGACGGGGTGTGGGTCGACAACGGCGTCACCAAGGTGTCGATCCCCGAGGACCAGCTCGTCAAGATCATGCGTGGGATCGCCAACGACCCCGAGGCGTACGCCGACATGTACAACGCGGAGGCGCACTACGTGGCGGACACCTTCTCGAGCATGCCGGAGAAGGTGTCCGAGAACACCCGGGTGCCGATCCAGGAGGCGTCCTCGGCGCTCGGCATGTACGACGGGGTGCGGGCGGACGTCCTCTTCGACGACCGCGACAAGAAGATCCAGTGGGAGCGGGACTTCAACAACCGGCTCACCGGCGTCACCAGCCTGGCCCCGAAGTTCGTCCCCAAGACCTATGTGCTGCCCGTCGAAATCGCCTACCGGATCATCCGCACCGAGTCGCACGACCTCATGTGGGAGCGCATCAAGGAAGCCGGCATGGAGGCGTCCCTGGAGAACGCCAAGCAGTTCACGGCGGGCCAGAAGGAGGTCGACTCCATGGTCGCCTCGTGGGCCAGGACCCACGGCCACGCGGAGGACAGCAACTACACCAAGGACCTCATCGGCATCGGCCAGACCAAGCACGCCGAGGGCCGCAACCAGGCCCTGATCCACCTGCGCGCCGACTACTGAGCCCGCCTCACCGGGACCGCCCCGCCGAGGCCGCCCCGCCGAGACAGCCTCATCGAGACAGCCCCACCGAGGCCGCCTCACCCGGCCCGCCTCGCCGGGCCCGCCTCACCCGGCCCGCCCCGCCGAGGCCGTGGGCCCCGCGCCGTCGCGGGGCCCACGGCTCTCGGCCCGGGCCCGGACCCGGGTCAGGCGGGGCGCCGCGCCGCGACCAGCCGGAGGCCGAGCGCCGCGTCGTCCCACGCGGCCCGCACATGGCCGAGACCCGCCGCCGCCAGCACCCCCTCGACCTCGCCCTCGTCCGGCACCCGCCCGCCGGCGAGCGCCAGGTCCAGGCGGGCCGCCGCGGCCCCCAGGGGGCGCTTCGGCGGCAGCGGGCACGGCAGGACGACCCAGCCGCCGGGCAGCAGCGCCGCCACGGCAGCCTCGACGGCCGGCCGCAGCTCCCCGGCCGGCACCCCGGCCGCGGGCAGCCAGGCGAGCGCGAGCCGGTCGCCCTCCGCGAAGCCCGCCGGGCCCGCGACGCGGACCCGTACCTCCCCACCGCCCGCGCCGCCGACCAGGACCGCGTCCGCGGCCACCGGCTCCGGCTCCAGCGCGAGCACCGGCACGAACGGGATGTGCCGCGCCAGCTCGACCGCCGACCGGCCGCCGTCCCCGGCCGCGCAGCCCACCTGAGCCCCCGGCCGGTCCAGCAGCACCGGCAGCCCCTCGAGCCTCCCCAGCAGGGAGTTGACCAGCGCGTCCGCGAGCGGCGCCGCCTCCCCACCGCACCCGGCCGGCGCCGCGCCGCCCGGGTCCGGCTTCCCGCCCCGCAGCCGGGCCCCGCCGTCCAGCGCGCGCCGCAGCCGCGCGGCGAACGCCGAGGCGCGCGGGCCGCCGATCAGCACCCGCTCCAGGCCCTCGGCCACCGCGTAGCGACCCTCGCCGTCCCGGTGCGCCACCGAGGCGCGCACCAGCGCCTCCAGCAGCCCCTCGGCCAGCGCCGGCGGCAGATCCCCCGCCGCCTCGCGCGCCGTGCAGGGTTCCAGCAGCCGGGCCAGCAGCCCGGTCTCCCGCGCCACCCCGCACGCCAGCAGGCCCCACGCCCCCTCGGCCAGGCCCGCCAGCCGCCCCTCGACCAGGCCCGCCGGGCCCTCCGGCAGCGCCTCGGGCGGCCGGCCCGCCCGTACGGCCGCCACCAGGGCGTGGGCGCGGTCGAGCAACGCGGCCACCGCGCCGCGCGCCTCCGCGCCCCCGGCGACCGTCTCCCCGACTTCCGCGTTCCCGGCGACCGCGCCCCCCGCGTCCGGCCCGGCCGCCGCGACCACCGCCCGGGCCGCCTCGGCGAACTCCCCGCCGCCGTCGTGCGCGGCGGCGTGCAGCGCCCACCACCCGTCCGCCAGCTTGGCGACGGCGCGCTCGGCGGCCTCCTCCCGCACCCGCCGCCCCTCCAGGCCCACGATCGTGCGCTGCCCCAGCTGCATCAGCAGCATCTCCTGGGAGCCCTGGCCGGAGATCAGGCCCAGGATGTCGCGCATGAAGCGCTCCCAGGGGAACGCCGACATGTACGCCTCGCCGCCCTGAAGACTCATCACCAGCTGGCCGACGCGCAGCGCGCACTCCGACGCGTGGTGCTTGGCGACGGTGGCGAACTCGTCGAAGTACGGGTCGCGGTCCGGCGACCGGGTGCCGTCCAGCGCCCGGTAGACGCTCGCGCGGGCGGACTGCAGCAGCATGCGCAGCTCGCCGACCGACCGCTCGACGTTGGGGTAGTCCAGCACCCGGCGCCCGCCGCGCCTGCGCGCGGACAGCGCCTCGACACAGTTCTCGATCACCCCGTCCAGCGCGCCCAGCACCCCGCACGCGCTCATCGTCCGGCGGATGCGCGCGTAGGTGTTCAGCTCGCTGAGCGCGTCGGCGCGCCACAGCAGCCGCGTCCGCGGCAGCCGCACCTCGTGCAGGATCACCTGGCCCAGGCCCAGGGTGTGCATGCCCATGGTGTCCATGGGCACGGGGGTGACGCCCGGGTCGTCCTTCTCGACCAGGAACGCCAGCATGTCGTTGGACGCCTCGTCGCGCAGGAAGAGCACGAAGAGGTCGGCGAACGCCGCCCCGGCCAGGAAGCGCTTGGCGCCGTTCAGCACCCATGTGTCGCCGTCCAGCCGCGCCGTGGACCGGTAGTCGTACGGGTCCCGGCTCTCGTACGCGCCCTGCACCCCGAAGCGCCGGCCGGCCACCAGGTCCGGCACATAGGTCTCGATCAGCTCCGGGGTGCCGCTGGACAGGATCAGCTCGGTGATCTCGACGCTGATGTCGAGCAGCACGGCGAAGCCGGGGTCGCGCGAGAGGCGGGCGACCTCCTCGACCACCACGCCCCAGGCGAGCTTGTCCCGCCCCTCGCCGCCGATCCCGGCCGGCAGCGAGAAGCCCAGCAGCCCCAGCGCGCCGGCCTGCTCGAAGACGCGGTGGTCGAGCGGCCGGTGCTCCTTGTTGCGGAAGTGGGAGCCGGGGTTGGCCACGTCCAGGACGAAGCCCCCGAACCGCCGCCGGGCCTCCCGCCTGACCTGCTCGACCTCGGCGTCCAGGGTGCGGTGGCCCGGGTGGGCCCGGTTCATCACATCGGCGGCGTGCGCCCGGGGCCCTGGGCGGCGGGCCGTCACGCCCCGGCCCCCCTCGCCCCGGCCTCCCCCGCCTCGCGCTCCAGCTCGCGCACCAGGTCCTGGAGCGTCTCCTCGCCGAGGAACCGTTCCAGCGGAATGGTGACGTCGGTGCGCTCCTCGACCTCGACGGACAGCTGGGCCGCGGTGAGCGAGTCGATGCCGAGCTCGCCCAGCGGCCGGTCGGCCGGCAGCCGCCGCCCGTCGAGGCCGAGCAGTTCTCCGATCAACGAGGGCAGCCAGGCGCCGGTGGACTCGGCGGTGCCCTCGCGGTGTTCGGTGGTGATGGCGTCCTCCTGGGTACGGGCTGGTCTCATAGCGGTACGGACCCCCGGGAGCGCGGCGCGAGCCGCAGCGGCACCAGGGAGAACGCCCGGTCGTCGTCGTCAAGGTCTTCGAGCCGGCGCACCAGCCGCTCCTCGGCCTCCCGGTCCGGGCCCGCCGGGAGGCCCAGCCGCTCCAGGACGCGGCGCAGCGCGGCCGAGAGCCAGGCCCGGTCGGCGGCCAGGCCGCCCAGCGCCTCCCGGCGCCGCAGCCAGGTGTGCAGACAGCAGGCGCCGGCGTGCACCAGACAGTGGCGGCGGGCGGCTTCGTACGCGTCGGAGGTGCGCCCCGCCCCCAGCGCGCGCAGCGTCTCCCGCGTCTCGTCGCGGACCTTCAGCAGGGTGTGGCCGAGCGCGGCCAGCTCCTGGTCGTCGCCCAGCTCCGCCACCGCCTCGTCGAGGAGGTCGACCACCTCGTCGGCGCCGCCGTAGGTGAGCGAGGGCCGCTGGTCGCGGGGGGCCACCGGGGTCACCGGCTCGCCGAACCCGAACAGCAGCGGCAGGGGCACCTCGGGCCGTCCCCCGGCCCGCCGCCGCGCCCCGCTGACCAACTGGGTGCGGACCGTGTCCAGCTGGACCAGCTGGGTGCCCTCGAACACCGGGGTGATCGCCACATCGCGCACCAGCTTCTGGAACGCCCCGCCGGCGACCCCCTCCCGCAGATGGGCGCGGGCGCTGAGCACCTCGCCGCAGGCGTCCACGGCGTCCACGCACAGCGCGGGCACCACGTACTTCGCCACCGCCGACCACAGCGCCATCCGCTGCCGCGCCACGTCCAGGGCGCGCGCCGCGGCCAGCGCGGTGCACTCCGCGACCAGCAGGTCGGCGAAGCCGCGCGCCAGCAGCGAGCGCACCGGGGCCAGCGCCAGCGCCGGCTCCCCGTACAGCACCCGCCCGCGCGCGTGGCGCAGCGCGATGCGCAGCGCCGTGTCGGCCACGCCGAGGCCGGTGCCGCCCACCAGGGTCCGGGTGAACTGGAGCATGCCGGTGACCATCTCGATGCCGCGGCCCGGCCGCCCCAGCCGGGCGCCGGGGCCGACCCGGCAGTCCTCGAGGACGAAGCCGCTCAGGTCGTGGCCGCGCAGTCCGTGGGTGGGCACCTTCGGCAGTCTCCGCACCCCGGCGCCGCCGAGGGCCTCGAAGTCCACCAGGAACAGCCCGAAGGACGGCTCCGAGGCGGCCAGCACGGTCGCGAACGAGGACCGACCGCCGTTGCCGACCAGCCACTTCTTCCCGTTCAGGACGAATCCGTCGCCCGTCGGGACGGCACGGGTGGCGGTGGCCAGCAGATCGCTGCCCGCCGCCTCCTCGCTGATGCCGGCGGTGCCCCAGGCCCGGCCGAGCGCCAGCTCGGCGACCCGGCGCCGCTGCGCGTCGTCGCCCCAGATCCACACCGGCGCGGTGGCCAGCAGCGTCGAGCCGAACCCCACCGGGACCGCCGGCTCGCGGCGCGAGGCGGCGCGCACCACGGCCAGCAGCGACTCGAACGAGCCCATGCGGCCGCCCTCGGCGACCGGCACCAGGTGCTCGTGCAGCCCGGCCGCCCAGGCCGCCTCGTACGCGGCGACGGGCTCGGCCTCCAGGTCGTCCGCGCGCACCCCGGCGGCCAGCGACATGCCGGTGCCGGGGTCGAACGGGCAGCCCAGCGCCCGTTCCAGCTCCTCGGCCGCCGCGAAGGTGGGCAGCGGTACCCCTGCCCCGGTCATACGCGCTCCACCACGATCGCGTACGGCCCGCCGCTGTCGTCCTCGGCGAGCCCCAGCTCATGGACGAACGCGAGCCCGCCGCCGTGCCGGTAGGCGGTGGTGCGCACCCGCAGCAGATCCCACAGCTGCCCGGCCCGCAGCCAGGTCGCGTCGACCCGGCGGATCCCCTCGGCCAGCGCCCGGCGCAGCTCGGGGGCGCTCCCGCCGTGCCGCAGCACGCACTCCTCCCGGGCGCCGCCCGCGAACCCGAGGGACTCGACCCAGTACCACTGGTCGGCCACCTCGCAGTGGTGGCGGTGCACCCGGAAGGCCGTGGTGTGCGAGGCGATCCGCTCGCCCTCACGCTCGAACGCGCCCAACAGCCCGCGCACCGGCGACAGATACGGGGAGCGCTCGACCTCGTCCTCGTGGAAGCCCGCCACGAAGGAGTCGGGCAGGGTGGTCGGCGCGCCGGAGAGCGCCTGGTCGCCGGTGAGCCGCAGCGGCACCGAGGCGGCGCGGGTGCGCACCGCCACGCCCGCCGGGCCCGAGACCGTCATCTCCATCTCCAGCTGGGAGGCGCGCGGGCCGCGCACCCGGGCGCGCACCTCGACCCGCGCCTCGTCGGCGTCGTGGAACCGCAGGGGCTGGTCGTACTCGAGCTGCCAGGCCCACAGCACGAAACCCACCCGGTGCTCGGACACCAGCGTGCGGTGGCCGCACACGTGGTCGCGCAGCCAGCGGGTGCCCGCCTGGAAGGCGAGCCGCCCGACGGCGGTGGGCTGGAGCCGGTCCGGGGTGAACAGGCTCGCGTCGAGCACGACCTCGTAGGCGGAGCTGCGCGGCATCGGGGGCTAGCCTCCGGAGATCGCGGTGACGATGTCCACCCGGTCGTCCTCGGTGGCCTCCCGGTCCAGCTCGTCCGGCGTGAGCTTCTCGCCGTTGAGGGCGATCAGATGGGTGGCGCGCACGCTGCCCTCGCGGTCCATCAGCACCTCGGCCAGGTCCGGGTAGCGCTCGGTCAGGGCGGTCAGCCCGTCGCGCACGGTGGCGCCGCCGACCTCGATCTCGTTCTCGTAGTTCGTGAACCGGAGCAGCACGCCCCGCACCTTGAAGATCACTGCGAATGCCCCTTCGGGGGAGTGGTGGCCTGCGGGGGAGTGGTTGCCTGCCAGCGCGCGAGTTCGTCGAGTTCGCCGGCGAGGAAGTGGCGGCGGGCCAGCCAGCGCTGCACCTTGCCGCTCGACGTCTTGGGGATGGTCCGCGGCCGCACGAGGACGACGGCGTACGGCGGGATGCTCAGCTCCATCGAGACGGCCCGCCGGATCGCCTCGACGGTCGCCGCGTGCCGCTCCGGGTCCGCCGGGTCGGCCTCGTAGACCAGCACCAGCCGCTCGGCGGCGCCCTCGTCGTCCTCGACCGCGAAGGCGGCGCCGCAGTTGCGGCGGATGCCGGCGACCTCGGCCTCGCAGACCCGCTCGATGTCGACCGGGTGGTGGTTGCGCCCGTTGACGACGATCAGGTCCTTCAGCCGCCCCGCCGGGAACAGCTCCCCGTCCAGCAGGAAGCCCAGGTCGCCGGTGCGCAGATACGGGCCGTCGCCGGCGGCGGTCGTCGCGCCGAAGGTGGCCTCGGTGTCCTCGGGGCGCCGCCAGTAGCCGTCGGCGACGCTCGGCGAGTCGACCCAGATCTCGCCCACGGCGCCCTCGCCCAGCGGCTCGCGGGTGGCCGGGTCGGCGATCAGCAGCCGGGTGCCGGGTCCGGGCGGGCCGCAGCTCACCAGCGACCTGGCGCGCTCCGCCGGCCCGGCCGGGCGGGCCGTGCCGTGCGCTTCGAGCGCGTCGCGCGCGACCGGCACCGAGCGCCAGCCGCTCAGCGGCTTGCCGCCGGTGACCAGCAGCGTCGCCTCGGCGAGCCCGTAGCAGGGGTAGAACGACTCGGCCCGGAAGCCGCAGGGCGCGAAGCGCTCGGCGAAGCGCGCCATGGTGTCGGCGCGGACCGGCTCGGCGCCGGTGAAGGTGAGTTCGACGCCGGACAGGTCCAGGCCCTCCAGGTCCGCGTCCTTCGCGCGCCGTACGCACAGGTCGTAGGCGAAGTTGGGGCCGCCGGTGATCGTGGCCCCGTAGCGGGAGACCGTGCGCAGCCAGGACAGCGGTCGGCGCAGGAAGGTCACCGGCGACATGAGGGTGACCGGGATGCCGGTGGCCAGCGGGGTGAGGATGCCGCCGATCAGCCCCATGTCGTGGTACGGCGGCAGCCACAGGCCGCCCGAGCTGCCCGGGTGGATTCCGAAGGCGTGGGCGATCTGCCGGGCGTTGGCGATCAGCCGGGCCTGGCTGAGCATGACGCCGCGCGGCAGGGCGGTGGAGCCCGAGGTGTACTGGAGCAGCGCCAGCCGGTCCGGCCGGTCCGGGGGCAGCGGGCCGGGCGCGTCCGCCGGTTCTGGCAGGTCGGTGGTGATCAGGCGGGGGGTGCGGCCGGCGAGGGCGGTGGTGAGCCACTCCGCCATGAGCGGCGCGATGTCCGAGGTGGTCAGGACGGTGTCCGCGCCGGCGTCCTCGATGATGGCGGCGAGGCGGGGCAGCGTCCGTGTGAGGCGCGCCGGGTCCGGCGGGAAGGCGGGCACCGCGGGCACTCCCGCGTAGAAGCAGCCGAACAGCCCCGCCAGGTAGTCGAGGCCGGGCGCGAAGAGCAGCAGCGCCGGGCCGGGCGGGCCCTCGGCGGCGGCCAGGAGGCGGGCGGCGACCGCCCGCGCCCGGGCGTCGAGCCGGGCGTATGTGATCTCGGTGGCCGACTCGTCCGCGTCGACGAACCGGTAGGCGAGGGCGTCGGGCGACCGCTGTGCCCGCATCCCCAGCACCCGTGTGAAGCTCTCGGCCTCACCGCCGTCCAAGCCAGCCAACTGAGCCGTCTCCCCCCGTGATCGACACGGCGAGCAAGTGTTACAGCAGTGTTGACGGGTCGTCAACGATCTTCTGCGGAACGGGTGTTGTGGATCAAGGTGGTTGTTCCACGGGACTGGGAGGGGGGCCTCAGGGGGGATTGACACTCGCGGGTAACAACGAGCATCGTGATCAGCCTCACCGGGGTGAGGGAACGGTGCCCCAGACCGCCCGCCTGTCCAGGAGAGGACGCGGATGACCGAGTTACCGGTCGCTCCCGAGGGAACGCGGGACGCCGTGGCGAACGGACCCGCCGCCAAGCCGCCCCTCGGGCTGGTCCTGCTGTGCTGTCTCGGCGCGTTCGTGGCGTTCCTGGACAGCACCATCGTGAACGTGGCGTTCCCCAACATCGCCGAGGACTTCGCCGCCACGGACCTGCCCACCCTGTCCTGGGTGCTCAACGGCTACAACGTGGTGATCGCCGCGCTCCTCATGCCCGCCGGCCGGGCGGCCGACCGGCTCGGCTGTCGGCGGGCCTTCGCCGTGGGGCTGACCACCTTCACCCTCGCCTCCGCCGTCTGCGGGATCGCCGGCTCGGCCGCGGTCCTCATCGGCGCCCGGCTGGTGCAGGCGCTCGGCGCCGCGATCCTCGTCCCCACCTCGCTCGCGCTGCTGCTGCCCATGTTCCCGATGGCCAGGCGCCTGGTGGCGATCACCCTCTGGAGCGCGTCCGCCGCGCTGGCCGCGGGGATCGGGCCCGGGCTCGGCGGGCTGCTCGCCGAGCACTGGAGCTGGCGGGCGGTGTTCTGGGTGAACATCCCGATCGGGATCGTCGCCGTATGGGCCGGCCGGCACCTCGCCGAGCAGCGCGAACGCGGCGGCCCCACCCCCGATGTGCTGGGCGCGGCACTGCTCGGCGGCTCCCTCGGCCTGCTCGCGCTGGGTCTGGTCAAGGCCCCCGACTGGGACTGGGCGAGCGCGCGCACCCTCGGCTGTCTGGCCGCCGGGGCGGTGCTGGCGGTGGCGGTGGTGGCGCGCAGCGCACGCCACCCGGCCCCCGTCGTCTCCCTCGACCTGCTGCGCTCGCGCAACGCGGTGGGCGGCAACATCGGCTCGATGCTGTTCTCGGTGACCTTCTACGCGGTCATCCTGAACAACATCCTCTTCCTGACCGGCCACTGGCACTGGTCCCTGCTCACCGCCGGCCTGGCCACCACGCCCCCGCCGCTCGCCACGGCCCTGGTCGCCCGACCGGCCGGCCGGCTCGCCGAGAGGTTCGGCGACCCCCTGGTCGTCATCGCCGGCTGTCTCATCTACATCGGCGGGACCCTGCTGCTGTTCTGGGGCGGCGGGCAGGACCCGGACTTCCTCACCCACTGGCTGCCCGGGGCGGCCGTCATGGGTGTGGGCGCCGGCCTGGTCTGGCCGGTGCTGGGCGGGGTGGCCCTGGCCGGGGTGGAGCCCAGCCGGCTGGCCACCGCCAGCGCGGCCAACGCCGCCTTCCGCCAGCTCGGCGCCGTCCTCGGCACGGCGCTCGCGGTGTCCATCGTCACCTCGGCCGCGGGGGACCCGCTGGGCGGGGCCCGTAACACCTGGTACCTGTCGATCGGATTCGCCTGCGCCGTCGCGGTGCTCGCCGCCGTGACCGTGCGCCGCGTCACGGCGCCGAAGGCCTGACAACGGAGGTGGGGATGGCGACCAACACCAGCGCGGCGGCCCAACCGGCCGGCGTGAGCGGGGCGACCGGCGTGAGGGACACGCCGTGCGCCGCCGGGACATGGCTGTTCGGCTCGACGGCCGACCTGCTGGGCGACCCGCTGGCCGCCTATCTGCGGGCCCGCCGCGAGCACGGCGACGTGGTCCGGTTCCGCGCCGGCCCGCCCGGGCTGCGGCGGGAGATCTACGGCGTGTTCTCCGCCGAGGGCGCCCAGCAGGTCCTCGCCACGGAGGCGGCGAACTTCCGCAAGGACAACGCGATCTACGAGGAGTTACGGCAGGCCCTCGGCAACGGCCTGCTCACCAGCCAGGACGAGGACTACCGGCGCCAGCGCCGACTCATCCAGCCGCTCTTCACCCGCCGCCGGGTCGAGGGATACGCCGCCTCGGTCACCGCCGAGGCCACCGCGCTGGCCGACCGCTGGCGGACGGGCCCCGGCGCCACCGGCGGCACCGTCGAGCTGGTGGAGGAGATGCACGGGTTCGCGCTGCGCGTCGTCGGCCGCGTCCTGTTCGGCGCCGACGTCGAGCAGACCACCGAGGTCGTCCGGGACAGCCTGCCCCTGCTCAACGAGCGCGCGCGGGCCCGGGCGCTGGCCCCGGTGAGGCTGCCCGGCGACTGGCCCACCCCCGCCAACCGCCGCGCCGCCCGGGCCCAGGCCGCGCTGTACGCGCTGTGTGACGCGATCATCGACAGACGGGCGGGCGAGTCGCGGGGCCAGGCGCGCCCGAGCGGGCCGGAGGGCGGCGCCGAGGACCTGCTCACCCTCCTCATGCGCGCCGAGAACGCCGAGGACGGCAGCCTGAGCCGCGCCGAACTGCGGGACCAGGTCCTGATCTTCCTGCTCGCCGGGCACGACACCACCGCCACCGCGCTGACCTTCGCCCTCCACCTTCTGGCCCGCCACCCTGACGAGCAGCGGCGGGTGCGCGAGGAGCTGGACGGGGTGCTCGACGGGGGCCGCGCCCCCGCGGCGGCGGACGTGGCCTCGCTGCCCCGCCTGACCAGGGTGCTCAAGGAGGCCATGCGGCTGTTCCCGCCGTCCCCGGCCGTCAGCCGGCTCGCCGTGGCCGACTCCGCCATCGGCGGCCGTCGCGTTCCGGCCGGTGCCGCCGTCCTCGTCAGCCAGTGGGTGGTGCACCGCCACCCCGCCTACTGGGAGGACCTGGAGCGCTTCGACCCGGAGCGCTTCACTCCGGAAGCGGAGGCCGGCCGGCCGCGCTACGCGTACTTCCCGTTCGGCGGCGGACCCCGGGCGTGCATCGGGCAGCACTTCTCGACCTTGCATTCGGTGCTGAGCCTGGCGACGCTGCTGCGGGCGTACGAGGTGGCAGACGCCACCGACGGCGGCGCCATTCCGCTGGGCGCCGGGATCACCCTGCTGACGAAGGGACCGGTGCCGATCCGTGTGCGCCCCCGTACCTAATTGGCGGCATTGCCGCGATATCACCGGACAGACGGAATCAGTAAGTCGGATTGCCGCACTCCGTTTGTTCCGGTTGGCATCAACTGGACTTCTTTCCCCATCGCTTGGCCGAAAGAGTCGAAAGCCAGTACGCTGCTGAGTCATGGTCACACCTGAGGTAGAGCCTTACATCCGGCAGAAATTCGCAGAGAACGCGGGCCTCACGGAAGAGCAGCTATTCGCGGCCGACGCGACATTGGCCGACGTCATCGCGACCAGCCCGCGAATGACCAACAGCATCGATCTCATGGAAGCGTTCGCGCGCACCGCAAACGCATTGCGCAAGGACTACGGAGTGCGGGTGCGCCTCCCGGCGCTGCCTCTCGACACCCCGATATCGACCGTGCTGAAGACCTTCCTCGAGGAATTCGAGCGCCAGAAAAAGGAGGCGGCCGCATGAGCATCGCCGAGACGGACCGCGCCTCGTCCCCGGTCATCCGCCGGCCGGCCGCCCCCGCCGGGCCGCCCGCCATCATCACCGACCTCTACGACGCGCTGACCAAGCGCGGCATGTCCCTGGTCGACGTCACCTGGGAGCAGCAGCGCCTGCACGAGTCCCGGCGGTGGAGCGTCGTGGAGCTGCTGGAGGCCGTGGACCTGGACAGCCTCACCCCGCTCGACCGCAATCTGGTGTGGAACGCGGGCCGGGCCGAGCTGACCACCAAGCCGGGCGCGGACCGGCTGGAGCGCCAGGCGGAGGCCGAGGTCCGGCGCTGGCAGGACAAGAACCCGACCGTCGCGTCGATCATGGAGGCGTGCGGCACCTGGAGCCGCTACTGGAACGAGGAGGAGGCCCACCACGAGACGGTCTTCAACCGGCTGGCCGACCTCAGCGGGATGGAGCCGATCTCCGACGAGACCTTCATCCAGTTCCGCCAGGTCTTCCCCGACGACGACATGCTCCGCACCCTGGTGCTGCTCGCCATCTCCGAGATCACGGCCGCGGTGAACTACGGCCAGTGCCAGCACGTCATCCAGGACCCGGGGCTGCGCCGCATTTTCAAGCAGGTCGCCGCCGACGAGATTCAGCACCGCAACTACTTCGTCGCCTTCGCGAAAGCGCTCGTGGACAGCGGCGAATACCCCGCCAAAGACGCGTTCGCGGTGGCCCACCTCTTCCTCCGCGAGGACGGCGAGCTCCAGGGCAGCGCCCGCAAACAGCTCGAACAGCGCGGTTCGCACGTGAACTGGTGGGACCAGCTCGAAACGGGTGACCAGGACTTCCGTCCCGAGGCGCTGGAGAAGAAGGAGCAGCTCATCTGCGGCGCCCTGAAGAAGATCACCGGGATCGAGGTCCATTCCCGTGAAGAAGTCGAGGACACGTGGATGGATCTCGTCGGGAGCTGATCGGCCTGGGACACGACCTCCAGCTGATCAGTGAACTGGAGGTCGCCTCCTCCCTCCGCGAGCCGGATGTCTTCTTCACCCCCGGGGAACTGCGCCGCTTCGCCTCGGCGGTCTCTCCCCTGGAGAGCATGGCGGGGGCGTTCGCGGCCAAGGAAGCGCTTTTCAAAGCACTTCCGGCGGCGGGCGAGACCTGGTTCTGGACCGAGGCCGAGCTGGTCCACGACCACCGCGGGGCCCCGCGGTTCCAGGCCCATGGAGCGCTGGCGGGCCATCTGGCCCGGCACCGGCTGCGGGTGAGCGTTTCCCTCTCGCACAGCGGCGGCTATGTGTCCGCCGTGGTCATGGTGACCGGCGGGACCTCGGCACTGACACGTTTCCTCAACACGACCAATCGGGCGGTACGACGTGTTCTTCGGCGAATCCCGGCTGACGCTGCCGGTGCGCCCCAATGACCTCGATGCCCTGGGCCATGTGAACAACGCGGTCGCGCTGGAGTACCTGGAGGCCGCGCGGTGGGACTGGCTCGGCCGGCAGGGGCTGGTGCACGGCGACCGCATGATCGCGGTGGTGGCCCGCACCGAGATCGACTACCTGGCGGAGATCCCGCGCGGCCAGGTCGAGGTGCGCACGGCCCTCGAGTCGCCGACCGCGGAGGAGTTCGACGAGGACGACATCACCTTCCGGGCGCGGTTCCGCCAGCGCCTCCACCTCCCCGAGGTGGACCGCCCGGCGGTGGACGCCCTGGTCACCGTGGCCTTCCTGGACGCCGCCCAGCGGTGCCTGGTCTCGATGCAGGACTTCCTCACGGCGTCCGCCGTCTCCCGGTGAACCGGACTGAGCGAGCAGGAAGGGAGAGCGCGATGAGCACGGCAGGCGATCAGGACCGCACGGCGCGGATCGCGGAGACCGAACGCTGGGTGCCGACCTCCGGCGGCCATGAACTGCACCTCAGGGAGGCGCGGCCGGCCGGCGGCGGCGAGCGGGCGCCCGGAGTGCTGTTCCTCCCGGGGCTGTTCTCGGACGGCGGGTTCTTCCTGGGCAGGTCCGGGCAGGGGCCCGCGGCGGCGTTCCTGGACGAGGGGATCACCGCCTACGTTGCCTCGCTGCGCGGCCACGGCCCCAGCCGCCGGCCCCAGCGGTTCGCGTACGACTGGGACTTCGACACCTATGTGCGCCATGACATCCCCGATCTGATCCGGGCGGTGTCGGCGACCCACACCGGGCCGCTGTTTGTCCTGGCGCACAGCATGGTCGGCTACGCGGCCCTGGCCGCGCTCGGCGTCGAACCCGACCTGCAGAAACGACTCGCCGGGGTGATCACCGTCTCCTCCGCGGTCAACGACTACAGCGACGGCGGGCTGTCCAAACGTGCCCAGATGACGTTTTCCTCGGTGATCTCCCGCCTCCTCGGGCGGTTCCCGGCCCGCGCGCTCAAGCAGGGCCGGTGGGACGAACCGGCCGGGCTGATGCGGCAGTTCACCGACTGGGCGCCGTCCGGCGCCTTCCGCAGCGCCGACGGGCGGACCGACTACTGGCAGGCCCTCGGCCGGGTGACGCTGCCGGTGCTGGTCGGGATCGGCGCGGGCGACTCCTTCCACGCCTCGCCCGCCCGGGCCCGCAAGCTCGCCGACCACCTCGGCGGCGCCACCGAGTTCACCGTCTTCGGGCGGGAGACCGGGCTGAGCTGGGACCCCGGCCACGTCGATGTGCTCCGCGGCGCCCGCGCCCAGGAGCAGGTGCTGCCCAAGTTGGTGGCGTGGACCCGCGGCATCGCCCCGCGGGGCGGCGCCACCGGTGACGCCGCCGGCCGCACCCCCGACGACACGACCAAGCCCGAAGACACGACCAAGCCCGACGACACGACCGAGGAGTAGGAGAGGCGCGGTGCTCGAGTACATCCAGCGCAACCAGGAGTGCCCGCCCGAACGGGGCCTGTACCTGTACGACAAGTTCATCGACCCGCCCGAGTTCATCAGCTACCAGGACTTCCCGGAGCAGGTCGCCGCGTACGCCGACTTCTTCCGCGACCAGGGGATCGAGCCGGGGACCCGGGTGCTGTTCCCCTTCGAGACCTCCAGCGCGGTGATCTTCGCCTTCCTGGGCCTCATGGAGCTGGGCGCCGTCCCGCTGTCGGTCAAACCGCTGGTCCTGGACACGCCGAGGGCCGCCTACCTGGACTTCATCGGCCGGGTCGCCCGGGACTACGACGCGGCCCGCGTGCTCCAGGTCCCCACCCTGGACACCCTCGACCTGCCCGCTCCGGGCCTGCCGCTGCCGCCCGCCGGGATCCGCGAGCCCGGCGCCCGGCTGCGCACCCCCGCCGCCGACGAGCCGGCGTTCGTCCAGTTCTCGTCCGGGTCCACGTCCTTCCCCAAGGGGATCCCGGTCCGGCAGGACATGCTCCGCTCCAACCTGACCATGATCACCCGTACGGACGGCCGGGTCCCCGAGGAGCGGGTCAGCAGCTGGCTGCCGCTCTACCACGACATGGGGCTGGTCGGCGGCCTGCTGTCCTGCCTCGCCGTGGGCTGCGACCTGCTGCTCGCCGAGCCGATCACCTTCCTGTTCGACGCCCGCGGCTGGTGGGAGCACATGGCCAGGGAGGGGGTCGCGGGCACGGTCATCCCGAACTTCGCGGTCGACTACTCCCTCAAGCTGATGCAGGACCTCGACGCCGACGAGATCGCCGAGATCGACCTGTCCCGGGTGCGGTCGATCTACCTCGGCAGCGAACCCATCAACCTGCCCAACCTCAACGCCTTCCTGGACCTGATGGCCCCCGCGGGGCTGCGGCGCGATGTGTTCATGCCCTGCTACGGCATGGCCGAGGCCGTGCTGCTGGTGTCCAGCCGCCCGGTGGGCAGCGAGATCCGGGTCGTGCCGTCCCCCTCCGGGGTCCCGGCCGTCTCGGTGGGCCGGCCGATGCCCGAGTACACCGTGCGCCTGCGCGACGAGGAGGGGCGGGTGTGCGCGGAGGGCCGGCTGGGCGAGATCGAGGTGGCCGGCGGCAGCCTGGCCGCCTCCTACCTCGACAAGCAGGCCCCGCTGGTCGGCGACGACGGCTACTACGCCACCGGCGACATCGGATTCCTCGACGACGGCGAGCTGTTCATCACCGGCCGCATCAGCGACCGGATCAAGGTCGGCGGCCAGAGCTACTTCGCCTCCGACTTCGAGCAGGCCGTGGAGCGGCTGGACTTCGTGCGCGACGGCCGCACCTGCGTCCTGCAGATCGGCCAGGACATCGTCGTCCTGGCCGAGGTGGACCGCACCGCGCGCGACGATGTCGAGGGCAGCCGGGCCCGGATCGTCGACCACCTGGTGAAAACGGTCGGCGTGACCGTACGCTCCTCGGACGTGCACTATCTGCGCCCCGGCCAGCTCGAGCGCACCAGCAGCGGCAAGCTGCGGCGGCGCGCGATGGCGGAGGCGTACGAGCAGGGGCGGCTCAAGGGCCTGACCCTGGACCCGCCCACAGGCGGCGCGGGCGGCTGACGCGAACCGGCCGACGGGCTCCGCCCCAGACCCCCGTCCAGGGGCGGAGCCCGTGCCGTGCGGCCCAGGGCCGACAGACCCTGGCCGCGTCCCGAGGCCCCGGGGCTACTTCGCGCCGAGGACCAGGGCCAGCGGCGACTTCCTGCCGGAGTCGGTCGAGGGCTTCGAGGCGCTGGTGTTGCCGATGTAGAGCCGCCCACCGGCGTAGACCAGCTCCCGGTGCAGCGCCACGCTCTCGATGAACGCGGTCTCCTCCGGGTTCTGCATCAGCTTCTTCTTCTCGTACGACTTCGTGTCGACGCGCCAGACCGCGCCGCCCTGGCTGAGTGTGGCCTCCTGGTAGGCGATGAGGGAGCCGTCCTCGTCGAGCCTGACCGGCACCAGCGGGCCGCCCTCGGCGCCGTCGGCCTTGGCGGTCACCTTGCCGGTCCGCAGATCGATGGCGACGATCTCGTTGGACGGGCCCGACGCGGCGCCCGCGCGGTAGTCGGTGGCCAGGTAGAGGGCGTGGGCCGCCTTGTCGACGACGATCTCGGAGCAGCCGCCGACCTTGGTCGCGTCGCAGTCGGCCTGGTACTTACCGCCGCCCATGCCGAACTTGCTCAGCAGCTTCCCCTCCTTGGCGCTGTCGTCGACCGCCAGGAAGTCGGAGACCCCGCTCCCCGACGAGTCGCCCGCGTTGACGCCGACGACCAGCGGATCGGTGGACACCACATGGGCGTACTTGATGCCCGGCGTCACCGGGTACGAGGACTTCACCGCCCGCGTCCTCGGGTCCACCGTCTGGACCTCCAGCCGCGGGCTGCCGGACTCCCCGCACTCGCGCACCGCGACCAGCTTCGACCCGTCGCCCACATAGCCCTTGTCCGAGCAGTCCGCGTCCGAGTCCGGCATCCACAGCGGCTTGCCGTCGACCGACCAGGCCGCGCCACCGCTGATGCCGCCCGCGGCGACGGTGTCGCCGCCGATGGACACCTCGTCGAACATGATCGGCCGGTCGGAGGCCAGCTCGCCGGTCTCGCGGCCCTGCCTCGTCCAGACCAGCTTGCCCTTCTTCAGGTCCACCAGGCCGACCTGGGTGCAGACCGGGTTGTCCTGCGCGTCGTCCTGGAACAGGACCGCGGTCAGCCCCGCCTCCGTGACCCGCGGTGACGACCAGCACAGCTCGCCGTCGAGCGGGATCTCCCACGAGGCGGCGCCCCCGGTGAGCGGATAGCCGACGATCTTGTTGACGTCCGCCTTGACGAGGTTCTTGTCCGTCACCCACATGCCCGGGGTGTTGACCATCTCGTCGACCCTGGGCATCGGGACCTTGCCCAGCACCCGCGCCTCGACGGCGCCGTCCGCCGAGTCGCCGCCCTTCCCGCCCCCGCCGTCGCCGGAGCCCCCGTCCACGGCGAGCCAGACGCCACCGGCGACCAGCGCGAGCGCCACCGCCGCGCCGACGACGACCCCGACGGGCGACTTCGACCGCCGGCGGCGGCTCGCCCGCCCCCCGCCCGGCGGCGGCGCCATGGGCGGCCCCGCGGGCGGTGACACCGGCGGCGGATAACCGGGGCCGGGCGGCGGAGGCGGCTGGGACATCGCAATTCTCCTTCTCGCAACGGGCGATCGCACCGGTCGCACGAACAGGTGGCCCGGCGGCGAGAAGGATTTCTATCAAACGACCGCCATTCCCGCACTCGGCGGGGTCCGGATTCCGGGAAATCCGCAGTTCACGCCATTACTGATCCGAATTCCAGTGGAAATGTTCCGCGGATTATTTTCCGAATCGGGCCTGCCGGGGGCCGAGCACCGTCCGTATGTAGTCCTCGACGGCGGCCTCGAGCCCCACGTCCCGGCCCTCGCGCTCGCACAGCATCCAGCGGTGTTCGAGCAGTTCGGAGTAGATCTGCGCGACATCGGTCGAAGCCCGCAGCTCCGGCGGCACGGCCCGCACGGTGGGCCGGAAGACGTCACGGACCCAGCGGTGCGCGAGCACCTCCGGGCGCGCGCCGAGCGGATCGCCCGGAGCGTAGTCGTCCTGCGAGACCATCCATGTCTCCAGGTCGTTGAGGAGGCTGCGCGCCTGATTCTCCTCCGCGTCGAGACCGGTCAGCCGCAACAATTGCCGCTGATGATGTCCGGCGTCCACGACTTTCGGCAGAAAAGTGACCGTATCCCCGTCCGGAGAGCGCTGGATCTGCATTTCCGCGACATCGAAACCGAGGTCGTTCAGCCGCCGCACCCGACGGTCGATGTAGTGGCGCTTGGCCAGCGGATAGACCGACTCCCGGGTCAGCTCGTGCCACAGCTCCTCGTACCGCTCGACGATCTCCCGGCCGAACAGCACCGGATCCACGGACGGGTGCAGCGACCCGCCCGCCTCCAGGTCCATCAGCTCGCCCGCGATGTTCACCCGCGCCACCTCGACGTCGTAGTCGCGCTGCCCGTCCGACAGCCGCGGATGGAGCTGTCCGGTCTCCGCGTCCACCAGATACGCGGCGTACGCGCCCGCGTCCCGCCGGAACAGCGTGTTGGACAGCGAACAGTCGCCCCAGGCGAACCCGCTCAGATGCAGCCGCACCAGCAGCACGGCGAGCGCGTCGAGCAGCCGCTTGATCGTGCCGGGCCGCATCGTCGTCTCGAACATCGACCGGTACGGCAGCGAGCCCACCAGATGGCGGGTGATCAGCGCGGGCTCCAGCAGCGCACCGCGCTCGTCGGTGCGCCCCGTGACCACCGCGAGTGCGTCCACGGCCGGCACGGCCAGCCGGTCCAGGTCGCGCAGCAGCCCGTACTCCCGCACGGCCGCCCACTCGCCGACCTCCTTGACCGCGACCACCTCACCGCCCGCCCGCGCGAAGCGCACCACATGGCGGGAGATGCCGCGCGGCAGCGCGACCAGGTGCTCGTCCGGCCACTCCTCCAGCGGGACGTTCCACGGCAGATCCAGGAGGGCGGCCGGGTGTTCGGGGGAGGTCGCGGTGATGTTGAGGTCCATGGCACACAAGTGACACACCGGCGCGCCCCGGAGTCCAGGCTTCGGCGCCCGGCAGCGATGTGCGTCACACACCGGGCCGGTCGCCGGTTGCCGTGCCGGTGGCCGCTCAGACCACGGTGTCCAGCCCGCGGATCAGGCGGGCGCCCTCGCGGGTCATGATCTCCGGGTCGCGCAGGGCGTGGGACAGCAGGGACATGCCCTGGTACGCGCCGACGAGCGCCAGCGCCGGCCCCTCGGGGTCGGCCGCGCCCAGCTGCCGGTACTGGTCCTCGACCCAGGTCAGCAGCCGCCGTATGACCTGGCCCGCCATGACGCCCGGCCCGTCGTCGTCGCGCTTGCCGAGCTCGGTGGCGAGGGTGCCGGTGGGGCAGCCGTAGCGGGCCGCGGTGTCGCGTCCGTCGACCCACGCCGCCACCAGGCCCTTGAGGCGCTCGCGCGGATCGGGGAGCCCGTCGAGCCGGTCGGTGAGGGTCTTCAGGTGGTCGACGTGCTCGGCGAGCGCGGCCTCGACCAGCTCGTCCTTGGTCTTGAAGTAGTAGTAGACGTTGCCTGCCGGGACCTCGGCGGCGCGGGCGATGTCGGCGATGGTCGTGCGCTCCACGCCCTGCTCGTGCAAGACGCGGGCCGCGGCGGCCGTCAGCCGCTGCCGCTTGCCGGCGGCCTTCCGGGGGCGGGGCGGCGCATCTTCTGAGTCAGTCACCCGACTCACTATAGACAGCGAGGGGCTCGGACGTGCTAGCGTCTCGCCGTACCGAGTTAGTCAGTCGACTAACTAATTTTTTGGAGCGGGAGACGGACATGATCGTGGTGACCGGTGCGACCGGAAACGTCGGGCGGGCGCTGGTGCGGATGCTCACCGAGGGCGGGCACGCCGAGGGCGGGCACGCCGATGGCCGAGTGTCGGTGACGGCCGAGGGCCGGGTGCCGGTGACGGCCGTGGCCCGGCACATCGCCGACGCCGATGTGCCCCCGGGCGTCCGGGCGGTGGCCGCCGACCTGGCCGAACCGGCCGGGCTGCGGGACGCGTTCGACGGGGCGCAGGCGCTGTTCCTGCTCGTGGCGGGGGAGGACCCGCGGGGAATCCTGGAGGTGGCGAAGACCGCCGGGATCCGCAGGGTGGTGCTGCTGTCCTCGCAGGGCGCGGCGACCCGCCCGGAGGCGTACGGCCACCCGCGCCTGTTCGAGGCGGCAGTACGGGAGTCGGGTCTCGACTGGACGGTCCTGCGGTCCGGCGGGATGGCCGGAAACGCCTTGGCCTGGGCCGAGTCCATCCGTACCCGGCGGGAGGCCGCGGCCCCGTTCGGCGACGTAGGACTGCCCTTCGTCGACCCCGAGGACGTGGCCGCGGTCGCCGCCGCCGCCCTGCGGGACCCGGACGCCCACCGGGGCGCCACCTACACCCTCACCGGGCCCGCCCCCACCACCCCGCGCGAGCGGGCCGCCGCCATCGCGGCCGCACTGGGCGAGCCGGTGCGCTTCACCGAGCAGACCCCGGAGGAGGCCCACGCGCTGATGGCGCGCTTCATGCCGCTGCCCGTGGTCGAGGGCACCCTGGCCATCCTGGGCGCGCCGACCGACGACGAGCGGCGGGTGAGCCCCGACGTCGCCCACGTGCTGGGCCGCGCGCCCGGCACCTTCGCCGCCTGGGCCGAACGCAACGTCGCGG
>NZ_MAXF01000269.1 GCF_001704635.1 Streptomyces sparsogenes | reverse complement strand
GGGGCCGGGCCGGCGGGGCGGGTGCGGGTCAGACCGCGGAGCGCGGTGTGACCACGGGCCAGTCGTTGTCGACCTTGGCGAGGATGTTGAAGTAGTTCGTCAGGACGTTCAGGGCCAGGTGGCCGACGACCTCGCCGATCTCGGCGTCCGAGGCGCCCGCGTCGCGCGTGGCCTGCAGGGCGCCGTCGTCGACACGGCCGTGACCGCGGGCGATGGCGTCGGACAGAATCAGTAGTGGACCGATGGAAGAACGTCGCCGAGCTCGTTCAAGCTGTCCCCCGCTCTGCACCTCAACACTGGAGAAAGGGTCGGAAAGCCTCTACCGAGGACCAGCCTCACGTGCGCCCTGCTCACTTGCTCACTGGGTGGCACCTCGGAGGGAACGGAAGCTGGGCTGTGAGTGAAGGCGGCCGCGTGCTCAGTCAGCGGGGGCGATGCCTGTGTGAGCGGTCCGCAGCAGGGTGCGGGCGGCGTCCTTGGCGTGACGGGCGGGCTCTGGAGACCCGGAGATGGCCGCTGTGGTCATCGCGCCCTCGGCGAGGAGGACGAGCTGGTCGGTCAGCCACGCGGGCGCGTCCGCGGCGGCCAC
>NZ_MAXF01000268.1 GCF_001704635.1 Streptomyces sparsogenes | reverse complement strand
TGATCGTGGAGCGGGTCGGCCCTCCTTCATGCGCAGGATCAAGGTGACCGCGTCGTCCGAGCGGGTTCCGGGAGTGAGGAGTTCCTGCAGGAGGAGGCCGCGAATCGCGGCAACGGTGACGGTGGCCACATCCCGCGCTTCCTTCGCCTCGAGCCCTTCGCGTTCCGCGAGTGAGGACAACATCGCGGTCAGGTCGCCGATCGACTCCACGACCTCACGGAAGTCCTCGGGGCCGTACGCGGCCAGTCCGACGACGTAGAAGAAGCCGCGGACACGCGACAGCTGCTCCGGCCGGGTGTAAGTACGCCAGATCGCCCCGACGAAATCGTCGAAGGTGCCCTGCTGGGCGGCCTCCAGAAGTGCCTCGTTGTCACGGGATCGCTGCGCCTTGAGCATGGCGGCCAAGGCGCCCCAGAGTGACCCGAAGTGGTAGCGCAGCAGGGCGTGGCTGGTCTCGATCCGGGCGGCGATCTCACGGAGCGACATCTCCGGCGGGGGCAGGGCCTCGCCGAAGGCGTCGAGAAGCCGTGCCAGGAGTCGCTCGCGCGCGCTGCCCTTGCGTTCCGAGGTTGACAGGATCACTCCCACAGTTTATCCATTGGAAAAGA
>NZ_MAXF01000267.1 GCF_001704635.1 Streptomyces sparsogenes | reverse complement strand
GGCAGTGGTCCGCTCGACGACGGTGACGGTCGGCACCAGGTGGTCCAGGCCGCGGATCACGATCCCCGGGGGGCGTACCGGGCCAGCTGCTCGGTGCAGGCGTTCCACGCTGGCGCGGACAGCAGCTCGCGTGAGCGGGCGAACAGGCGGTACAGAGCCGGGCCGTGGCGTTCGGCCAGCCCGACGTTATGGGCCAGCACGTCGAGCTCGTTGGCGGCCGTGATCTCCACGATGGCGCGTACGTCCGCCGCGGCCGGAGTGTGTTCCCGGCCCGTGAAGCGGTCATGGAAGCCCACCGGAAGCCCGTTGCCCAGGCGAGGATAGACGGCTGCCCGGTCGCAGCTCGCGTACAGGTACACCAGGGCCTCCGCGCGATCGCCGATCAGTTCGGCGAGCACCCAGCGCTCGGTGATGCCCAGGAGCGACCCGTCGAATCCGTCCGTTCCGTAGGCAGCGTGGCACAGCCCCGCGAGCTGGACGTCAGGGTCGGCGCCCCAGGCGGAGAGTAGGCGGGTGACACGGTGCAGGTGGTCCAGGAGCGTTCCGCCCGGATGGGCCGTCCGGGCGGCGCCGCGGTCGGACAGGAACTTCTCGGCCCGCGGCCATCGCGCCGGGGCGGGCCGCCCCATCAGGCCACCCGTTTTGCGGACTGTGC
>NZ_MAXF01000266.1 GCF_001704635.1 Streptomyces sparsogenes | reverse complement strand
CTAGGAGTTGTCGTCAAATGTCACGCCCACATCAGCAGCGATGCGAGGGTGACGGCGGCTTGGTAGGACTCGGCGGTCTTGTCGTAGCGGGTGGCGATGCCGCGCCACTGCTTGAGTCGGTTGAAACACCGTTCGACGACGTTGCGCCGTTTGTAGACCTGCTTGTCGAAGGCTGGCGGACGTCCACCACGGCTGCCGCGTCGGAGCCGGTTGCGGATCTGGTCGGACCGTTCCGGGATGGTGTGCCGAATGTTCCGCTGCCGCAGCCAGGTGCGTATGGCCTTGGAGCTGTAGCCCTTGTCGCCGATGACGTGGCCGGGTCGGACCCGGGGCCGCCCCGGTCCCAGCCGGGGCACACAGATCGCCTTCATCACGGCGGTGAACTGGGTGCAGTCGTTGGCGTTCCCGCCGGTGACGGTGAAGGCGAGTGGTCGCCCCACAGCGTCGCAGGCCAGGTGGATCTTGCTGGTCAGGCCGCCTCGGGACCGGCCGAGTCCCGGGGTGCGGAGCCCCCTTTTCGCGCTCCGGCCGCGTGCTGGTGGGCCCGGACGATCGTGGAGTCGACCGACACCAGCCACTCGATGTCCCCGGCCGCGTCGGCCTTGGCCTGGGCGGCCCGGAGCATCCGCTCGAAGGTGCCGTCCTTGGCCCACCGGCGGAAGCGGGTGTGCAGCGT
>NZ_MAXF01000265.1 GCF_001704635.1 Streptomyces sparsogenes | reverse complement strand
GAGGCGGGGGTGCCGATCCGGATCGGGGTGAACGCGGGGTCGCTGGACAAGCGGCTTCTGGCGAAGTACGGGAAGGCGACTCCGGAGGCGCTGGTGGAGTCGGCGTTGTGGGAGTGCTCGCTGTTCGAGGAGCACGGGTTCCGGGACATCAAGATCTCGGTGAAGCACAACGACCCGGTGGTGATGATCAATGCGTACCGGCAGTTGGCGGCCCGGTGTGACTATCCGTTGCATCTGGGGGTGACGGAGGCGGGGCCGGCGTTCCAGGGGACGATCAAGTCGGCGGTGGCGTTCGGTGCGCTGCTCAGTGAGGGGATCGGGGACACGATCCGGGTGTCGTTGTCGGCGCCTCCGGTGGAGGAGGTGAAGGTCGGTATCCAGATTCTGGAGTCGTTGAATCTGCGGCAGCGGCGGTTGGAGATCGTGTCGTGTCCGTCGTGTGGTCGGGCGCAGGTGGATGTGTACAAGCTGGCGGATGAGGTGACGGCGGGTCTGCAGGGCATGGAGGTGCCGTTGCGGGTCGCGGTGATGGGGTGTGTGGTCAATGGTCCTGGTGAGGCGCGAGAGGCGGATCTGGGGGTGGCCTCGGGCAATGGGAAGGGGCAGATCTTCGTGAAGGGTGAGGTGATCAAGACCGTGCCCGAGTCGAAGATCGTGGAGACCCTGATCGACGAGGCCATGAAGATCGCCGAACAGATGGAG
>NZ_MAXF01000264.1 GCF_001704635.1 Streptomyces sparsogenes | reverse complement strand
GTTCGGTAAGGCCGGTGGGCTGGGCGATGTCGCCTATGAGGCGGCGAACGCGCCCATCCAGATCGGCAACCGGGTCTGGTTCGACGGCGACCACAACGGCATCCAGGACCCCGAGGGTGTCAACGAGGTGCCGCTGCCGGACGCCACGGTCAACCTGCTGGACGACACCGGCAAGCAGGTCGCCACGACCAAGACCGACGCCGCCGGCGAGTACTACTTCGGCGGAGTCGGCGCCGAATACGAGCTGAAGCCCGGCGCCAAGTACACCGTGCAGTTCAACGTCTGCACCGCCGACACCAGCGACGTCCCGACCCAGCCGACGGCCGACGAGCTGCGGTTCACCCTCCCCCGGGCCGGTGCCAACCGGGCGCACGACTCGAACGTCACCCCGCCCAAGACCGGACGGCTGTGCAACGGCTACGCGCCTGTCACAGCACCCGGAAAGCCCGGAGGGGTCGACCACACGATCGACGCCGGCGTGTACATCCCCAAGGAGGAGCCGCCGACCACGACGCCTCCGACCACCACGCCGCCGTCCTCGGAGCCGCCGACCCACCAGCCGCCGACCCATGAGCCGCCCAACCGGCCCGGCCCCCAGGGCGGCAGCGACCAGACCGGCGGAGGCGGCGGTTCACTGGCCAACACCGGTACGCAGGTGCTGACCATCGTCTCCCTCAGCGCCCTGCTGGTCGGCGCGGGCGCCGCAGTCGCCCTCGCCGCCCGCAAGCGCCGAGCCAGGCAACACTGAGA
>NZ_MAXF01000263.1 GCF_001704635.1 Streptomyces sparsogenes | reverse complement strand
TGGTGAGCTTGAGGTGGTAGCCGCCGCTGTGGACAATCGCGGCCGGGGCGCCCTGGACGTCGTACTCGAAGGTCAGGCGGTGGCCGTTGCGATCGCTGATCTCCACCAGCGGCGCCTCGCCGTCCCCGCCCCCTTCCGGGCCGGTGAAGTACCAGGTGCGGCCGGTGTCCGGATCGGCGAGGGTGTAGTCGCCCGCCACCGTCCGCTCCAGCGGCCACCTCGGCCCCAGCTCGGGCAGCGTCGGCACCCCCGGCGCCGGATGCGGATACGACAGCAGCAACCCGTCCTCCGCGACGAACACCACACCCCGCGCACCGATCTCCAACCGCTGATCAGCCGAACTCGACCACGTCGGCCCGAACCACCGCCCCACCCGATACCCCGACTCCGCCCGCCGCACGAACACCAGCGGCAACGCCCCCGGCAACACCACATCCCGCTGCGGCAGATACATCCGCCCCGACGCCAAATCCACCGGATCCGTACCCCCGGCCGTCTTCGCCACATCCGGCGTCGCATGCGGCGCGGCCCCGTCCTTGGCCAGCGTCCGCATGGCGGGGCCCTCCGCCTTGGCCAAGGTGGCGGGCAGCCGCTCGGCAGCCGTCACCGCCGTCTTCGCCCCACCCAGACCCTTCGTGCCGATCAGCTCCGGCAGCAGCCGCCCCAGCCCCTCGGACGGATCCTGCTGGAACGCGTCCCACATCCCCTTGACCGCCGTACCCGGGTCATTGGCCATCCGCACCAGACCGGCGGCGGTGCTGTTGAG
>NZ_MAXF01000262.1 GCF_001704635.1 Streptomyces sparsogenes | reverse complement strand
AAGGCTTCGTGGATGTCGTCGCGTCTCTCCCAGCGGATGCGCAGGCGGCGGAAGCCGTGCAGCCAGGAGATCGTTCGTTCCACGACCCAGCGGAAGATGCCCAGGCCGGAGCCGTGCGGCTGGCCGCGTTCCGCGATCATTGGACGGATACCACGCTGCCACAGCAGCCGCCGGTACTTGTCATGGTCGTAGCCGCGGTCCGCGAAGAGCATGTCCGGCCGTCGCCGTGGCCTGCCGACGACGCCGGCGACCGGTGGAACCTTGTCGAGCAGGGGCAGTAGCTGGGTGACGTCGTTGCGGTTTCCGCCGGTCAGCGACACCGCGAGTGGGATGCCCTGGCCATCGGTGAGGACGTGGTGCTTGCTGCCCGGTCGTGCACGGTCGACCGGGCTCGGCCCGCTTTTGGGCCCCGCCGGGCCGCCCGCACGTGGGAGGAGTCGATCACCGCCCGCGACCAGTCCAGCTGCTTGGCCGACCGCAGCTTCTTCAGCAGCACCAGGTGCAGCTTGTCCCATACACCGGCCTCGTTCCAGGCTGCCAGGCGCCGCCAGCAGGTCATCCCTGAGCCGAAGCCCAGCTCCTGCGGCAGGTACTCCCACTGGATGCCGGTGTGCAGCACGAACAGGATCCCGCACAGGGCCTGTCGGTCCGGCACCCGCGGCCGGCCCGCCACCAGCTTCGGCCCCGGCTCCGGCAGCAACGGCTCGATAAGCGACCACAGTTCGTCCGACACGATCCACGGCCGCGACTGACGTTTCCCCACGACCCGACCAACGAGCCGACAAGCCGACGGTCACGTGATCAACAACTTCTGTTAGGGCCTCT
>NZ_MAXF01000261.1 GCF_001704635.1 Streptomyces sparsogenes | reverse complement strand
GGCCGGCGTCCTGGAACGCGCCGCCCACCTGGTGCGGCGGCGCGCCGAGTCCTTCGCCCAGCTGATCGTCAGCGAGGCGGGCAAGACGATCACGCAGGCCCGCAAGGAGGCCGCCCGCGCGGCCAACACCCTCGCCCTGTCAGCGGCGGAGGCACGGCGCAACGCCGGGGAGGTCGTCCCCTTCGACGCGTACGAGGGCTCCGAGAGGCGGCAGGGCTGGTTCACCCGCGAGCCCCTGGGCATCATCGCCGCCATCACCCCGTTCAACGACCCGCTCAACCTGGTCGCCCACAAGCTCGGCCCGGCCATCGCCGGCGGCAACGCCGTGATCCTCAAACCCTCCGCCCACACACCGCTGTCCGCGCTCCGCCTGGCCGACACGCTCATCGAGGCCGGCCTGCCAAAGGAGGTCGTCACGGTCGTGGGCGGCGGAGCCGACATCGGCGCCGCGATCGTCGGCGCCCCCGAGGTGCGCATGGTGTCCTTCACCGGCGGGTTCGCCACCGGCGAGGCCATCGCCCGCACCGCCGGCCTGAAGAAACTGGCCATGGACCTGGGCGGCAACGCCCCCGTCATCGTCATGGACGACGCCGACCTGGACGAGGCGGTCACCTCCTGCGTCTCCGGGGCCTTCTGGGCCGCGGGCCAGAACTGCATCGGCACCCAGCGGATCCTGATCGCCCGTGAGGTCTACGAGGCCTTCCGCGACGCCTTCGTCGCCCGCACCAAACTGCTCCGCGTCGGCGACCCGACCGACGAGCACACCGACATCGGCCCCATGATCACCCCCGAGACCGCACAGGCCACCCGCGCGAAGGTCGACGAGGCG
>NZ_MAXF01000260.1 GCF_001704635.1 Streptomyces sparsogenes | reverse complement strand
GTGCAGGAGCTGGTGACGCGCGCATTGGCCAAGGACCCGGCTGCGCGGTACGCCGACGCGGGGGCGATGCGGGCGGAGGTCGAGGCGGTCCGCGCGGGACGGCCGGGACCACGGGGCCAGGCAGGGCCAGCGGCCCAGCCGGAACAGGCGGGGGCGGCAGGCCCGGCACGGCCCGTAAGGGCGCCCGCGCCGCACGCGCTGGCGCGTTCCACGGCGCGCACACAACCGGCGACGCGGGACTCGTACGCCCCGCCCGGCCGGACCCTTCAGGTCCCAACGGTCCTCGCCCCCGCATCCGCCCGGCCGCACCGCCATCCGTACTGGCTGTTGGCGGCGCTGGGCGTCCTGCCGCCCGCGCTCTTCCTCACGGCCCTCGAGCTGCGCGCGGGAGTGGCGGTCTTCGTCCTGGTCGGTGTCGGCGCGCTGCCGTGGCTGGGTGTGCCGGCCGTACGCTGGCCCAGCGGGCCGGGCTTGATCAGAGCCTCCCTGGTGACGGGGCTGGTCGCCGTGCCGGTGTTGCTCGGGGCCGCCTGGGCGATCGCCGCCGCGACGGACCTGCCGGGGAACGAGGAGGCGTATCTGCCCCCGCTGATGCCCCTGCCCGTGGCCGTGGTCGGCTTCTGCTATGTGATACGGATCCTGATGCAGCCCGAGAAACCACGCGGTGGCGCCGTCGTGGCCGGGGCGATGATCAACGCCGGGGTGCTCGTGGGGTGCTTCGTCGGGATCTTCAGCTTGTGACGCACGCCTCCAGTCGCTGACCGGCGCCGCGCCCACCAACTCGTATGATCGGCAGGCGGTTTGCGCGAGGCGTGTTGGCGGATCGGGGGAGCCTTGGCGGTGCTGGGACCGGGTGCGGAGTTGGCGTCCGGACGTTA
>NZ_MAXF01000026.1 GCF_001704635.1 Streptomyces sparsogenes | reverse complement strand
GCCTTCCGCTGAACCACCACCCCGACCAACACCCCCGCCACCGCGACCCACACCCCGATCTCCGTACGAAGGACCGCGCCATGCCCACCGCCCACGTCCTCGACTCGACCATCCACTACCGGGAGTCCGGCACCGGCGTGCCGATCGTCTTCCTCCACGGCAACCCGACCTCGTCGTACCTGTGGCGGCACGTCATGCCCGCCGTCGGCCCCGGACGGCTGCTGGCCCCCGACCTGATCGGCATGGGGGAGTCGGGAAAGCCCGACATCGACTACACCTTCGCCGACCACGCCCGCTACCTGGACGCCTGGTTCGACGCGCTCGGCCTCCAGGACGTGATTCTGGTCGGGCACGACTGGGGCGGCGCCCTGGCCTTCGACTGGGCCGCGCGCCACCCGGACCGGGTGCGCGGCATCGCGTTCACCGAGACCATCGTCAAGCCGATGACCTGGGAGGAGTTCCCCGAGGGCGGCCGGGAGCTGTTCCGGGCGATCAAGACGGACGGCGTCGGAGAGGCGATGATGCTCGACGACAACCTGTTCATCGAGGGACTGCCCGACAGCGGCGTCATCCCGCTGGCCCCCGGCGACGCCGACGTCTACCGCAAGCCGTACCCGACCCGGGAGAGCAGGCTGCCGCTGCTGCGGTGGGCGCGCTCGATGCCGCTGGGCGGCGAGCCCGCCGACGTCGTGGCCAGGATCGAGGCGTACGACCGGTGGCTGAAGGCGAGCTCGGAGGTGCCCAAGCTGCTGCTCACCTTCGCGCCCGGGCCGGGGGTCATGATGCACCACGGCCTCATCGCGTGGTGCGCGGACAACATCGCGGGCCTGGAGATCGAGCACTCCGAGGCCGTCGCCGGACACCACACGCCGGAGGATCGGCCAGCGCTGATCGCCGCGGCGCTGTCGGCCTGGGCGGACCGACGCGGCCTCCGCGCCGTATGACCCGCTCCCGCACGAACCGGTGACGGCGCCCTGGGGGCGGTGACCCGGGGTGGTGCCCCGGGGGCGGTCGAGGGGCGGCGGAGGTGCCGTGATCACCGCCTCCACGTGGGGAGTCGGGACGGCCGAGCCGGGGAAGCCGTAGCGGATGGCTGCTCTTCTCGCCCTGGCTTCCGCGCTCTGCTACGGCCTCGTCGACTTCTTCGGCGGAATCCTGTCCCGCCGCGCCCACTTCACCGTCGTCACCTTCCTCGGCCAGATCGGCGGGCTCCTCCTGGCCCTCGTGGCCGCGCTCGTGGTGCCGGCCGAGGCCGTCCGGCCGGCGGACGTCCTGTGGGGAGCGCTGTCCGGCGTCGGGAGCGGCACGGCCATGCACTTCCTCAACCGGGGGCTGACCCGCGGCGCCATGAGCGTCGTGATCCCGCTGAGCGCGGTCACCGGGGTGGCGCTGTCCGTGCTGTGCGGGGTGTTCTTCCTCGGCGACCGCCCCACCGTCCTGGCCTGGCTCGGCATAGGCGTCACCGTGCCCGCCCTGTGGCTCGTCTCCGGCGGTGCCGCCCTCGGCCGCGGCGAGCCCGGGTCCCGGACGGTACGGTCCTCGGCGGACGGCCTGATCGCCAGCCTGGGGGTGGCCGTCCAGTACATCGGGCTCGCCCAGGCCGACCCCGCCAGCGGCCTGTGGCCGGTGGCCGCCGGGCGCCTCGCCGCCGTCGCCGCCCTCCTCCCCAGCGCCCTGCGCCACGCCCCGCGGTTCCGGCGGCAGCCGGCGAAGCTCCAGGTCCAGTCCCTCGCGACGGGCGCCGGGGCGGCGCTCGGGCTCATCCTCTACCTCGAGGCGGCCCACCGGCAGCTGCTCGCCATCGCCGTCGTCCTGGCCTCCCTCTACCCGGCCGTCCCCACCGTCCTGGGGCTGACGGCCCTGCACGAGAAGGTCACCCGGAAACAGGCGGTCGGCCTGGTGAGCGCGGCCGTGGCCATCGTCGCGCTGACCCTGGGCTGAGGCCGGGACCCGGCACACCCGACCCGAGGCCCCCGGGTCTCCCCGGCCGGCCCGCCATCCGATGTGCCGGTCACGCGTCCTGGCCGGCCGCGACCAGGCGCCACTGGCCGACCTCCTGGTAGTCCGAGTCGTAGATGGCCGAACCGTCGCCCGGCTTCATCGCGTAGTGGCGGAGGTTCCCGCCCCAGTACCGCAGGATGCGGCCCAGCTCACCCACGGGGTCCTCCGCCAGCCGGCCGTCATCCACATTGACCTCGAGCAGGAACTTCACCTTCGCCGCCTTTCGCGCACGGAAACCTCATCGGGCCGCGGCCGCCACCGGCCGGGCCCTCGGTATCAATTGTTTCATTCAATTGCTTATAGGGACTTTGGGAATCAAAACCGCTGCTCGGCCTTTTGAGATGCCCGAAAAGTCTCAACCGGAGGTGAGGGACTAGGGTGGACGGTCCCGGATGCGGAACGACGGGGGTGACATGGGGAAGCGGCTGCGCGTCATCGACCTCGCGCGGACGGCCGGAATCTCGGTCCAGCAAGTGCGCAACTACGTCGAGTCGGGAGTCCTCCCGCCGGTCGAGCGCACCCCCGGCGGCTACCGCGTCTTCACCGACGCCCACGCCGAAGCCCTCACCACGGCCAGGGCCCTGGCCGCCGGCCACGGCTGGCCCACCGCCCGCGCCATCATGCGCGCCGTGCACGACGGCGACCTGGAAACCGCCCTGGCCGCCCTCGACGCCGGCCACGCCCGGCTGGACCGCGAGCGCGCCGAACTGGCCGCCGTACACGAGGCCCTGAGCACCGTCCTGGCCAACCAGGCGATCCCCCCGCTCACCACCCACCGCCCGCTGCGCATCGGCCAGGTCGCCCGCGCCGTGGGCGTCCGGCCCCCCGTACTCCGGCTCTGGGAAGCCCGCGGCCTGCTGCGGCCGGACCGCGAGCCGGCCACCGGATACCGGCTCTACCCCCGCGCCGAGCTGCGGGCCGCGCATGTCGTCGCGCTCCTGCGGCAGGGCAACTACCTGCTGGAAACCATCAAAGCGGTCGTGGACGAACTGCGGCGGACCGGCAACCCCGAGCACGTGCTGCGCGAGCTGACCCGCCGGGGGCAGGACCTCCACCGCCGCAGCCTCCAGGGCGTGGGCGCCACCGCGGCGCTGCACACCTATCTGACGTACCTCGGCCACACCGCATGAGGCACCGCATCACGGCAACGCAAGACGGCAACGCAAGACGACGCCGCATGATGACACCGCATGAGACCGCCGTGTTCAGCCCAGCGGACGCGGCTGCGGCCAGTGCTGCTCGGCGGCCCAGTCCGCGAAAGAGGTCCAGGCGACGCCCGGGAAGTCGGCGCGCAGCGCCTCGATGTCCACGCCGTAGCCGGTCTCCGTCAGGAACGTGTACATCGCGCCCATGTCCCGGCTCGCCTGCCGGACCAGATCCAGGGGCACATGGCGGTACGCCACCGGGCCGCCGGCCGCCGCGGCGATCGCCGCGGCCATCTGCCGCGGCGTGGGCGCGTCGCCCGCGACCTCCACCCGCCGTCCCACCCACCGCTCGGGGTCGGCGATCACGGCGGCCACCACGGCACCCAGGTCGCGGCGGGCGACCTGCTGGAGCGGGGTGTCGCCGGGCACGGCGAGCGACAGCACGCCCTCGGCGATCTCCTGGAGCCCGCCCAGGGCGTTGTCGAAGAAGTACGTCGGCGCGACCACGGTCGCCGGCAGCCCCGCCCGCGCCAGCACCTCCTCGATCCGCGCCTTGCTCTCGAAGTGCGGGACGCCGGTGGAGCGGTCCGCCGAGGCCACCGAGGCCAGCACCAGATGCGGCAGCGCGGCCCGCCCGGCGGCCTCGACGATCGCCTGCCCCTGCCGCACCTCCGCGTCCGTCCCCGACTCGAACGGCGTGGTCACGGCGAAGGCCGCCGACGCCCCGTCGAAGGCCGCCGTCAGCGACGCGATGTCGAACAGATCACCGGCGACCAGCTCCACCCCCTGCCCGGCGAGCCGGCGGGCCCGCGGCTCCGCGGGATCACGGACCACGGCCCGGACGCCCTGCCCCGCCGACAGCAACGCCTGGGCCACCGCGCCGCCCTGGCCTCCGGTGGCTCCCAGCACTGTGATCATCTGCGTACTCCTAGAACTGCCGAGGCCGACGACCTCGGAAACGATGGGCGCGTGCGTGCCCGTGCGCCTTCGTTGTACACGATCAAGGCGCTGCCGACCGGTGAGCCCGGGCCTGTCGGCTCCGCCGCCTTGATCTCAACCTCACTTCAAGTTCTACGGTGCTCGCATCCGAAGATCACGCACCCGACGATCACCCACAGGGAGCACCGCAATGACGTCCCCGCACACCCCCGACGCCGAGCTCGCCGCCCAGCCGGCCGCGTACTGGACCGGGGTGGCCTACGAGGCCCTCATCGCCTTCACCCGGGCCCAGCAGGCCGAACTCGGCTTCACCCAGCCCCAGTACTGGCTGCTGCGCAATCTCTCCAAGAACGACATCTCGCCCGACGGCCACGGCATGACCCTCCCCGAACTCCGGCAGGCCATGAGCGGCTACCTCAGGCCCGAGGACGACCTGGCGGCCGAGGCGGAAGTCCTCCTGGAGCGGGGCTGGCTCACCCGCGACGACGAGGGACGCCTGTGGATCACCGAGCCCGGCGACGAGGCCCGCGCCCGCCTCAAGCAGCACGCCCCGGCGATCCGCGCCCGCATCCACCAGGGCATCGACGACGCCGACTACGTCACCGCGCTCAAGGTCCTCCAGCAGATGATCCGCAACACCGGCGGGGCCGTGGCCTAGCGAGCGGCGGCCCGGTGAATGGGGTGCCGAACCACCGCCGGGAGACCGACGGTGGTCGGCACACCCATGGTCCGGGGCACGCCGGGCCTCATAGCCTCCCGGGCATCCTCGCTCGCCCTCGGAGGCACACTGATGCGTCTTGCTTCTCGCTCCCCCTCACGTATCCGGCGGCGGAGTGTCCCGACAGCCCTCGCCCTGGCCGCTCTCCTGCTCACCCCCGCCGCGGCCACGGCCGCACCGGGAAACCCGGGCGGTGACCGCGGCCACTGCGCGCACTCGGCGGCGGTACGCGTACCGGGGGCCGAGCTTCAGCGGTCCGCCTGCCTGGACGAGCTGACCACGGCGGGCACGGTCGCCTCGGGACACACCGACCCGGCCGACTGGGCCGGGCTGACGCCGAAGGGGCTGGCCGTCCCGAGCGGGGTCCCCGGCATCCAGATCGACGGCTACTTCCCGGACACCTCCACCACCAACACCAACCACGGCTGGAAGCACGACGCCCAGTTCGTCATTCGCCTGCCCGACCGATGGAACGGCGGTCTGGTGGTCGCCGGCACCCCCGGCAACCGTGAGCAGTACGCCAACGACCGGGCCATCGCCGACTGGGTGCTCTCCCGCGGTTACGCCTACGCCGCCACCGACAAGGGCAACACGGGCCCCGCCTTCTACCGGGACGGGAAGGCACCGGGGGACGCCATCGCCGAGTGGAACGACCGCCTCACCCAGCTCACCCGCGCCGCCCGTGCCACGGCCACCCAGCGCTACCACCGCCCGCCGTCCCGCACCCTGGTGACGGGCCTGTCCAACGGCGGCTACCTGGTGCGCTGGCAGTTGGAGAACCACCCCGAACTCTACGACGGGGGAGTGGACTGGGAGGGCACCCTGTGGCGCTCCGACGGGCCCACCCTGCTGCACTTCCTGCCCAAGGCGCTGCGCCACTATCCCGTGTACGCCGCCGGGGGCGGGGACGCCCGGCAGGCACGTGAAGCGCTGCACGCCGCGGGCTTCCCGGCCGGGTCGGAGTTCCTCTGGCCGTACCACTACCAGGTCTACTGGGACCTGACGCAGCGCGTCTACCGCGAGGAACTCGACCCCGGCTTCGACGGGACGGCCGAGGCGGGCACCCCGTACTGCCCGACGGGGACGCCGGCCTGCGACGCCGACTACGACTACGCGGCGCGCCGGGACCGGGTCGGACCGGCCGTGGAGAAGATCGCGCTCACCGGACGGATCGGCAAGCCGCTGATCACCTTTCAGGGCACCCTGGACGTTCTGCTGCCGATCAGCCAGGACTCCGACGTCTACGCCCGCATGGTGCGCGAGGCCGGCCGCGGCCACCTGTTCCGCTCCTACCGCATCGAGGGCGGCACCCACACGGACTCCCTGGTCGACATGTTCCCCGACCGGCTCCGTCCCCTCACGCCATGCCACCGTACGGCGTTCACGGCCCTCGAGGGCTGGCTCGCCACGGGCCACCGGCCGCCCTCGTCCCGGACCGTCGCCCTACCCGCCGGCGCGGACCCGGGGACCCTGCTGAACACCTGCTCCCTGAGCACGTCCCCTTCCTGAGGGTGTCACCAGGGCACGGTCCCCGCGTCGTCGAAGAACTCGCCGGTCGGGCCGTCGTCGGGCAGGGTCGCGAGCCGGATGGTGACCGCCGCGCCCTGCTCCGGGGTGCGGACACCGTGGAAACCGTTGAGGTCGGTCGCGCAGTAGCCGGGGCAGGCGGCGTTGATCAGGATGTTCGTGTCGCGCAGCTCCTTGGCGTACTGGACCGTGACCGCGTTGAGGAAGGTCTTCGACGGTGAGTACGCGACGGCGATCGGGCCGATTTCGGTGCCGGGGGTGGTCTGCAGGGTGAGCGAGCCCACGCTGCTGGACATGTTCACGATCCGCGGCGACGCCGAGCGGCGCAGCAGCGGCAGCATCGCGTTGGTGACGCGGATGACGCCGATGACGTTGGTCTCCACGGCCGCCCGCACCGTCGCGGGGTCGACCGTGGTGGGCGCCTGTGGCGCGCCGCCGGTGATGCCGGCGTTGTTGACGAGCACGTCGAGCCGCCCGGCGCGGTCCTCGATCAGCTTGACGGCGGCGGCCACGCTCGCGTCGTCCGTCACGTCGAGCGGCACGCCGAACGCGTCGACGCCGTCCGCGCGCAGCTTCGCCACGGCGGCCTCGCGACGCTCCTCGCTCCGGGCGCCGACCCCGACGCCCCAGCCGAGGGCGCCGAGGCCGGCCGCGATCTCGTACCCGATGCCCTTGTTCGCGCCGGTCACCAGCGCGATCGTCTGTCGTTCACTCATACCGCCGATCCTGGCCGGGGCCGGCGGGACCTGGCCAACACCGATCGGGTGCGCATCGATACCCCACGGGTATCGATCCCGGCCGGGGCCGGATAGCATCGCGGCGTGGAGACGCGGGAGTTGCGGTACTTCGTCGCCGTCGCCGAGGAGCTGCACTTCGGGCGGGCGGCCCAGCGGCTCGGGATCGCGCAGCCCCCGCTGTCGCGGGCGATCAGCCGGCTCGAGCGGCGCCTCGGGGCCGTGCTGCTGGAGCGCACCAGCCGCGCGGTCACCCTGACCGAGGCCGGGGCGGTGCTCCTGCGGGAGGGCCGGGCGGCGCTGTACGCCGTGGAGGCCGCCGAGCGCCGCACCCGCCGCGCCGCGACCGGCCACCACGGCGTGGTCCTCGCCACGAAGGCCGGCGCCTCCGGCGAGTTGCTGGCGAAACTGCTCGACGCCTACGCCGCCGAACCCGGCGCGGTCGGCGTCGATGTGCTCCTGTGCGGAATCGGTGAGCAGGAACGACTGCTGCGGGACGGCCGGGCCGATGTGGCCCTGCTGCACCTGCCGTTCGACGCGACGGCCGGGCTCGACACCGAGGAACTCCACACGGAGGGGCAGGTTCTGCTCCTCCCGGCCGGGCATCCCCTCGCCGGCCGCCCCCACGTACGGATGGCCGAAGTCGCCGACCTGCCCGGCCTGCCGCTGCCGCGCTGGCCCGGCCCCGACGGCACGTACCCGGACGGCCCCGGTCCGCAGGCCCGGGACACCGCGCAGCTCTACCAGCTGATCGCGCTCGGCCGCGCCTGCGTGATCATGCCCGAGTCCGGCGGAGTCCATCTGCGCGGCGACCTCGCCACCGTCCCCGTACTGGACGCGCCGCCCGTCACGACGGTCATCGCCTGGCCACCGCACAGCCGGTCCAAGGCCGTCGCCGACCTCGTCCGGACCGCGACCGGTCTCTGACGGAAGCCGGGGGCCGAGGGCGCGCGGCAGGGGCGTGGGGACGCACTCGCCGGCGAGGCCGGGTCATGCGGTCGGGCTGTGGAAGTAGTGCCCCTTGTCGAGGTCGTCGATGAGCCCGGGGTGGGTCGGCCGCCAGTCCAGCAGCGCGCGGGTCAGCGTGCTGGAGGCCGGGGCGTCGGCTGCGAGGAAGTGGGTCAGCCAGCCGAAGTGCTCGGCCGCGTCCTCGGGGGAGACGGAGGCGACGGGGAGGCCGAGGTGGCGGCCGATGACTTCGGAGACGGATCGGATCGGCACGCCCTCCTCGGCGGTGGCGTGCAGCGCTGATCCGGCCGGGGCCTTCTCGAGCGCCAGGTGGATGAGGCTCGCCGCGTCGTACCGGTGCACGGCGGGCCAGCGGTTGGTCCCGTCGCCGAGGTAGCCGGAGACGCCCCTGGCGCGGGCGATGCCGATCAGTGCCGCGATGAGGCCGTTGTCCCCCTCGCCGTGCACCGTCGGCGCGAGGCGCACCACGGACGAGCGGACGTCGCGGGACGCGAGGGAGAGGGCGAGGTGTCCGGTGGCCAGCCGGGTCTGCGGCCCGGCGCCCAGTTCCGCCGCGGCCGGGTCGTCCGGCGCGCCGTCCTCCTCGGTGGCCACGCGCCCCTGTACGAGCCCGAGCGTCCCGGCGGCGATGACCAACGGCCGGCCGGTGCCCGCGAGCGCCTCGCCGAAGGTCTCGACGGCGCGTCGGTCCGCGTCGGCGGCGCCCTGGAAGTCCCCCGAGAAGGCGATGTCGTGCTTGAAGGCGAGATGGATGACGCCATCCGAGGCGGCGGCGGCGCCGCGCAGGCCGTCGAGGTCGTCGAGCGTGCCGCGGTGCACCTCGGCCCCGGCCGCGGTGAGCGCGGCCGCCGAGGCGTCCGAACGGGCGAGCCCGACGACCTGGTGGCCGGCGCCGAGGAGCCGGGGCACCACGGCGGAGCCGATCCAGCCGGAAGCGCCGGTGACGAAAACGCGCATGAGAAGACCTCCCGGTCATGAGACTGGTGCGAAGCGATGTCAGTGACTGACATCAGGAATGGCATGACCGTAGCACTCGATGTCAGTCACTGTCATCACGTCGCTGTCATCACGTAGGATCAGCGGCATGAGTCGATGGGAGCCCAACGCGCGCGGGCGGCTCGAACAGGCCGCGCTGGAGCTCTACACCGAGCGCGGGTACGAACAGACCACCGTGGCGGAGATCGCCAAGCGGGCGGGGCTCACGGAGCGCACGTTCTTCCGGCACTTCGCCGACAAAAGAGAGGTGCTGTTCGCGGGGGCGGCCTCCCTGGAGGAGCTCTTGGTGGCCACCGTCGCAGAGCTCCCGGAGTCCGCATCCCCGATCGACGCGGTGACCGCGGCCCTCGAAGCCGCCGCAGCCGCGTTCGGCGAGCGCCGCGCCCACGCCCGGAAGCGCCAGACCGTCATCACCGCGAACGCGGTGCTCAAGGAGCGCGAGCTGATCAAGCTCGCGTCACTGTCCGCGGCTCTCGCCGACACATTGCGCGGACGCGGCGTCGGGGAGCCGGCCGCGAGCCTGGCCGCCGAGGTGGGCGTCGCGGTTTTCAAGGTCGCGTTCGAGCGCTGGATCGAGGAGACCAACCAGCGGGACTTTTCACACCTCATCCGGGAATCGCTCGCCGAGCTGAAGGCCGTCACGGCGGGCACGTGACCGCCGGGCCCGGCCCGGTGTCGGATTTGCGGTGAGTATGGGACAGCGACACGCCGTGGCGTCGGCGTGTCGCTGTCCCGTACTCACCGCAAACCAGCGGCCGGCGGCATCAGCCGTTGACGAAGGTCAGGCTGGTCGCGTCGTAGCGGGTGCCCGCGATCCGCTCCGGCGGGGCGGCGGCCTCGATGGCGGCGAGGTCCTCGGGGGACAGCTCGATGGCCAGGGCGGCGAGGTTCTCCTCCAGGTACCGCTGCCGCCGGGTGCCGGGGATCGGGACCACGTCGTCGCCCCGGTGCTGCACCCAGGCCAGGGCGAGCTGGCCGGCGGTGACCCCCTTCTCCGCCGCCAGCTCGTTCAGCTTCGCGACGATCGCCAGGTTCCGTTCGAGGTTGCCGTCCGCGAACCGGGGCTGGGTGCGCCGCACATCGGTCTCCGCCAGACCCTCCACCGAGCTGTACCGGCCGGTCAGGAAGCCGCGCCCGAGCGGGGAGAACGGCACCAGGCCGATGCCCAGCTCGCGGCAGACCGGGACGATCTCCGCCTCCAGATCGCGGGTCCACAGCGACCACTCGCTCTGCAGCGCCGCGATCGGGTGGACGGCGTGCGCCCGTCGGATGGTTTCCGCGCCCGCCTCCGACAGCCCGAGGTGGCGGACCTTCCCGGCCCGCACCAGTTCGGCCATGGCGCCGACGGTCTCCTCGATCGGCACCTGCGGATCGACCCGGTGCTGGTAGTAGAGGTCGATGTGGTCGACTCCGAGCCGACGCAGCGACGCCTCGCACGCCTGCCGCACATAGGCGGCGTCGCCGCGGATCTCGGTGGGCTCGCCCAGCCGGTTGGCGAACCCGAACTTCGTGGCCAGCACCACCTCGTCGCGGCGCCCGGCGATGGCCCGGCCGATCAGCTCCTCGTTGTGCCCGGCACCGTAGAAGTCGGAGGTGTCCAGGAGCGTCACGCCGAGGTCCAGGGCGCGGCGCAGCGTCCCGATCGACTGCGCGTCATCCGCCGCGCCGTAGCCATGGCTCATGCCCATGCACCCAAGACCCTGCGCGGATACCGCCAGTTCACCGAGGTGCCGGGTGGGAACGGTGGTCATGCTGCTGCCTCCTGGGCTGGGGGAACTTTCCGTCCAGGACGCTAGGTGTTGGAGCGCGCTCCAAGTCAAACGGGCGGTGGTGTTCATTATCAAGTCGGACGGTCGGCCGTCAATCGCAGATCGGCTGCTCACCCTCCCGGGCGACGCGTTATCGCGTCACTGTGCCCCGGGCGCGATCCATGACGCGCCAAGCCCCCCTTGGGAGGCGCCGCGACAAACGCTCTTTCCCGGACGAAATGCATCAATGGAGGGTCAGTCCGGTTATCTGTTGATCTTTCCTCCGGGGCATCTCTGCGTACGGCATGTTCGCTACCGGAAGGGGGCCTGTTCGGATGGCCGACTGGAAGCAGATTCCTGGGGCGCTGGTACGGATCGCGGCGGGGTCGAGGACGAATGTG
>NZ_MAXF01000259.1 GCF_001704635.1 Streptomyces sparsogenes | reverse complement strand
GTCCCCAGAGCACGCCATGGCGTTGGGCACGGTGGTGATGGTGCACAGCCGGGTCCGGTCCGCGTAGCCGGGTGCGCACTCGGACTCGGCGCCCCTGCGGGTGTTCAGCTCCTGCAGCCGGTCGGGGAACGTGAACTCGGTGTCGACGGTGGTGCCGAAGCCCAGGAGCCGGGTCGGCGTACCGGGCCGCCCGGGCTGCGCGGCGATCTTGATGGGCTTCTCGGCGACCGGGCGGTCCAGGCGTACCAGCGCGATGTCGTTCTTGTTGGCGGCCTTGTTGTCGCCGTTCACATAGCCGGGGTGGACGAAGGTCCGGTCGATCTTCCGGACGGTGCCGCCGGACTTGCGGTGATCGCTGCCGACGCGCACGATGCCGTCCAGCTCGAGGCCCTCGACCTTCAGGCAGTGAGCCGCCGTCAGCACCCACTGCTCATCGATCAGCGACGCCCCACAGTTGCCGTCGATCAGACCCTGGTCCGGAGCCGACTCCGGGATGACCGCCATGAACGGGTAGCTCTCGGTGGAGTCCGACCCGTTGACGATGGCTCCGGCGCTGCCGGCCATGACGGTGGCGCAGGCCGCGGCGGCGAGAACACCGACGGCAGCGGTGCGGGCGGTACGGCGGTGCGGCGACTTGAAGCTGAACACAGAGGTTCCCTTGTTGCTCGGTGGATCGTGTACTCGTTGAGCCTCGTGGTTCGAGACCCCGCGGACCATCCGGGCAGCGGGTCGGTCGATGGTGGGGCCTGCCCCCCTGCGGTGGCGGCCCGACCACCGGCCGAGCCCGGGTGAGCGGCCCCGCTACAACAGGTGGCGGGCGAAGAAGGTCCCCACCCGGCGCCGTACCTCGGCGAGTGTCACCACCGCGTCGGCGGTGCCGATGAGCGCG
>NZ_MAXF01000258.1 GCF_001704635.1 Streptomyces sparsogenes | reverse complement strand
CACCCCGCGACCATATGGTTCACGTGCTGCTGGCCGAGGGTGAACTGGCCCTCGGTGATTTTGGCGGCCTTGGCGTTCGCCGCGGCGATCTCGTCCTCCTTCCAGTCGTAGAAGCCCCCGTAAAGAATGCGGTAGACGACGTCCGCCGAAAATCCGTAGACAGAGGACTTTCCTGCCAGGGACGCAGTGGCGCTGACACCGGCCTGCATGCCGCCAGTGGCGACGAATTCCCCCGTCTGGAAGTGGTTGACCCAGGACACTCTGTGGTCCTTGTTGTCACTCACGATGTCTGCGCCGATGCCGTCGTAGACACCGAAGACATGCGATGCTTCCTCGATGACCGCAGCACGGTCGTCAGGCTTCTGGAAGTCCGTCGTGGAAAGCGTCCCTGCGGCGTAGAACTTCTCGGCGTCGTGCACCTGGCGAAACGCGTCGCCGTCCTCCGCCACACCGCGCAGGATGCGGGCCAGGCTGTCCTTCCCGACGGCCATATGGGCGCCCTTGGGGTCACCCGTGTCGTTCCACACGTCGTCCTTGTCCATGTACAGGCCCCGGCCTTTCAATGTCTCATGGACATCGGGCGTGTAGTCGACGAGCATATGGGCCAGGGGCTTCCGCAGCTGGTCGGGAATATGGGCCCCGTTCCGGCCGTCGTCGAGGACCTTGATGGTTTCGCGCATCACCCGCGCCTCGGCATCGGTGTGGTAGCCGAGAACGTGGTCGGTGCCCGGCGCATTACCCGTGGCGGCCACCTCGAGCGCCCGGCCGAATCCGCTGCGCACATCCGCGTCGGGGGCGTCGTTGCCCGGGATCTCGACCTTACCGGTCGAGTTCACGGTGTTCCTGACGTCCCAGTCGCGTTCCCGCAGCAGGTACTTCAGCCGGTCGTTGC
>NZ_MAXF01000257.1 GCF_001704635.1 Streptomyces sparsogenes | reverse complement strand
GGGGGGAGGGTGAGCAGGCCCGCGGCGTTGAGGTGCGGGTGCGCAATGGGACGGGGTGTCGGCTTACGCGCAGCGATTACGGGCTGAGCTCGGGGCAGTTCGTCGCGCGTCCTCCGGTGACGCTGGCCAAGGGGCAGGACGGCGTGTTCAAGGCGCAGGCGCGGGAGGGGTCGTACAAGGGGGTCGCGGGGTTCGTCGAGTACACGGCCGGCAGCTGTGACGCGAGCTGGCGCAACGGGCACACGGCCCGGCTGGTGTTCGGCGCCGCGGCCAACGGCATGAACAGCTACACCTCCGACGGCGGCGGGGCCTTCGGGACCCGGCTCTCCGGCGGGGGCGGGTCTCAGGCCGTGATGACCTGGATCGTGAGCAGGTAGCGGGGCTGTTGCAGAGTCGGTGCCCGATCATGACCCCACCGGAGCGTACGGCCGCCGGGCCGGGCATAGGGTCGAGGGAGTAGGCACCCTCACAGTGGAGGTAAGAGGTCATGGCCGGAATTCCGGCAGGTGTGGTGGCCGCGGGCGGGCTCGTCGGCGGGTACGGGGTGGCGCGCTGGACCAAGAAGCGGCAGCTGGGCGGGGTGGCGCTGGCGGCGGCCGGGGTGGTGGCCGCGCGTGGCTGGAAGCAGAAGGCGGGGACTGGGACGGCGGCGGTGCTGAGTGGGCTGTACGTCGCGGCCTTCGCCGGGTCGCATCCGCTCGCCAAGAAGCTCGGGGCCTGGCCCTCGGTCCTCACCGTGGCCGGCGGGGTCGCCGCAGCGTCCTGGGCCGCCGCCGACCGGCGGAGCGTCGGGGCCGCGGCCTAGAACACACCTGAAACGTTGCGCGGCGGGGAGGGCCTGGTGCCCTCCCCGCCGCGTTTTGCGGTGAGTTCGGGACAGCGACACGCCGTGGCGT
>NZ_MAXF01000256.1 GCF_001704635.1 Streptomyces sparsogenes | reverse complement strand
TTGACTTCCTCCCCCTCCTGAAGGAGGGGGTTCCTACGGCTCGCGCCGTGGGGGTTCCTGCTTCGTCGCCGACTGCCCGCCCGGAGTGCTCCGTTGAGGTCTTACACCGGCTCCACAGGCCGATACCGCCAGCCCGGCGGCCAGGATGTTGCGTGCCGCGTTCACGTCGCGGTCGTGGGTCGTGCCGCAGTCGCAGGTCCAGGTACGGACGTGCAGCGGCAGCTTGTCCCGCAGGGTGCCGCACACGGAGCACAGCTTGGAGGAGGGGAACCAGCGGTCGACCGCGATCACCTCGCGGCCGTACCACTGGGCCTTGTACTCCAGCAGGCTCCGGAACTCGCTCCACGCCGCGTCGGAGATGGCGCGGGCGAGCTTGCCGTTCTTCAGCAGGTTCCGAACGGTGAGGTCCTCGATCACGATCGTTTGGTTCTCACGAACGAGCCGAGTGGTGATCTTGTGCAGCGTGTCGCGCCTGCGGTCGGCGACGCGGGCATGGATACGGGCGACCTTCCGCCTCGCCTTGGCCCGGTTCGCGCCCTCGCCCGGGGCCTTGCGGGCAAGGTGCCGCTGGGCCCTGGCCAGGCGGGTACGGTCGCGCCGCTCGTGCCGGGGGTTGGAGATCTTCTCCCCGGTCGAGAGGGTCAGCAGGTGGTCCAGTCCGGCATCCACGCCGACCGCCGCATCCGTTGGGGCGAGCGGCCCCACGGTGGGGTCCTCGCACAGCAGGGACACGTGCCAGCGTCCGGCCGAGTCCTGCGACACGGTCACGGTGGACGGCGACGCGCCCTTCGGAAGGGGGCGGGACCACACGATCTCCAGCGGCTCCGTCATCTTCGCCAAGGTCAGCTCGCCGGCGCGGAAGCGGAAGGCGCTGGTGGTGTACTCGGCGGACTTCCGGGACTTCTTCCGCGACTTGAACCGCGGATACCCGGCGCGCCTGGCGAAGAAGTGGGTGAAGGCCGTCTGGAGGTGGCGCAGGGCCTGCTGGAGCGGGACGGAGGAG
>NZ_MAXF01000255.1 GCF_001704635.1 Streptomyces sparsogenes | reverse complement strand
GGACGTTGGCCCGGCGGCGGGCCAACGCCAACAGCGCCTGTTTGTGTCCCTTGCCCTCGGTCCGCTTACGTTCGTAGAACCGCTTCGAGGCCGGGCAGCCCCGGAGGCTGGCGAAGGCGGAGAGGTAGAAGACGCGGAGCAGACCGCGGTGGTAGCGGCGTGGGCGGTGGAGGTTGCCGTTGACGCGTCCGGAGTCGCGGGGGACGGGGGCGAGGCCGGCGTAGCCGGCCAGGCGGTCGGCGGTGCCGAAGGCGTTCATGTCGCCGCCGGTCGCGGCGAGGAACTCCGCGCTCAGCAGGGTGCCCATGCCGGGCAGGCTCTGGATCACCTCTGCGTGCGGGTGCTCGCGAAACCGGACCTCGATCTGGGCATCGAGCTCGGCGATCTCCTCATCGAGGGCTATCACCCCCTTCGCGAGGCGGGCCACCATGGTGGCCGCGAGGTTTTCTCCGGGCAGCGCGGTGAACTGAGCTTCGGCCGCCTCCACGACGACCTTGGCCAGGGCGGCGCTGCCGTAGACCTTGCGGTTCGTAAGCCACGTCGTGACGCGCGAGGTGCCGGCCCGGCGGATCGCGGCCGGGGTCTGGTAGCCGGTCAGCAGCATGACCGGCCCCTTCTTGGTCAGGTCCAAAGACCGTTCCAATGCAGGAAAGATTTCCAGCAGCTGGGCACGCAGCCGGTTGATCTGCCGGGTCCGGTCGCAGACCAGATCGGTGCGGCGGTTGACGAGGGTGCGCAGGTCGACCGCTATCTCGTCGCCGGGCCGCAGCACGCCGAGATCGGTGCGCATGCGGGCCTGGTCGGCGATGACGAAGGCGTCCTTCGCGTCGGTCTTGGCCTGGCTCCGGTAGCCGGCCGAGGCGCGATGGACGGCCAGACCGGTGATGTAGGTGATGTGCTGATCGTGGCTGACCAGCAGGCCGAGCACAAGCGCGGCACCACCGTGGTTGATGTCCACCGCCCACAGCACGTCCTGAGACAGCTCCAGCACGTCGGCCAGGAGCTTGAGCAGCTCAGCCTCATCGTTCAGTACC
>NZ_MAXF01000254.1 GCF_001704635.1 Streptomyces sparsogenes | reverse complement strand
AGTGCACCACAGTGATCCTGGAGGATCGATGGCTCGCGTCAAGATCGCTTACCTGGGCGGTGGTTCCTCGCGTGCGGCGGGGACGATGGCCTCCTTCATGCACCACGGCGAGGAGTTCGACGGCTCCGAGTTCGTCCTGATCGACCTGGACCAGGACCGGCTCGACGTCGTGGAGAAGCTCACCCGGCAGATGGCCCGCCACCAGGGCCTGGACATCACCATCACCACATCGACGAACCAGCGCGAGGCCCTGCGCGATGTCGACGCCGTGCTCAGCAGCTTCCGTCCGGGCGGCTTCACCGCCCGCGCCCTGGACGAGCGCATCCCTCTCAAGTACGGCGTCATCGGCCAGGAGACACAGGGCCCCGGCGGCATGATGATGGCGCTGCGCTCGATCCAGATCATCAAGAGCCTGTGCGCCGACCTGGCCGACGTCGCTCCCGGCGCCCGGATCTTCAACTACACCAACCCGGTCAACATCGTCTCCCAGGCGGTCTCCGACTACACCGACATCCCGATCGTCTCCTTCTGCGAGGGCCCGATCGTCTTCCCGCCGGTGGTGGCCAAGGCCGCCGGGCTCGACCCCGACAAGCTCAAGGCCAACCTCGTCGGCATCAACCACAACTGCTGGTCCAACGAGGCCACCTACGACGGCCAGGACGCCTTCCCGATCCTGCGCGAGCGCTACGAGGCGCTCAAGGACAAGCCCACCGACGACATCAACGGCATGCGGGCGCTGCACCTGGCGGTGGCCATGGAGTCCATCCCCTCCGACTACTTCAACTACTACTACTTCCGGGACGAGATCCTGCGCGAGCGGCAGCTCGCCGCCAAGACCCGGTCCGAGATCATCATGGACGCGCTGCCCGGTTACTGGGAGCACTACCGCGAGCAGGCCGACTCCCAGGCCCCGCAGCTGGAGCAGGACCGCTCCCGCGGCGGCATCCACGAGCTGGAGCTGGCCATCGACGCGATCAGCGCCTACTACAACGACACCCCCATCCGTCAGCCCTTCAACATCACCAACACCGGCGGCTGGCTGCCCGGCTTCGAGGACTCCACCGTCGTCGAGCTGTGGGGCACCGTGGACGGCAAGGGATTCCACCCCGAGGCGCA
>NZ_MAXF01000253.1 GCF_001704635.1 Streptomyces sparsogenes | reverse complement strand
GAAGCAGCCGCGGCTGGAGGTCTTGGTCTGGAATTCGAGACTGGCTCGCGGGAAGCGCCGGCGGAAGTCGACCACGGCGGCGGCCATGAAGTGCCGGACGGTTGTGGCACCGGTGGTGACCCGTACCGATCCGCCCTCCGCGCGGCCGAGTTCCTCGATCCGGCGCACTGCCTGGTCGATGCGCCCCAGGCCCTCGGTCACCGCCGTGTGCAGCAGCCGCCCCGCCGAGGTCGGCGCAATCCCGCGCGGGTGGCGTTCGAGCAGGCTGAGTCCCAGTTCGCGCTCGAGTCGCTTCACGTGCTGGCTGACGGCCGACTGCGTACAGCCCAGTTCACGGGCGGCACCGCTGAGCGAACCGGTTCGGCAGGCCGCGGCAAAGACACGGAGATCGTCAAGTGTCACGGACCCAAGCTACTGCTTGGGTGTTGCCCAGCCAATCCGTGGATTGACTTGGGTATCGCGAGGTTTGATCATCGTTCCGGGCCCAGGGCGGCAACCCGCCCGCTGTCTCTTCCGCGGTCCGGACGCGGTCCTGGATGCGGGCGGGTGCCGACCCGCCACGGGCCCGACTGGCTTCCCGGCCCCGGCCGCCCCACCTCTCGACTCATTGATTTCCCGGACAGGAGCACACATGAGCACAACCACGACCGTGGCGGTTCTCGGCCCAGGCGGCGTCGGCGGCCTGGTCGGTGCGCTGCTCGCCCGTGCCGGCCACCGCGTCGTCTGCCTGGCGGGGGAACAGACCGTCGCCGTGCTGCGCCGGGACGGGCTGCGCGTCGACAGCAATCGGTACGGGGAGTTCATCGCGGTGGTGGAGTCCGACACCGAGTTGCGCGAGCCGGTAGACGCTGTCTTTGTGACGGTCAAGCAGACCGCGCTCGCCGAGGCGCTCGACCGCATCCCGGCCGAGGTGCTCGGCACGGCGGTCGTGGTCCCGCTGCTCAACGGCCTCGACCATCTCGCCGTGCTCCGCGAGCGCTTCCCCTCTGCCCGGGTCGTCGCGGGCACCATCCGGGTCGAGGCCACCCGCACGGCGCCCGGCCGCATCGCCCACACCAGCCCGTTCGCCGACCTCGAACTAGCCGCCCCCGTTGATGACTTCGCGGCGTTGCTGCGACAGGCTGGTCTAGGCGTGACCGTACGCGAGGACGA
>NZ_MAXF01000252.1 GCF_001704635.1 Streptomyces sparsogenes | reverse complement strand
TGGGTCCGCGACAAGTCCCGCTCCGCGGCCAACGCCCTGGGCGCCGACGTGGCCGAGATGCGGCTGGACGAGACCGAGGACCCGAGGAAACTGGTCTTCGGCAGCGCGGGCAAGCTGCGGTCCACGGCCACCCACCTGCGCGACTTCCAGAAGGCGTTCGACCAGGTCGGCAAGGGGCTGAAGGGACTGGACGCCTCCCATCTGAAGGGTCAGAGCGCGGACACCTTCCGCGAGAAGGTGTCCGTCGAACCGCAGAAGTGGTTCAAGGCGGCCGACGCCTGCGAGAAGGCCGCGGCGGCCCTGGAGGGCTTCGCCGGCACCGTGGAGTGGGCACAGGGCCAGGCGGCAGAGGCCGTCGAGGCGTACAAGGCGGCGAAGAAAGCGTCGGAGGAGGCGCGGTCCGCGCACAACGCGAAGGTGGAGGCATACAACACGGCGGCCGACACCTACAACGCCGCCGTCAAGGACGGCAAGGACCCGGGGCCCGAGCCGAAGAAGCCGGGGGCCTTCCACGACCCGGGCCCGGCGAAGGCCAAGGCCGCGCAGGAGATCCTGGACGAGGCGCGGCGGCAGCGGAACAAGGCGGAGGAGACGGCGCGCAGGGCGGTGGAGCAGGCGCGGGACGCGGCCCCGCCCAAGCCCTCCTACAGCGAGCAGGTCAAGGACGGGCTGGACGGCCTGTCACTGGATCTGGACCACTTCGCCGGCGGGGTGGTCAAGGGGACGGCTGGGCTGGTCAACTTCGCGCGTCAGCTCAACCCCCTGGACCCGTACAACCTGACCCATCCAGCCGAGTATGTGACGAATCTGAACAGTACGGCGGCGGGTCTGGTCACGCTGGCCAACGACCCGATGGGCGCGGGCAAGAACATGCTCGACGCCTTCGCCAAGGACCCCGGCGAGGGGCTGGGCCGACTGGTGCCCGAACTGATCGGCACCAAGGGACTCGGCGTGGCCCGGGAGGGCCTGACGGCCGCCTCGTACGCCCGGCGCGGGACGGAGGCCGCGCGGGCGACCCGGGCCGGTGAGGACGCGGCGCGGGCGGCGCTGCGCAAGGAGGGGCGGCACCCGTTCGCGCGGGAGGACGCCCGGAAGACCTGCAAGGGCACCGATCCGGTGGATCTGGCGACGGGCAAGATGTTCCTGCCGCAGACGGA
>NZ_MAXF01000251.1 GCF_001704635.1 Streptomyces sparsogenes | reverse complement strand
AGGTTGTCGCGGCTAATTTTTGGGATAGAGGTGGCGTAGTTTGATGCGTGCGTCGTGGGTGGTGAACTGCCAGTTCACCTGACGCTGGTCGGTGTTGGTGGCGTTCTGCCAGGCTGAGAGTTCGGTGTTGAGGATGTCGAGGTCGCTGATCCGGCGGTCGAGGCATTGCCGGGTCAGCGCGGAGAGTTCGATCTCGGCGATGTTGAGCCATGACCCGTGCTTGGGCGTGTAGTGGATCTCGAGGCGTTGGGCCAGGGTGAATGCCTCTTGCGGTTCGAATGCCTCGTACAGCGAGGCGATGTTGTGGGTGTTGAGGTTGTCCATCACCAGCACCACGGTCTCGGCGTCGGGGTAGTCCACGGTCAGTAACTGTTTGACCTGGCCGGCCCAGTCGGTCCGGGTCCGCTGGGACAGTGCCTGAACGCGACGCCACCCGCGCAGGGGTTCGACCCACACGAAGATCGAGGACGTGCCGCAGCGGATGTACTCGCTGTCCCGGCGGGCGTCGTGACCGGGACGGACCGGGAGCGGGGCGCGGGCATCGGCGAGGAGCTGGTAGGGCTTCTCGTCCATGCACACCACCGGACGTGCCGGGTCGTAGGGCCGGGCATAGACGGCCAGCACGTCTTCCATCCGCGCCGCGAACTCCGCGTTCGCCCGGGGTGGAATGGTCCAGCACTTTCTCAGGTGAGGGCGCAGTTCCGTTTTTTTAAGACCCGTCCGATGGTGGAGTGGTCCAGATCGGGGATGTCCTCGGCCAGCGCGACGTGCTTCTCCAGCAGCCGCAGCGACCACCGTGCATGGCCCTGGGGTGGCTGGGAGCATGCCATCGCGATCAGCCGGGCTTCGACCTCGCCGGTCACCGGCGAGGGCACCGGCGGCAGGTCGCGCTTCTTGCGCGCGATCGTGGCGTGCACATCGCCACCGGTCTCGGCGAAACGCTTGGCGACCAACCGTAACGTCTCACCGGAGACGCCGAGCCGGGCCGCGATCACCTCCTTGGATTCCACCTCACCCACCGAGGTGTCCAGCGCAAGCAGTACCCGCGCACGCCTGATCATCGAGGCTGGGCGGACACCCGTCGTGGTCGCCCGGACCAACTCCTCACGATCCTGCGGTGTCAACCTGACCGGCCGTTTCTTCTGTGAACCCATGACGACAGTCCTGTCCGGCAAAAGAGAAGGAGGAACCCACCAGACGCCAGCCTCCCACCAGACA
>NZ_MAXF01000250.1 GCF_001704635.1 Streptomyces sparsogenes | reverse complement strand
GGCGGTTTCTAGGGGTCGTCGCAACACGTGGTCGTGTTGGTCAGGCCGCGAGGAGTTTATGCAGGCGCTCGGCTGGGGTTTCCCAGCCGAGCGTTTTGCGTGGGCGGCGGTTGAGCTGGTCGGCGACGGCGGCCAGGTGTTCGGGGTCGTGGTGGGACAGGTCGGTGCCCTTGGGGAAGTACTGCCGCAGCAGGCCGTTCGTGTTCTCGTTGGAGCCGCGCTGCCAGGGGCTGGCGGGGTCGCAGAAGTAGACCGGGATGTCGGTGGCCAGGGTGAACTCGCCGTGCCGGGCCATCTCGCTGCCCTGGTCCCAGGTCAGGGACCGCTTCAGCTGGGCGGGCAGGGTCTGGACGGTGGCTGTCAGGGCGGTAAGGACGGCCCCGGCTCCGTGGTCGCCCGGCAGGTGCAGGAGCATCACATAGCGGGTGGCGCGTTCGACCAGGGTGCCGATCGCGGACTTGCCATCCTTGCCGATGATCAGATCGCCCTCCCAGTGGCCGGGCAGGGCCCGGTCGGCGGCCTCGGCAGGCCGTTCGCTGATCATCACCATCGGGGTGGTGAACCGCGGCTGGCGGTAGTTGGCCTGCTTCTGTGGTTTGCGGCGGGCCCGTCCGGAGCGCAGGGCGCCTGCGAGCTCGCGCCGCAGCTGGCCTCTGCCCTGGACGTAGAGGGCCTGGTAGACGGTCTCGTGGACCACGTGCATCTCCGGCCGGTCGGGGAACTGTGCTCGCAGAGCGTGGCAGATCTGCTCCGGGCTCCACTTCTCGTCCAGCATCGCCTGGACAGCGGCCCGCAGCACGGGGTTCTCGTTGATCTTCCGGCGCTTTGGGCGGGGCCGGCGGGCGTCCGCGCGAGCCTGGGCCGCATGGGGCCGGTACTGACCGCTGTGCGGGTGCCGGTTGCGGCGGATCTCCCGGCTGATCGTCGACGGGCTGCGGCCCAGCTCGGCCGCAATCGTCCGGACCGTCGCCTTCTCCCGCAGCCGGTCGGCGATGTGGATCCGGTCGGTCTCGGACAGGTACCGGGACGGCACGGAAGGCGGCTCCACCGCGTTGATCGGTGGAGCCGCCTTGTTGCTGCCGGACGCGTTGCGTCCGTATCGCCAGCGCTTTCCGGTCCGCCGGTTGATCCCGACGATCCGGCACGCTTCCGTGTTGCTCACGCCCTGCTGCATGAGCCGGAAGTATGCCTCCCGCTCACGCACGAGCTTCCTGGGTCCCTGCGGTTGCCGGTCCTCGCGGATCTCGAAGTCCATGCCACCCCTTGAGCTGGG
>NZ_MAXF01000025.1 GCF_001704635.1 Streptomyces sparsogenes | reverse complement strand
CGAGGCGAGGCCGGGAACATTTACCGTTACACCGGCGACCAGGACTCCAACCACTGGAAGCAGATCAGTGGAGGACTGAAGGCGATCGCCGCCGGCTCCCGCACCTCCGTGTGGGGGGTGAACGCGGCCGGGAACATCTACCGGTACACGAACAACGACGCCGACCCGTGGGTGCAGATCCCGGGTGCGCTGAGGGACATCGGCGCGGGTGCGGACGGCACGGTGTGGGGTGTGAACGCGGCCGGGAACATCTACCGCTACACCGGCGACCTGCCGGGCTGAGCCCCCGGCGCCGCGTCACGTCGGGGGCCGACAGCGCATCACGGAGCCATTCGTGGTGCGCTGCTGCCTCAGGCGTCTCAGCGCGGACGACGGTCTAACTCTGGCGAAGGCACCAGCGCCAGGTGGCCGGGGACGCCCACCGTCTTGGAGAGCATGTACAGGAGCCCCGGGAGGCACAGCAGCGCCAGCGTTATCGCGGCGGCGGTGCCGCCGCCGGGTCGCGACGGCGTCGCGTTCGGACTGCTGGTGTTCCTGGGGGTGCGCGCGTGGAGTTCGCGGCGTCTCACCCGATGACCGGTCCGGTGTTCGCCGGTGCGCTGTCGCGGGTGTGGAAGGCGCTCCCTACCCGCGCACGTCGGCGGGGAGGACCTTGTCCGGGCGGTCGAGCCACACCCGCTGACCGGTAGGGGTGACGGACAGCCCGAACCGGGTGCGGGCCGGCCGCCCGGCCCGCGTCCACCAGGCGTGTGCCGCCTCCAGCTCGTCCCAGAGCATCCGGGGCCCGTGCTGCTCCGTCCCGTATTCGGTGGCGCCGGGTTCGTAGTCCACGGATGCCCATGAGCCGGTGGCCGCGTCGGCGAGCCACAGCGTCCACTCCCCGCCGGGCCCCCGCCCCACCGCCGACCGGCACCCCGGCACCAGGACTCCGGCGGCGAACCACGCGTCGTCGTCACCGAGGAAGCTCGGGTCGAGGCGAGTGCCGCCGTGGTGCGGCTCACCCTGGACGACGGCCATGACGTCGCGCTGGAGCGCCTGCGCACGCATCCACATGAACGCGCTGTCCCCGACGACCGGGCCGGAGGCGACGGGCCCGTCCGGGCCGTGCTCGACGGTGAGCCGCAGCAGTACGCCGTTGCGCAGCGCGGTGCCCCAGGGGAGGACGACGACCCCGCCGGGCGCGGTCTGCTCGATCCAGGCGCGCGGCACGTCGTGCACGGCGCAGGTGGCGACGACCCGGTCGTACGGCGCGCCCGGGGGCCACCCCTCCGCGCCGTCCGCCGTCAGCACGGCGGGCCGGTAGCCGGCGGCCTTCAGGCCGGCGCGCGCCCGGTCGGCGAGGGCGGGGTCCACCTCGATGGTGGTCACCTGCCGGCTGCCGAGCCGGGCGGAGAGGAGCGCGGCGTTGTACCCGGTGCCCGCGCCGATCTCCAGGACCCGTTGTCCGTCGTGCACGTCGAGGGCTCGCAGCATCGTCGCGACGACGCTCGGCATGCTCGCCGAGCTGGACGGGGTGCGCGCCACGGCGGCGCCGGGCGGATCCTCGACCTGGGTGACCAGCGCCTCGTCGCTGTAGGCCAGTGCTTGCCACCGCTCCGGTTCGGCGGCGCGGTCCACGGGCTCGTACCCGCCGGCGGCGCGGACCCAGACGCGCTCGGGCAGGAACGCCGCCCGTCCACGCGCGTGAAGGCGTCCCGCCAGGCGGGCTGGAGCCGGCCGTCACGCGCGAGTCGCCGGGCGAGCGCGGCCGGGTCCCCTTGGACGTCAGCGGATGCCACCGAACCACCTTGACGGGGCGTCAAGGGCGTGCGGCAGGGGCGCGAGGGAGCACGCCGGCCGTTTAAGACTCCTCAACCGATCGGACCGCCTCAGTGCAGGGTCTGGAGCGCGTCGCTGCTGAACGGTGTGAGGTCGTCCTCCTTGCCGCTGAGGACCTTGTGGGCCCACTCCGGGTCCGCCAGCAACGCGCGGCCGACGGCGACCAGGTCGAACTCGTCCCGCTCCAGGCGCTCCAAGAGCCCCTCGACGCTCGTCACGCCGACCCGTGTGCCAGGAGCGAAGGAGCTGGGATCGAAGGCGGCGTCCAGCCCCACGGAACCGACCGTGATGACGGGCTTGCCGGTGAGCTTCTTGGTCCAGCCCGCCATGTTCAGGTCGAGGCCGGTCTCGGGGAACTCGGGCTCCCAGTAGCGGCGGGTCGAGGCGTGGAAGGCGTCGACCCCGGCCCGGGCCAGCGGCTCCAGCAGCGTCTGGAGCTGATCCGGGTCGGTGGCGAGCCTGGCGTCGTAGTTGTCGGCCTTCCACTGGGAGAAGCGCAGGACCACCGGGAAGTCCGGTGCGACCCGTTCGCGTATGGCGGCGACGATGTCGGCGGCGAACTTGGTGCGGGACAGCAGGTCGCCGCCGTAGGCGTCGGTGCGGTGGTTGGTCCGCTCCCAGAGGAACTCGTCGATGAGGTAGCCGTGCGCGCCGTGCAGCTCGATGCCGTCGAACCCGATGCGTTCGGCTTCCTGCGCGGCCTCGGCGAAGGCCAGGATGATCTTGTCGATGTCGGTGAGGGAGAGTGCCTCGCCCGCGCCGGGGGTGCCGTCGAGCGCGATGCCGGACGGGCCGACCGACGGGGCCTCGGTGAACGGCGGGCTCCCGGCCCGGCGGGTGATGCCGACGTGCCACAGCTGGGGCATGATGCGCCCGCCCTCGGCGTGCACGGCGTCGACGACCCGGCGCCATCCCGCGAGCTGCTCCTCGCCGTGGAAGCGCGGCACGTTCTCCAGGTCGCCCGCGGTCGGGTGGCCGATGTAGGTGCCCTCGGTGATGATCAGGCCGGTTCCCGCACCGGCCCGGCGGGCGTAGTAGGCGGCGACATCGCCCCCCGGAACGCCGCCGGGGGACTGGGCTCGCGTCATGGGGGCCATCACGATCCGGTTCCGCAGTTGGGCCGAGCCCAGCGTGAAGGGCTTGGCCAGGTACTGGGCCGCGCGAGAGGTCATGGCGTCGCACTCCTGGGGGTGAGGCAGTAATGTGTGTTCGGCAAAGATACACATCGCCGCCCGGGAAAGTGCAACTTTGATAGGTACTTTTTAAGCCGCTCAGGGTAGCGGCGTTCGATATGCTTCGTCCGGGAAGAAAGGGTGGTGCCCCACGTGCTGGACGTCAGGTTCTCCAGCGCCCTGACCACGCTCTTGCTCCTTGCCGCCGCGGCCGAGGAGGGCCCGCCGGTGATGAGTTCCGCGCAGCTCGCCGAGCGGCTGGGCACCAATCCGAGCCTGGTCCGCAAGCTGTTGTCGTCACTCGCCAAAGCGGGTCTGGTCGAGTCCGTGATGGGGCGTGCGGGCGGTGCGAAACTGGCCCGGCCCCCGCAGGACATCCCGCTCGCCGAGGTCTACCTCTGTGCGGTCGGCGACAAGCCGTTGTGGACCTGCCGTCCCGAGGCCGAACACGAATGCCTGGTGTCGACGCACGCCGCCGGCTACTTCGAGCGTCTGACCGAGCGGGCCGAGCAGGCCGTGCTCAGGACACTGGGCGGCCAGACACTCGCTGACGCCCTGCGTGAGATCCGCTGCTCGGGCCACTCGCAGCCTGAACCACTGAAGTAGTCCCTGACTCGCTGTCCCCTCCACTCGGCCCGAGCTCGCGAGGCCGGGGCGGACGGCTGTCGGGTCCGGGGGTGGTGGCTCGTCACGGCGATGCGGGATCGCGCAGCTCGAACCAGATGTGCTTGCCGGTGGGGTGGGCGCCGGACTACGGAGCGGCGGCGTCGACCGCCGCTCACGCCGAGGTCAGCGCACGTCGGCGGGGAGAACCTTGTTTGGCGCGCTCGCGCGCACCATGAGCGTGCCGACGTCTTCTGGGTTCGGAGCGGGGAGCACCCGGGCCTCGATGTCGACGAATCCGGTGCGCTTGAGTAGGTCGGCCCACCACTGAGGTGGGTACGACCAGCGGAGCAGGGTGAGTTTGCGGCCCGCGAGGCCGTTCCCGTACATGGGCTGCGGTCCGTAGTAGCCCTCGATCGGCTCGGCCTGCGAGAAGGCGAGGACGCCGCCCGGGTTGAGGCGCTTGGCGATCAATGGGATCAGGTCGTCGGGGTCGGTGAACCAGAGTGCACCCCAGATGGAGAAGATCGCGTCGAACGTCGTCTCAGTGGTAGTGAGGTAGCCGCACGCCTCCGCCTCGACGAATGCCAGCCCGGGGGTCCCGTCCCACCACCGGCGGGCGCGGGCGATCTGGACGGCGGAGAAGTCCACTGCGGTCACCTCGACGCCGGTACGAGCGAGGTACACGGCCTCCTTGCCCTCGGCGCAGCCCAGTTCCAGCGCAGTGCGCGGACTGCCCAGAAATTCCTCACCGGGGCCGTGGCCGTCGTACTGGGTCCACGCGAACGTCTCGACATCAGGCGTCGGCTGCTCGCCCTCCCCGCGATACGGCTTGTACGTGTCCCAATACTCCGGCAGCGTGGTCGACTCGAGCGGCATGGGCGTCCTCCGAGGGTGTCCGACAGGCTGGACACCGTACCCACGCCTCCCGCCCGTCACAGCGGGAACGCCTCTTTTCCCTCCGTACAGGTGGCGAAGGTGCCGGGTCCGGCAGCATGGCTGCTGCCGGACCCGGCTGGTGCGTCCTGGGCAGGTCAGTGGCAGTTCTCGCCGGGACGGCAGGGGCCGCACTTGGAGTAGTCGCGCTCCCACAGCGGCCAGTCGACGTCGAAGCCGTTGTCGGCGATGATGCGCGCGGTGCGTTCGACCGAGCCGTCGTACTTGAACTCGACCTCGGGAATGTGCTCCAGGAACCGGCCATCGAAGTGCTCGTGGCTCCACTCCCGGTAGTTCTTCGTGTCCAGGATGAAGACGTGCACCGCCATGTCGACCAGGCGGCCGCAGCACATCTCCAGGCCCTGGCCCCACTTCTCGATGGCGGTGACCAGATAGGAGATGGCAGCGCCGAACAAGCGGTTGGCCATTACCGCGTCGAAGGGGTGGTCGCGCATGAGAAGCTGAATCTCACGGTCCCAGACTTCAGGCTTCACGTAGTCCCGCGGGTCGCGGATCTTGTTCTCGACTGCTGTCACCATGCTGTCCTCCGTGGTCGGGGCCCACCGCCCGGAGCGGGGGCACACGTCCACGAAACAGCTCGCCGCCTGGGGCCTGGTGATCGATTGCCGCCGCGTGCATCCAGTTTGCAGATCGTGCAGATGACGCATACGCAGCGCGAACGAGCTCTTACCCTGGGTATGTAATCCGCCTGGCCCCACGCATGGGGGAGGACCGATGAGCGTCGATTCGCTCTGGACCACCGATGAGGTTCGTATGCTCATCGACGAGCGAGACCCTGGAGGACTCATCCGCGTCGGCCGCCTAAGTCTCGGGTGGCGCCAAGCGGAGCTGGGTGCACGGATCGGTTGCTCCGCTTCTACGGTTTCCCGCCTTGAGCAGCGTGGCAGACACAGTGACTTGGCACTTCTCCGAGACGCCGCGCGCGAGGTGGGCCTACCAGTGCACGTGCTAGCCGCGAGCCTCGGCTTATCCGCCCCGGCAACCACTAAAGTTGCGCCGTCAGGGCCGTGCCGTGCCGAGGAGGACCCGATGCGCCGCCGCACACTGCTCTCTGCCGTCGGCCTCGCGGCACCCGCCACCCTGCTCACAGGTTTGGACGACGCACTCGCGAGTGGGCCGACCGGCTCCCCCGTCCCCCTGGACGTTCGACTCGCCACGGCACGCGCGCACTTTGACGCTGGGCACAACGTCAGGCTGGTGAAGCTACTGCCCGGCCTTTTTGCTGACGCGCACCATGCGGCCCGCAGCCGCCAGGAGGTGTCCCTGGCTCGCCTGTCCATCACCTACTGCCTTGCCTCTCAGGTTCTCAGCAAGATCGGTTATTACGAGGAGTCGAGGCGCACTGCCGATCGGGCAGCGGTCTACGCGGATCTGTCCGGCTCTCCCCTCGCGGCCGCTGCAGCGGCACGCGAGATGAGCATTGTCCTGCGCCACCTTCAACAGCCGGCTGCTGCCCAGCACCGCATCCTGGACGCCGTCACCAAGGTCGAGGCCACTGGGCTGAAGACTGACGCTCAGGCATCGGCATACGCACAGATGCTGTGCACTACCTCGTACACTGCGGCAGTCGCCGGGGATCGAGACCAAGCCCTCGCGATGATCAGTGAAGCTACCCGAGCCGCCCGTTACCTGCCCCATGAATCGCCGGACGGGCGAATTTTCGCCGTCACCCCCGCCACCGTTGACCTGTACGCCGTAGGCGTGCACTGGGCTCTGGGGGACGCCGGACGGGCCTTGAACGTCGGCCGGAGTCTGCGGGCCGCACAGTTCAAGACCGCCGAGCGCAAGGGGAGGATGCACACTGACTTGGCTCGTGCATGGTGGCGGTGGGGCAAGCCGGAACAGACGGCGGCCGAACTCCTCGCCGCAGTGCGTGTGTCCCCGGGTGAAGTCCGTGATCGACCGGCGATTCGGAAGATTGTGACCGAACTCCGCTCCCGACACCCGCACGTCCCCGGAGTACGCGAGTTGGTGGCAGCCGCCGGGGCCCGCGCCTGATCACTCGGTAACCGGGTCGCGCAGCTCGAACCAGATGTGCTTGCCGGTGGGGTGGGCGCCGCTCTCCCAGGTCACGCCGCAGGCGTGGGCGAGCTGCTTCATCAGGAAGAGGCCCCGGCCCCCTTCTTCGTCGGCGGCCGCCCTGCGGGGGCGGGGGAGGTCGTCCGGGGAGCTGTCGCGTACGGCGATCGTCGCGATGCGGTCGCGGACGAGGGCGTCGATGTGGATGACGCGGGTGGTGGTGTGCTGGTTGACGTTGGTGACCGCCTCGGAGACGAGGAGGCGGGCCGTGTCCGCGAGGTCGTCCAGGCCGTTGGCCTGGAGGAGGGCGGCGATCGCGTCGCGGCAGGCCTTGGGGCTCTTGGGGGAGTTGGGGGCGCTGAGTCGGTAGGCGTATGGGGGTTCGGCGGCGGCTTCGGCGGCTTCGGGCATGGCGGTTCTCCCAACGCGGTGCGTCACTGAATTGTCACGCTGTGAGAGAACGATAGGCCACGCCTGGTAACTAGTTCCACCAACTTGGCGGAACTAGTTCTCCTCTGGAAGTGTGGGAAGGTCGCTCGGACGCGAAGAGAGGAGGGCGCATGGGGCAGCGGGTGGTGACGACCGCGAGACAGCGGCGTCTCGGTACGGAACTGCGCAAGATGCGCGAGCGGGCCGGGATGAACGTGGCGGAGGCCGGTCAGCGTCTCGGCGTGAACCGGACCCGTATCAGCAACATCGAGGCCGGGCGCTTCGGTGTGAGCGAGGACCGCATCAGAACGCTCGCGACCATCTACTCGTGCACGGACAGGGCCTACATCGACGCCCTCGTCGCCATGAACGAGGAACGTGTCCGTGGTTGGTGGGAGGACTACCGCGACAAGACCCACGCGAGCGCACTCGACCTGGCCGAGCTGGAGCACCACGCGGTGGCCATGCGTTCGATGCAGATGATGCACGTGCCGGGCCTCCTCCAGACGGAGGAATACGCGAAGGCCGTGTTCTCCACGGCCGTGACCAGCCCCACGGCGGCGCAACTGCGGGCCAGGATTTCGTACCGCCTGAGGCGTCGCGATGTGCTGGACCGGGAGGATCCTCCGCAGTGCACCTTCCTCATCCATGAGGCCGTGCTGAGGATGGAGTTCGGCGGTGCGAAGGTGCGACGCGGGCAGTTGGAGTACCTGATCGAGGCATCGGAGCGGGACAACGTGACTGTGCGCGTGATCCCGTTTGCGGCGGGCGGGTTCGCGAACCCGGGTATGAGCACGCTTTACGTGTCCGGGCCGGTCCGGCAACTGGACACCGTGCAGGCCGATACGCCCTCGGGCGGCGCCTTCCTCGACTCGGAGGCGCACCTCGAACACTACGGCCGTATCTTGGACCAACTGGAAGCCTTGGCCCTCGCTCCCGAGGACACCACCAGCTTCATCCGCGACATAGCGCGGCAACTTTGACCTACGGAGATGTCCCGATGCACTGGCGGAAGTCCTCGTACTCCGGGGAGTCGGACCAGCACAACTGCGTCGAAGTGGCCCAGACCCCCGACGCGACGATCCTCCTCCGCGAAAGCGACGAACCCCACACCGTGATCGCCACCACCCCCACCGCCCTCCGCGCCCTCACCCGCGCCGTGAAGGCCGGGTGGTTCGATCACCTGGCCGGCTGAGCGTGAGGCCGCACCGCCGCGGAGCGGACCGCGTACAGTCGGCCCGGCGTGGCGCCGGGCCCGCCGCGCTCTGGGGAACAGGCACAGGGGGATACGCATGTCAGGGGGCCGACTTGCCGGACGCGCGGCCGAACGCGCGATGCTCGCCGATCTGCTCGACGGCATCCGGTCCGGCGCCGGGCGGGTTCTGACGCTGCGTGGCGAGCCCGGCGTCGGCAAGTCCGCGCTGCTGCGGCACGCCGCGGAGCACGCCGCCCCCGCCAAGGTGCTGCGCGCCACCGGCGCCGAACCCGAGACGGGCCTCGCCTTCGCCGCCCTGCATCAGTTGCTGCGGCCGGTCGCCGGGCTCATCGACGCGTTGCCCGGTCCGCAGCGGGACGCCGTGCGCGGGGCGTTGGGGCTGGCCGCGCCGCCCGCCGCGCAGGACCGGTTCCTGGTGGCCGCGGGGGTGCTGTCGCTGCTGGCCGAGGCCGCGCGGCCGCACGGGTTGCTGTGTGTCGTCGACGATTTCCACTGGGTCGACCGGGCGTCCGCCGACGCCCTGCTGTTCGCCGCGCGCCGCCTGGACACCGACGGCGTGGGGTTGCTGATCGCCACGCGCGACACCCCTGACACCCGGTACGCGCTGCGCGACCTGCCGGAGCGGCGGCTGACCGGACTGGACGCCGCCGAGGTGGCCGGGGCCCTCGCCGCCTGGGCGGCCGTGGAGCCCTCGCCTCGGGTCGCGGAGCTGATCGCCGAGGCCACCGGAGGCAACCCGCTCGCCCTGCGGGAGACCGCCGAACTGCTGACGGCCGACCACCTGACGGGTCATGAGCCGCTGCCCGACCCGCTGCCGCTGGGCGAGGGAGTCACCACCCTCTACGGTGGCCAGCTCGCCGCACTGCCCGCCGGGACCCGCCGGGCGCTGCTGGTCACCGCGCTCGAGGGGCGGGGCGACCCCCGCGTGGTGCTGGCCGCCGCCGCCCGGCTCGGGGCCCCGGAGCGCGCCCTGGAGCCGGCCGAGGCCGCCGGCCTGGTGGTGGCCGGGCCTGCCGCGATCACCTTCCGGCACCCGCTGATCCGCTCGGCGGTGCACGCCGCCGCGAGCCCGGCGGACCGGCGCGCCGCCCATGAGGCGCTGGCCGCGGTCCTCGGGGCGGCGGGCGACGCGGACCGCCGGGCAGGGCACCTGGCCGCCGTGGCCATCGGCCCCGACGAGGAGATCGCCGCGGACCTGGCCGCCGCTGCCGGCCGGGCCCGCGCCCGGGGCGGCTACGCGGACGCCGCCGATGCCCTGACCCGCGCCGCGCGGCTGACGCCCGACCCCGCCGCCCGGGCCCGCCGACTGACCGACGCGGCCGTGGCGGCCTGGCTCGGCGGGCGGCCGGGCCAGGCGCACAGCGCGCTCGCGGCGGCCGGTGAGACCGCGGAGGACCCTGGCCTGCTGGCCGAACTCGCTCAGCTTCGCGGCCGCTTCGCGCTCAACTCCGGGGACGCGGCCGAGGCGCTGCGCATCTTCCTCGCCGCGGCGGACCGGGCACCCGACCGGCTCGAACTGCTCGCGGACGCCGCCGAGGCCGCGGCCAACGTGGGCGACAACGACGCCACCGTGCGCATCGGCCGGCGTGCCGAGGCCCTCTCCGAGCCCCCACCGCCCGGTTCCGCGGACGCGTTCACGCGCGATGTCCTGGCCGGGGCGGGTGCCCTGCAGGGCGGGGACCCCGAACGCGGGGTGCCGCTGCTCAGACGGGCCCTGGCGGCCGTCCCGGACGACACGGGCGAGGCAGCCACCCTGCTGTGGGCGGCGGCCGCCGCCAGTCTGCTCGGCGAAGGGGACGCCGCGGCCGCGTACGGGGCTCGGGCCGGTGAGGTCGCCCGGGTGTCCGGGATGGCGGGCACGTTGCCCGTCGTCCTGGAGAACGCCGCCACCGCGGAGCGGATGAACAGCCGGTTCGCCCTGAGCGTCGCCCTGTCCACGGAAGGGCTGGCGCTCGCCAGGGAGGCGGGCATCAGCAACTCCGCGGCCGCGCACCTGGCCAACCTCGCGGTCTGCGCCGCGGTGCGCGGCGAGGAGGACGCCTGCCACACGCATGCCCGACAGGCCCTGGCCATTGCCATTCCGCACCGGCTCGGGCTGCGCGTCGGCGTGGCCTCCTACGCCCTCGGCGTCCTCGACCTCGGCCTCGGCCGGTTCGCCCAGGCGCATGAGCGGCTGACCGCGCTGGCCGACGCGGGCCCGGGCGCCGGGGCCCCCGTCGTCGTATGGGGATCGGTCGCCGACCGGGTCGAGGCCGCCGTGGCCGCCGGGGACGAGGCCGCCGCCCGCGCCGCGGTGGCCTTCCTGGAGCGGTGGTCGGCGCACGCGGCCTCGGGGCGCTCCCGGGCGCTGCTGGCCCGCTGCCGTGCGCTGGTCGCCGAGGACGACACGGCCGTGTCGCTGCTGTACGAGGCGCTCGGGCACCTCGCCGCCGACAGCGGCGCCGCGTACGACCAGGCCCGTACCGCGCTGCTGCTGGGCGAACGGCTGCGCCGCGCCCGCCGGGTCGGGGAGGCCAGAGGGCATCTGCGCCAGGCCATGGAGGTCTTCCAGCGGCTGGCGGCCGAACCGTGGGAGCGGCGCGCGCGGGGCGAGCTGCGGGCCGCGGGGGAGAGCGCCGACCGCCCGGCGCCGGACGCGCTCGCCGCGCTCACCCCGCAGGAGCTGCGGATCGCACGGCTGGTGGCCCAGGGCGCGTCCAACCGGGAGGTCGCGGCCCAGCTGTTCCTCAGCCCCCGCACCGTGGAGTACCACCTGTACAAGGTCTACCCGAAGCTGGGCATCAGCTCGCGCGCGGAGCTGGCCAGGCTGCTGCTTCAGTAGCCGCCACCAGTGGTCGTCACCAGTGGTCCTACGGATGGCACCGGTGGCCCGCCCCGGCACAGTTGTCCCCGTCAACGAGAGAAGCGACGAAAGAAGAGCGACACAGATGACGGCAGAAGGACGACTGGTCACGGTCGGCGACATCGAGCTGTGGACGGAGGAGTTCGGCGACCCCTCCCATCCGCCGGTGTTGCTCATCATGGGCTCGATGACCCAGGGCCTGCTGTGGCCCGACGAGTTCGTGGGGTGCATCGCGGCCGCCGGCTACCGGGTCATCCGCTACGACCACCGGGACGTCGGCCGGTCCACGGCCCGGGACTTCGAGACCCACCCCTACACCTGGGCGGCGCTCAAGGACGACGCGCTCGGCCTGCTGGATGCCCTCGGCATCGACCGGGCGCACGTGGTCGGCCACTCCGCGGGCGGCCTGCTCGCCCAGTGGATCGCCGCGGACCACCCCGAGCGGGTGGCCACCCTCACGGTGATCGGCTCCTCCCCGCTCGGTGCCCGCGAGGGACAGGTGCTGACCCGTGCCCTGCTCGGCGAACCGCAGCCGGCGGGCAGCCTGCCGGAGCCGCGGCCGGAGTTCATCGAGTTCTTCCGGGCCGCCCTGACGGCCGCGCCGCCCAGCACCCGCGCCGAGGCCATCGACTTCCAGATCGCGACGGCCAGGGTGATGAACGGAACAGCGCTGCCGTTCGACGAGGACGCCCAGCGGCGCCTGGAGGAGCTGCTGTTCGACCGCGCCCGTGACCCGCGCACCATGGCCAACCACCGGCTCGCCGGAATGGCCGACCTGGAGTTCGAACCCGTCGGCGCGCTGGTCAAGGTGCAGGCGCCCACCCTGGTCGTCGAGGGCACCTGCGAACCGGCCAAACCCGGACACGGGCCGCTGATCGCGGAGGCGATCGCCGGGGCACGGCTGCTGATGATCCAGGACATGGGCCACATGATCGCCCCGGAGGTGGTCGAGCCGATCGCGACGGCGCTCATCGCCCACTTCGCCACCGCCTGAGCGGGGTCCTCGGTACTCCGCGGAGTCCGTCGTCATGGAGAATGAGCGCCATGAGTCTGTTCCGCGACGACGGCATCGTGCTGCGCACCCAGAAGCTGGGCGAGGCGGACCGGATCATCACGCTGCTCACCCGGGGTCACGGCCGGGTACGGGCCGTGGCCCGGGGGGTGCGGCGGACGAAGTCGAAGTTCGGGGCTCGGCTGGAGCCGTTCAGCCATGTCGACGTGCAGTTCTTCTCGCGCGGGGGCGGCGAGCTGGTCGGCCGGGGGCTCCCGCTGTGCACGCAGAGTGAGACCATCGCTCCGTACGGCGGCGCGATCGTCACCGACTACGCCCGCTACACCGCCGGTACGGCGATGCTGGAGACCGCCGAGCGGTTCACCGACCACGAGGGCGAGCCCGCCGTGCAGCAGTATCTGTTGCTGGTCGGCGCGCTGCGCACCCTCGCTTCCGGGGAGCACGCGCCGCATCTCATCCTGGACGCCTTCCTCCTCCGCTCCCTCGCCGTCAACGGTTACGCGCCGAGTTTCGACGACTGCGCGAAGTGCGGCATGCCCGGGCCCAACCGGTTCTTCTCGGTGGGCGCGGGCGGGGTGATCTGCGGGGAGTGCCGGGTGCCCGGAAGCGTCGTACCCTCGGCGGAGTCGCTGACGCTGCTGGGCGCGCTGCTGACCGGGGACTGGGAGACGGCGGACGCGTGCGAGGCCCGGCACGCCCGGGAGGGCAGCGGGCTGGTGGCGGCGTATCTGCACTGGCACCTGGAGCGGGGACTTCGGTCGCTGCGGTACGTAGAGAAATAGACACGCGGAAGCATTCAGAGGGAGACGGCAGGCACATGGCACGACGCGGGATTCTGGGCCGACAGCGGCGCGAGTACCGGGCCCCGGAGCCGCACCCCTCGGGTGCCCGCCCGCCGAAGATCCCCGGTGAGCTGGTGCCCCGGCACGTGGCCGTGGTCATGGACGGCAACGGCCGGTGGGCCAAGGAGCGCGGGCTGCCGCGTACCGAGGGGCACAAGGTGGGCGAGGGCGTGGTCCTGGACGTGCTCAAGGGCTGTCTGGAGATCGGGGTCAAGAACCTGTCCCTGTACGCCTTCTCCACCGAGAACTGGAAGCGCTCGCCCGACGAGGTCCGCTTCCTGATGAACTTCAACCGGGACGTCATCCGCCGCCGCCGCGACGAGATGGACGAGATGGGCGTCCGCATCCGCTGGGCGGGGCGGATGCCGAAGCTGTGGAAGTCGGTGGCCCAGGAGCTCCAGGTCGCGCAGGAGCAGACCAAGGACAACGACGCCATGACCATGTACTTCTGCATGAACTACGGCGGCCGGGCGGAGATCGCGGACGCGGCGAAGGCGCTGGCGGAGGACGTGCGGGCGGGGCGGCTCGACCCGTCGAAGGTCAACGAGAAGACCTTCGCGAAGTACCTCTACTACCCCGACATGCCGGATGTGGACCTGTTCCTGCGGCCCTCGGGCGAGCAGCGCACCTCCAACTACCTGATCTGGCAGAGCGCCTACGCCGAGATGGTCTACCAGGACGTCCTCTGGCCGGACTTCGACCGCCGCGACCTGTGGCGCGCGTGCCTGGAGTACGCCTCGCGGGACCGCCGCTTCGGCGGGGCGATCCCGAACGAACCGGAGAAGAAGGACGGCTCCCAGGAGGGCCCGCGCTGACACGGACTCCTGACGGCCGGTGCCGCCGCCCTCACGGACGGTGGCACCGGCCGTCGTCGTCCTGTGCGGACGGGCGTTGACGGGGTACGCGGAAAGCCACAGCGGTAACCCGTCGATCCCGAGGAGGTGCGTGTCGTGCGCGGCTTGAAGCGCTGGCTCGACCGCAGTCTGACCGCTCAGGCGGTCCTGATCGTTCTGCTGGGTGTGGGAATCTCCGCCGTGGTGCGCCGGGACGAGCCTCCGGCCTCCTGGGTGGCTCACGGCGTGCTGTACGCCGCCATCGGCATCGCGATCGTGGCCGCGCAGCGCCGCAGGGCCCGCCGCGCGTCCGGCACCGACGTACGCGGACTGGCCGAGCTCAACCGCAAGCTCCGGCACCGCGAGGTGCCGAGCGACCCCGAGGAGCGGGAGGCCATGCGGCGGCTCGTCGCGGACCACCTGAGGCGGATGGAGCGGGCGGGCCGGTGGCTGCCCTACTGGCTGGGCTTCATGGGCCTGGTGGCGGTCGGCCTCCTCGTGCTCGGGGTGGTCAACGGCTCCTGGCTCTTCCCGCTGGTCTACGTGGCCTTCACGGCCGGCCTCTGCTCCTGGGTCCTGTGGATGCGGCGCCTCTCGTACGACCGCTGCCACTTCATGCGCTCCGCCCTGGAGAGGCAGGCCGCACCGGTGTCATGACGCCACCGCCGTAACGACCGCGCCTTTCGTGGGTTTGCGGTGAGTATGGGACAACGACACGCCGACGCCACGGCGTGTCGTTGTCCCATACTCACCGCAAACCCCGGCGTCGGCCCCCGGCCGCGTCAGGCGGCCTTGGTCGCACGGATCGAGTACATCAACGGGAGACGGGGGTGCCCGGCCGGGAAGCGGTACTCCCCGTTCCCGCAAGGCTCCAGCACCGGATAGCGCTGGAAGAGCATGGTGGCGTGCTCGTGCAGGAACTCGACGCGGAGCCCGGCCTGTGCCAGTGCGGTCACCACTTCCCCGAGCGGATGCTGCCACTGGACCGAGAGCGTCTTGGTGAGCTGCGGGCCGTCGGTGTAGGTGTGCGGGAAGTCGTAGGTCTCGGGCCGGGTCTGGAAGTAGTCGTGTTCCAGGCTCTTGCCGTCCTCGCCCAACAGCTCGGTGAGCGGGTGGAATTCCGCGAGGTAGACGAATCCGCCGTCCTTCAGCAGGGAGGACACCACGCCGGCCCAGCGGGGCAGGTCCGGGAGCCAGACCAGGGCTCCGAGGCCGGTGTAGACGATGTCGAAGCGCTCCCCGCCCAGGGCCGTGGGCGCTTCATAGACGTCCGAGACGACGAACCGCGCGCGGTCCGCCATGCCGATGTCCTCGGCCAGGGTGCGAGCGGTCCGGACGGCGGCGCTGGAGAAGTCCAGGCCGGTGACCTCTGCGCCACGGCGTGCCCACGACAGGGTGTCCTGGCCCATGTGGCACTGGAGGTGCACAAGGCGCTTGCCGGACACCTCGCCGACCTCGTCGAGTTCGAACGGACGCAGCGTGGACGCGCCTGCTCGGAATCCGGGCAGGTCGTAGAACTCGCTGTCCGCGTGAATGCGGACCCTGTCGTCCCAGTTCTCACGGTTGAGCCGGAGCCAGTCCGTCTCCGTGTTCGTCATGCCCGTGACCGTACTGGCCGGCCGGGGGGCTCCGCATGTGGATTGTCACGAGCCGGGGGCGCCCCGCGCAGGAAGCAGTGCTTCCGGTCCCAGGGGGGTGCATCTGGATACACCCCGTTCGGCAACCAGGTGCAGTGTCCGCCGGCTCCCCGACCGGCATCGTCGGCAGCGACGAACATTCGGTACGACCCGATCGGGGGCTGGCGGCATGCGGCACAAGTGGAAGGCGAAAGCGGGGCTGTTCCTCGCGGTCACGTTCGTGGCGGCGGGGGCGTTGGGCGCGGCGCAGCCCGCGACGGGGATACCGGACGAGGTCATCCAGCTGACCCAGTTCGGGCCCGCGCTGGGGGTGGCGGCGGTGGCGCTGCTGTGGCCCGGCGGGGTGCGGGCCCTGCTCGCCGGGGCGTTGCCGGGCCGGGCGGCGGACGCCACAGCGGACTCCCCGGCGTACGGCCCCGGCCCCGCGCCGTACGGTGCGGGCCGCGCGCTGCCGCTGCTCGCCACCGCGCTGCTGATCACCGCGCTGAGCGCGGGCGCGTACGCCCTGGCGACCGGCGACGCCCACGCCACCGACCCGCGCACCCTCGACCACCCCTTCGCGCTGATCGTGGTGGCGCAGCTGGTCGGCGCGTGTGGTGAGGAGATCGGCTGGCGCTGCTTCTTCCAGCCCCTCCTGCGGACCCGTTTCGGCCCGCTCGCCGCCTCGGCCGCCGTGGGCGTGGTGTGGGGGGTGTGGCATGTGCAGGTGTTCGTCCAGGCCCCGGCGTACGCGGCCGGGTTCCTGCTGGCCACGGTGGCCATGTCGGTGGTCCTGGGGCTCGGCCTGGAGCGCGTACGGGCCAACCGGCTGCTGCTGGCGGGCGGCTTCCACACCCTGATCAACCTGGGCATGCTCCTGTTCATGGACGAGGAGTCGGGCGCGGTGCTGCCCATGGTCCTCTTCGGGGCGGCCTGCCTGGTGGCGGCGGTGCCGTGGGTGCGCCGGGCACCGGCGGCTACGATCCCCGCCGTGGCGCCCTCGGGGCGCTGATGCGGCGGGAGCGAGAAGCGGGGCGGGCGGGGCATGGGGGGCACACGGGGCGTACGCGGCGGGCTTGCCCTCGGCCGGTGCCAGCTGCTCGGGCTGGCGGGCTTCGCGGTGGCCGGCGTCGGGGCGCTGGTGATCGGCGCGCTGCTGCTGCTCCCGATCGGGGCCGGGTTCCGGCTGCTGCCGCCCGCCGCAACCGCCCTGCGCCGGCTCTCCGACCGCTACCGCTCCTGGGCCGCCCGCTGGACGGGTACGGCGATCAGCCCGCCGGAGCCGCTCGCCGACGAGCGGGTCGAGCGGGTCGAGCACGCCGAGCGGGTCGAGCAGGCCGAGCGGGCAGAGCGGCCCCGTCGGCGGGCGGCCGCGGTCCTCGGCGACGAGGGGTTCTGGCGCGATCTGCGATGGGCGTGGCTGGAGCCGTGGCTCGGCGGGCTGCTGGTCGCGCTGCCGCTCGCCCTCGTCGAGTACGGCGCGTTCGGCGCGCTGGTGCAGCCGTTCGTCTGGCGCCACCTCGGCGACGGCAACTGGTACGCCTTCATCCCCGTACGCTCCACCCCGACCATGCTCGCCGCGCTGGCCCTCGGCCTGGTGTTCATCGCGGCGGGCCTGCGCCTCGCCCCGCGCGTGCTCGCGCTGCACGGCCGCTGGAGCCGCCGGCTGCTGTCCGCGCCGCGCAGCACCGAACTGGCCCGGCGCGTCGAGCGGCTCACCGACATCCGTGACGAGGCGCTGGACGCGCAGGCGGCCGAGCTGCGCCGCATCGAGCGGGACCTGCACGACGGCGCCCAGGCCAGGCTGGTCGCCCTCGGCATGACGCTGGACGAGGCGACCCGGCTGCTGGGCGCCGATGGCACTGACGGCAGCGGGGACACCGACGACAACACCGACGGCGCCGACCACATCGACGGCGCGCGCGTCAGGGCCGCCCGCGCGCTGCTCCTGGAGGTGCGCGAGACGTCCGCGCGGGCGCTCCAGGACCTGCGCGACCTGGTCCACGGCATCCAGCCCCCGGTGCTCGCCGACCGGGGGCTCGGCGACGCCGTACGGTCCCTGGCGCTGGACAGCTTCCTCGACGTCCACGTCGAGGCCCGGCTGCCCGGCCGGCTCCCGGCCGCGGTCGAGTCCGCCGCCTACTTCGCGGTCGGCGAACTGCTCGCCAACGCGGCCAAGCACTCCGGCGCCCAGGAAGTGCGCATCGCGCTGACGCACGAGGCCGCGCGGCTGCGGGTCACGGTCACCGACGACGGCCGGGGCGGCGCGGATCCGTCCCGGGGGACCGGACTGCACGGCGTCCGGCGCCGGTTGGGTACCTTCGACGGCACTCTCGCCCTGCACAGCCCGCCGGGCGGCCCGACCACCGTGACCCTGGAGATTCCGTGCGTGTCGTCCTCGCCGAAGACCTCTTCCTGCTCAGGGACGGTCTGATCCGCACCCTGCGGGAGCACGGCTGCGAGGTGATCGCCGACGTGGACAACGGCCCGGCGCTGCTGCGCGCGCTGCGCGAGGAGGACCTGGATGTCGCCGTGGTCGACATCCGGCTGCCGCCCACCCACACCGACGAGGGCCTGCGGGCCGCCCTGGAGGCCCGCCGCAGCCGCCCCGCCCTGCCGGTGCTCGTCCTGTCCCAGTACGTCGACCAGCTCTACGCCCATGAGCTGCTGGCCGGAGGCGAGGGCGGCATCGGCTATCTGCTCAAGGACCGGGTCACCCACACCGGGCAGTTCATCGACGCGGTGCGCACCGTCGCGGCGGGTGGCACGGTCATGGATCCGCAGGTCATCGCCAAGCTGCTGGCCCGCAGCGACGCCAGGGGACGGACCGGGAGCCTGACCCCGCGCGAACACGACGTGCTGAAACTGATGGCCGAGGGCCGGTCGAACGCCGCCATCGCGCACACCCTGCACATCAGCGAGAGCGCGGTCGCCAAGCACACCGCGAGCATCTTCGACAAGCTGCGGATCGAGCCGTCCGCCGACGACAACCGCCGGGTCCTGGCCGTGCTGGCCTACCTCAAGCGGTGAGCCTGCCCGGGCGCTACGCCTCGCGCGCCGCCGCCGCGCAGTCGCCGCAGGTGCCGAAGATCTCGATCGTGTGGGCGACGTCCACGAAGCCGTGCTCCGCGGCGATCGCGTCGGCCCACTTCTCCACGGCCGGGCCCTCCACCTCGACCGCCTTGCCGCAGGAGCGGCAGACCAGGTGGTGGTGGTGCTCACCGCTGCTGCAGCGGCGGTAGACGGCCTCGCCGTCGGTGGTGCGCAGGACGTCGACCTCGCCCGCGTCGGCGAGGGACTGGAGCGTGCGGTAGACCGTGGTCAGGCCGACGGAGTCGCCGCGGTGCTTGAGCATGTCGTGGAGCTCCTGCGCACTGCGGAACTCGTCCACCTCGTCCAGCGCCGCCGCTACCGCCGCGCGCTGCCTGGTGGCCCGGCCGCGTACTGGGGGACCCGCGGTCACCACAGTTGCCTCCTCAACATCGCCTGCTCGTCGCCTGCCCGTACGTCGCGCGTTCGCCTGGCCATTGTGCCAGGGAAAGCCGACCGGGCGGGCTAGACCAGGACATCGTCCGGCCCACCCGCCCCAGTGGCACCCGGGGCCGGTGCGGCCGCGCGGGCGCCGGGGAGCGGAAGGGCGCAGGGCTCCTCGGCCTCGGCGGCGGCCCTGCGGGCGCGCCTTCGCGCGAGTGGCGCCGCGAGGGCGGTGGTCGCGGCGAAGACGGCGATGGCCAGGACGACGATGCTGGCGCCGGGCGGGACGTCCTCGTAGAAGGAGAAGACCGTGCCGGAGAGCGTCACCACGACGCCGATGGCGACGGCGAGGGCCAGGGTCATCGCGAAGCCGCGCGTGGCCTGCTGGGCGGCCGCGACCGGGACCACCATCAGGGCGCTGACCAGCAGCAGGCCGACGACGCGCATGGCGACGGTGACGGTGACGGCGGCGGTGACGGCCAGCAGCAGGTTGAGGGTGCGCACCGGCAGGCCGGTCACGCGCGCGAACTCCTCGTCCTGGCAGACCGCGAACAGCTGGCGGCGCAGCCCGAGGGTGATCAGCACCACGAAGGCGGCCAGGCAGGTGATCGCGGTGACGTCCTCGCGCGAGACGGTGGTGATCGAGCCGAAGAGGTACGTGGTGAGGTTGGCGTTGGAGCCGGTCGGCGAGAGGTTGATCAGCAGCACGCCGCCGGCCATGCCGCCGTAGAAGAGCATCGCGAGGGCCAGGTCGCCGCGCGTCTTGCCGTACCAGCGGATCAGCTCCATGAGGATCGCGCCGAGGGCGGAGACCGCGACGGCCGTCCACACCGGGTTCGCGCCGGTCAGGAAGCCGAGCGCGACACCGGTGAGCGCGACGTGGCCGATGCCGTCGCCCATGATCGCCTGGCGGCGCTGGACGAGGTAGATGCCGACGGCGGGGGCGGTGATGCCGACCAGGGCGGCGGCGATCAGGGCCCGCTGCATGAACGCGTAGTCGAGGATCTCCAGCATGTCAGGTCAGCAGTCCCGTCCGGATCGGTTCGGCGTCGTGTGCCGCGTGCGGGTGTACGTGGTCGTGGCCGGGCAGGGCGTGCTGGCCGACGGCCTTGGGCGGCGGGCCGTCGTGGACCACGCAGCCGTCGCGCAGCACCACCGCGCGGTCGATCAGCGGCTCCAGCGGGCCCAGCTCGTGGAGGACCAGCAGCACGGTGGCGCCCCGGGCGACCTGCTCGCGCAGCGTGTCGGCGAGGATCTCCTGGCTGGCCAGGTCCACCCCGGCCATCGGCTCGTCCATGATCAGCAGCTCGGGCTCGCCGGCCAGCGCCCGGGCGATCAGCACCCGCTGGTGCTGGCCGCCGGACAGGGCGCCCACCGGGTCCTTGGCGCGGTCGGCCATCCCGACCAGCTCCAGCGCCCGCCGCACCGCCGCCCGGTCGGCCGCGCGCGGCGGAGCCAGCCGTCTGCGGGCCAGCCGCCCGGCGGAGACCACCTCGCGGACGGTCGCGGGGACGCCGCTGGCGGCGGTGGTGCGCTGCGGTACGTAGCCGACGCGGGCCCAGTCGCGGAAGCGGCGGCTGGGGGTGTCGAACAGCCGCAGCTCGCCGCCGGACAGCGGCACCTGGCCGACGACGGAGCGCACCGCCGTGGACTTGCCCGAGCCGTTGGCGCCCAGCAGCGCGACGACCTCGCCGCGCCGTACGGTCAGGTCCACGCCGCGCAGCACGGGGCGGCCGCCGAGCGAGGCGGTGGCCCCGCGCAGGGAGATCACCGGCGGGGCCTCGGCGGAGGCCCGGGCAGGGGCCTCGGCGGAAGTTTGGGCAGGGGTCTCGGCGGAGGTTTTCCCGGGGGTGTCGTCGGCGCGGGCCTCGGTGCTCGGGGCGGCGCCGGCGGATATGTCGGGTTCCGGCCTCATGCGGCTTCCTCCGTAGCTGATCGAGCTGCTGGCCCGGTCGCGGTCGCGGTCACGGCCGAGGCCGCGGGCAGGCGTCATCTGGCACCCAGGGCCTTTTCGAGCGCCGCGAGGTTCGCCCGCATGACCTCGAGGTAGTCGTCGCCCTTGGACTTCTTGCCGATGCCCTCGATCGGGTCGAGCACATCCGTGCGCAGGTGCAGATCGCCCGCCAGCGTCTTGGCGGTCTTGTCGCTCACCAGTGTCTCGAAGAAGATGGTGCTCACCTTCTCCTTCTTCGCGACCGAGTGCAGCTCCCTGATCCTGGCAGGGCTCGGCTCGGACTCCGGGTCGAGCCCGGAGATGGCCTCCTGGTGCAGACCGTAGCGCTCGGCGAGGTAGCCGAAGGCGGCGTGGGTGGTGACGAAGGTGTCCGAGGTGCGGTTCTTCAGACCCGTCTTGAACTCGTCGTCCAGCGCGCGGAGCTGCTTGACGAGCGCGGCGGTGTTCTTCTTGTAGGCGGCGGCGTGGTCGGGGTCGGCCTCCCGCAGCGCCTTGCCGACACCCTCGGCGACCTGGGCGTAACGGACCGGATCCAGCCAGATGTGCGGGTCGGCGCCGGCGTCCTCGCCGGAGTGGGCGTGCTCGTCGTGCCCGTGCTCGTCGCCCTCCACGTCGGTACCGTGGTCCTCCAGGGTGGTGAACGAGGCCGCGTCGGCCACGTGCTTCGGCTCCGCCTGGGTGACGGCCTGGTCGACGGCCGGCTGGAGCCCCTTGAGATAGACGACCAGGCCGGCCTCGCTGAGCCGCGCGGTCTGCCGGGCGCTGATGTCCAGGTCGTGCGGTTCCGTGCCGGGCTTGGTCAAACTGGACACATGGACGTGTCCGCCGCCGATCCGCTCGGCGAGGAACTGCATGGGGTAGAACGACGCCACCACATCGAGTTTGCCGTCCGTACGGCCGTCCGTCTCGTTGGCGGAGCAGGCTGTGAGCGTCGCGGCGAGGCCGAGGACGGCGGCGCCGGCGACAGCGGCCGGAAGGGTGGAGCGGCGTATGTTCATGACTCTCATTTTCAACAAAGTTGGAAACGATTGTCAACAACGATCTGATTCCTGATCGCTTCGCTTACCGATTTGATCCGAGGGGTGCCGCCGCCGGTAACCTGAAGCATTCGCTTTGTCGTCCATCCATCCGTCGTCATCAGCCGTCATCAATGAAGAGAGCACCGTGGCCGCCGACAAGATCGACACAATCGTCAGCCTGAGCAAGCGCCGTGGCTTCGTCTACCCGTCCAGCGAGATCTACGGCGGGCAGCGGGCCGCCTGGGACTACGGACCGCTCGGCGTTGAGCTGAAGGAGAACATCAAGCGCCAGTGGTGGCGTTCGATGGTCACCTCGCGCGACGACGTGGTCGGTCTCGACTCGTCGGTGATCCTCGCCCGCGAGGTCTGGGAGGCGTCCGGCCACGTCGCCACCTTCACCGACCCGCTGACCGAGTGCACCTCCTGCCACAAGCGGTTCCGCGCGGACCACCTGGAGGAGGCGTACGAGGCCAAGCACGGCCGGCTGCCCGAGAACGGCCTGGCGGACCTCAACTGCCCGCACTGCGGCACCAAGGGCAGCTTCACCGAGCCCAAGCAGTTCTCCGGCCTGCTCTCCACCCACCTCGGCCCGACCCAGGACTCCGGCTCGGTCGCCTACCTGCGCCCCGAGACCGCCCAGGGCATCTTCACCAACTTCCTGGCCGTCCAGCAGACCTCGCGCCGCAAGCCGCCCTTCGGCATCGCCCAGATCGGCAAGTCCTTCCGCAACGAGATCACGCCGGGCAACTTCATCTTCCGCACCCGTGAGTTCGAGCAGATGGAGATGGAGTTCTTCGTCAAGCCGGGCGAGGACGAGACCTGGCACGAGTACTGGATGGAGCAGCGCTGGAACTGGTACCGCGACCTCGGCCTCCAGGAGGCCAACATCCGCTGGTACGAGCACGCCAAGGAGAAGCTCTCCCACTACTCCAAGCGCACCGCCGACATCGAGTACCGCTTCAACTTCGGCGGCTCGGAGTGGGGCGAGCTGGAGGGCGTGGCCAACCGCACCGACTACGACCTGAAGGCCCACTCCCAGGCCTCCGGCCAGGACCTGTCGTACTTCGACCAGGAGGCCGGCGAGCGCTGGACGCCGTACGTCATCGAGCCGGCGGCCGGCGTGGGCCGCGCGATGCTGGCCTTCCTCCTCGACGCGTACGTCGAGGACGAGGCGCCCAACGCCAAGGGCAAGATGGAGAAGCGCACCGTGCTGCGGCTCGACTCGCGCCTCGCGCCGGTCAAGGTCGCCGTGCTGCCGCTGTCCCGCAACCCGCAGCTCTCCCCGAAGGCCAAGGGGCTCGCGGCTGACCTGCGCAAGAACTGGAACATCGAGTTCGACGACGCGGGCGCGATCGGCCGCCGCTACCGCCGCCAGGACGAGATCGGCACGCCCTTCTGCGTCACCGTCGACTTCGACACCCTCGACGACAACGCGGTGACCGTGCGCGAGCGCGACACGATGAAGCAGGAGCGGGTCTCCCTCGACCAGATCCAGTCCTACCTGGGCGGCCGACTGATCGGCTGCTGATCAGGGCGGGTCGTCAGGCGATCAGGCCGGGACGGGCCCTGGCGCCGCGGGTAGACTGCCGCGGCGCCAGGGCCCGTCACCTTCTGTGGCTCTTTTCTTTCTGTGGCTCTTTTCCGCGGCTGTTCGCCGTGGTTCTGCGGGAACGGGGGTTCTGGAGACATGCGAGGTGTGACGCATCACATCACCGCCACCCGGGAGGACGGCACCGTCTTCGAGGTGAGCTACGGATACGGCGCGCGGCAGCGGCGGATGCTCGAGTGTCTGCACTGCGACTGGGAGGAGCAGATCACCTACGGCGGCGCCCGGCACAAGGGCCTCGATCACCTCGCCCAGGCCCACGGCGCGGTCGGCAGCCCGACCATGACGGCCGACGCGCGGGCGCGGCGGCAGGTGATGTGGACGATGACGATCTGCTTCCTGATCGCGGCGGTCGTCCTGTGGTGGGCCACCTCCCGGACCTGAGGCCACCGTCGCCCGAGGTCACCGTCACGCGAGGTGACCGTCACGCGAGGTCACCGTCGCCCGAGGTCCGCGCCGGGGGCCTTCCTCAGGGCCAGCGCCGCGCACACCGCCGCCAGCGGCAGCTCCGCGCACACCGCCATGGCCAGGGCCGCGCACAGCTCGGCTCCCGGGGCCGCCGTCACGGTGTCGAACCACGCGTCCACCACCAGCAGCGCGCAGGTCGCCGCCGCGGTGAGGCGGTGGCGGCCGTCGCCCCGGCGCCGCAGCAGGCCGGTGGCCAGCAGCCCGAGCGCCTCCAGCGCGTCCAGGCCCGCCCACGCCGCGTTCCAGTGGCCCACCCGCGCCGTGGGCGGCAGCGTCGTCGCCAGGACGACGAGCCAGGGGAGCAGCGCCGCTCCGCTGCCCAGCAGCACCCACTCCACCCGGAAACGGCGGCCGAGCCGGCCCCGGCGGCGGGGCGTGACGCGGTCCGCGCGAGCGGCACGGGCCGGGGGCGCGGGGGCCGTCGAGGCGGGGGCGTACAGGGCGGTCATCGAGCTGTTCTCCTTCCGGCCCGGCGGGGTGCGGCTGCTCCCCGGGCACGTCCACCAGCCTCCTCGGCGCGACCGCCCCTGTCGGTAACGCGGGTTGCCGAACGGGGGTGGCACTAGGTGCACCCCCGATCCGGGTACGGGCGTGAACGACGCGTCCCGAGCTGCGGTTTAAGGTCGCCGCATGAGACTCCCCACCGCGCCGCGAGCAGCGCTCGAGCGGCTGCGGCGCGACGCGGTATTCGGGCTCGCGGGCATAGCCGTGCAGTTCCTCGCCCTGCTGGTGATGAGCGTGCCCTGGCTGATCTACGACCAGGCCGCGTCCCTGCCGGCCGTCCTGCTCAACGTCGCCCTGCCGGTCGGTGCCCTGGCCGCCCTCAGCCCGGCGTTCACCCGGACGCAGCGGCGCCGCTTCGCGGCCCTGCGCGGTGTCGACATCCCCGGCCCGGCGCGCTGGGGGTGGCAGGTGCGCTACAACCTGCTCGCCGCGCCGGCCATCGCCTGCGGCGGGCTGCTGGCCTGGATCCTCGCCGTGGTGGGGCTGGAGGGCGCGACCGTGTTCCTCTGGAGACCGCTGGTCGGGCGGCCGAAGTTCTTGCCGACCACCGTGGTGGAGGCGTATCTCACCGCGCTCGGCCTGGCCCTGCTGGCTGTCGCGTACTGGCTCATCGGCGCCCTCGCCCGGCTCGACGTCCGCCTCGCCACCGCGATGCTGGGCCCCGACCCGGCCAAGGAGCTGGAGCGCCGGGTCGAGGACCTGACCGAGCGCCGCGCGGGCACGGTCGACGCGGCCGACGCCGAACGCCGCCGCATCGAACGCGACCTGCACGACGGCGCCCAGCAGCGCCTCGTCTCCATGGCGGTCAACCTGGGCCTCGCCAAGGCCACGCTCAGCGACCTGCCCGAAGAGGCCCGCAAGGTCATCGACGAGGCGCACCGGGAGGCCAAGGAAGCCATCGAGGAGCTGAACAACCTGGTGCGCGGGCTGCACCCGGCCGTCCTCGACGACCGCGGGCTCGACGCCGCCCTGTCCGGCCTCGCCGCCCGTGCCACGCTCCCCGTGCGGCTGCGCGTCGACCTCCCCGAGCGCCCCGCGCCCACCGTCGAGGCCGTCGCCTACTTCGTGGTCTCCGAGTCGCTGGCCAACGTCACCAAGCACGCGCGGGCCACGGAGGCCGAGGTCACGGTCGTACGGACGGGCGAGATACTGCGGGTGGTCATCGCCGACGACGGGGTCGGCGGTGCCGATCCCGGCCGGGGCAGCGGCCTTACGGGGCTCGTGGGGCGCGTGGGCTCCGTGGACGGGACGTTCGACCTCAGCAGCCCCCGCGGGGGCCCGACCGTCATCACCGTGGAGTTGCCGTGCGTGCTGTGATCGCCGAGGACTCGGTCCTGCTGCGGATCGGCCTGGTGAAGGTCCTGCAGACCGCGGGGTTCGAGGTCGCGGCGGAGACGGACGACGCGGACGGGCTGCTCGCGGCCGTCGAGGAGCACCGCCCGGACATCGCCGTCGTCGACGTCCGGATGCCGCCCGGCTTCACCGACGAGGGCGTGCACGCCGCGCTGCTGATCCGGCGCCAGTGGCCGGACACGGCGGTGCTGCTGCTGTCCCAGTACGTGGAGGAGCGGTACGCCGCCGACCTGCTGACCGCGCACACCAGCGGAATCGGCTATCTGCTCAAGCAACGGGTCGCGGACGTCGAGGACTTCATCGCCGCTTTGCGCCGCGTCGCCTCCGGCGGCACCGCCCTCGACCCCCAGGTCGTCGCCCAACTCCTGGTCCGCCGCCACCGCGACCCGCTCGACCGGCTCACCCCGCGCGAGCGTGAGGTCCTGGAGGCGATGGCCCAGGGGCGGTCCAACGCGGGGATCGCGGAGGGGCTGGTGATCAGCGAGTCGGCGGTGGCCAAGCACATCAACAGCATCTTCGTGAAGCTCGACCTGCCGGTGGCGGACGGCGACCACCGGCGGGTGCTGGCGGTGCTGCGCTTTCTCGGCGTGGGGTGAGGCAGCGAGGCGCGTGGGGTGAGGCATCAGGGTGAGGGTGCTGGCCGAGGGGCGGGCCCGGGGCGCTTCCCCGGCCCGGGGTGAGGGCCGGGCCGCCCGCTCACCCCAGCGCCCGCGGCAGCCGCAGGCTCAGCAGCCCGGTCACCACGATCGCCGCGAGCTGCAGGGCCAGCGTCCTGACCAGCGCGTCCCCCATGCCCACGGACGGGGCCAGCGAGACGAAGAGCGTGCCGAGCGTGGCCACGCCCAGGGCCAGCGCCGACTGCTGGGTGGTGACCATCACGCCGCTGCCGACCCCGGCCCGCTCGGCGGGGACCTCGGCGAGGACGCTGCGGATCAACACCGGAAGCTGCAGCCCCTGGCCGAAGCCGGCCACCGCGATGCCGGGGAGCAGGTCGGTCAGCGACAGGTCGGTCCAGCCCCGGTGGACGGCCAGCATCAGCAGCACGAGGCCCACGGCCTGGATCACCGCCCCCGCCGTCACCACCCGGCCGCCGTAGCGGCTCACCAGGCGCGGCCCCATCAGCGAGGCCACGAAGAAGGTCACGGCCATCGGCGTGAGCGCCAGGCCGGCCTCGACGGGCCCGTAGCGCAGGCCCTGCTGCAGGGCGACCGCGATGACGAACATGAAGCCGCCGAAGCCCACGCCGAACGGCAGGATCATCAGCAGGCCCCGGCGCAGCCCGCGCAGCGCGAACAGGCTCGGCGGCAGCAGCGGGACGCGCCCGCGGGACTCCAGGCGCCGCTCGACGGCGTAGAAGGCGGCGGCCGCGACGGGGAAGGTGCCCAGCAGCAGCCAGGTCCACAGCGGCCAGCCCGCCGCGCGGCCCTCGGTCAGCGGCAGCAGCAGCGCCACCAGGGCGAGGGCCAGCAGCCCGGTGCCCGGCACATCGACCGGCGCGGGCCGCTCGGAGCGGGTCTCCGGCACCGTACGGGCCGCGAGGACCAGCCCGGCCAGCGCGACCGGCACATTGACCAGGAAGACCGCGCGCCACCCGGTGCCCGCGAGGTCGGCGGCCACCAGCACACCGCCGAGGATCTGCCCGGCCACCATGGCCAGGCCGGCCGTGGCGCCGTACAGGCTCACCGCGCGGGCGCGGCGCGGCCCGGAGGTGGTGGAGTGGATCGTCGCGAGCACCTGGGGGAGCAGCAGCGCCGCCGAGGCGCCCTGCGCCACCCGGCCCGCCACCAGGCTCCACGCGTCCGGCGCCAGACCGCAGACGAGGGAGGTCAGCCCGAAGGCGGCCATTCCGGCGAGGAAGAGCCTGCGCCGGCCGAAGGTGTCGCCCAGCCGGCCGCCGAGGACCAGCAGCACGGCGTACGCGACGCCGTACCCGGCGACCACCAGCTCCAGCAGCGCGGGGCCCGCGTTCAGATCGCGGTCCATGGCGGGCAGGGCGACGTTGACGATGAAGAAGTCGATGAGGGGGAGGGACCCGCCGAGCAGGACGGTGAACAGCCCGAGGGCGGTCAGCGCGCCGCCGGCGCCGGTCGGGGTTCTGGTTTCCGCGGGGGCGGGGTTCTGGGTACGGAGGGTTGTCTGGCTCACGGATACGACGATCCCGCCCCGCTCAGACGGGTACCAGAGTGTTCTTATCCTGGTACCAGAACTACCTGGCAACCGGCTGAGTCTTCCGGCACCCTGGAGCCATGACCACGATGGTGCAGGAGACCGCCGTACAGTCCGTGACCGCCGTACGGCCCGCAGACGGGGACGTGCGCCGGGGCGAGCTGGCGGCGTTCCTGCGCAGCCGGCGCGAGCGGATCACCCCCGAGCAGGTCGGCCTGGTGCGCGGCCCGCGCAGGCGCACGCCCGGGCTGCGCCGCGAGGAGGTCGCCCAGCTCGCCGCGGTGGGGGTCACCTGGTACACGTGGCTCGAACAGGCGAGGGACATCCACGTCTCCGCGCAGGTCCTCGACTCCATCGCCCGCGCGCTGCTGCTGGACCGCAGCGAGCGCGAGCACCTGTTCGCGCTGGCGGGGGCCGTGGATCCGAGCCCCGGCAACGAGTGCACGGGCGTGACGCCCGCGCTGCGGCTGATGCTGGAGCAGCTCGAGCCGTTCCCGGCCTGTGTGCAGAACTCGCGGTTCGACATCGTCGCGTACAACCGCACCTACGGGCGGCTGCTGTGTGACATGGACGCGGTGCCCCCGGAGGACCGCAACTGTCTGTGGCTGGCCCTCACCCACCCCGGCTGGCGCGACAGCATGGCCGACCGGGAGGAGACGATCCGGGGAATGGCCGCCAAGTACCGGGCCTCGATGGCCGAGCACCTGGCCGAGCCGGCGTGGAAGGCGCTGCTGAAGCGGTGCCAGGACGCCTCGCCCGAGTTCCGCGAGGTCTGGGCCCGGCACGAGGTGCTGCGGCCGAGCAACAAGGTCAAGGTCTTCCGCCAGGCGCGGGTGGGCCTGCTCCGGCTCACCGCCACCACCCTGTGGACCGGCCCGAACCCGGGACCGAAGGTGACGGTCTACACCCCGGTGGACGGCGAGTCGCACGAGCGCCTGGAGAAGCTTCACGCGCTGGTGCTCGCCGAGGTCTGAGCGGGCGCGCGCTCCTCGTCGCCGAAGAGCGTGGCGGCGCGCCGGGCGGTGGCGGCCGCCCAGCGGCCCGTGGTCACCACCCCGAGCAGCAGCACGGCGGCCCCGCACCCGGCGATGATCCACCAGGCGGGGCGGGCCGCCTCGGTGAAGCGGGCGGCGCTGCCCGACGCCCCGGAGGACAGCACCGCGCCGATCACCGCGACTCCCAGCGAGGCGCCCACCTGGCGGCTGGTGGAGGCCACGGCGGCCGCGACCCCGGCCTGGGTGCGCGGCATGCCGGACACCGCCGTGTTGGTGATGGGCGCGTTGACCAGGCCGAAGCCGATGCCGAACAGCACATACCCGGCCAGCAGCAGGCCGTCGGTGGCCTGGGCGTCGAAGGCCGCGAACAGCACCCCGCTCATCCCCATCGCCGCCCCGGCCAGCAGCAGCGGCAGCCGCGGCCCGCGGCTGCCGACCAGCCGCCCGGACAGCGGCGCGAACACGAAGCACATGGCCGCCATCGGCAGCATCCACAGCCCGGCGTGCAGCGCGTTGAGCCCGCGCGCGTCCTGGAGGTACAGCGTGTTCAGGAACAGGAAGCCGCTCAGCGCCGCGAAGGCGCTCACCGCTATGACCGTGGCCCCGCTGAAGGGCACGCTGTGGAAGAAGCGCAGCTCGATCAGCGGCTCGGCGCGGCGGCGCTCGTACGCCACGAGCCCGGCCAGCGAGCCGGCCGCGACCGCGGCGCACACGGCGATCAGCGGCGAGCCCCAGCCCCGGTCGGGCGCCTCGATGATGGCGTACGTGAGCGAGCCGAGCAGCGTGATCACCAGGAGCTGGCCCACCGGATCGGCCCGGCGCGGCCGCGGGGCGCGCGACTCGGGCACGTACCGGGCGGTCAGCATCACGGCCGCGAGCCCTATCGGCAGATTGAGCCAGAAGATCGAGCGCCAGCCGACCGACTGCACCAGCACCCCGCCCACCAGCGGCCCGGCCGCCATGCTGATGCCGACGACCCCGCCCCACACCCCGATCGCCCGGGCCCGCTCCTTGGGCTCGGTGAAGGTGTTGGCGATGACCGACATCGCGACGGGGTTGAGCATCGAGCCGCCGACCGCCTGCACCATCCGGAAGGCCACCAGCGCCTCCAGGTTCGGCGCGAGGCTGCACAGCGCGGAGCCGAGGGTGAAGACCACCAGGCCGGTCTGGAAGGTGCGCTTGCGCCCGACCCGGTCCGCCGTCGAGCCCGCGAGCATCAGCAGCGCGGCGACGACCAGCGTGTACGCGTCGATCGTCCACTGCATCCCGGAGACGGAGGCGTGCAGCTCACGCCGCATCGAGGGCAGGGCGACATTGAGGACCGTGTTGTCGAGGCTGACGAGCAGCAGGCTCATGCAGCAGATCGCCAGCACGAGCATGCGCCGGCGGTGGCTCAGCTCAGGCATGTTTGAACGCTACATCCACAATCCGGGCCGGGCCGTCATCCGGTCCGGCGCATCCGGGTCGGGCCGTCATCCGGGCCCGGCGCATCCGGGTCCGGGCGTGCGGGACAATGAGAAGTCCGCCGCCCTGACCGCATACCCGAGAGATACCCGAGGACGCCCCTTCCATGACCGCCACGCAGCTGCAGATCGGACCGCACACGGTGACCCCGCCGGTGGTGCTCGCGCCCATGGCCGGGATCACCAACGCGCCGTTCCGCACCCTCTGCCGCGAGTTCAGCGGGGGCAAGGGGCTGTTCGTCAGCGAGATGATCACGACGCGGGCGCTGGTCGAGCGCGACGCCAAGACCATGCGGCTGATCCACTTCGACGGCTCCGAGAAGCCCCGCTCCATCCAGCTGTACGGCGTGGACCCGGTGACCGTCGGCAAGGCCGTACGGATGATCGTCGACGAGGACCTGGCCGACCACATCGACCTGAACTTCGGCTGCCCGGTCCCCAAGGTCACCCGCAAGGGCGGCGGCTCGGCGCTCCCGTACAAGCGCAACCTGCTGCGCTCGATCCTGCGCGAGGCCGTGACCGGCGCCGGCTCGCTGCCGGTGACGATGAAGATGCGCAAGGGCATCGACGACGACCACATCACCTACCTCGACGCGGGCCGCATCGCGGTGGAGGAGGGCGTGACGGCCATCGCCCTGCACGGCCGTACGGCGGCGCAGCACTACGGCGGCACGGCCGACTGGGACGCCATCGCCCGGCTGAAGGAGTCCGTCCCCGAGATCCCGGTGCTGGGCAACGGCGACATCTGGTCGGCGGACGACGCCATGCGCATGATGCGCGAGACGGGCTGCGACGGCGTGGTCGTGGGGCGCGGCTGCCTGGGCCGGCCGTGGCTGTTCGGCGACCTGGTCGCGGCCTTCGAGGGCGGCGGCGCACCGGCCCGGCCCACCCTCAGGGAGGTCGCGGCGGTCATGCGGCGCCACGCCGAGCTGCTGGCCGAGTGGCTGGAGGACGAGGAGCGCGGCGTCATCGACTTCCGCAAGCACGTCGCCTGGTACACCAAGGGCTTCTCGGTGGGCTCCGAGATGCGCAAGCGCCTGGCGATCACCTCCTCCCTGGCCGAGCTCGACGCCCTCCTCGCCGAGCTGGACCTGGACCAGGAGTGGCCGGCGGGCGCGGACGGCCCGCGCGGCCGCACCTCCGGCCGCAACCGGGTCGTCCTGCCCGACGGCTGGCTGGACGACCCGTACGACTGCGCGGGCGTCAGCGCGGACGCGGAGCTGGACACCTCGGGCGGGTGACCGGGGCCGCGACACACCCGGCGGGTGACCCGGTCCTGTGAGGGCATGACACGTTACAGTGATGGGTTCGTGGTCCCAGCGGGGAGCTGGACGGTCTGGGGGGATCGGTGACAAGCGTCGTCTTCGTCCATGGCACGGGGGTCCGGGCCGCGTCTTATGAGAAGAGTTTCGCGCGGGTGACAAGCGGCCTGGGGCGGGTGAGAGCCGATGTCCGGGTCCTCCGCTGCTTCTGGGGCGAGGAGCACGGTGCCGCGCTGGGGCTCGGTGGTGTGTCCATCCCGGTGCGGACGCGGAACCGGGGTGTCGGCGGCGACGGCCCGCTGGACGAGGACGACCCGCTGGCCGTCTGGGCGTTGCTGGAGGCCGATCCGCTCGCCGAGCTCCGGGAGTACGCGGAGGCCGCGAAGGCACGGCGGGGCGGGGTGGCGCGCGTCGGCTACACGCCCGGGCGCCGGGACCCCTGGCAGGACACCGCCGACAAGGTGCGCGGGCTGAGCCTCGGGGCCGTGGCGGACGCTGAGGGCGGCCTGGGCGAGCTGGCCGCCGATCTCGCGCCGCATCTCGGCGCGGCCGGCGGCCGTGTCGCCCACGAGATCTCCCGCTCCCTGGTAGGCACGCCGCCGGCCGACGGCATCGAGGGGATCGCGGCCCGCGCCGTCTACGCCCTGGCCGTCCGGTCGGCCGAGGGCCCGCAGGGCGCCGGCGAACCGCTGCCCGTGGACGGCGCCGACCGGGACACTCTCGTCGGCGCGCTCACCGACCAGCTGGGCGGCACCGACCGGGGCGGAGCCGTCGCCGGCGCGGCGAAGGGCATCGCCGTGCGGGCGCTCAACTCCTACCTGTCACCGATCTCTTCGCTGGCCCACCGCTATCGCGGTCGGATCACAGGCGGATCCGTCCCGGCCAGTGGCGACATCCTCCGCTACCAGGTGCGCGGTGCCGGTGTGCGGGCCGCGATCCGCACGGCGGTGCGCGAGGCCGCCGAGAGCGGTGGGGGGCCGGTCGTACTGCTCGCCCACAGCCTCGGCGGTATCGCCTGTGTCGATCTCCTCGCGGACGCCACCGAGCCGCCGCCGGAGGTCGGGCTGCTGGTGACGGTCGGCTCGCAGGCGCCGTTCCTCTACGAGCTGGACGCGCTGACCTCCCTGCGCCGCGACGAGCCGCTGCCCGACACCTTCCCCCGCTGGATCAACGTCTACGACGAGCACGACCTGCTCGGCTTCGTCGGCGAGAAGGTCTTCCCCGACCGGGTCACCGACCTGCGCGTCAACACCCGCCAGCCCTTTCCGCGCGCCCACACCTCGTACTTCGCCCACCAGCGGCTGTACGAACTGCTGGCCCCGGAGCTGCCGCGGTGACGCAGGTGACACACGACTGGAGCCGCACCCATGCCGTGATCGTGGCGGTCGAGCAGTACAACGGCGGCGACGGCCTGAACCTCGACGGCCCGGTGCACGACGCCATCGGGATGTGGAAATGGCTGACCGGACAGGGCGTCCCCGCGGAGAACATCCAGCTGCTGGCCTCCCCCCTGGGGCACAACAAGGCGGCTCTGGAGGCGGTGCACCCCGCCTACCGGCCGGCGGACCGCGCCGATGTGCGCAAGGTCTTCCGGGAGGGACTGCGCGAGATCGACGGGGACTGGCTGTGGGTCTACTGGGCCGGGCACGGCGTGCAGGCGCGGGGCGGCCGGTGGAGCCTGCTGTATCCCGAGACCCATGACACGGATCTCCAGGGGCTGGACGCGGAGAATCTGGTCCACCTGCTGCGGACGGACTGTCTGCCGTATTCCTCCGGTGTGGACAGGGTCACGGTCGTCATCGACGCCTGTCGTGAGGCCCTCCCCGCCGGCACCCATGAGCTGGCCGACACCCCGGACACGCTCACCACTGAGCCGCAGACCATCGACGACCGCCAGATCTTCTGGATGCGGGCCTGCCAGGCGGGGGGTGTCACCAAGAACCAACAGCGCGTCGGCCTGTTCACCTCCGTGCTCTTACGGCAGCTCCACGCGGCCTCCGGTGGCGGGGCGACGCCGGACCTCGACCGGGTGTGGCAGGGGGTCGACGACGAGTTCCTCCGGCTGAGCGAGGACGAGGGGAGCAGACAGCTCCCCACCGTGTCCGTCAGCAACTGGCGGCAGCGGGAGCGCGAGTACACCTGGGCCCCACGGCCATCCGACCCGACGCGCCGCCGCGCGCGGCGGCAACTGCTTCTGGAAGTCGGACGGCTGTGCGACCCCTTCCCCGGCAGCCGTGCGGGCGTAGCCGCGCGGCTGTGCGGCGCGTTCGGCGAGGAGCCGCCCTCGTCGGCGGAACTCTCGACGGACGCCATGGTCGACTGGGCGCTGCGCCACCGTCACGGAGCGGCGACCCTCCTGGCCGCGCTCGGCGAGGCCCTGCCCGATGAACCGATCCTCTCCCTGGCCCGCGAGGCATGCTTCGTCCTCCAGCCCGGGCAGTGGCTCACCTGCCCGGAGTACGATGAACTTGTGGGCCTGCTGGGCGAATTGAGCCCAGCTGCCATGGACGACTTCGCCGGGGCCGCCCGTGCCGAGATCCCCGGCGTGTTCCTCCCCGCCGCCTCCGTCCCGGCGCCCCTGGCCGACGCGCTCGAAGAGCTGACCTGCGGCCCCCACCAGCTTCCGCAGTTGCTTCGCGCGGTCGAGCGGTTCGCGGCCGCCGCCGACGGCCCTCCGGTGGTCGATCTGCGTGACTGGTCGCTGCGGTGCGCCATCCGGCTGGGGCTGGAGGGAGCCTTGCACGACCGGCGCGCCGAAGCCGAGGACCGGGCGGCCCGGGCCCGGGCGGCCGGACCCGTGGACGAGCGGCTGCAGATACGACTCGGGCCGAGCGGCCCCGGCCAGCGGCGCGCCTATGAGGTCTGGTCGCGGCGTGGCGACGAGGTCGTCTCGCTGGCGAAGGTCGACACCCCCTCGACCGTCGAGGAGATACAGCGCGGCCTGGACGACCTCCTGCTCAGGCACGCTCGCGTTCAGGAGACCCTGGTGGAGTTCTTCGTGGAGCCCACCGACCTGGAGCTCGACGTGCACTGCTGGCAGCTCGGCGCGTCCGGCCCCTTCGAGCGTTCCCTCGGCACCGACTTCCCCGTGGTCGTGCGCTGCGGCGAGCTCCGAGAGGTCCAGCGCCACCTGTGGATGCGGCGATGGGAGCGGGTCGACGGGGCGAGCGCCGGCGATCTTTACCGGCTGCCCGGCCACCTGGACAAGAGCAGGCTCGTCTACGGAGCCCTACAGGCGCGCGACGACATACCGGGCGTGGTGATGACCACTCCGGCGCGAGCCCGGGCAGAGGTCTTCACAGCCTGTCTGTACGGCGGAGTCCCGGTGATGGTCTGGCACAAGGCCCGGGAACTGGCGGAGGCGGAGGCCGAACTGGAGCCCCTGCTGGGCGGCGCCGAGCAGCTGAAGTCCCTGCCCCAGTACCTGCGCAGGCTCCGTTCGGCGAGCGAGGCCGACGAGAGCCACCCGGGCAGACACGTGGCCCTGCTGTGGGACGATCCCCACCGGCCGCTCCCGGAACGGCTCCACCTGTCGGCACCCTGAGGAGAGAGAAGACGATGGCACAGGACTGGAGACTCTTCCAGGGCGGGGACACCGAGCCCCATGACGTGGAGGCCTGGCCCACCGCACCGCCGTGGCGGCGCTTCGGCGACGACTCGCCGCGCCGGTCCCGGGGACGGCTGCCGTACCTGATCTCCGAAGAGGACCGCGACGTCGTCAACATGGCGCTGCACCTCCACCGCCCGCTGCTGGTCACCGGCCCGCCCGGCACCGGTAAGTCGACCCTGGCCCGCGCCGTCGCGCAGGAGCTCAAACTCGGCGAGGTGCTGCACTGGCCGGTCAACAGCCGCTCCACGCTCACCGAGGGCCTCTACTCGTACGACGCGGTGGGCCGGCTGCGCGAGGCCTCCCTCCGGCAGCGCGCCGAAGAGCCCACCGGACCCGAGCCGGACATCGGCGACTACCTGCGGCTCGGCCCGCTCGGCACCGCGCTGCTGCCGGACGAGAGGCGGCCGCGCGTGCTGCTCATCGACGAGCTCGACAAGGGCGATGTGGATCTGCCCAACGACCTGCTCACGGTCTTCGAGGACGGCGAGTTCGAGATCCCCGAACTGGCCCGCCTCGGGGCGGAAAAGACGGTCCCGGTGCAGGTCACCGGCTCCCGCCAGAGGGTGGGCATCACCGGTGGCAGGGTGGGCTGCCGGATCTTCCCCGTCGTCGTCATCACCAGCAACGGCGAGCGCGAGTTCCCTCCCGCCTTTCTGCGCCGTTGCGTACGACTCGACCTCAAACACCCCGACGAGCAGCAGCTCCAGCGGATCGTCACCATGCATCTGGGTGAGGAGGTCGGCGCGCGGGCCCAGGAGCTGATCACCCACTTCGTGGGCCTGCGGAACGAGCGGGAGCTGGCCACCGATCAGCTGCTCAACGCGGTCCGGCTGAGGGCCTCCGGGGTGCGGGTGGACCACGACGTCCTCGACAAGCTGTTCCGCTCGCTGAACGAAGTCGACGCGTAATGATCCAGCGGCTGTGCGCCCTGCTGGAGGACGCGGGGGTCGAGCTCTCCGAGGTGGAGCTGCGCGACGTCCTGTGGTTCGCCGCCACCACCGCACCGACCCCGTCGGCGGGGGACGGCGACGGGCGGGCACGGTCCACGGGCGGCGCCCGCCCCGCCTCCGAGGAGGCTGACGGCGGTGACGAGGGCAAGGGCGTCCCGCACCGCCGCGCCGGGGAGCACACCGCCGGCGAACCCGAGCCCGAGCGCAGCGCCCCCGTCGGGCTCTTCTCACCCGGAGCCGCCCGTCCCGCCGCGACCCGCCCGGCGCGCACGGTCGGCGTCAGGGGCGTACGGGCGCTCCCCACGGCGCGCGGGCTGTCCCGCGCGCTGCGGCCGCTGCGGCGGAGCGTGCCCTCCCGCACCTCCTTCCACATGGACGAGGCCGCCACCGCCGCCTGGATCGCCGAAACCGCTCTTCCCGATGTGGTGCTGCGCCCGCGCCCGGAGCGTCGGCTGAGCGCGGCGCTCATCGTGGACGACGGCCCCTCGATGGTGCTCTGGCGGCAACTGGCCACCGAGGTGCGCGGCCTGCTGGAGCGACAGGGAGCCTTCCGCTCCGTCCGGACCTACGGCCTGGACAGCGCCCCGGACCTGGAACCGGTGCTCACCGCGCGCCCGTACGCCCCCGGCGCCCCGCGTCGCACCGCACGCCAGCTCACCGACATCTCCGGCCGTACGGTGATGCTGGTCCTCTCCGACGGGGTGGGCCCGGCATGGCGCAGCGGCGCGATTCCCCGCCTCCTCCACCGCTGGGCCCGCCACTCGCCCGTGGCGGTCCTCCAGCCGCTGCCGGCGCGGATGTGGCCGGAGCGGGGAATGCCCACCCAGCGGCTCCTGGTCGAAGCCGGTGGCCGGGAGGGCGCACCCGGCCGTGCGCTGTCCGTGCGCCATCCGGTGCTGCCGCGCGGCCTCGTCCGGTACGAGGGCACTCCGGTGCCCGTGCTGGAGCTGGCCGAGGGCGAGCTGGGCGCCTGGGCGACGCTCACCGGTACGGGGGACGGCAGCGCCCTGCTGTCGGTGATGCTGCTCGAAGGGGCCGAGAAACCGGTGACCGCGCCGGCCACGGCCCCCGTCCCCGCGCCGTCCGCCGAGGAGCGGCTGCGCCGCTTCCGGGCCGCGGCCTCTCCCGAGAGCCAGCGCCTGGCCGGGGCACTGGCCACCGTTTGGCCGCTGACGCTCCCGGTGATGCGGCTGATCCACCAGGCGGCCGCCGAACGCGGCGAGCGCTTCCACCCGGCGCAGCTCGCCGAGGTGTTCCTGGGCGGGTTGCTGCGGGGCCGGGAGGGCGGCGCGGACGAGTACGAGTTCCATCCCGGGGTCGCGGATCTGCTCCTGGACGCGGTCCGGACGGCGGACGCGCTGGAAACGGCGGCGCGGGTCACCGAGTTCCTGCTGCACCGCCAGGGCGGCGGCCCCGAGTTCCGTGCCAGGCTGGTGGGCGACCAGGGCGACTCCCGGGTCGCCGAGGAGGCCCGCCCCTTCGCCGCGGCGTCCCCCGAGCTGCTGCGACGGCTGGGGCTTCCGGAGCAGCCCCCGGACGACCGGCCCTCGCCGGAGCCGGAGGAGCCCGCGAGGCGGCCGGCCGAACCGGCCGCCGGGCCCCCTGCCCGCTCCTACACCTCCGAGCGCGTCCAGCCGCCGCTGATCGCGGTGGTGCGGCGGATCGCGGCGGAGGAGGGCCTGCCGAGGACGGTGCGCGAATGGGTTGAGAAGGTGCTGGGCGAGGCCGGCAAGCGGACTGACACCGGCTGGTCGGGGGTGCGCACCCTGCCGGACCTGGCCCGGGAACTCGTCAAGGCCGGGTGGCGGGGGTACGCAAACGAGCTGCGTGACGTGGCGCGGGAGCAACTCGCGGCACTGGCCTCCTTCGAGGACCTGGAATCCAGAGACCTCCGCGGACATCTGGCGCTCACCCTCAACCAGTTGGGAGAGCACGACCAGGCGGAGCGAGAGTTGCGTGCGGTGGTCGAGATCTCCAGGAGAGCCCATGGAGAGGAGCACGACTACACGCTCTTCGCCCGCGACTACCTCGTCGATCTGCTGGACGACGCCGGGCGGACGGCGGCGGCGGAGGACGAGTGCCGCACGCTGATCGAGGCGTGGGAGCGGCGCTCGGAGGGTGACGTCCGAGCGACGGTACTGCGGCTGCGCCGGATGCGGGGGACCCTCCTGCTGAATCTGCACCGGAGGGAGGAGGCCGAGCGGGAGTTCCGCGCCGCGGCACGCGGCCAACGTGAGCTGAAGGGCCCTCGGCATTTCGACACCATCAACGGACGTGCCTGGCTGGTCGCCGCGTTGCGGCAGCTGGGGCGGTACGACGAGGCCGAGGCCGAGGCGCGCGCGATGGTGGAGGAATGCCGCTCGGCCGAATCGACCGCGGACCACGCGCTGTTCAGGGCACTCTGGACGTTGGGTGACCTCCTGGCGGCGCGGGAGCACGACGAAGAGGCGGAGCCGGTGTGGCGCGAGTTGGTCGACAGGGCGTCCGCGGATTTGGGTCCCGGCCACTGGCGGGTGCGTACGGCACGTCGCAGGCGCATCGACGGGCTGCGCAGCCTCGGCCGGTACACCGAGGCGGAAGCCGAGATCGGCACGCTGGTGGAGGAGTCGGTCGCCGCGGTCGGGGAGTGGCACGAGGAGTCGCTGGGCGCACTGCGTCTGCAAGCGGCCCTGCTGGACGATCAACGGCGGTACGACGAAGCGCAGTCGGCCCTCCGAGAGCTTGCGGAGCGGCAGACCGCGGTGCTGGGGGCGGAACATGCCGGCACCCTCACCACCCGGCGGTACCTGGCGAGCAGCATGAGGACGGCCGGGCGGCACGAGGAGGCGTTGGAGGAGTTCGACCGGGTGCTCCAGGGCCGGATTCGGGTACTGGGAGCGGATGCCCTGGAGACGCTGGTGACGCGCTACAACCGTGCCGGGGTCCTGAGGGACCTCGGGCGTCTGGAAGAGGCCGAGGAGGAGTACCGCGTGACCGTGGAGGCGGAGGCCCGGGCGCGGGGGCGGGACGATCCGAGCGCGCTGAGGACGCGGGTCCAACTGGCCCTCCTGCTGCGCGACCAGAAGCGTTACGAGGAGGCCGAGCCGCTGCTCCGCCAGGTGGTGGAGGGGCGCACCCGGACTCTGGGCGCGGAGGCCGATATGACGCTCAACGCCCGGCACGGCCTCGGCTATGTGCTCAACGAGCTGGGCCGGTTCTCGGAGGCCGAGACGGAGATCCGAGAGACCTTGCGGGGGCGGCAGCGCGTCCTGGGGGAGGAGGACCCAGGTACCCTCTCCACCCGCCATAACCTCGCCTTTGCCCTCAAGGGCCTCGGCCGCCTCGACGAGGCCGAGGCCGAGTGGCGCGCGGTGCTCGAGATCAGCGAGCGAGTCCTGGGGGAGGAGCACGACCGCACGGTCGCCACCCGCGAGGCCTTGGCCGCCTTGTGGTCGACGGACGACGATCAGGAGGAATAGCCCGAGGTCAGTCCGTGCCGCCCGCCTCCACGGCAGCCGTCTCGCGGTCCCACGCCACCGGCTCCGCGCCCGCCCCGCCCGAGGCCACCAGCAGGTCGAGGGCCAGCGCCGCCGTCCAGCTGAAGTTCCGGGTGCCGCGCGCCTGGCCCGTGTACGGGTCGACGTACTCGGCGAAGCCGGAGGAGACGGCCACCTCGAGGGCGGCGGAGCGCAGGGTGTCGGCCAGGGGTGCGGCGCCGTGCAGCCGCAGGCCGCGTTCGACCAGCCAGTTCACGTTGAACCAGGCGGGGCCGCGCCAGTAGCGGGACGCGTCGAAGGCGGCGCCCAGCAGGTCGTAGCTGGGGACGAGGCGCGCGGCGGCGCCCAGGCCGAAGTGGGGGCCCGTCGCGGTGCGGATGAGGTGGGCGGCGAGGGCGGGCGGCAGGCCGGGGACGATCAGGGGCAGCAGGCCGGCCGCGCCGCGCTCGGGGATCAGCGTGTCGTCGCGCAGGTCGCGGCAGAGGAACAGCCCGGTGGCCGGGTCCCACAGCCGCTTCACCAGCGCGTCGGTGAGCCGCCGGGCTCGCGCCCGGTGGGGTGCCGGGGCGGCGCCGACGGCGGTGGCGATCTCGGCCAGCGCGTGTTCGGAGGCGATCAGCAGGGCGTTGACGCCCGGGTCCTCCACGGCGAAGGCGGGCGGCGGCCCGTCGTCGCGGTAGCCGCGGTCCCGGTAGTCGGCGGCGAGCCGCACATAGCGGCCGTAGTCCAGGTCGGTGGGCCGGTCGGCGGCGGCGCCGTGGTGGAGGTCGGCGCGGCGGAAGGTGCCGGGCGCGGCGGGCTCGATCCGCTTCAGCGGGGCGTCCCAGCAGGGGCTGTTGTCCATGCCGGGCTCCCAGGGGTGGACCACGGCCACCAGCCCGTGGCCGCCCAGGTCGCGGGCCTCGGTCAGATAGCGGTGCCAGGCGGCGAGCTTGGGGTACAGCCGGGCCAGGAAGCCGCGGCGGGCCGAGGTCCGGGGGTCGGCGCGGTGCACCAGCAGGCAGGCGAGCGCGTGGACGGGGGGCTGGACGATGCCGGAGGTCTCGACGGCCGCGGGGGCGCCGGCGGCCGCGCCCGCGCGGGAGGAGCGCCAGAAGTCGGGGCTGGGGAAGTAGGCGTCGAGCGGCACCGCCGGGTTGAAGACGATGTGCGGGATCCGGCCGTCGCCCCATTGGGCGCTCAGCAGGGTCTCCAGCTCCCGCTGGGCGCGGGGCGCCGACAGGTGGCGCAGCCCGATGGCGATGAAGGCCGAGTCCCAGCTCCACTGGTGCGGGTAGAGGCCGCGGGAGGGGACCGTGGAGGTGCCGGTCCAGTTGTCCAGGAGCACCCGCCGGGCGCCGCGCAGCAGCCGCGGGGGCGCGGGCTGGTGTGGCTCGCCGCTTTCCACGAAGGACTCCGAGAGGGTCGTGGCCTCGTATTGCCGTCACGGCGAAGATAGCCGAGCGCGCGGCGGGCCCTGCTGCGTTGCGCGTGCTCGTTCGGGGGGTTCCCATGCGAGGTGATTCCCATGCGAGGTGCTCGTTTGAGCGGGGCCCCTCTCGTTGTATCCAAAAGGCGAGATGATACCCCGTCAGAGCGCGTGATTCTCGCCACTCTGATAGCCCCCTCGCTCACATGAGCGGTGATCCGGAGGGGTCTCGGCGGTGCGGGACTGTGCTCACCTCTCCAAGGCATGGCACTCCGTGCCACCTTTTGGATGTTCGACACGCCGAACCAATAGTGACGCAGGGTGACGTCTGAGCGTTTTGATGTGGTCGAAACGTAAGCATGTATTCGACACTTGAATCAAACGCGGGAGGGGCGTCATTCGTACGAGTGACTTTCGAACTCGTGGCAGGCGGGTGGTTACAGCCGAATGACGGGGGAGTGCACATGCTCAGGCACCTTCGATCTGGGTACGCTCCCCGCCGTCAGGGCAGCCGAGCCGAGGAGTTCGAGTCCCGTGCCGGAAACACAAGATCAGCAGAAGTTCGTTTACGACTTCACCGAGGGCAACAAGGATCTCAAGGACCTGCTCGGCGGGAAGGGCGCCAACCTGGCCGAGATGACCAATCTCGGTCTCCCCGTGCCACCGGGCTTCACCATCACCACCGAGGCCTGCAAGGTCTACCTCGCCAGCGGCGAGGAGCCCCCGGCCCTGCGCGACGAGGTGAGTGCGCACCTCGACGCCCTCGAGCGGAAGATGGGCAAGAAGCTCGGCCAGCCGGACGACCCGCTGCTGGTCTCCGTGCGCTCCGGCGCCAAGTTCTCGATGCCCGGCATGATGGACACCGTCCTCAACATCGGCCTCTCCGACGACTCGGTCGCGGGCCTCGCCGCCCAGGCCGGCGACGAGCGGTTCGCCTGGGACTCCTACCGCCGCCTCATCCAGATGTTCGGCAAGACGGTGCTCGGCGTGGACGGCGACCTCTTCGAGGAGGCGCTCGAGGACGCCAAGCGCGCCAAGGGCGTGACCGTCGACGTCGACCTGGACGCCGGGGACCTCAAGCGACTGGTCACCGAGTTCAAGGACATCGTCGCCCAGGAGACCGGCCGCGACTTCCCGCAGGAGCCGCGGCAGCAGATGGACCTCGCCGTGCGGGCGGTCTTCGACTCGTGGAACGGCGACCGCGCCAAGCTCTACCGCCGCCAGGAGCGCATCCCCCACGACCTGGGCACCGCCGTCAACGTCTGCTCCATGGTCTTCGGCAACCTCGGCCCCGACTCCGGCACCGGCGTCGCCTTCACCCGCGACCCCGCCAGCGGCCAGCAGGGCGTCTACGGCGACTACCTGCAGAACGCCCAGGGCGAGGACGTCGTCGCCGGGATCCGCAACACCGTGCCGCTCGCCGAACTGGAGCGGATCGACAAGGGCTCGTACGACGAGCTGATGCGGATCATGGAGATCCTCGAGAACCACTACCTGGACCTCTGCGACATCGAGTTCACCATCGAGCGCGGCAAGCTGTGGATGCTCCAGACCCGCGTCGGCAAGCGCACCGCCGGGGCCGCCTTCCGTATCGCCACCCAGCTCGTCGACCAGGGCCTGATCGACGAGGCCGAGGCGCTGCGGCGGGTCAACGGCGCCCAGCTCGCCCAGCTGATGTTCCCGCGCTTCGACGAGGAAGCGGCGGACGGCGACGCGGTGCGCAAGCTCGGCCGCGGCATCGCCGCCTCGCCGGGCGCGGCCGTCGGCAAGGCCGTCTTCGACTCGTACACCGCGGTCAAGTGGTCCCGCTCCGGCGAGAAGGTCATCCTCATCCGCCGCGAGACCAACCCCGACGACCTCGACGGCATGATCGCCGCCGAGGGCATCCTGACCTCCCGCGGCGGCAAGACCTCGCACGCCGCCGTCGTCGCCCGCGGCATGGGCAAGACCTGTGTCTGCGGCGCCGAGGAGCTCGAAGTCGACACCAAGCGGCGCCGGATGACGGTGCCCGGCCGCGACGGCAAGGACGGCCTGGTGATCGAGGAGGGCGACGTCATCTCGATCGACGGCTCCTCCGGCAAGGTCTACCTGGGCGAGGTCCCCGTCGTCCCCTCCCCGGTCGTCGAGTACTTCGAGGGCCGGATGCACGCGGGCGCCGACGACGCCGACGAACTCGTACGGGCCGTCCACCGGATCATGGCCTACGCCGACCGGGTGCGCCGGCTCCGGGTGCGGGCCAACGCCGACAACGCCGAGGACGCCGCCCGCGCCCGCCGCTTCGGCGCCCAGGGCATCGGCCTGTGCCGCACCGAGCACATGTTCCTCGGCGAGCGGCGCGAACTGGTCGAGCGGCTGATCCTCGCCCACACCGACGAGGAGCGGGAAGCCGCCCTCGGGGCGCTGCTGCCGCTCCAGAAGGACGACTTCGTCGAGCTGTTCGAGGCGATGGACGGGCTGCCCGTCACCGTACGGCTCCTCGACCCGCCGCTCCACGAGTTCCTGCCCGACATCACCGAGCTGTCGGTGCGCGTCGCCCTCGCCGAGTCCCGCAAGGAGCACAACGAGAACGACCTGCGCCTGCTCCAGGCCGTCCACCGCCTCCACGAGCAGAACCCGATGCTCGGCCTGCGCGGCGTGCGCCTCGGCCTCGTCATCCCCGGACTCTTCGCCATGCAGGTCCGGGCCATCGCGGAGGCCGCCGCCGAGCGCCGAGGTGCCAAGGGCGATCCGCGCGCCGAGATCATGATCCCGCTGGTCGGCACGGTCCAGGAACTGGAGATCGTCCGCGAGGAGGCCGAAAAGGTCATCGAGGAGGTCGAGCGCGCCCGGGGCGTGGACCTCAAGCTGACCCTCGGCACCATGATCGAGCTGCCGCGCGCCGCGCTGACGGCCGCTCAGATCGCCGAGTCCGCCGACTTCTTCTCCTTCGGCACCAACGACCTCACCCAGACGGTCTGGGGCTTCTCCCGCGACGACGTCGAGGCCAGCTTCTTCACCGCCTACCTGGAGAAGGGCATCTTCGGCGTCAGCCCCTTCGAGACCATCGACAAGGACGGCGTCGGCTCCCTCGTCCGCAGCGCCGCCGAAGCCGGCCGCGCCACCCGCCCCGACCTCAAGCTCGGCGTCTGCGGTGAACACGGCGGCGACCCGGAATCCGTCCACTTCTTCCACGAGGTGGGCCTGGACTACGTCTCCTGCTCCCCGTTCCGCGTCCCCGTGGCCCGCCTCGAATCCGGCCGCGCCGCCGCCCTCGGGCGGTAACCCGACCACCGTGGCCGCCCTCGGGCGGCAACCCCGACCACCGGAGTCACGCCGGGGCCCCTACCCTCAGCCCCACCGCTGACTCCGGCCCGCAAAGGGGGCGGCACCTGTGCGGAGGTGCCGCCCCCTCCTTCGCGCGCCGTCCACGGTACGGCGACCCACCGACAGCGGAGACGACGAAGCCCCGCCCGCACGGCACGGAGGCAGCGCGGGCGGGGCTCGGGCTGATCGGGTCAGCGGCTGGTGTACGTGTAGGCGAGCAGCGCTATCGGCATCGCCACGCACGCCGCCAGGCAGATCATCCACGCGGGCACGCCAAAGAAGCGCGTTCCGTGCTCGTCCTCGTGCGGCTCGTCGCACTCGGTGCACATGCGTACCGTTCTGATCGGCACGGTCTACCTCCGGCGGATCGCTGCGGCGGCCAGGGCTGAGAGGGCGGCCACCGGGGCCACGACCATACAGCCGCTCGTCTTGCCGTTCCCTTGGTCACCACCGGGGCCAGCCTTTTTGTGTCCCTTCTCGGTGGCCTTCTCTTGATACTCCTCGTAAGCGCTCACGGGCTGCTCCATCCGTGTCGAGGGACTGGGCCCGCCCCGGCCGGCCGTCCTCACCGATAAGGGGGCGACCGGAGCGGGGGCTTGTGATGCGGTGGGCCCTACTCCTGCTTGCTGTCGGTGGACAGTTGTCCGGCAGCGTGCTCGGCGGCGCTTCCCGCCAGGCCCTGTAGCTGGGGGTCGAGAGCCGGGTCCTGGCTGGCGTTGATCGCTGCGCCGAGGTTGCCGATCTGCGCCAGGAGCTCGTCGTCGTCCATGGGTCTCCTTCGAAATGGATGGGTGGTGAGGCCCGCCCGCGGCTGAGGGACCGTGGTCAACCGCAGCCGGGGGCGGGGGCAGGGAGGCCGAGCGCGTGCTGCTCGGCGAGGCCCGCTCCGGCCGGCCGTCCTCACCTGTCGGGAGCGGCCGGAGCGGGGGCCAGGTGGTGGGCCGCCGAGCGGACGCCTCCGGCACGGGGGGACCGGACGCCCGACGACCCACCGGTCTACGGGGCCGGGTCGCCCGCCACGCATAGGGCGACGGTGAGCATCAGGAGCCCGGCCGGCACGCCCATGGCCACGCCGGCGCGGGCGACCCGGAAGACGAACAGCGCGGCCCGCTCGGCGGGGGACGGTCGGCGGTGCCTCATCCTCCGTCCTCCTCCTTGCGGGCCTGCCGCGTGGCTGCCTCGTAGGCGCGCAGCAACTGCTCGCCCTGACTGCAGACGGCGCCGGGCGTCTTGCACGCCTGGCAGCCCGCGGCGTGCTTGATGGCAGCGAGCCATGCCGCCTCTTCGGCGGGGTCCCTGGTCGTCACCGGACCCACCCCTGCTCTCGGGCGCGGCGCATGGCCGCGGTCTCGGCGAGCGGGTCGCGCTGCTGGGGGAAGCTCGCGGCGCACTCGTCGGGGCAGGCGTAGACGGTGCGGCCGCCGACGCTCGCCCCGTGCTCGACCGCGACGGTCACCGGCTCGCTGGTGGGCTGGTCGCAGCGGGCGCAGATCTGAGGGGTCACCGCTGGGCCTCCTCGCGGGGGCCGAGCGCTTCGCGCGGTCTGC
>NZ_MAXF01000249.1 GCF_001704635.1 Streptomyces sparsogenes | reverse complement strand
CGGCACGATCAGCCCATGAGAGCCGCGGCCGCTGTACCTGCCGACGAAGCACAGCGACCTCATGACGAAGGGCAAGGATCTCGGCGTTGTTCGCGGCCGTCGAGCGGCCCAGCAACAGGAAGCAGCCCAGTAGTCGACAGAAAATCAGGTAAAACAGCCGCAGACCCACGATCACTGATCATGCCCACCCTTGGGCGATCGCAAAGCCCCAGGTCAACCACCATACGGCAATAAAGACACCCTTCACGTCCTCACCGCCTGGGCCGCCGCCGGAACATGACCACCCAGAACCGCGAAACACGAGGGGAACGAGAAGACCAGCCTGCCGCAACGATCAACACCCCGACCAGCCCAAACAGCAAATAGGCAACAGGGTCGGGCAGCGCCGAACTCGCTGTGGATGCGCCTGTCCCCCCAGATGGGGTTCTCCCATGCCGGTCTGGGCATGCGTCAGGCGGGCACGTCGCTCAAGTCCTGGATGCGGGCTTGTATCAGGGGCAGGATCTCGGTCGTGGCTCGTTCGACGGAGGCGACGAGTACCTCGGCATTGAGCTTACGGTGGGGTACGTGAGCGAGTTTGTCGCGTAGTGCGATGGGGCCGCCGTATGCCTGAACCACCGTTCCGGGGGATGCTTGCTTGAGCATCTCACCGAAGGTGAGCATGCAGTAGGCCAGAGCGAGGAGCCGCTCGTCGCCTGGTTTTGGTGTTCCCCCGTGGAGGATGGTGCGCGCTCGGTCGAGTGCTGCTGAGGCGTCGGTCAGGCCTAGCAGTTCGCGGTGTTCCCGGTCGGTGCGTGCGTTGGTCACGCTGCCCCGCGCAGGTCGCTCAGAGGTTCGGCCTCCTCGACCTCCACACCGGGGCCGCGCGGGACGACTTCCACGAGGGCGCCGAGCATGCTGGACAGGTCCGTCTCGAAACTGGTGACGTCGAAGTAGGAGCGGTCGGGGTCCAGGGTTGCCACGAGCTCTCCGGGCTCGGCGCTCAGGGCGAAGCAGTGCAGGCCGTGGCGACGCCCGAGCTGGTGGATCGTCGCGGCATTCGCGCGAAGCACTGCGGTGGTGGCTCGCCTCACAGCCCGTCCTCCTTCACTCCACATCGTCGAGCGCCAGGATCGACGTGCGACCAGAATATCGTGCGGTGTGGTGCCAGGATGGTACTTGGGGCCGAGGGAGCGGGGTACGTCGTGTTTCTGGGGCGTACGGGAGCGCATGACCCTGAACAGATCGCTACCGTACGCTACGGCTGGTTGCGGAAAGTGGTCGCTGCTGGGGGTCAAGGGGTCGCAGG
>NZ_MAXF01000247.1 GCF_001704635.1 Streptomyces sparsogenes | reverse complement strand
TCACCACGCAGATGACGGGCCAAGGCGGTGATCGTCGGCTGGTCGAAGGCGAGACTCGGGGGCAGGAGGAGGCCGGTGGCCTCGGCCAGGCGGTCTCGTAGCTCCACGGCGGTCACCGAGCTGAAGCCAAGGTCTTGGAAGGCGCGGTCGACTTCCACCTCGGCCTCCGGATAGTGCAGCACTTCGGCGGCTGTGGCCCGTATGAGCCTGGTCAAGTGGCGCTCCTGCTCGACGGAGGACAGCGGGGAGAGCCGAGCCAGCAGCCGCTCGGTGGCTTCCGCGCCCGCTTCGGCCGCCGATTCCACGGTGTGTTCCGTGGCGTGTTCGGCGGCGTGTTCCGTGGCGGGGCCGGCGGGCGCGCCGACTCCCATGGGTTGGGCACCGGTTCCTGTGTCGGGGGCGGCGACCCAGTAGCGCCTGCCCTGGAACGCGTAAGTGGGGAGGTCGTGCCAACCGTCCCAGCGGGCGGCGGCGCTCCCGTAGACGGCGTTCCAGTCCACCGTTACTCCGTGGACGGCCAGCCGGGCCAGGCCGGTGACCAATGTGCCGGTCTGCGGCCGGTCGTGGCGCTGCATGCCGACGGACAGCACCGGCCCGGGGGCCCCGGGCCGGTGGGCGGCCACCGTCTGCTCGACCATGCCGGAGAGCACGGTGTCCGGCCCCAGCTCCACGAAGCCGGTGGCGCCGGAGGCGGCGGCCGTGGCGATCGCGTCGGCGAACCGCACGGTGGAGCGGACCTGGTCCACCCAGTATCCGGAGTCCTGCCACTCGCCGCTCACCGTCGAACCCGTGACCGTCGAGACGACCGGCAGCTCCGGCTCCCGGAAGGAGACATCCGCCAGCACATCGGCGAAGGCTCCGGTCATCGGGGCCATGAGCGGGGAGTGGAAGGCGTGGCTGACCCTGAGCCGTTTGACCCGGCGCCCCCGCTCCCGCCAGGTCTGTGCCAGCCGGTCCACCGCCGCCTCGTCCCCCGAGAACACCACCGAGTCGGGGCCGTTGACGGCGGCGACCGCGATACTGTCCCGGTACTCGGCCGGCAGTTCCCGGGCCTCCTCGGCGGTGGCCTGCACCGCCACCATGGCGCCTTCGGCGGGCAGGTCCTGCATCAGCCGGCCGCGCGCGGCGACCATGCGCGCCGCGTCCTCCAGCGACAGCGCGCCCGCCACATGCGCGGCGGCGATCTCGCCCACCGAATGGCCGACCAGGAACCGGGGCCGCACGCCCCAGGACTCCACCAGCCGGTAGAGGCCCACTTCGAAGGCGAACAGGCCCGTCTGCGCGTACACGGTCTGGTCCAGCAGCTGTGCCTCCTCGCTTCCGGATTCGGCCCAGAGGACCTGTCGCAGCGGGTGGGGCAGCGAGTCGGAGAGTTCGCGGTCCACGGCCGCGCACGCCGCGTCGAACGCCTCGGCGAAGGCGGGATGGTGGCGGTGCAGCTCCCGGCCCATGCCGGGCCGTTGCGCCCCCTGACCGGGGAAGACGAACGCCAACTGGGGGGCGTCGGCGGCCGCGGTGGCGCGTACGACACCGGACGCCGGGTCGCCCGCCGCGATGGCCTCCAGTCCGGCGAGGAAGCCTTCGCGGTCCGCGGCCACGACCGCCGCCCGGGTGTCGAGCCCGGCGCGCCGGGTAGCCAGCGCGTGGCCGACACCGGCCAGGTCCACGGCGTCGATGCTCTCGTGCGCGGCCAGCCACTCCCGTAGCCGTGCGGCCTGGCCGCGCACCCCGGCCGGCCCCCGGCCGGACACGAGCCACGGCACCGGTCCGGCATCCGCCCCGAGTTCCGGGCCGGTGGCTTTCGGGTCGGCCGGGGGCGCGGGGGGCTGCTCCAGGATGACGTGGGCGTTGGT
>NZ_MAXF01000246.1 GCF_001704635.1 Streptomyces sparsogenes | reverse complement strand
GGGTTCGTGGAAGGTGCCGTCGCGGAGCATTGCGAACAGCACGTTGATGCGTTGTCGGGCCAGGCGGAGAAGTGCCTGGGTGTGGGTTTTTCCGCGGGCCCGGCATCGGTCGTAGTAGGTGCGGGAAGCGGGATCGTGCAGGGCAGCGAACGCGGACAGGAACATCGCTCGTTTCAGCTGCCGGTTGCCGCCTCTGGGTGCGTGTTCCCCGTGAATCGAGGTCCCGGACGACTTGGTCGCCGGGGCAAGGCCGGCGTAGGAGGCGAGGTGGGCGGCGGTGGGGAAGCTGGTTCCGTCGCCGACGGTGACCAGCAAGGTGGCGGCGGTCCTGACCGCGACCCCCGCAAATCGAGGTCAGGACCGCGGAAAGAGGGTGAGCCTCCAGCAGCTGTCCGATCTGCGCTTCCAGGGCTCGTCGTTGTTCGTGGACGGCCGCGAGCGAACGGGCCAGGGAGGGGATCACCAGGTCCAGGGTGCCGGTGCCCGGGACCACGACGGTCTGCTCGTCGAGCGCATCGAACACCTCGTCGATCAGCCGCTGGGACATGCGCGGAGCCTTGGGCCGGATCACCTCGACCAGCTTGCGGCGTCCGGCTTTCCGCAGGGCGGCTGGGGATCCGTAGCGTTCCAGCAGCCAGGTCACCGCGGGGTGGTCCAGGCGCGGGCCCAGGACGCGCTCCAGGCTGGGGTGGAACTGGGTGAGCAGGCCGCGTATCCGGTTCGAGGTGCGGGTCGCCTCGGCCGCCAGGTCCTGATCGAAGCCCACCAGCACGGTCAGTTCGGCGGTGATCTCGTCGGTCAGTTCCAACGAGCGCAGGGTGTGCGGCATGGTCCGGGCGGCGTCCGCGATCACCGCGGCGTCCTTCGCGTCGGTCTTCGCCTCGCCCGGGTAGAGATCGGCGATCCGCCGCATGGACAGACCGGGCAGGTAGGCGACCTTGCAGCCGGCATCCCGGGCGACCGTCAGGGGCAGGGCTCCGATCGAGGCGGGTTGGTCCACGATCACCAGCACGGTGCCGAACTTCGCGGCCAGCTTGTCGAAGACGGCCCGCAGCTTCGGCTCGCTGTTGGGCAACTGCTTGTCGAAGACCTTCTTGCCGGCCTGGGTGAGGCCGTGCCCGTGGTGGGCCGTCTTGCCGACGTCCAGACCGAGGAAGACGCCCACGTCGTCGATGTCGTCCAACCTATCCTCCCGAACGGGTTCGTGCGGTGCTGGCCGGGGCTTCGGCGCCGTATGCGCGCATCCACGTTATGCAGACCTGCCGCCCGCAAGCGGCCATGCATTGCGCCAGGCCAGGCGGTAGTCGGACCTCTCATCAGCGTCTCCAACGGCGCCTCCCGGGCCCGGGTTGAGTCGGCCTGGGACGCGGTGCCGGGATTGCTCCCGGTCCGTTTCCCCAGGCCGCTCGCCGAACCCGCCGTGCGCCTTACGACGCAACGGGCTCTCCACGGTCTCTGCCGTCGTGCGTGGTTATGCGGAGGTCCAGGGATTGGGAATCCTGTTGCCCCGGTAGCGGTAGCGGGTAACCGGCACCGCCGCCATATCGAAACAACTCGACTCCGTCCGCAGAGATCGGCTTCCAGCTCCCGTCTGGAGCCTTGAGCCACCGGCGAACGTCCTTCCGCTTCCAGCGATGCAGGGTTTGCATCCATTTCACCATCCGCCACCAGACAAAATTCGCCAGGTTACTCAGGGTGTGTTTGCAGACCGCATGCCGGAAGTAGTTGGCCCAACCGCGCATGATCAGGTTGATTCTGACCAGCACCTCCCTGGGATTCTGCTGCGACTTCCTGCTCGTCAGGGCACGAATCCTGTCCTTCAGCGACCGGATTGGCCGGTCCGCGATGAACGTGTAGACGTACCACTTGTCCGTTCCTCGCTTGTGTTTCCACTGGATGCGGAACCCAAGGA
>NZ_MAXF01000245.1 GCF_001704635.1 Streptomyces sparsogenes | reverse complement strand
GGTGGAGCAGCTGTCCGCGATCGCGATGCGCTGGACATAAGGATGCCGGAGTCACCCTGGTGAGTGGAATCACCGTTTCTATAACGAGGTGCCATCACAAGGGCGAATCTGCTGTTCACCGCCGGTGTGGATGGTTCTCACTCTTCCGCTCAGTGAGAGCCAAGACACTGCTCGGGAGAAGCCACGGTGGTACCGTCGGGTGGAAAGATTCACTCTCACGGGTGAATAGCGAAGAGCTCCATCCCCCGGGGGTCGCAACCCCGGGACCGCAGGACAGAGCTCTTCGCACCGTTGAACGAAGGCCCTGGTTGATGCCTCAGCTAGGGCCTTTCGTTTTTGTTCAGAACCACGGCTGCTTTTCGATCACCGTGATCGCGAGCCCGGCAACAGCAGTTGCTGCCGACACACGCGCCGCAGTGAACTTCGGGCGGCAGTGGTTCTTCCAACGGTCCATCATCCTCCGAAACAGAGTCTTCAAGACCGTCTCCTTCCCGAGGCTCCGGGGGAGCCTCGTCCACATGGGACCCGGTCCCATCGCCGTGGAGGTGTTCGTGCCTCCAGCTGGGACGGCACGAGCGGTAGAAGCGACACCAATCCTATGTGCGCTTACGGTTCTTAGGCATGGAAGCCAAATACCCACAAATCACCTTCACGGACGGCAAGTTGCCTGATCAGAGCCCCAGCGAGACTCATCAGCATGGAATATGTGGTGAGACTTATGCCACGATTGCCCAACCTTCGTTTATTGTGACATATTGCCAGTTTCCACAGGTCAAGGGTCCGTTCTCCGAATCCAGCGTGCAGCACACGATTAACCGGAGCCTTCGTTTCGAAGGCCATCGAGGGCTGGGCGGAACCCAGCACATGGGATACGGGTACCGACGCCCGAACGCGGCCCGGACTGGGTAACCAGGGGAGCGTGCGTAGCAAAGGAAGCCACCGAAGTCCGTGCCCGCGGCTGTCGCCGCAGGCTTGGGAGCCTTCGGGCTCAGCGTTCCCATGCTCCACAAGTTGATTGGCTGACCGGCAGGGCGGTCCTGCCCAGTCCCCGCCGTGCCTCGAACATCAGGCGGCGCTGAACTGGTGGGCGGGGCTGTCGTGCCACTCCACCCCACTGCGACTCGTCCAGGATGGGCTCAGGGTCAGCGATGCCGGCGCCTTCGAGGACTACGACCAGGTCGTGGTCACTGTAGGCGGTGCCAGGATCCCGTCCCGGCCTCTCAGGCCGCCCGTGCGGGCGAGCCGGTCACCACGATCGGCGCGCTGGCCACGCCTCCCCGCGTGCCCCGGGCCGGTTCGAGGGGCGAGCCGGCCCGGGGCAGTTAGGGAGGGACGCCGATCCAAGTTGAACCGGGCCGGGCCGCCGGGGCGCGGGTCGTACATCGCCCGACCACCGCAGCGTGAGCGAGCGCCGCTGGCGGCCGTACAGACCGAGTAGGGCCAGGACGGGGTCTCCGTGTCCGGGCCCCGCCATCGTGCGATTACACTCTGGCGTTCCAAATGGCTAATGGGGCCGCCGCGGGGTGGCGGGGCACGAGACGGATCCGGGTCTCCGCGTGCCGAGGAAGCACGTCGAGTCGGTACCGAGAACGGTGCCGACTCGACGTATCGGTGGGCGCCGGCCAAAGCGCCTGCCCGAAGTCCTGAAACGGATTCGGGCTTGCGACCAGGAGCCGTCAGGAGGACACCAGCGGCTCGCCGTCGGTGTCGTGCTGGGAGCAGCGTCTTTCTGATATGGCCTCGGCTGCAAGTCGGCCGGAACAAACGGTGGGCCGCCACGGACGCGGCAGGCACAGAACCCGTCGTCGTCATGCCGCCTTTCGCGAGTCTGTAAGGAGGCGGATTTTGCGGCGAGGCTAGGAACACCAGCGGGGCCAGCAAGCCGCACATCGGACAAAAGGCGCCCGGTGCGGGGCGGTGAAAATCCGGAGCGTGGAAGGCTGTGTGCGTGCCGCACAGCCCGCTCGTGGCAGGGCCAACTGTCCATGGACTGTGCGACTTTGCGACCAAGTAGCCTGGGCCCTGGCGCGCTGCCGGCGGTCCCCCGTCAGGACGGAGTCCTGCGCACCATGAGCGACCTTCCCCCTCCCCGTACGGTCGGCCCTGTCCCGGACTGTCCCTGTC
>NZ_MAXF01000244.1 GCF_001704635.1 Streptomyces sparsogenes | reverse complement strand
TGCGACGACCCCTAGAAACCGCCGTCATGGTCCGGGGCCTTATGGCTCGACCGCTCGACAGCTCTGGGGGCGTCGTAGAGGGCGCCGCCGTGGCGCCGGCCCTGGTGGGGGCGGGGGGAGGCGGTTGTCGAGGTCGGGGCGGTGGGGGGTGCCGGGGGCGGTTGGGGTTAGGACAGCTTCCATTCACCGGTTTGGTTGGCCATGCCGGAGTTCATGGCGAACTGGACGGTGTCCGTCTTGGAGCCCTTGGGGACCTCGAACACGACCCAGCCCAACGCCTTGGCGCCGGGCTTCAGCCTCACGTCGCTGGACATCGAGGGGCCCGCGGTGATGTCGGCGAAGGTGGGCTGGAACTGCTGGCCGTCGGTGTCGGTGATCTTGGCGCCGTTGGCGGGGCTGTCGCTGTACGCCGCGGTGCCCGTGTTGACCAGCTTGAACTGGACGCCGACGAATCGCTTGCCGGAGCCGGGCGTGCTGAACTCGTCGCTGGACTTCGCCGGGTCGGCGACCTTGACGACGGTGACGTCGAGCTTGCTGCCGTCTTCCAGGCCCTTCAGCGCGATGGTGTCGCCGGCCTTGGCGACGCCGGGGGTGGCCGTCTTCTCGGGCTTCTCGGCAGCCGGCTTCTCGTCGGTCGTCGCGCTGGCCGACGCCTTGGCCTTGGGCTTGTCGGTGACGGTGTCGCCGGAGTCGCCGGAGTCGCAGGCGGTGAGGCCGAGCGCGCAGATGCCGGCGGCGGCGACGGTGGCGGCGAGTCTGATGCGGGTGCGGTGGTACACGATCTCCCCAGGGGTTCTGTGGCTTGCGTGTGAAGGACCCATGAAGGAGCCGTATGGTTGTACGCCACATCTGAAAAATTTGCGGGTTGAGGCAACCTGGGGGCCGCGTCTGGCGTCGGAGCGTGTCGGAGTGCTCTGCCGGCTGCCCCGTCGCGCGTCTACCAGCCGGCCCGGTACCGGTCGTGGGTTCGCACTCCGTCGGCCCGACGCGGTCCTCAGCCGGCACGGGCGACGACCTGCCCGACGACGGAGAAGCGCTGCTCACACTCCGGGCAGGTCGCCTCGCCGAAGGCATACGTCAGGGCGCGCGCGACGTGATCGTGGCCGTCGGCCAGGGCGAGGTCGTGGAGGCGCCGGCCGAGGCCTTCCAGGGTGAGGGGGTCGGCCGGGTGGAGGGGGAAGGTCTCGACGTCGTCGGACAGGGCGTAGTCCTCCGCCGCGCTGAAGAAGCCCCGCTCTCCGATAATCACCCACATCGACGCGCACCCTGCGGGATCGGGGCACTCGAGCTCGTATTCCTCGCTGACGAGGCCCCAGATCAATTCCTCCGCCCAGTGGATGTCGCCTTCCAGGTTCAGGACCGCCTCGATCAGACAGCAGTAGTCGTTCCGGCCGGCGGTGACCTGCCGCCACCGGTTCGCGGCATCCAGGAGGCGTGCGACTTCCGGCGCATTTTGGTGCCGGAGGTTCCGGGTCTCGTACCGCTGGTCGGCCTGGACGAGAAGGGCGCCGGCCAGGTGGAGGGCCGAAGCCGCGACGTCGGCTTCGTCGGCCTCCGCCATGTCGGCCAGCGTGTGCAGCACCAGCGGATCGGCGGGATCCAGGGAGCCGTTGTGGTAAAGCTCCGTCCAGAGGTCGCTCCAGGCCTGACTGGCCTGGCCCGTGGCGGCATCTTCCAGCAGGGTCGTCAGGCGGTCGGCATCGGCGTCATCCGGGTGGGGAACAGGAGAGTTCGTCGTCACCCTGGGGATCCAAGCAGGTCAGCGAGCCTGCCGGTGAGTCAAGGTCACGCCTCCAGAGAGTCATCGGGGCTGTCCTTGCTTTCGGCTATGAGCTTGCCGCCGACAAAAACAACGGCCAGGCCGATTGCGGCACCGGCGCCGACCATCACTTTCCTGAGGGCCGCATCCAAGAACCTCTTGTTCTCGCTGTCCTTCTGGAACTCCAGCCTTCCCGTTTCCTGGATCTGCTCGATGAGGAACTTCTTCTCTTCCCAGCTCAGGTCGTCCTTGCTGAGTTCACCCTTGAGGATTTCCCTGATCTCCCGGAAGGCCCGATGGACATGCTTCTGGCTCTGCTTGTTGGCCGAGAGCGTGGATTGATGCGCTTTCTCCATCGCGTCCACGGCATCCTTGGCGAAATCCTTGAACACGGGGAACTGCTCGACGATCTTGAGAGCCACCTCAGTGTCCATGTCGGGCATCATCGCCGCGAACCTGATCATCTTGTCTCTGGAGAGGTTCCGCCAGGAATCGATCCCAAGCGCCTGCATGATCTCAGCTTCGCTCTTGTAACGCATGCCCTGGCCCCGTCCGCCGCCCTGTCCTGTTTTCCCCGGATCCTAGCGGCGGCCTCCGGCAGCCAGTGGCCCTGGCGTCAGAGTTCTCCGGTCGCGCTGCGCACGGGCGCGATGATCTCCTCCGTGAGCCAGCGCGCGATCTGTGGGGGGTAGGGGCTGCGCAGGCTCAGCACGATGTGCGTCATGCCTGCGGCGATGAGTTCCGTGATGGCTTCGCGGTCGGCGGCCGGGTCGTCGTAGGAGACGAGGTACTGCACGGAGCGGGTGATCGTCCGCGGGTCGCGGCCGATGGCGGCGCAGTGGGCGTCCAGAACGGCGCCGCGGTCGGTGATGTGGTCCAGCGTGTTGTGCGGCGGGCCGGGGATGTTCCAGATGTCGGCGTGCTCG
>NZ_MAXF01000243.1 GCF_001704635.1 Streptomyces sparsogenes | reverse complement strand
GTCGGCGGTGCCGATGAGCGCGGCCCGCGCCGTCGCCGTCACGAGTCCGGCGGTCTGGAGCCGCGCGACGAGCGAGCCGTAGTCGGTGAACGCTCAGTGGTTCGCGTCGGCGAGCAGCGCGCGGTGGCCGGGAAGGCTCGCCCACGAGGACTCGATACGGGCGGCGCCCTCGAATCCGCCGGTGCGGAACAGCAGCAGCGGCGGGTCGAAGCCGCCCGGCGTCGGATACAGGTCGAGATAGCCCTCGAGGTTCGCCACCGCGCCGACCCCGCGGTCGCCACGGGCCGTGTACACCGCCGCCGTGCCGCCTGCGGAGTGTCCGTACAACCCGATCCGGCAGGGGTCCATGACCGGGGCGAGCGGCAGGTCGCCGAGCCGGTCAAGGACCAGGCGGAGGTCCGCGATCCGGGTGTCCACCATCGTGCGGAAGGTCGCCGGGTCCGGCGGTCCGGTCAGGACGGTCGTCCGCATCCCGGTCGGCAGTTCCACCTGAGAGGCGTCACCGGGGTGGTCGACGAGGACGACCACTCGGCCGTGGCTCGCCAGGTCCTCGGCGAGGGTTGTGCCGAGCGTGCGCGAGTCGCCGCCACCGGGGGAGTACACCAGCACCGGCCGCCGCCCGGGCAGCGGCGGTGCGCCCACGTACCCGTGGGTGAGGACCGCGCCCCAGTCCACCGTCCCCGGCCCCGGCAGTCCCGGATGGACGTGCGGCGCGTACTCGGCGAACACCGCGGCCTCGTCCGGGGTGAGCTGCGGGGCCCGGGAGCGGCCGCGTACCGATCGGGCCGGATACAGGACGGTCAGCATGACCTCCCGCACGCCGCCCACCCACGGGTCGCTACGGGCCGGATCCGTCAGATGGACCGTCCGCATGCCCACCGGGTACGGGCCGCCGGGCGCGGGCAGCCGGAGGACGGGGCCGCCACTGGAGGCGGATGCCGCCGTGGGCAGCAGGGCGGCGGCACTCCCGCATAGGGTGCCTTTCAGAAGAGCGCGTCGTGACGTCATACGGACATCCTTGGGGCGGGGGCCGTCACGATGCGAAGGTTCAGGCCCTGGCCGAAAGGCTGGTCCGGGACGAGGAGTTGTGAGAGTGCTGCGAATCCACTTCACGGCGCAGGACTTCGCCCGGGTCCGCCTCGCCACCCGCCCGGCGCCGCTCCAGGAGCTGCACGCCGCCCTGACGACAGCCGTGGCCCGGCGGGGCGGGCCACTGTTCGCACCGTGGCGCGCCCGTGTCCTGCGCTCCCTCCCGGCCGCCACCGACCCGCTCGCCGACCTGGTTCCGGCGGGCCGCCCGCCCTCCTTCCTCGACGTCCTCGGCGACACCATGGCCGACGGCTTCGCACAGATCCGCGCCACCAGCCCCGGCCACGTCCGCTCCGAGCTGGAGCGGGTCTACGGGGCGGTGCCCGCCCCTCGCTGGATCCGCAGCCTGCACGCGGGCGACGAGACGGCCTGGCGCACCCTGCACCGCGCCCAGCAGGCCGCGTACGAGACGGTCCTCGCCCCGGTCTGGCCCGTCGTACAGGATCTGCACCGCGAGGAGTTCACCCGCTACGCTCTGGCTGTCGCCGAGCACGGCGTGGCCGCCACGCTGACCGGCCTGGCCCCGGGCAGCCGGCTCCACGAGGCCGTGTGGGAATGGCCCGGCGCGGCGCCGGCCCGCGAGGTCCGCCTCGACGGGCGCGGCCTGGTCCTGCTGCCCACTTTCCACCACCCGGCGGGCCCGCTTCTCCAGGACCTCCCGGGCCGCCCCGCAATCCTGACGTACCCGGCCGGTCCCGGGCTCCCGCCCACCGCGGGGCGCCCGGCCGTGCCCGCCGAGGCCCTGGCCGCCGTCCTGGGCCGCACCCGGCTCGACGCGCTGCGCCTCCTCGCCGAGCCCCACACCACGACATCCCTGGCCCGCGCCCTCCACGTCAGCAACGCGACGGCCTCCTCCCACGCGGCGGCGCTCAGATCGGCGGGCATGGCGACGACGACCCGCACAGGCCGCTCGGTCACCCACCAGCGCACGGCCCTCGGCACGCTGGTCGCGGGCGCGTCGCTCTACTGAACAGGTTCGCCGGATCGCTGTTGCCCTGGAGTGCTCGACGAAGCGGATGTGGTGATGTGCCTCAGCGGTAGCCTGCCAGGCCGTCCGCGAGTTCTTCCTGGTCGCCGTCGCGGATTGCGGAGAGGGCCTGCTGCAGGGCGAATGTGCCGCGGATCGCGGCGATACGGGTATGGAGTCCGTGGGTTGACCAGCTGCCCAGGGCGAGCACCCGCTCCAGCGTTTCCCGGCCGTAACTCGCGCCGATGGCTGCGAGATCCTCGGCCGGGTCGCTGAGTGCGACATCGTCCCAGTCGAGTACTCCGGACAGGTGCGGCAGGCCGTGCTTCCACACCCACAGGACGTTTTCCGCACCGAGGTCGCCATGCACCACCGCTCGGGTGACGTGGGGAAGGTCGTCGAGTGCTGTGAGTTCCCGCTCGGCCCGTAGGCGCCCGCCGTCGGACATGAGCTGGAACAGCTCCGCGCGCACGTTCTCCGCGAACCGCCGCCACCGGCCTTGTGGTGCCCGAGGAAGAACGGCTCGTACCGTCTCGTCGCTGCCGGCACGGGCCAGAGCGGACAGCAGCGTGGCGTACTGCGCCGCCACGGTGTCGGCCACTTCGGCATCGCTGAGGGCGCCGGTCTCCAGCGGTTCCCCGGGAATGCGACCGAGTACGAGGAACGGCGCCTCGTCGGTGCCGTGGGCGCCGCCCTGGAGCAGTGGCTCAGGAGTGCGGAAGCCGAGGTCGAGGCCGGCGAGGGCGTGTAGTGCGGCCATCCGCTCCGGTAACCGAGCGGCCGCTGCCGGGGTGCGAGGCAGGCATACGACGCGGTCTGAGCCCATGACCACGGTGTGGAATTGCCCCTGGCGTACTGCGAGGTCGTCCGGTTTGTCATCGGGCAGCAGGCGGCTCAGCAGAGCGCGATGCGTCGTACGGATGCTCACGAGTGTGACCTTTGGGTCCTTCGTCGGGTCGGAGGCCGTGGGGGGGAGTCGAATGCTCCTCCCGGCCGGGTGGGTGCCTGGATGGCTTCAGGTGTGCCCAGTCCACGCGCTGCCAGCGGCTGCGCCAGGGCTCGGACCGAGCGACTGTGGTCAAGATCTCAGGGGCCCCTCCGGAGAAGTGGATCACGCGGCTCAGTGCGTGTCCCGTCAATTCTTCAACTTTGAAGGCGCCGTCAATTCCGCCGATGAAACTGCCGATGGCGGATAGGTGACTCAAGTAGCCCGGGTGCCGAGTTGTTCGTCACCCGGTCCGTGGGGCCATCGACACGAGCGTGGGCAACGCCACGAGAGTCCGGTTGCGATCGAAAAGCTTGGCCGATCAGGGCTGATGGCAACATGGTCAACCTCCGTTTCCCTCTTTCCCCGGGTAGGGATCGACTGTTGCGCGGTGGCTCCGGGGCGAGGAATCGAGCTACGCGGCCCTCGGGAGGCGGTTGACGGCCGTGATCAAGTCAACCTAAGCTCTCGATTCGGATTAGGGGAGCGAGACGGGGAAGCCTCAGGCCGCATGGGCCGGAGGCGGCATCTCCGTGATTGTCCCCCTACTGGTTACTGACTCTTGGCATCGGCAAACCAAGGTGGCGATCTTGGGGGCGGCTTACAGGAAACGTCACGATGGCTCAGGTCTCTCCAGGTGAGGGGTGGTATGTCCATTCCCTTCAAAGAAAACGATGACATCTGTCGCGACACTGGCTGCCTCGCCTTCATCGAGGATAACTGGACCGATATGCGCCCGCACAGCCGCCGGCTGGCCGCGGCGCCACCTGTGTGAGCCCACAACCGATAAAACGAGACCTGCGACTGGCTCGTGGCCATCTCGAAGGGGCCGGTGACGACACGATGGCGGAGAAGACCGAGCGGATCGGGGACTTCGCCATCGCCGCACGGGCACGCGACGAGCGCTTATCGCTGAACGCCTGGCAAGCGGACGGAGAACGGGGCCCGGGGGAACAGTGACCGAGGAGATACTTCCCGCCGACGTGAAGTCCGCGGAGGAATTCGACGACGCCGCGGACATTTATCTCTTCGCCGAGGAACGCGCGGCCGTCGTCGGCGCCGTACCACGGCGCCGACGGGAATTATCGATGGGCGAGATGCACATCCGGTGCCGGGGGTACGACCTCTTCCGCTCGGGCCTGACACCCGCCGCCGAACACGGGGACAACGACGGCCCCGTCCTCCACCTCCCGCTGACGCCCGACCGGTGCCGCGTGGCCGGGCCGCTCGGCGGGCGCCGCCATGTCCGGGGGCCCGCCGCCGAGGTCCGGCGCCCGCCGGCCGAATGGAACGCGGGCACCCGGATGCCGTCCCCGACGCTCACGGCCGCCTTCGCCGCCCGGAGCGCCCGCACCCCGGACCCGACCGCGCCGGTCGGATCGCCGAGGACGGCCCCGTGAGCCGCCCCGGGCCGGGCTGACCACCCGGACCCGCCTGCCGCAGCGCCAAGGGGCCGAGGGCCCGTACCGACCAATGCCGCCACCTGCCCGTCCGGACCGGAACGGGCCCACGAAAAGGGGAGACAGGGCCAGTGAGCAGCCACGAGGTCCAGGCAGCCGAGACGGATGTCGCGATCATCGGCATGGC
>NZ_MAXF01000242.1 GCF_001704635.1 Streptomyces sparsogenes | reverse complement strand
GGGACGCCCTGCTGGAGCTGGCGGCGCCGATCACGCCGCGCGCGGCCCAGGTGCCGATGTACTCCACGGTCACCGCGGAGCTTCTGGCGGACGGCACGGCCGACGCCGGCTACTGGTACCGCAACCTGCGGCAACCGGTGCGATTCCAGGACACGGTACGGGAGCTGATCGCCACCGGCCACACAAGGTTCGTCGAGGTGAGTCCGCACCCCGTGCTGACGTCCCCGGTCGAGGAGACCGGGGAGGAGGCGGGCGTGGACGTCTTCGCGGGCGGTACCCTGCGCCGGGACCAGGGCGACGGCAGGCGCTTCCTCACCTCCCTGGCCGCCCTGTGGGCGCACGGCGGCGCTCCCGACTGGCAGGCGGTGTTCGCCGGCACCGGCGCCCGCCGGGCCGAGCTGCCCACCTACGCCTTCCAGCGCCGCCGCTACTGGCTGGACGGGACGGCCACCGCCCCCGAGGCCGCGCCGGTGAACGACGAGGCGGCCGTACCGGCCGACGCTCACAGCGACGGCGCGGAGGGGACCCACGAGGGGACGCGGGACGTCGCCCACGCCGTAGGGAGCCAGACCGCCGCTGTGCTGGGGTACGGCACGCCGGACGAGATCGACGTACGGCGGTCGTTCAAGGACCTCGGCTTCGGTCATGCT
>NZ_MAXF01000241.1 GCF_001704635.1 Streptomyces sparsogenes | reverse complement strand
TGCTGGGGTACGGCACGCCGGACGAGATCGACGTACGGCGGTCGTTCAAGGACCTCGGCTTCGACTCGGTCATGCTCGGCGACCTGCGGGGCCGGCTCAACACCGTGCTGGGCGAGCGGCTGACCATGGCCACCCTCTTCTCGTACCCGACCCCGGCCCGGCTGGCAGCACACCTGGAGTCCTTACGGGACGGCACCGGGAACCGCCGCACGGCGGCCGTCTCGGTGCGGGAGCCCGGCCGGGACGGCGCGGCGGGCGCCGCGGACGACCCCATCGCCATCGTGGCCACCAGCTGCCGCTTCCCCGGCGACGTACGCTCCCCCGAGGACCTGTGGCGGCTCGTCACCGCGGAGCGGGACGCGATCTCGGACTTCCCCGACGACCGCGGGTGGGACCTGGAGCGCCTGCTGCGGCCGGAGGGCCAGGGCCGCGTCTCCACCGGGGTCGGCGGATTCGTGGACAATGCCACGGACTTCGACCCCCGCTTCTTCGGGATATCCCCGCGCGAGGCGCTGGCCATGGACCCGCAGCAGCGTCTGCTCCTGGAGACCTCCTGGGAGCTGCTGGAACGCGCCGGCATCGACCCGGACACGCTGCGGGGCAGCAGGACCGGCGTGTTCGTCGGCACGATGGACCAGGAATACGGGCCCCGGCTGCACGAGGCGCCGGAGACGCTCGACGGCCTGATGCTCACCGGCAAGACCACCAGCGTCGCCTCGGGCCGTATCGCCTATGTGCTCGGGCTGACCGGACCCGCGCTCACCGTGGACACCGCCTGCTCCTCATCGCTGGTGGCCCTGCACCTGGCCGTGGAGTCCCTGCGGCGCGGTGAATGCTCGATGGCGCTCGCCGGCGGCGCCACGGTGCTGTCGACCCCGGGCATCTTCACCGAGCTGACCAGCCAGCAGGGGCTGGCACTCGACGGCCGGTGCAAGGCCTTCGCCGCGGCCGCCGACGGCACCGGCTTCTCGGAAGGCGCCGGGATGCTGCTGGTCGAGCGGCTCTCGGACGCGCGCCGCAACGGCCACCGGGTACTGGCGGTCGTGCGCGGCTCCGCCATCAACCAGGACGGCGCCTCCAACGGCCTCACCGCGCCCAACGGGCTCTCACAGCAACAGGTCATCCGGGACGCCTGGGCGAGCGCGGGGCTCACGGCCGCCGACGTGGACATGGTGGAGGCACACGGCACCGGGACCGCGCTCGGCGACCCCATCGAGGCGGAGGCGCTGCTGGCGACCTACGGCCAGGACCGGCCCGAGGACCGCCCGCTGCTGCTCGGCTCGCTCAAGTCCAACATCGGCCACACCCAGGCGGCCGCGGGCGTCGCGGGCGTCATCAAGGCGGTGCTGGCCATCCGGCACGGCCTGGTGCCGCGCACCCTGCACG
>NZ_MAXF01000240.1 GCF_001704635.1 Streptomyces sparsogenes | reverse complement strand
GCTCAACTCAAGTCCAACATCGGCCACACCCAGGCGGCCGCGGGCGTCGCGGGCGTCATCAAGGCGGTGCTGGCCATCCGGCACGGCCTGGTGCCGCGCACCCTGCACGTCGACCGGCCGACACCGGAGGTGGACTGGTCCACCGGCGCGGTGCGGCTGGCCACGGAGAGCACCCCCTGGCCCGAGACCAGCCCGGTCCGGCGGGCCGGCGTCTCCTCGTTCGGCATCAGCGGCACCAACGCCCATGTGGTCCTCGAACAGGCACCCGCGGCCGGCCCGGCCCCCGCCCCGCCGGCGCCGGCGCGCCACGGCGGTGCGCTGCCCTGGGTGGTCTCGGGCCGCACCGCGGCCGGACTGCGCGCACAGGCGGCACGGCTGCGGGAGTTCGCGGCCGGCAGCGGGGCGACGGACGAGGAGCTGGGGCGCGCCCTGGCCACCACCAGGTCGGCGCTCGAGCACCGCGCCGTCGTGGTGGCGGAGGACCGGGAGACGTTCCTGGCCGGGCTCGACGCCCTGGGGGCGGGGGAGTCCGCGGCCCATGTGCTGAGCGGACGGGCGTCCGACGAGCCCGGGGGCGTGGTGTTCGTCTTCCCCGGACAGGGCAGCCAGTGGGCCGGCATGGCAGTGGAGCTGCTCGCCTCCTCCGAGGCGTTCGCGCGGTCGATGGCGGAGTGCGATCGGGTGATCGGTTCCTTCGTGGACTGGTCGGTGGTGGACGTGTTGCGAGGCGACCCCGAGCTGCTGGAGCGCATCGAGATCCTGCAGCCGGTGCTGTTCGCGGTGATGGTGTCGCTGGCCCGGATGTGGCGGTCGTTCGGTGTGGAGCCGGGCGCGGTGGTGGGCCATTCCCAGGGGGAGATCGCGGCCGCGTTCGTGGCGGGAGCGCTGAGCCTGGAGGACGCCGTCAGGATCGTGGTCCTGCGCAGCCGGCTCTTCGCGGACGAACTCATGGGCAGGGGCGCGATCGCCTCCGTGGCGCTCCCCGTCGAGGACGTACGCCAGCTGATCGAGGGCCGGCCCGGCCTGTCGGTGGCCGGCATCAACGGGCCGAACGCGTGCACGGTGGCCGGCGGGCTGGACGAGCTGGGTGAGTTCGTCGAGCTGTGCCGGGACCGGGGCGAGCGGGCGCGGGTGGTGCCCTCGACGGTGGCGTCGCACGGCCCCCAGGTGGAGCCGCTGAGGGAACACCTGCTGGAGCTGCTGGCGCCGACGGCCCCGAAGGCGGCCCGTGTCCCCTTCTACTCCACGGTCACCGGTGAGCGCATCGACACGCTGAAGCTGGACGCGGAGTACTGGTACTCGAACGCGCGCGAGCCGATCCAGTTCTCCGAGGTGACGCGCGCGCTGATGGACGACGGATACCGGGTGTTCGTGGAATCGAGCGCCCATCCCGTGCTGACCACCCCGCTGCAGACCATCGGCCACGCGGCCGAGCGCGACATCCTCTGCGTCGGCACCCTGCGGCGCGAGCGGGGCGGCATCGACCAGGTGCTCACCTCGCTCGGACAGCTGTGGATACGGGGCCTCCGGCCCGACTGGCCCGCGCTCTTCGCCCCGGCCGCCGCCGGCACCGAGCCGGTCGAGCTGCCCACCTACGCCTTCCAGCGCGACCGTTACTGGCTGGCGCCCGCGGCGGCCGGCGCGCCGGTCCAGGTGGAGCTGCCCTCGGCGCCGCTCTCCGAACCGGTCGACGGCTTCCGGCAGAAGGTGCTCGACGCCCCCACCGACGCCCAGCGCCTGCGCGTCGTACTGGACGAGGTGTGCGGCCAGGCCGCGGCGGTCCTCGGCTGGGCCTCGGCACAGGAGGTCGAGGTCTGGCGGGCGTTCCGGGACTCCGGCTTCGACTCGCTGACCGCCACGGACCTGCGCAACAGGCTCGGGACGGCCACCGGGCAGACCCTCGCGCCGACGGCGGTATTCGACTACCCGACGCCGCTGTCGCTCGCCGAGCATCTGCGCGACCTGATCCTCGGCGCCACGAGCCCCGACCCGGACTCCGCAGCCGTGCCCGCCCGCACGGCGTCCGGCGACGACCCCATCGCCATCGTGGCCACCAGCTGCCGCTTCCCCGGCGACGTACGCTCCCCCGAGGACCTGTGGCGGCTGCTGATGGACGGGCAGGACGCCATCGGCGGACTCCCGGACAACCGCGGCTGGGACCTCGGCGCGCTGTACGACCCGGACGCCTCGCGGGCGGGCACCAGCTATGTCGACCAGGGCGGATTCCTCTACGACGCCGGGGAGTTCGACGCCGGGTTCTTCGGCATCTCGCCGCGCGAGGCCGTCGCCATGGACCCGCAGCAACGGCTGCTGCTGGAGACCTCCTGGGAAGCCATGGAACGGGCGGGGCTCGACCCCACGTCGCTGCGGGGCAGCAGGACCGGCGTCTTCGTCGGCCTCGTTCCGCACGGCTACGGCACCGATGCCACCAACGCCCAGGAGTCCGGCGGCTATCTGTTCACCGGAGCCGCGGGCAGTGTGGCCTCGGGCCGCATCGCCTACACCTTCGGGCTGACGGGTCCTGCCGTGACGGTGGACACGGCGTGCTCGTCGTCGCTGGTGGCGCTGCACCTGGCGGTGCGGGCGCTGCGCCAGGGCGAGTGCTCGATGGCGCTCGCCGGCGGAGTGACGGTGATGTCGACCCCGGGCGTCTTCACCGAGTTCAGCCAGCAGCGCGGGCTCGCCCCCGACGGTCGCTGCAAGCCCTTCGCCGCGGCGGCGGACGGCACCTCGTGGAGCGAGGGCGTCGGTGTGCTCCTCCTGGAGCCGCTGTCCCAGGCCCAGCGCGCCGGCCACCAGGTGCTGGCCGTGATCCGCGGCACCGCGGTCAACCAGGACGGCGCCTCCAACGGCCTGACCGCGCCCAGTGGGCCGGCGCAGCAGCGGGTCATCCGCCAGGCGCTGAGCGATGCCGGCGTGGCCGCCGCGGACGTGGACCTGGTCGAGGCGCACGGCACCGGCACCACCCTGGGCGACCCGATCGAGGCCCAGGCACTCCTGGCGACATACGGCCAAGGCCGTCCCGCCGACCGGCCGCTGCTGCTCGGCTCGCTCAAGTCGAACCTCGGCCACACCTCCGCCGCCGCCGGCGTGGCCGGTGTGATCAAGGTGGTGGAGGCGATGCGTCGAGGTGTGGTGCCCAGGACGTTGCATGTGGATGAGCCGACGCCGCATGTGGACTGGTCGTC
>NZ_MAXF01000024.1 GCF_001704635.1 Streptomyces sparsogenes | reverse complement strand
GCCTCGTAGGCGCGCAGCAACTGCTCGCCCTGACTGCAGACGGCGCCGGGCGTCTTGCACGCCTGGCAGCCCGCGGCGTGCTTGATGGCAGCGAGCCATGCCGCCTCTTCGGCGGGGTCCCTGGTCGTCACCGGACCCACCCCTGCTCTCGGGCGCGGCGCATGGCCGCGGTCTCGGCGAGCGGGTCGCGCTGCTGGGGGAAGCTCGCGGCGCACTCGTCGGGGCAGGCGTAGACGGTGCGGCCGCCGACGCTCGCCCCGTGCTCGACCGCGACGGTCACCGGCTCGCTGGTGGGCTGGTCGCAGCGGGCGCAGATCTGAGGGGTCACCGCTGGGCCTCCTCGCGGGGGCCGAGCGCTTCGCGGGTCGCGGTCTGCAGCGCCGCGAGGAGGGCCGCGGGGGCGGTCAGGTGCCGGTCGTGCGGGGGCACCAGCCAGCGCACCCCGGGGCCCCCTCGGAAGTCGGCGGGGGGCACTTCGATGTAGGCGGTCGCTCCCCAGACTTCGATGCTGGGCAGCTCGGCCATGGCCCATCCGGCGGCCGAGCCGGGCGGGATGAGCCAGCAGAGCACCCGGTCGAAGGGGTTCTCGATGACCGCGCCCGTGGCATCGCCCAGCAGCTCGAGGGTGCGCTTGCCGATGCCCATCGAGAAGGGGACGCGCACGACGTCCCATGATCGTCCCGCGGGCTGAAGCTGCGCGCTACGGCCGCTGGGCGGCGTCCATCGCTCGATCGGGTGGGGTGTAGCTTGCTGCATGTCGTCGCTCGCTCCCTTGAAGCGCCGGCCGCCGCCCCGGGAGGTTCCGCAGCCTCGCCGGGGTCTTGTCGTACCCGCTGACGCTAGGAACGCGGGGTGTGGCCTCTCCAGCGATGTGCAGATATGTGCACAGGACCTACCTGGAGGGGTGGCGATGCGAGCCGCCCCCTTGACGGTCCTCTTATTGCGGTTGAGGGTGTTGCACACAACTGCACAACTCGTTGACGGAGGCGGTCATGTCGCTACTGTTCATCGGAATCGACCCCCACACCGGGGACAAGCAGAGTCCCACGGTGTGGGTTGACCAGGAGAAACAGGAACTCGTCTTCCAGGGCTGGCAGCCGGGCCCGGAGCTCAAAGCAGAGTGTGCTGCGTTCGAGGTGCCGGGCCACGCGGTGGGCATCCCGGAAGGTGAGGCCGTGATCCGGATCCCTGCCCGAATGATCGACATGGTGAGGGAGGCATGCAATGCCCTCGAGCGTCCCGACGTTCGATGAGCTGATGGCCCGGTGTCGGACGGCGGTGCATCTGGAGATGCGCGACACCTACGCCGTCGACTACGAGGAAGGGCCGTTCGCCGACTGGCGCGCCGGCTTCCGCCATGACCCGGACGACCGGGACTCGTGGTGGCGACCGTGGCTCGACCTCATTCAGGACAATGTGCAGCGCGGTGCGGTCATCCGCCGGGCCCGCATCGTCTCCGAGCCGGTCAGCGAGTACACCCGTTTCCTGTACGACGGCACGTTCACGAACATCGCGGCCGGTGAACAGGTGCGGTGGCTGCCTCGCCGACGCGCCTCCGACATCGCGCTGCCAGGCAACGACTTCTGGCTGTTCGACGAGCAATGGGTCCACTGGAACCACTTCGCCGGTGACGGATCGTGGACCGGCGAGGAGATCACCGACGACCCGGCCTCAGCCAAGCTGTGCACTGAAGCATTCGAAACGGTGTGGACACGCGCCACACCGCACGACCAGTACGACATCCACTGACAGCGCACACCGACAGGCCGGCTCATGCCCATCTCCCCGTCCTCTTCGGCCCAAGCCGCGCGCGAAGTCGTCGCGCGACGGCTTCGCGACCTTCGAAAAAGCGCCGGATTGACGGTCGTCGAGCTGGCCAACCGGTGCGGCTGGCACCACGCCAAGACCTCCCGAATTGAGAACGCTCAAACCGGCCCGTCCGCGAAGGACATCCGCGCGTGGACCAGCGCCTGCGCGGCGACCGATCAGGCGGAAGATCTCATTGTCCAGTCCCTGCATGCCGAGTCGATGTATACGGAGTGGCGGCATCAGGTCCGCCGCGGGATGAAGCAACTGCAGGACAGCGCAGTGCAGCTCTTCCGCAACACCGAACTGTTCCGCATCTACTCCTCGACGATGGTGCCGGGGCTGTTGCAGACCGAGGGGTACGCGGCTGCACTGCTGAGTAACATCGCCGAGTTCCGTGGCATCCCGTTCAACGATGGCGCTGAGGCCGCAGCCGCGCGCGTTGAGCGGTCCCGCATCATCCATGAGCGAGGCCACCGGTTCGCGATGCTCGTAGAGGAAGCAGTCCTATACGCCCAGCTGGGCGACGAGGACGCGATGGCGGCACAGCTTGGTTACCTGCTTACCGCTGGCGCGCTGCCCCAGGTGTCGCTGGGCATCATCCCCATGGCCACACGGGCGCGGCCGCAGTGGCCGGTTGAGACGTTCCACGTGTACGACGACACCCTCGTGTCGGTGGAGTTCGTCTCGGCTGAGGTCAACATCACGCAGCCTTCCGAGATCGCCCTGTACCTGAAGGTGTTCGAGCAGATGCGCAGCATGGCCGTGTACGGGGCCGAGGCTCGGGCGTTGATCCTGAAGGCCATCGAGTCCCTGCATTGACTTCGGGCATGACGAAAGCCCCCTCGTCCGGCCCGGAGGCCAAACGAGGGGGCAGAGGTCAGAGGCGGCGGCGGTCCGGTGCGAGCGCGGCCGGCGTCGTCGGGCTCGGCGCCGGCTCGGTGGGTTGGGGCGCGCCGTCGCGGCGGCACACCAGGGCATCCGGGTCCCAGCTCGGCGTCTGCAGGGAGTAGCCGTCCGGGCAGGCGGGGCCACGCCCGGACGTCCCCGAGTACAGCCCGATGGCGTTCTCGCCGCGCTTCCCGAGGAACGCCACCAGCGCGCTCGCCAGGCCGCCGACGCCGACGAGGAGCGCGCCGAGGGTGGTGGCGTCCAAGGGACCTCCTACAGGTTCACGGGGCCGCGTGGGGTGTGCCGGGCCTGCCAGCCGGACAGGAACGTGATCGCGGTGGGGACGAGCGCGATGACGACGGCCTGGAGCCATCCGGGCAGCGGGGCGAGCAGCTCGGCGTCGCCATTCAGGTCGTTGAGGACGGCGAGGACGAGGGAGACCAGGAAGGTGCCGGCGGTGGCCGCCTTCACCTTCGCTTCGGTCGGAGCGGACTTGGCCATAGGACTACCTCACTTCTTGGGGAGCTTGAGCTTCTGGCCGGGGGTGAGCGCGTCGGCGTCGCGGAGCTGGTTGAGCTTGGCGATTTCCCGCCAGCGGGCGCCGTCGCCGAGCCTGGAGGCGGCGATCCGCTCGGTGGGCGGGTACGGGGTGGGCTGCTGGTTGGCGGGGTTCGCCGGGTCACCGATACATCGGGGAGCCGAAGACGGACAAGAGCTACCGGACAGTGCCGCTGTCGGAGTCGGCAGCCGCCGCGATCCGCGCGCACCACGAGGAGTTCCCGCCGGCCGAGGTCGAGATCGAGGACCGCACCGACCCGCGCAATCCGACGTGGCGCAAGGCGCGACTCCTGTTCGTCTCAGAGGCCGGTGGGGCGATCCGCCGGGGCTCATGGTCGAAGGTGTGGGCCCGACATGTGCAGCGCACGAACAAGGCGCTGGCGGCGGCCGGGTCGCCCCTGCGCGTCCCTGCTGACGCGACGCTGCACGATCTGAGACACTTCTACGCGTCGGTCCTGATCAAGCACGGCGCGTCGGTGAAGAAGGTGCAGCGGCGCCTCGGCCACGCGAAGCCGTCGATCACGCTCGACCTGTACGTCCACCTGTGGGAGGACGACGAGGACGAGACGGCCGAGCTCATCGACAAGATTCTCTGCTGATGTGCCCTCAAAGTGCCCTGCTCGCCTAGCGCGAGAGTATCTGTGCAGGTCAGTGGGAAGAGAGCGGCACCTGTGCGGAGGTGCCGGCCCCCTCCTTCGCTGCCGGCCTGCGGGTGGGAACGTGGGGCGGCTCTGACCTGCGCCTCCCGCGCGCCACGGGGGCGACGCGCGGGAGGGACCGGGCGACGGGCTAGAGCGGCTGCTGCAGCCTTCGCTGCGATGCCGACCTCCGGGCGGTCGCCGTTCGGTCGTAATCGAGCAGGTGCCGAAATCGCGTATTGCTCGGCTCCGCACCCCGGTCTCCCACTGTCGCCACCCAGTGCCGGCAGGTGGCCTCCACGAATACCCGGACGGCGCACTCACTGGCCTGGCGCCAGCTCGTGAACCCGTCCAGCCAGGCCAGAGCATCGGCAGGAGACTGGCCACATTCCATGAGCCGCACCGCGGTGTAGGCGGGGTCTACCCAGGACGGGCCGATCGCGGGCATGGCCCAGTCCACCACATACGCATCGCCGCCGCGGTTGTCGATCACGATGTTGTGGGGGTTCGTGTCGGTGTGCAGCAGATGGTCTCCCGCAAGGTGTTCGGCGTCGCCGGGCGAGCAGAACTTCATCAGCCTGTCCGCGAACTGCGGGATGGGGAAATCGGGAATCCTCAGGTCGTGCATGCGCTGCATGGTGGCGGCGACCGCGGGCAGGTCGGTGGAGCCGGGCCCCAGGTCCGCGTGGCGGCCGTCGATGTAGACGAACGCCAGCGCGGCCCAGCCTGCCGCGTCGAAGCGGTAGCGGATGGCCGGGCTGATGCCGCCGACAGTGGAGTTGATCCGTTCCTCGCAGTGGAGCGCCGCCATACCGGCCTCGTCGGTGTGGCGCACCCCCTTGAAGAACAAGCGGCCGCCGTGCGCGGTCTGCAGGACCAGGGCGGTGGTGCAGTTCAGGCCCTCCGCGACAGTGTCTGCGGAGGTCACTGTGCCCGCGCGAGATTCCACAGCGGCGCGGAGATCGACCGGAAGGTCGGCCCATTCGACGCGATCGATCACGGTTCTCCCTTGAGTCAGGGGTCGGGGTACCGGTCACCCCGGCACCCCTTCCGGCTTCGGCTCTACTGGGTGGCGCCGCACTTACGGCAGCGGGTCTTTCCGCTCCAGCCCACCCAGTCGTGATCGCATTCGCTCAGGATATGCCGCATTTGAGCCTCCTCGGTTTGAGCGCCAGGAGCCCGGCCGGCACGGCGAGGGCCAGGCCGGCGCGGGCGGCCCGTACGGCGTACAGCGCGGCCCGCTCGGCCGCCGGCGGTCGGCGGTGCCTCATCACCCGGGCTCCTCCTCGTGGTGGGCCCGCCGTGTGGCTGCCTCGTAGGCGTGCAGCAACTGCTCGCCCTGACTGCAGACGGCGCCGGGTGTCTTGCAGGCCTGGCATCCCGCGGCGTGCTTGATGGCCGCGAGCCAGGTTGCCTCCTCGACGGGGTCCCTGGTCGTCATCGGACCCACCCCTGCTCTCGGGCGCGGTGCATGGCCGCGAGCTCGGCGAGGACGTCGCGCTGCTGGGGGAAGGTGGGCGCGCAGGGCGGGCAGGCGTAGACGGTGCGGCCGCCGGCGCTGGCGCCGTGCTCGAGCGCGATGGTCACCGGCTCGCTGGTGGCCTTGTCACAGCGGGCGCAGATCTGGGGGGTCACCGCGGAACCCCCTCGCGGGGGCCGAGCGCCTCGCGGGTCGCGGTCCGCAGCGCGGCGTAGAGGGCCGCGGGCGCGGTCAGGTGCCGGTCGTACCGGAACGGTACGCGCCACCGGATTCCGAGGCCCTTCCGGCAGCCCACAGGGGGCACTTCGATGTAGGCGGTCGCTCCCCAGACCGCGACGTCGGGCAGTCGGCTCATGTCCCAGTGGGCGGCTGAGCCGGGCGCGATGAGCCAGTAGAGGACCTTGTCGAAGGGGTTCTCGATGGCCGCGCCCGTCGCCTCGCCCAGAAGGTCGAGGGTGCGTTTACCGATGCCGATGGCGAGGGGGACACGCACAGCGTCCCACGATCGGCCAGCGGGCTGCAGTTGCGCGCTATGGCCGCTGGGTGGCGTCCACGGCAGGAAGGAGTGGCTGTTGTTCGTCGTCTCCACAGGAGCCCCCGACGTCATCGGTGATCAGGTGATGACTGACCGTAAGAGGCCTGCGTGGAGGTGCGGGGTACAACGCCTACCCCCTTGCGGAGGGGTAGGTTTTGTACCCGTCAGGCAGCGATCGGGATTCCCATCTTCTGCCGCAATACACGAGCGTCCCCCCGGACCGTCGTCGGCCCGGACTCCGCCAGTTCGCAAACCGTTGACCGGGTGAAGAGATTGAAGCGGGCGGTCTCGGGCGACTCCTCGTACGCCTTCTGCAGCAGGTGCACGACGGATACCGGCTCCCGTTGAAGGTCATAGGCGCGCGCTGACTCGATCATGTGGAAGGAACGGCGGGTTGCCGATGGCATCGACGTCACATCAACCTTCTCGGCCACATCCACCGCCTCCGAGCCACGTACCAAGTCCGCCTTCATGGTGATGGCGTAGGCGTCGACCATGCCTCGCCCGAAGATCAAGTACGGGTGCGCGTACGTCTTCCCGAGCCGCTTCGCCGCATCGTCGGCCTGGTCCCAGAACCGCTCGGCATCGCCCTTGCGTCCGACCTTGGCGTATGACAATGCCGTCGCCAGATGCAGGAGGCCGCGTCGCGCCAGATCTTCCGGGGCATCGCCGGGCCGAAGCAGGTCCGCGGCCTTCATCGCCAGGTCCACACGCGCTTCATGTCGTTCGCCCGCGTCACGGAATACGTGGTTCATGTACCAGGCCGCGACGGCGATGGCACGCGGGCTGTCCGCGTCCTGCGCAGCGCTCATCGCGCGGTCGCCCGTGAGCATCACGAGCTCGGGCGCGGGCTGGAAGGACAGGTAGAGCTGTGCGAGATGGTAGGTCTGGGCCAGTGCGGCGAGTGCACGGCGGCGGTCCACTCCGTCGTAGACGCGGGCGGCGTGCTGGAGGTCTCCGAGCAGGTCAGGCAGCACCATGGCGACGTTGGTCCGGTGCTCGCCGATGCCGTGCCACAGGGTCCACGCCTGCTGTACGCGGGTGCGGAGGTCAGCCACGTCTTCCGGTTCGTCAGAGCCGGTGAAGTGGTAGGTGGTCAGCGCCTCTTGGACGGCCGGAAGGGCGCTGTGCGCCGCCTTGGTGTAGCTGGCGGCAGACAGCCGCTCGTCACCGGTCAGGTCTGCGAGGTCTTCAACCCCCAGCACGTCGGCGAGTCGGAGCAGCAGGGGGAGGCGGGGGACACCGAGGCGGCCGGTCTCGATGGCTTTCACCCATTCCGCGCTGCGCCCTACGAGTCCGCCGATCACGGGGCGGGAGCGTCCGCTGCGTTCGCGTGCTTCTTTGACGCGTCGGCCGAACGTCTTGAAGGGAACTGGGGCGTCAGTGTTCTCGGGCACAAGCAACTCCGTCCTGACTCAACATCAGAAAGGTACCCCTCTGAGACGCAGGGCACGGCCTGTCGGACGCTGACTACTCGTCGGGGACCGTTGTGGCCTGTGACCGGGCCTCGCGGTCGACCCTGGGTGGGTGGTGGGAACCCTTCGGCCATGGAGATGACGGAGCCGTTCGCTACGACAACCGGACGAAGGCCGCATCCCCACGGCACGGCGGCGACCCACGGACCGGGCGGGCCGGGGGCCCTCACACCAGCGGGGCCTCTGGCGACCGCAGCCACACGCGCTGGCCCGTGCCGTCGACCGTCAGGCCGAACGCGTCCGACGGCGGACCGCCCTCGCCGGCGTAGGCGGCGTGTGCCTCGGTGACCTCCTCCCACAGGCTCCGAGGGCCGTACTGCCACACCTCCTCGTCGGTCACGGTGGCCGCCGAGCCCTCGCGGTCCCACAGCCAGAGCTGGTACGTCCCCTCATGGCGGCCGTCCGTCATCGCGACCCCGGGCAGCCGCGCGCCGGCGTACAGGGCGAACCCGAGGCTCGCCACGGTGTCAGGGATGGGGGTCCCAGGCGTGCGCCGCCCGGTGGAGGCGTCCACCGGGGCATCCGACGGCGGGCGATGGGAACGCATCGGCATGAACTGGGCGTCGCCGACGACCCGCCCGCGCGCCATGCCCTCCGTGACATCCAGGCGCAGGAGCGCGCCGGACCAGAAGTCCAGGGCGAGCGGGAAGACGATCACACCGCCGGGGGCGGTCTGCTCGATCCAGGCCGGCGGGATCCGGCGCACGGAGCACGTGGCGATCAGCCGCTCGTACGGCGCCCCGGGCGCCCAGCCCAGCGCTCCGTCGCCGTGGACCACGCGCGGGCCGTACCCGGCCTCGCGGATCGCCTTCTCGGCCGTCTCGGCCAGGCGCCCGTCCACCTCGACGGTGGTGACGTTCTCGCTGCCCAGGCGCGCGGAGAGCAGGGCGGCGTTCCAGCCGGTGCCCGTGCCGATCTCCAGCACCTTCTGCCCCTCGGCGACGTCGAGCGCGTCCAGCATCCGGGCGACCAGCGACGGCTTGGAGCCGGAGGAGGTGGCCACACCGGGGCCATCGCTTCTGCCGTCGTCCACCTGGGTCACGATCGGCTCGTCGCGGTACGCCAGATCCCACCACGCGGCCCGGTCGGTGACGGGTACGCAGGTCGCTTCCTGTCTCCAGATCTCGCGGGGGATGAACCGGTGACGCGGTACGGCCTCGAAGGCGGGGCGCCATGCGGGGCGCAGCGCCCCGGACGCCGTGAGGGCGTCCAAGAGCGCGGCCTGGCGCTGTGGCCAGTCAGTCACGGCGTCTCACTTCTCCTTCGGCGGCTGGTTGCCGTCCGGCGGGGGCGGGGGCGGGGGAGTCCACGGCTTGATCGGGGCGGGGTCGCCCTTGTGCTTGCCCTGGGGGATCACTGTTTCACCTCCTGAGGCGGGCTCGGCGCTGACGGCCTCGCTCTGCGGTGTCGTGCGCTTTATGCCCGCGCCGGCCGGCCGCCATCACCGGGGCGGACAGGCGCTGGGCGCTGATCGGGGGCGCTCAGGCGTTCTCTCGCGCCGCAGGGCTGACGGTCGGCCGGCGGCGGCGCGTGGGAGGACGCCTTCGCCGCCACGGCCGAACCCGCCCGGAAGCCGCGCCCGAAGAGGCCTGACGGGGACGCGGGGGCGGCGCCTGGCCGGGCGCCGCCCCCTTCACTCCCCCCACGGGAGTCGTTGCCGCTCGCATCGGCTCGGGCGGCAACAGAAGTGCCCAACGGCCGATACATACTCGTCACCCCCCACGGGAACGAGCAATCCGGTCGTGAGCACCGCCTGTTGAATTGCGGACGGCCGCCGGTGGCCTTTCCGATGGCCGCGCTTTTCAACGGGGAACAGCTTTCCGGTTCCGCCCGGCCCGCCGCGCCCTGTTTCAACTCTGGCCAAAAGGGCGTGGTCACTGACGGTGTCACCGTGCATACTCTTTGGTGATCGGGGGCGATCACGGGTGTCACTTGGTGGGGGTCCAGTGCTGCGTGTGCATTTTGGCGAGCTCGATCTGGCCCGGCTGCGGATGGCGAGCCGTCCGGACGCGCTGTGGGAAACCGTTTTGAGTTTCCACCGGCTGCGCGAGAACCGGGCGGCCACCGTATACGGAGAATGGCGTTCACTGGCGCGAAATAGGGTGAACGGCGAAGCGCGACTCCTCGCGCCGCTCATTCCCTCACGCGGCTATTTCCCCGACTTCCTGACGCCCGCCGAAGGAATAATCGGCTGCGACAGCGCGATGGAGGCGCTGCGCGCGACCCCCGGGGAGCGGCTGCACGCGGAGATCGCGCGGCTTCCGGCGGCCCGACTGCCCGGCTGGATACACGACCTGGCGCAGGGCGAGCGGCGGGCCCTGGACCGGCTGGCCGCCGCGCTCAGCTCCTACCACGAGGCGGCGATCGCCCCGTACTGGCCGCGCCTTCAGGCCCGCATCGAGGCGGACCGGGCGGTGCGGGGCCGCGCCCTGCTGGACGGGGGTGCGGACGGGCTGCTGGCGTCCCTGCCGCCGACGATGCGGTGGCGGGCGCCGGTCCTGGAGGTCGACTACCCGGTCGACCGCGACCTGGAGCTCGGCGGGCGCGGACTGCTGCTCCAGCCGTCCTTCTTCTGTCGAAGAACCCCGGTCACCCTCTACGACCCCGGCCTCACGCCGGTGCTGGTCTACCCGGTCGAACACACCCCGCGCGCCGCCCCGCCCCGCCCCTCGGCCCACCACGCCCCCACCCTGCGTCCCGCCTCCGGACCCAGGTCCGCTCCCCGGCCCGCTCCGGGCCCCGGCGCCGCCCGCTCCCTGGGCAGGCTCGTCGGGCAGACCCGGTCCGCCGTGCTGCAGGGGGTCGGGGGCGGCTGCACCACCAGCGAACTCGCCCGCCGGGTCGGGGTGTCGCTCGCCTCCGCCAGCCAGCACGCCAGCGTGCTGCGCGACGCCGGCCTGGTGCTCACCCTGCGCCGGGGCAGCGCCGTCCTGCACACCCTGACCCCGCTGGGCGCCGCCCTGCTGCGCGGCGGCGCCCCCGCTCAGTCGTCGATGCCCGAGCGCTCGACCCCCGCCACGATGTAGCGCTGCAGGAAGAGAAAGACCACCAGCAGCGGCAGGATCGACACGGCGGCCGCCACGAACAGCTCGTGGATGTTGACCGTCTGGGCGGTGGTGAAGGTCGACAGCGCGACCTGGACGGTCCACGCCTCCCGGTCCTGGCCGATGACCAGCGGCCACAGGAAGGAATTCCAGGCGCCGATGAAGACGATCGTGCCGACCGCCGCGAACACCGGCCGCGAGTTGGGCACCACGACCCGCCAGTACGTGCGCCAGTAGCCGAGGCCGTCCACCCGCGCCGCGTCCTCCAGCTCCCGGGGGAACCCCAGGAAGTACTGGCGGAAGACGAACGCCGCGAAGGCGCTGAACAGCGTCGGCACCACCAGGCCCCGCAGCGTGGACACCCAGCCCAGCGAGGACACCAGGACGAAGGTCGGTACGAAGGTGACGGCGGCCGGGACCATCAGGGTGCCCAGGATCCAGTAGAACACCACGTTCGCGTAGCGGTACGGGATCCTGGCCAGGCCGTACCCCGCGAGGGAGGCCAGCAGCAGCGTGCCCAGCGTCGTCGCCACCGCGATCAGCGAGGAGTTGAGCAGCGCGTGCGCCATCGGGACGTTCGGGTCGTCGAACAGCTCGCCGATGTTGGACCACCGCAGCTCGCTCGGGAAGAACGTCCACTCGGCCGAGGTGATGTCCTCCTCGCGCGACAGTCCGTTGCGCACCAGCAGATAGAACGGGATCAGGAAGAGCAGCGCCAGCGCGATCAGCAGGACGAGCCGCAGCGCCCGGCCGACGCGCACGAGCGGTTCGCGCACGAGCGGGTCCCGTACGCGCGGTTCGCGCACGCCGGGAGCCCGCGCGCCAGGGGCGGGCGTGTGCGGGTCGCGTCCGAGAGGCTTCCGCATTCCGGTCAGTCCTCCTTCCGGCCGAGCCCGAACCAGCGGGCCTGCGCCACCGTCACCACCGCGATGATCAGCGCCAGGATCACCGCGCCCGCGCTGCCGAGCCCCAGGTTCTGCCCCTGGCCCAGCGCCGTGTAGTACAGGTACACCAGCGGCGGACGGGCGTACGGCGGATAGCCGCGCGAGTCCGAGAGCAGGTTGTAGAACTCGTCGAACGCCTGGAAGGCGTTGATGACCAGCAGCAGCGTCACCGCGATCGACGTGGCCCGCAGCTGCGGGAAGGTGATGTACCGGAAGACCTGCCACCCCGGCCGCGCGCCGTCCACGGCCGCCGCCTCGTACAGGTGGCGCGGGATGCGCTGCAGCCCGGCCAGGAACAGCACCATGTAGAAGCCCGCCTGCAACCACAGCCGCACGGTCACGATGACCAGCCAGTACCAGGGCGGATCGGTCGTCGACAGCCAGGCGATCTGGTCGGCGCCGAACCAGCCGAGCACGGTGTTGGCCAGCCCGAACCGCACCCCGTTGAAGATCGACATCTTCCAGATCAGCGCCGCCACGACATACGAACACGCCACCGGCAGGAAGAACACCGAGCGGAAGAACGCCTGCGCCCAGCGCAGCCTGTTGACCATCAGCGCGAGCGACAGCGACAGCAGGAAGGTGGCCGGGACGATGAAGGCCGTGAACACCAGGAAGGTGACCAGGCTGTCGGTGAACGCGTCGTCCCGCAGCATCGCCGCATAGTTGTCCAGGCCGACGAAGTCGGTGGGCGAGACCGTGTTGTGCGCGTCGAAGAAGCTGAGGTAGACGCTCCACCCCAGCGGTACGTACGTGAACAGGCCGAGCCCGAGCGCGAACGGGCCGACGAAGACCCAGAACCACAGCGTGCGGTTCTGCGGGCCCAGCAGCCGGCGGCGCGCGGGCGCGGCGGGCCCGCTCGGCGGCGCGTCCCGGCGCCGGGGGCCGCCCGCCTCGTCGGCCTGGTCCAGAAGTGTGTCCTGCGGCATCGGCGGGCGTCAGCTCTTCTTCTGCACGCGCCGCAGCTCCGCGGCCACCTTGCGCACCACGGTCCGCAGCTCCTGGTCCGCGTTCGCGCCGTCCTTGATGATCCGGTTGAGCGCGTCCTGGTAGGCGGTCTTGCTCGCCGGGGTCCACAGCAGCGGCTCCGCGTAGCCGTGGTCGGTGGCGTAGCGCACCGCGTCCCCGGCCGCGCCGTCGCGCAGCTTGGCGGCCTTCTTGGCGAGCGAGATCCGGGCCGGGATGTGGAAGCCGTACGACAGCGCGAAGTCCTCCTGGTACTCCGTCTTGTCCACCCACAGCCACTTCACGAAGGCCTTCGCCTCCGCCTTGTGCTTCGCCTTGGAGCTGACCGCCGCGCCGTACGCCCCGACCGGCACCGACGGCTTGCCCGCCGAGCCGTCCTTCGGGAACGGCAGCACCCCGAAGTCGTCATCCAGCGCCTTCTTCACCTGCGGCAGCGCCCACAGCCCCGACCACTGCATGGCCGTGAGCCCCTGGATGAACGCCGACGGGTCCGACCAGTCGGACGGCGCCCCCAGCAGCAGCGACTTGTCCGCGTACAGCCGGCGGATCTTCTCCAGCGCGCGGGCGGCGGCCGGGTCGTCGAAGCCGACCTCGCCGCCGTCGGTGACCAGCTGGAGCCCGGCGGCCTGCAGCGGGGTGCCGCCGAGCACCCCGGCGCCGCCGTCGTTGCCGAGGAACAGCCCCTTGGTCTTCTTGTCGGTGAGCGCCTTCGCGGCGTCCACCAGCTCGTCGAGCGTCCGCGGCGGCTCCACGCCGGCGTCCTTCAGCAGGCTCTTGCGGTAGTAGAGCAGCTGCATGTCGATGACCTGCGGGATGCCCCAGATCTTGCCGTCGTACGTCTTGGGCGCGAGGACCGCTTGGTTGAAGTCGTCCTTGACGCCGTCGAGGAGGGCGGTCAGGTCCACGACCTGGCCGCCCTGGATCTGGTCCAGCGTCGGGCCGTTGGCCTCGAACACGTCGGGGCCGGACGTGGTGAGCAGCGCGGCGGCCGTCTGCTGGTCGTAGTTCCCCGGCCGCCACTGCACCTCGACCTTGGCCTTGCCGGTCTTGCCGTACGCGGCGGCGTACCGCTTCACCGCCTGCTCGGTGCCGTCCTCGCCGTACTGGTGGTACCACTGCTCGATGACCGGCTTGCCGTTCGAATCCTCGGAGTCGCGCCCGGTGTTGGAGCCGCAGGCGGCGGCCAGGGCCCCCGTCAGCGCCAGGCTGCCGCCGACGCCGAGCAGTCGTCTGCGGCTGACGGACTTGTGGCTGTTGGACATGGTGCGCCCCCTCGCGTCATCGCTGCCTGTGGCCTGTGGCCGGATCATGCAACCAACCACGGTACGGCCCAGTGATCAACCTTGGGGGCGGATTACGACAGCGTTGTTGCGGCGGTGTGTCACCTCTCCAGAGGTGTCACCTCTCCAGATGTGTCACCTCTCCGGGTGCGTCACCTCTCCAGGACGAGGGCGAGGCCCTGGCCGACGCCGATGCACAAGGTGGCCAGGCCGGTCCCGGAGCCGGCGGCCGCGAGTTGGTGGGCGACGGCCCCGGCGAGCCGGGCGCCGGAGGCGCCGAGGGGGTGGCCGATGGCGATGGCGCCGCCGCGCGGGTTGACGAGGGCGGGGTCCAGCTCCGGCCACTCGGCGAGGCAGCCGAGCACTTGCGCGGCGAAGGCCTCGTTGAGCTCCAGGGTGGTCAGGTCGGCGAAGGAGCGGCCGGCCTTGGCCAGGGCGCGGTGGACGGCCTCGACCGGCCCGAGGCCGAAGTACTGCGGCTCGATGCCGGTGACGGCGGACGCGCCGATCCGCGCCAGGGGCTCGCGCCCGGTGGCCGCGAGCCCCTCTTCGTCGACGAGCAGCAGCGCCGCGGCGCCGTCGTTCAGCGGTGAGGAGTTGCCCGCGGTGACCGTCCCGCCGTCCTTGCGGAAGGCGGGCTTCAGCTTGGCCAGGGACTCCAAGGACGTGTTGTCGCGGATGGTCTCGTCCCGGGGCAGGTCCACCCCCTCGTACGGCACGACCTCCGCGTCGTACGCGCCGTCCTCCCAGGCCCGTACCGCCTTCCGGTGGCTGGCCAGCGCGTAGGCGTCCTGCGCCTCGCGGCTGATGCCGTGCTTGTCGGCGATCAGCTCGGCGCCCTCGCCGAGGGCGACGGTCCACTCGGGCGGCATGTCGGGGTTGGTCATGCGCCAGCCGAGGGTGGTGGAGTAGAGCTGCTGGTGCCCGGCCGGGAAGGCCCGCTCCGGCTTGGGCAGCACCCAGGGGGCGCGGCTCATCGACTCCACGCCCCCGGCCAGCGCGATGTGCGCGTCGCCGACGGCGATGGCGCGGGCGGCCTGGAGCACGGCCTCCAGGCCGGAGGCGCACAGCCGGTTGACGGTGGCGCCGGGCACGGTGACGGGGAGCCCGGCCAGCAGGACGGCCATCCGGGCCACGTCGCGGTTCTCCTCGCCCGCGCCGTTGGCGTTGCCGAAGTAGACGTCGTCGACGCGGGCCGGGTCGAGGTCGGGGGTGCGGGCGAGGAGGGCGCGTACGACATGGGCGGCCAGGTCGTCGGGGCGCACGCCCGCGAGCGCGCCGCCGTACTTGCCGACGGGGGTGCGGACGGCGTCGACGATGTAGACCTCGCGCATCGTGCCGTTGCTCATCACTGTCCGGCGTCCTTTCCGGCGTCCTTCGCGGTGTTCTTTCCGGCGTCTTTCGCGGTGTTCTCAGCGGTGTTCTTCGAGGTGTTCTTCGCGGTGTTCTTTTCCGTGGCCCCGGCAGCGGCGGGCTGCGCGAGCGCGTCGTACCGCACGCCCGTCAGCCGCTCCGACACCGCCCACAGGCCCCGGCCCGCCGTGTCGTCCCGGGTCCACTTCGCGCGGGGCGAGCGGGTGGGGGTGCCGCGCCACATCAGGAAGGGCGGGCCGAAGAAGTCGTCCTGGCGGACGTCGGGGGCGGTGGCCGCGTAGAGGGTGGGCAGGGCGCCGTTGTCCGGGGTCTGGGCGAAGTAGCGGTTGCCGATCTCCATGAAGCGCTCGGTGGCGCGGCGGCCCTCCAGCTTGGGGGCGGCGGTCTGGAGGTTCGTCGAGGCGTAGCCGGGGTGGGCGGCGGCGGCGGTCAGCCGGGCGCCGGCCGTGCTCAGGCGGCGGGAGAGCTCGTGGATGAAGAGGAGGTTGGCGGTCTTGGAGCGGGCGTAGGCGGTCCACCGCCGGTATCCGCGCTCCATGTTGAGATCGCGCGGGTCCACCGTCCCCAGCATGTGCATGAAGCTGGACACGCTGACCACCCGCGCCCCCGGCTTCGCCGCCAGCAGCCTGGGCAGCAGCAGCCCGGTCAGCGCGAAGTGCCCCAGGTGGTTGACGCCGAACTGCGTCTCGAAGCCGTCGGCGGTCCTGCGGTGGGGGAGGGCCATCACCCCCGCGTTGTTGATCAGCAGGTCCAGCCGGTCCCCCCGGTACTCGGCCGCGAAGGCCCGTACGGACGCCAGGTCCGCCAGGTCCAGCGGCGCGAACCGCACCTCCGCGCCCGGCACCTGCGCCCGGATCCGCTCCACGGCCTCGGCGCCCCGCGCCTCGCTGCGGCAGGCGAGCACCACCTGGGCGCCGCGCCGGGCCAGCTCGCGGGCGGTGACATAGCCGATGCCGCTGTTGGCGCCGGTCACCACGGCGGTGCGGCCGGTCTGATCGGGGATGTCGCTCGCGGTCCAGCCCTTCATCACGCGCTCCTTCGCCGTCTGTCGCCGTCGGTCGCCCTCGGTCGCGGTCTGCCGCAGTCCGCCGCAGTCTGTCGCGGTTGTCGTGGACTGCGCTACGCGCTGGTAGCCCTGGCCTCCGGCGACAGCCTAGGCGTGCGGTCGTGAAGGTGCGAGTGACCGGCCTACCGGTCCGCGCCGGCCTTCCGGTCCGCGCCGGCCTTCCGCAGGAGGGAGCGGAGTACGGCCCCGGCGTGGGTCCACAGCACCGCGCCGCCGATCCCCGGTACGACGCGGCGGTCCGCGCCCGGGACGCGGGTGGCGAGGAAGGCGCCGTTGTCGGGGGAGTGGCCGGTGTCCTGCTCGCCGTACCAGATATCGACCGGCACGGCGATCCGGCCGAGGTCGAACGGCCACCGCCCCATGGCCAGGACGGTGTCCCGGCCGTAACCGGCCCCGCCGTGGGCGAAGCCCTCGGCCAGGGCCCGGCGGTAGGCGGCCTCGAACCCGGGGTCCCGGTACACGGCCAGGTCGCACTCCGGGCTCCCGGCCATCACCAGGTCCCACATCGCGTCCGCGCCGAGACCGGCGAAGAACTCCTCCGCCCCGGCCGGGTCGCGCACGCTCCTGTCGACCAGCCCCCGCAGCTCCGCCGGCAGGGCGGTGGCGAACTCCGGCGCCGCCACCTCGTCGGCGCCGGAGACGACGGCCAGGGCCGAGACGACACCCTCCACGGCACACGCGAGCGCGAACGGCGCGCCCTGGGAGTTGCCGACCACCGGCGGGCGCCCCAGCCCGCGCAGCGCCGTGAATTGGCGCATGTCCTCGGCGAAGTCGGCGAAGCCCCGGCCCGGTGCCGGCGTGGAGGCGCCGAGACCCGGGCGGTCCACCGAGACGAGACGCACCCCGAGCGCCTCGACGGCCCCCGCCCCGAAGCCGAGCCACCGGCTCGTGGCGGCCCCAGGACACAGCAGCACGGGCACGCCGTCCGGCGGCCCCCACTCGGCCCACCCCAGGGACCGTCCGTCGGACAGCCGCTCCTCACCGAGCCGTGCGGGATCCTCGATGAACACGCTCATGATTGCCATCTTGGCCCGGGGGCGGGCGCCGCGCACATGGGTTTCGCCGTGTGGTCCGGCGGCGTCGTCCGTCGGATCAGCCCTTCACGCCGTAGAAGCGGATCGGCGAGTTCGGCCTGAACCCGATGCGCGGATACACGGGGGCCCCGGCGGCGGTCGCGTGCAGCGTGGCGCGGGTCAGCCCGGTGGCCCGGGCGCCCTCGTACAGGGCCTTGCGCGTGACCGCCTCGCCGTAGCCTCTGCGCTGCCACTCCGGGTCCGTGGCGACGAGCACGACGAACAGTCGGCCTTCCGCCTCGACCGTAGCCGCGCACGTCACCGGAGTGTCGCCCCGCATGCCCAGGTAGGCGTACACCTCGCTCTTCCACAGCGCGGATCCGGCGAGTCCGTCGCGGCCGTCCTCCAAGGGGAAGCCGTAGGCACGCGAGTTGAGGTCCGCGTACGCCCGCAGGTGTTCATCGGACGTCACGCGGACGAACGTCAGATCGGGGTGGGCCGGCTCGGGCAGGGGAAGCAGGTCCCCGGCCATTCCGGTACCGGGGAAGGCGTACTGGAGGCCCGCGCGCTCGGCCGCCGCCTCCAGCGCGGAGCCGGCCCCGTCGGCGAGAAGGTCCTCGAAGAGCCAGAGGAAGCCCGGCTGTCGCTTCGAGCGCATAATGTCCGCGGCCTGGCTCAGACGCTGTCCCAGGTGCTCCGCGTCCGACCCCACGTCGGTCAGGGTGACGCAGTTCCAGAAGGCGAACCGGCAGTCCGCCCAGCGGACGGCGATCCCCGGAAGGTCGCGCACGTCCGCCCCCGCGTCGCGGTCGAGCACCATGGCGCGCCAGACCGCGGCGAGCTGCTCCATGGATTCGATGGATTCCGCGCGATCGGTCACCGTGGCCCCGCTCGTCGTTGAGGTGGTGGAGGTCGTTCAGGCCGTAGGAGCCTACCGCTGCCGACGGGGGGCGGGGCGGGGACGCTAGCCTCGGAGGATGATTACCTGCGTCGTCGAGTACGTGATCGACCCGGCGAAGATCGAGGCGTTCGAGCGGTTCGGGCGCCGCTGGATGGAGCTGGTCGACCGCCATGGCGGCACGCACCACGGCTACTTCCTGCCGTCCGAGGGCGCCAGCGACAAAGCACTGGCCTTGTTCAGCTTCCCCAGCCTCGCCGCGTACGAGGAGTACCGGACGCTGTTCGGCAAGGACCCCGAGTTCATCGAGGCGGACCGGATCAGGGACGAAAGCGGCTGCGTCCTGCGCTACGAGCGCACATTCATGCGGCCCCTGCTGCCCGACGCTCCCTAGCCCTGCCCCTGCCTCGCCCGCCATCTCACCCCGTGAGAGGGGAAGATCCGTCGCCGATTACGCTGCCGTCCATGGCCGACCCGCATCCCGTCACCCCCGAACGCGACGACGCCACCTCCGAGCGCGAGGACGTCACCTCCGAGCGCGAGGATGTCGCCGCCTTCCGTGCCGAGGTGGGGCTCGACCACCTCATCGACGTCCACACCCACTTCATGCCGCAGCGCGTCCTGGACAAGGTGTGGGCGTACTTCGACGCGGCGGGTCCTCTCACGGGTCGCGCCTGGCCGATCACCTACCGGCGCGAGGAGCAGGAACGCCTCGATGTGCTGCGCGGCTTCGGGGTGCGCGCCTTCACCGCGATGCTCTACCCGCACAAGCCCGGCATGGCCCGCTGGCTCAACGACTGGGCCGCTGACTTCGCCGCCCGTACCCCCGACTGCCTGCACACCGCGACCTTCTACGCCGAGCCGTGCGCCCTCGACGACGTACGCCGCGCCCTCGACCAGGGCGCGCGCGTCTTCAAGTGCCACCTCCAGGTCGGCGACTTCGACCCCAACGACCCGCTGCTCGACGCGGTCTGGGCGGTGCTCGCCGAGCGCGGCATACCCGTGGTCACCCACTGCGGCTCCGGCCCCATCCCAGGACGTCACACCGGGCCCGGGCCGATCGGCGCGCTGCTGGCCCGCCACCCCGCCCTGCGGCTGGTCGTCGCCCATCTCGGCATGCCGGAGTACGCGGAGTTCCTCGACCTGGCCGAGCGGTACGAGCACGTCATGCTCGACACCACCATGGTCTTCACCCCGTTCGTCGAGGCCGACATGCCCTTCCCGCGCGCCGAGCTGCCCCGCCTCGCCGACCTGCGGGAGAAGGTCCTGCTGGGCACCGACTTCCCCAACATCCCCTACCCGTACGCCGACGCCCTGCGCGCCCTGCGGGACACCGGACTCGGCGCCGACTGGCTGCGCGCGGTCTGCCACGACAACGCCGCCCGCCTCTTCGGCCTCTGAACAGCCCCCGCGCCCGCCCGACCGTCCCGCTGTCGGACCCATGCGTCAGGATTTCCCCATGGAGACGACAGCGGGCGGGCTGGTGACGGCGCGGGCCGAGGTGGCGGCCCTGGACGACTACGGCGTGGGGACCGCGCTGAGCGGGCTCGTCGACGGCCCGGGGTACTGGACCCGTGACGGCTCCCTGGCCGCCATCGAGCGGACCGGGCGCTATCTGGCCGGGACCTGGGAGCCCTCCCGGCCGGACGGCGACCCGGGGAAGGCGGGCGAGGGTTCCTGGGCGCGGTTCATCGGGCGGATCGGCGCCGTGGCGCTGCGCGCCGCCGCGCCGTCCACCCGCGAGGAGCGCCGCGAGCGGCTGCTGGCGCTGCTGGAGTTCTGGGCGGAGAGCCCCTTCGCCGACCCGGCGGCCCGGCTGCGCACCGGTGTGGTGCGGGTGGCGGAAGGCGCCCCGGAAGCGGTGCGGGACGAGCGGGGGGCCGCCGTCGCGGTGGGCTGGGCCGGGTCGGGCAGCCGCCGGTTCGTCGAGCTGCGCACCGGCGAGGCGGAGCCGCCGAGCCTGGGGACCGTCGAAGAGGCGCGTGACGTGCCGCGCGGCTGGGGCAGCGCCGAGCAGCTGCGCCGGCTGGTGGGCCTGGTCCGGGAGCGGGGGCCGGCGCCCTGGGACCCCGAGGCCGTGGGCGTGCTGGGCGAGGGCACGGGCCTGGGGCGCGCGGCGGCGTCCCTGGCGCTCGCGGGGCTCCTGGAGCGGTCCTACGTCCCCTTCCTCGACGCACACGAGCGCGAGGTGCTGCGGCTCAAGGTCGCCGAGGCCGACGACGGCGCGTCCGAACTGGCGCGGCAGACCTCGCTGGAGCGCCTCGAGCTGCTGGCGGACGTGCTGCCCGAGGACCCGGCCGAGCTGTGGGAGCCGGGCGGGATGCGCGCGGTGGCGGAGCGGCTGGCCGAGGGGTGGCGGGCGCGGCGCGGCCGGCGGGCCGTGGTGCCGCAGCGCACGCTCGACGCGGTCGTGGAGCTGGGGCTGCTGCGGCTGTCCGCCGCCGAGTTCTGCGCGGCGTTCACCCAGCCCGGGGCCGAGCCGGGGCTCGACGCCCCCCTCGACACCTGGATCAGGAACAGCGAGCACGGTCCGCTGCTCACCGACGCCCGCTGGGACGTGGTGAGGTTCCAGGAGCGCCTGCACACCGTCGTCCCCCACCTGTCCTGGGTGTACGCCGAGCTGCCCGCCGGCGATCCGGTCCGCGACGGGGCGCCCGGCTTGGTGCGGCTGCTGCTGGAGCGCCTGGAACACCCGGGGCTGCTGCTGCGCGCCGGGCGCCCCGCCGCCGGCGTCGGGCGGACGGTCGCGGACCTGCACGAGCGGTTCGGCTTCCGGCCGTACGCGGGCCCGGAGCGGCTGGACGTCGCGAGCATCGACGACGGGCTGACCGTCGTCACGGACGGCGCGGTCGACCGCAGGGGATACCGGTCCCCGCCCAAGCTGTACTTCCGCCCCGCGTACTTCGGCGACGACGAGCGCTCCCGGACCCTGGCGGCCGCGATATCCGACTCCGGGGGATCTCTGGACGACCTCCCGCTCGTGGAGTGGCTGCGCGGCCCCGCCTGCGCGCGCATCGTCGAGCGGATCGAGAGCGCCGCGCTGCCGGCCGGGGCGTACGAGAGCAATCCGGCGGCCTCCGCGCCCGAGGTGGTGGCCCGGGTCGCCGGGAGCCTCGGCGTCGAGGAGGATCCGGCGGCGCTCTACCTCCAACTGCTGGCCCTGCCCGCGCCGACCGACCGGAACGTCCGCGCCTGGAACGGGTGGAAGGCCGACCGGCACCAGAAGGCCGCCGCCGTGCTGGTCGAGCGCGGCCTGGTCGTGGAGGACAAGCGACCCCGGGCGGGCCGCAAGGTCTTCCTGCCGGGCGAGTGGATCCACGCCAAGAAGCCCTACCAGCCGATGGAGGCGTGGAAGGCGGAGCTGATCGGGGTGGCGCGCTCCTACAACGGGCGCCTGGAGAACCCCCTGCCGCTGCCCACCCGCACGCTTCCCGAGCTGTTCGCCCAGGCCTGGGCGCTGGTCGAAAACGGAAGCGGTCCCTCCATGTAAAGATCTTGTGCATGACACAACTAAGTGATTTTCTGTCCGGCGAGGCCATACGGCTCGATGTCCGGGCGGCCGACTGGCGGGAGGCGATCGGGGTCGCGGGCGGCCTCATGGTCGCGGCGGGCGTCGCCACCGGGGACTACACCGCCGAGATGATCGCCAACGTCGAGGACAACGGCCCCTACATCGTCATAGCCCCCGGCCTGGCGTTCGCCCACGCCCGGCCGTCCCCGGCGGTGCTCAGAACCGGCATGTCCTGGGTGCGGCTCGCCGAGCCGGTCGAGTTCGGCCACGAGTCCAACGACCCGGTCGAGCTGGTCGTCGCCCTCGCCGCGAAGGACTCCGCCGCGCACACCTCGGCCATGGCCGCCCTGGCGCGGCTGCTGGGCGACCCGGACACCGCCGCCGCGCTCGCGGCCGCGCCCACGCCCGGGGCGCTGCTCGCCATCCTCACCGGGGGCGCCGAGCCGGGGCCCGCCGCCCCCGCCCCCGCTGCCGAGAGCGCTCCCGCCGCCGGAGGTGCTTCCTCCGCCGCCCCCGCTTCGTCCCTGCACAAGATCCTGACCGTCTGCGGCAACGGCGTCGGCACCAGCCTGTTCCTCAAGAACACCCTGGAACAGGTCCTGGACCGCTGGAAGTGGTCGAAGTTCGTCACCGTGGAGGCGACCGACACCATCTCGGCCAAGGGCAAGGCCTCCGAGGCCGTCGCCCTGCTCACCTCCCGGGAGATCGCCAAGACCCTGGGGGACGTGGGGCGGCCGGTGAAGGTCGTCCAGGACTTCACCAGCACCGCCGAGGTGGACGCGGCACTCCGCGACATCTACGACGTCGACACCCGCGCCGCCGACACCCACGACGCCTGACGACGAGGAAGCGAAGAACATCATGGGCTGGCTTGTCGCTGTCGCGAAGTTTCTCGTCAACGAGATTCTGAGCGAACCCGCGTATCTGATCGGCATCATCACCGCCGTCGGACTCATCGCGCTCAAGAGAACCACCGGGCAGATCGTCGGCGGCGCCATCAAGGCGACCCTCGGCTTCCTGCTGATCGGCGCCGGCGCGGGGCTGGTCACCGGCTCCCTCGCCCCGCTGGGCACGATGATCCAGGGCGCCACGGGCGCTCATGGCGTCATCCCCACGAACGAGGCCATCGTCGGCATCGCCCAGGACCGGTTCGGCTCCCGCGTCGCGTGGCTGATGATCCTGGGCTTCGTGGTCAGCCTGCTGCTGGCCCGCTTCACCCCGCTGCGCTATGTGTTCCTGACCGGACACCACATGCTCTTCATGGCCACGCTGCTGACCGTGGTGCTGGCCGGCACCGGGCAGTCGACCTTCGCGGTGGTCGCGGTCGGCGGGGTGCTGCTCGGCATCATGCTGGTCGCCATGCCGGCGTTCGCGCATCCATGGACCAAGCGCGTCACCGGGAGCAACACCGTGGCCATCGGCCACTTCGGCACCGCCGGCTATGTGGTGGCGGGCGCGGCCGGGAAGGTGGTCGGCAAGCGCAGCCGCAGCACCGAGGAGATGAAGCTGCCCGAGGGGCTGCGCTTCCTGCGCGACTCGATGGTGGCCACCGCCCTGTCCATGCTGCTGATCTACCTGGCCATGGCGGTGGTCTTCCTCGCCAAGGTCGGCAAGGAGCAGGCGTTCAAGGCGTTCGCGGGCGCGGGCGGCGGCGCGCCGGCCACCGATGTCGGCAACTACCTGATGCAGTCCGTGATGCAGGGGCTCCAGTTCGGCATCGCGGTCGCGGTGATCCTCTTCGGTGTCCGTACGATCCTCGGCGAGCTGGTCCCCGCCTTCCAGGGCATCGCGGAGAAGGTGGTGCCGGGCGCGCTGCCCGCGCTGGACGCGCCGATCGTCTTCCCGTACGCGCAGAACGCGGTGCTGATCGGCTTCCTCGCCAGCTTCACCGGCGGGCTGGTCAGCCTGGGCCTGCTCACCTGGATCTTCAACCCGGCCTTCGGCCTGGCCCTGGTGCTGCCGGGCCTGGTCCCGCACTTCTTCACCGGCGGCGCGGCCGGGGTGTACGGGAACTCGACCGGCGGCCGGCGCGGCGCGGTCGTCGGCGCCTTCCTCAACGGGGTGCTGATCACCTTCCTGCCCGCCCTGCTGCTCAAGGTGCTCGGCGCGTTCGGCGACCAGAACACCACCTTCGGCGACGCGGACTTCGGCTGGCTCGGCGCCCTCATCGGCAACGCGGGCAAGGCAGGCGGCGCCCCCGGACTGGTGATCATCCTGCTGATCGGGTTCGCCGTGCTGGGCGCCGCCATCGTGATGCAGAAGCGGGTGGTCGAGACCGGCTGGGACCCGGGCGCCGCCCGCGACGCCGCGCTGGGCCGGGAGACGGCGCCGGGCCGGGAGGCGGAGCCGGCGGGAGAGACCACGGCGGGCCCCGCCTCCTACCCGAAGATCGCCCCGCCCGCCGGCGCCCCCGCGCCCCCGCCGCCGCCCCGCTGACGCCCGGGCGCCGGGGTCACTTCACCTCCGCCGGGCACACCAGCCTCCGCCGGTGGTCCACCGTCCGCTCCGGCCCGGTCAGCGTCAGCGGCAGGGTGTGCCGTACGTCGGCGTCGGCGCTGGAGGCGGCCAGGCGCAGCTCCAGCGGGCCGGGTTCGACGACGCGGCCCCCGTCGGGCGCGCCCGGGTAGGAGGCCAGGTCGGCGTGGAAGGTGAACTGGACCTCGGCGCTCTCGCCGGGCGCCAGCGGGACCCGCGCGTAGCCGATGAGCCGGGTGACCGGGCGGACGGCGCGGGCCACGGGCTGGTGCAGATAGAGCTGCACCACCTCGGTGCCGGGCCGCTCGCCCGTGTTGCGGACGGTCAGGCGCAGCGCGGTCTCGCCGTCGGTGGCCAGGGTGGCCGCGTCCGCCTCCGGGGCCTCCCAGACGAAGGTGGTGTACGACAGGCCGTGGCCGAAGGGGTGCAGCGGGGTGGGGTCCACGGTGCTGGCCCCGCCGTGCAGCCCCAGCGGCGGCTGGAGGTACGTCCAGGGCTGGCCGCCGGGCCCGTACGGGACGCTGACGGGCAGCCGGCCCGAGGGGTTCACGCGGCCGGAGAGCACCCCGGCGACGGCCGGGCCGCCCTCCTCGCCGGGGAAGAAGGCCTGGACGGTGGCGGCGAGCAGGTCCGACCAGCGGCCGAGCGCGTACGGGCGCCCGGTCAGCAGGACCAGCACCACGGGGGTGCCGGTGGCCAGCAGGGTGTCGAGCAGGGCGCCCTGCTCCCCGGGCAGTTCGAGGTCGGCGGCGTCGCAGCCCTCGCCCGAGGTGCCCCGGCCGAACAGGCCGGAGAGGTCGCCGAGCACGGCCACGCACACATCGGCGTCCGAGGCGGCGCGGGCTGCCTGCGCCAGCCGGCTCTCGGCGGCCACGGCGGCCGAGGCGCCCGTCGCGGCGGCGGCCCCGGTGGCCGGTCCGGGCGGGGCGCAGCCCTCGGCGTGGGTGATCCGCGCGTCGGGGAGTTCGGCGCGCAGCGCGGCGAGCAGCGTCGGCACGTCGATGCCGATCGGCAGCTCCGGGTGCTCGATGCCCACGTGCCGGGGGAAGGTGTAGCAGCCGAGCATCGCGGCGGGGTCGTCGGCGAGCGGCCCGACGACCGCGATCCGGGCCCCGGGCGCGAGCGGCAGCACCTGGCGGTCGTTGGCGAGCAGCACCACCGACTCCTCGGCGAGCTGTCGGGCCACCTCCCGCATCACCGGCGGGTCCAGGTCCACCGTCTGGGGCAGCGCGGGCGGAGTGGCCGACCAGTCCGGGTCGAGCAGCCCCAGTTCGCACTTCTGCCGCAGCACCCGCAGCGCCGCCCGGTCCACCAGCGCCTCGTCCACCTCCCCGGCCCGTACGGCGTCCCGCAGCGGCGTGGCGAAGCAGCGCACGGCGGGCAGCTCCACGTCCACGCCGGCCGCCAGCGCGAGCCCGGCGGCGCGCGCCGGGGAGTCGGCGACGCGGTGGTTCAGCTCCAGGAAGGAGACCCCGAAGTAGTCGGAGACGACGGTGCCGGTGAAGCCCCAGCACTCGCGCAGCAGTTCCGTCAGCAGCCAGGGGTTGGCCGCCGACGGGACGCCGTCGAGGTCGTTGTAGGCGTGCATGACCGAGCGCGCCCCGCCCTCGAGCACGGCCATCTCGAACGGCGGCAGGATGACGTCGGCCAGCTCGCGCGGGCCGATGGAGACCGGCGCGTGGTTGCGGGCGCCGCGCGAGGCCGAGTAGCCCGCGAAGTGCTTGAGGGTGGCGACGATCCCGGCCGACTGAAGGCCGCGCACATACGCGGTGCCGATGGTCCCGACCAGGTACGGATCCTCGCCGATGGACTCCTCCGTACGCCCCCAGCGCGGGTCGCGCACCACGTCCACGACGGGGGACAGGCCCTGGTGGATGCCCACCGCCCGCATGGAGGCGCCGATCAGCTCGGCCGCCCGGCCGACCAGCGCCGGGTCGAAGGTGGCGCCCCAGGCCAGCGGGGTCGGGAAGACGGTCGCGCCCCAGGCGGCGAAGCCGGTCAGGCACTCCTCGTGGGCGACGGCCGGGATCCCGAAGCGGTTGCCGGCGGCGATCCGCGCCTGGGTGCGGGCGAGGGCGGCGGCGCCCTCGCCCGGCTCGACGGGGGCGGTGCCGAACGGGCGGGTCAGCTGGCCGAGGCCGTGGGGGAGCAGGGCGTCGAGGTCCACGTCCTCGTTGACCTCGTGCTGGAGCGGGGCGACGTCCTCGCCCTCGGTGGACCCGGAGCCCGGCCAGACCCCGGCGAGTTGGGCGAGCTTCTCCTCCAGGGTCATCCGGGAGAGCAGGTCCGCGGCGCGGTCTTCGGCGGGGAGGGAGGTGTCCTGCCAGGGGTGAGGCATGAAGCTCCTTGTCTCAGGCTGTTCGCCGGGGTCGGTCACTTGCCGCCCACGCCCATCAGGCCGTTGATCAGCTGACGGCGGGCGAAGAGGTAGACGACGAAGATCGGGACGATGGACAGCACGACCGCGGTGAGCAGCGCCGGGGTGTCCACCCGGAACTCGCCGACGTAGTCGTACAGGCCCAGGGTCAGCACCCGGTTCTCCCGGGACTGGGTGAGGATCAGCGGGAACATGAAGCCGTTCCACGCGTGCAGGGCCGAGTACACGCCGACCGTGGAGATCCCCGCCCGCGACATCGGCACCACCAGTCGCAGCAGCACCCGGGTGGGCCCCGCCCCGTCCAGCGCCATCGACTCGTACAGCTCCTCGTCGATGTCGCGCATGGTGCCCGCCAGGATCAGCACGCTGACCGGGAGCGAGAAGGCGGCCGTCGGCAGGATCACCGCCAGCAGGGTGTCGTAGAGATGCAGCTTGGTGATCACCAGATAGATCGGGATGATCACCGCCTGGGACGGGATCGCCAGCCCCAGCAGGAAGATCTGGAAGACGCGCCGGGACACCCGGCCCCGAGCGCGCACGACCGCGTAGCCGACGGTCACCGACAGCACGATGACGAGGGTGGCGCACACGGCGGTGACGACCAGGGTGTTGCCCAGATAGGTGAAGAAGTGGCTGCTCAGCACCCGGTCGTAGTTGGCGAGCGTGGGGTGGGTGGGCAGCGACAGCGGACCGTCGTCGATATAGCCGTCGCGGGTCCGGAAGGTGGTGGCCACCAGGACGTACAGCGGGGCGCCGACGATGACCAGCCACAGCAGGGAGGCGAGACCGGCCGGGTAGTTGGGCCTTCGAGGGCCGCTCCTCCTCAGCAGCCGGGGCAGGCCCGCGCGGCGGGGCTTGGCCGGCGGCGCGACCTTGCCGGTCCCGCGGTCCGTCCCGGGCCGCTGGTGCAGCACGTCGGTCACAACCCCTCCCGGGTGCTGCGCATCGAGCTGAAGCCGGTCAGCCGCACCAGCAGCAGCGAGACGGCGGTGGCGACGACGACGAGGAGGGCCGCGACCGCGCTGGCGTAGCCGAGGTCGAAGGCCTGGAAGCCGTTCTTGTACATCAGGTACGGGACGATGCTGGTGTCCGTGCCCGGGCCGCCCTTGGTGAGGATCAGCACGGTGTCGAAGAAGGTCAGCGCGCCCACCACCATGATCACCGACGAGGTGACCACGGTGTTGCGCAGCTGGGGCAGCGTGATCGAGAAGAACTGGCGGACGGTGCCCGCCCCGTCGATGGCCGCCGCGTCGTAGAGCGAGCGCGGGATGGCCCGGGCGCCGCCCTGGTAGATCAGGGTGTGGAGGGGGATGAACTGCCAGGCGGTCACGAACAGGATGGCGCCGAAGGCGCCCTGGGAGTCGCCCAGCAGGTCGCCGTCCGCGAAGCCGAGGGTGGGCCCGATCTCGGCGATGAGGCCGAAGTTGGGGTCCAGTAGCTGCTTCCAGACCAGGGCGAGGGCCACGGAGGACGCCAGCAGCGGCAGGAAGAAGATCGCCGACAGCACGGCGCGGTTGCGCTGCCGCCCGGCCGCCCACACGCCGAGCAGCAGCGCGATCGGGGTCTGGACCAGCCAGGTCAGGACGGTCAGCAGCAGGCTGAGCCAGACCGCCTGGTGCATGTCCGGGTCGTGCCACAGCCGGGACCAGTTGTCGGTGCCGGTCCAGTGGGGGGAGCCGATGCCGTCCCACTCGGTGAAGGCCAGATAGCCGACCAGCAGCATGGGGAGGACGGCGAAACACGCGAAGAACAGCACCCCGGGGAGCGCCCAGACCGCGCCGGGGCGGCCCACGGCGTCACGGCCCACGCCCTTGCCGGACGCCCTCCTGCCGCCGCCCTTGCCGACGGCGACCTTGCCGCTGCCGCCCTTGCTGACGGCGCCCGTCATTACTTGATGTCCTTCTTCAGCGCCGCGACGAACCCGGTCGGGCTCAGCTGCCCGTTGAACAGCTTCTGGATGTCGGTGTGCAGCGACGGCGTGTTCTTGGCCGACAGCGCCTGGTCCCAGGAGAGGGTGAAGCTCGGGGCCTCACGCACCATGTCGTACTGGAACCGCGCGTAGGCGGGGTTCTCGTGCTCGTTCAGCAGCGAGGTGGCGTCGGAGGTCGTGGGCACGTCGCCGTTGGCTATCAGGTCCTTGGCGTAGTCCTGCTTGGCGGCGAACTTCACGAACTCGATCGCGGCGGTCTTCTTCTTCCCCTTGAGCTTGGCGTTGACGGACCAGTAGTTGGTCGGGTTGCCCACCACGTTCTTCGGGTCGCCCTTGCCGCCCGGGAGGGCCGGGAAGGTGGTCCAGCCGAGCCCCGACTTGGCGAAGTCCGGCTGGTTCGCCTTCTGGTTGGCGTACTCCCACGAGCCCATCAGGTGCATCGCGGCCTTGCCCTTGGCGAAGAGCGTGGAGGCCCCGTCGGCCGTGTAGTTGACCGACTTGTAGTTCTTGCCGAAGGCGCCCCGGTCGACCAGGCTCTTGATCGTCTCGGCGGTCTTCAGCACGGCCGGGTCGTCCCACCCGGAGGCGTCCCCGTTCTGGATCTTCTTGAAGACCCCGGCGCCGCTGTACCGGTCCACCAGGTACTCCACCCACATCAGCTCGGTCCAGGGGTCGGTGCCCGCGAGCGCGAAGGGGGTGACGCCCTTCTTCTTGAAGGTGTCCACGAGCCCCAGCAGGTCGTCCCAGGACTTGGGGGGCTGCGCGCCCGCGTCCTGGAACACCTTCTTGTTGTAGAAGAGGATCACCGGCTGCATGCCGCGCATCGGAATGCCGTAGTACGTGTCGTTCACCGCACCCGCCTCGAGGATGGTGGGGATGAACGCCTTCTTCAGCTCCGGGTCCTTCTCCAGCGTGGGGCCGAGGTCGACCAGCATGCCCTCCTTGGCGAAGTCGCTGATGCTGCCGCCGCCCCAGTTGAAGAAGACGTCCGGGGCGTTGGGGGTGCCCATGGAGGTGCGCATCTTGTCCGTGTAGCCGTCGCCCGGCACCTCGGTCAGGTTGACCTTCACCTCGGAGGTCTTGTTGAACCGCTTGACGACCGCGCGCTGCACCTTGGTCGAGGCGTCGCCGTAGACCCAGACGTCGAGGGAGTCGTCGTCCGAGCCGCCGGGGCCGGAGCTGCCGCAAGCGGTGAGGGTGGTGGTGGCCAGGAGCAGTGCGGCGGCGAGGGTGGATGCCCGGAGCATCGACCGTGACCTGGGGGTACGCATCGTCATCGTCGCGTTTGCCTTCCGGAAGAAGCCCGATAATTCTCGGAAGTGATTGCGTGGACGCTATGAGGGCGCTGATGCGGTGTCAAGAGGTCGAACAAACGGGAGGCTTCGCCGCCGGAACGCGGTGTGCGGGACGGCTCAGGAAGAACCTCCGGGCGCGGCCGTGCTCGGCGGGGCCGTGCTGGCGCGGACGACCAGCGCCGTGGCCAGTTCCACCCGGGGCGACTCGACCTCCTCGCCGCGCGCCTGCCGCAACACCGTACGGGCGGCCAGCTTGCCCATCTCCGCGAGCGGCTGGCGCACCGTCGTCAGCGGCGGGGCCGACCAGCGGACTTCCGGAAGGTCGTCGAAGCCGACGACGCTCACGTCCTCCGGCACCCGCAGCCCCCGGCGGCGCAGCGCCTCGATCGCGCCCAGCGCCATCTGGTCGCTGGAGGCGAACACCGCGGTGGGCGGGGTGTCGGTGTCCATGAGCCGGTCGCAGCCCACGAATCCGGACTCGTGGTAGAAGTCGCCCTGCGCGACCAGCGCCTGGTCGTACGGCACCCCCGCGGCCTCCAGGGCGGCCCGGTGGCCGTCCAGCCGGGCCCGGCTGCACAGCAGCCGCGGCGGGCCGGCGATGAAGCCGATCCGGCGGTGGCCCAGGCCCAGCAGATGTTCGGTCGCGGCCATCCCGCCCGCCCAGTTGGTCGCCCCGATGGTGGGGGCGTCCAGGGCGGGGGAGCCGGCCGGATCGACCACCACGATCGGCACGTTCAGCCGCCGCAGCTCCTCGTGCAGCACCGGTTCCAGTACGGAGGTCACCAGGATCACCCCGTCCGAGGCGCGCGCCCGCAGGTTCTTCATCCACTGCCGCGCGGCCCCCGCCCGGCCGTGGATGGCGGAGACCACGGTGCCCACGCCGTCCTGGTGGGCGACCTCCTCCACGCCCCGGATGATCTCCACCGCCCAGGGGCTGTCCAGGTCGTTGAAGACCAGGTCCACCAGGGCGGCGCGGCCGCCCGGGGCGGCCTGCCGGCGGCGGTAGCCGTGCCGCCGCAGCAGGTTCTCCACCCGGGCCCGGGTCTCGGGCGAGACGTCCGAACGCCCGTTGACCACCCGCGAGACGGTGGGCACCGAGACCCCCGCCTCCTGTGCGATGGCCGTGATCGTCACCCTGGACCGGGCGCCGCTCTCGGCCCCCGCGCTCTCCGTAGCCATTTCCGCCTCCTCCGCTGACGGGAGTCGCCCCCGCCTTTAGCTTTCCGGGTGCACCCCTCGGAACCTTGCAGAAGTCTTCCGGAAAACCGGATCAGACGTGAAGGGGAACGAGGGACGTCCGTGAAGCTCAAGAGCTTACGCAGCACAGCGCTGGTGGCCTCGGCCGCGGCGGGCCCGTTCGGTTGGGCTAGCCGGGCTCGTCATGGATGGTCAGCGCTCCGGCGAGGTCGAGGTCGGCGCCGGTGCCGTGTGCCCCGGCGCGGACGAGCAGCACCGCGCCGAGCGCGGTGCTCCAGAACGTCCTGGTCTCCGCGCTGAGCGGTCGGCGGGTCCTCCAGCCGCGGCTGTCGAGGAGTTGGCTCACGAAACGTTCGGACTGCCGGAACAGCAACTGGAGGTGCCGGTCGACCACGGGGGCGAGTTCGGGCTTGGAGATCCCGGCGGCGAGTGCTCGCGCGACCGAGGGGAGCGAGGGCATGGCCAGTACGGCGCGGGCGATGTTGCGTCGAAATGCCGCCGCGTCGGGGGCTTGGCGACCGATGCGCTCAATCCGTCGGGCGTCGTGCAGCAAGCCGAGGAAGGCGGCGTGCACGAGCAGCGAGTCCTTGGAGCCGAAGTAGTAGGTGACCTGGTTGGGGAAGACGCCTGCCGCGTTCGCGATCTCCGCGACGCTCACCTCGGCGCCGGGCCGCTCCTTGCAGAGCCCCGCGGTTGCCTCGATCAGCCGGTGCCTCGTCGCGCGACCGCGGTCCCGCGACCGGGCCGGCGTCGATCGGGCTTCGGTTCGCTTCTTCTCCACGCCCTAATTGTATGTGATACAACAAGGCTCATTCACTTGTATGGCATACAAGAAAGGTTCATGGGCATGCACGGGACTGAAGTCGTCGTGACCGGACTCGGCGCGATCACGCCACTTGGCGGAGACGTCGAGTCCACCTGGGACGCCCTGCTCGCCGGCGAGTCAGGCCTCCGCCGCTGCGTCCTGCCGGGCCACGAGGACACCGGCCTTCCCGACACCGTCGCGGGCACCATGGCGATCGACCCCGCCGAGCCGCTGCCGCCGGTGCGGGCCAGGCGGCTCGACCGCTCGCAGCAGGCAGCCTTCACCGCGGCGGCTGAAGCCTGGGCCGATGCCGGCGCCCCGGAGGTGGACCCGGACCGGCTCGCATCGGCGATCGGCACGGGCATCGGTGGCGTCCGGACGCTGCTGAGGGAAGACGACGTACTGGAGGCGGCCGGGACACGGCGCGTCTCGCCACGCATGGTCCCGATGCTCATGCCCAATGCGGCGGCAGCGCTGATCAGCATCGAATACGGCGCGCGGGCCGGGGTCTACACGCCCGTCTCGGCGTGCTCCTCCGGTGCCGAGGCGATCGCCCTGGGGGCCAGGCTCATCCGTGCCGGCGAGGCGGACGTGGTCATCGCGGGCGGGACCGAGGCCGCGATCACCCCGGTCACCGTCGCCGGCTTCGTCCAGGCACAAGCACTGTCGCGGCACACCGCCGAGCCCGCCTCGGCGTCACGGCCGTTCGCCGCGGACCGCAGCGGATTCGTCCTCAGCGAAGGCGCGGCTGTCGTGGTGCTCGAAAGCGCCGAGCACGCCGGCGCCCGAGGCGCGCGCGTCCACGCGGCACTCGCGGGCGCCGGCATCGCCGCCGACGCCCACCACATCACGGCGCCCGCTCCCGACGGCTCCGGACAGACAGCGGCCATGCGGAAGGCCCTCGCGCAAGCCGGCCTGGCTCCCGAGCGGATCAGCCACATCAACGCCCATGCCACCGGGACTCCGGTCGGAGACATCGCCGAGGCACACGCGATCCGGGAGGTATTCGGCCGCGCCACCGTGACAGCGCCCAAGGCGGCGCTCGGCCATCTCTTCGGCGCCGCCGGCGCGATCGAAGCGCTCATCGCCGTCCTCAGCGTGGAGCACGGCGTCATCCCGCCGACCCGCAACCTCACCACGGCCGGCGTCGGTCCTGACATCGACCTCGATGTGGTCGCAGAGCGACGAGACGTCCCCCAAGAGGCCGTGCTCAGCAATTCCTTCGGCTTCGGTGGGCAGAACGTCTCACTCGTCGTCACCAGCGCCCGGCACCACGCGTCCCGAACGGTCTCGACCACACCATGACCCACACGACGCGCCCACGAAAAACATTCTCCCCGGGGTGTAAGAAATCGCGGTCCTCGACCACTGCCTGGTGAGAGAGCCGAGATGAGGAGACGGCGCGTGACCGACGCCCAACGCTTCCGGACCCTGTACGAGGAGTGCCATCCCCGTGTGCTCGCCTACGCCACCAGCCTGGTGGGCCGGCAGATCGGTGAGGACATCACCAGCGAGACCTTCACCGTCGCGTGGCGGCGGATGCGGGACGTCCCGGCGCAGCCGTTGCCGTGGCTGCTCGGGGTGGCCCGCAATCTGACCCGCGAGCTGCGGCGCCGCGACGGCAGGCAGTACGCCCTGGCCGTGGCGGAGGCGCAGCGCGTCATCACCTCGGGCGCCCAGGTGGACGACGTGGCCGCCGGGGTGACCGAGCGGGCGGCGGCGCTGCAGGCGCTGGCCGGGCTGTCGGACGCGGACCGCGAGGTGCTGACGCTGGTGGCCTGGCACGGGCTCGGCCCGCGACAGGCGGCCCGGGTCCTGGGCTGCTCCACCGCCACGTTCTCGGTGCGGCTGCACCGGGCCAGACGGCGGCTCGAGCGATCGGTGGACGCGATCGGGGGCGCGGCCCCCGGCGTTCCCCGCGTTCCCCGTGTCTCTCGTGACTCTTGCCCGACAGTGACAGCGAAGGAGCACTGACATGGCACGCAAGCGGCCCGATGTCATGAAGACGCTGGCGGACGCCCGGCCCCGGGAGCTCGACCCGGACCACCTGGCCGGCTCCGAACGCGCCCGGCACGATCTGATCGCCATCCTGGCCGGCGCCCCGGAGGGACCGGAGGGCCCCCGGTCCGCCCGGTCCGTACGGCCGTTCACGTGGCGGTGGGCGCTGCCCGTCGCGGCGACGGCGGCCGTGGCGGGGGTGCTCGTCGCCACCCTGCCGCAGGGCGGCTCGGACACCCGGGACGCCCACGGCTCGGGGGCCACCGGCGGACCCACCACCGGCAGTCCCCGGCACACCCCCGAGAACGGCCGCGTCGCGCTGCTGAACGTGGCCGCCCGGGTGGATCGCGCGGCGGACGAGGGCACGTACTGGCAGACGACCACGCGGTCGGCCTGGGTCGGCGTCGTCGACCACTCCGGCTCGCTCTTCGCGGTCGTCTCCTCCGAGACACAGCGGTGGTCCTTCGGGGTGCGGCCCGGCACACGGAGCCTGTGGGTCTCGGGGATCGACGCCACCACCCGGCCCCGTACCGAGCGCGACAAGGCGCGCTGGCGGGCCGCCGGATCGCCGGAGGAGCTGACGCTCGCCCACTCCGGGAAGGGCGGACGGCTCGGACTGCGGATGGAGGTGGGGGCGAGGAAGCGGCCGATGGTGGACCGGATCAACAGCGGCGACCGGATCGCGGCCCTCGGCCCGCGCAATGTGACCTACGAGGACCTGCGGAAACTCCCCGGCGACAGCACGAAGCTGGAGAAGGTGCTGGCGGACCTGTACGAGGAGGACGGCGGGAGCGAGATCCGGGGCCGCACCGAGTGGATGTGGCGGCAGGCGGCCAACCTGATCAACCTCCCGGTCAGGGCCGAGGTCCGGGCCGCCGCGTACCGGGTCATCGCGGGGCTGCCGGGCATCCGGTCGCTCGGCGAGGTGACCGACCCGCTGGGCCGCAAGGGAGCCGGCTTCGCCCTGCCCGCGACCGACCGGCCCGACTACGGGACGGCACGGTCGGAGCTGATCGTGGACCCGGCCACCGGGGCCCTGCTGTCCGACCAGGAGGTGCTGACCGAGCCGGACGCGAAGGCCGCCGAGGCGGGGCTCACGGCGGGCACGGTGGTGAACTACACGGCCACGGTGACGTCGGAGTGGACGGACCGGCAGCTGAAGACCCCCGAGCAACCCGAGTGACCGGTCGAGGCGAGCTGTAAGAACCGTCGGCCGGCGGCCATTTCCTTCTGAGAACACCAACCGAGCAGAACACCAACCGAGCAGAAGGAGCACCATGGCCAGAACCGCAGGGCGACCCGGAACCCGCCGGACGCGGCTTCGCAGGGCGGTCGCGGTGTGCGCGGTCGCACTCGGCACGGTCGGCGCCCAGGCGAGCGCCGCGCCCGCCACCGCGACCGGCCCCGCCACCCCCGCCCCCACGGCCGCCACCGCCACCCCCTGGAAGCTGCGGCTGCCGATGGGCGAGACCGTCTCGACGGAGTTCTGGGACGTCGCCTCGACCGGGGCCGGGGACGCCTGGGCGGTGGGCCGCAGGACGGACGGTGACGAGGGCGCCGCGCCCGTCATCAAGCACTGGAACGGCAGCGGGTGGACGGATGTGGCCCCCGCCTCCACCGGCGGCAAGGCCGCGCAGCTGGAGAAGGTCGCCGCCGCCGCGCCCGATGACGCATGGGCGGCCGGCTCGGTGATCGACAACACCACCACGCCGGTCCTGCTGGAGCACTGGGACGGCAGGAAGTGGACGAAGGTCGACCACGCCGCGCCCCCGGAGGGATGGGTGAGCTTCGTCGCCGACATCGCCCACTTCGGGGCCAGGTCGGCCTGGCTGACCAGCTTCGACTGGGACCCGGCGGGCAACGCCTACCACTTCCGCCTGGAGCGCTGGACCGGCTCCCGGTGGCAGAAGGTGTCCCTCCCCGCCGCGCCCGGGGGCGGACAGGTGCAGCCCTGGGACATCACCGGGACCGGCCCGGACGACGTGTGGGTCACCGCCGAGGCCGTGACCGGCGAGGTGTCCGAACCGCTGCTGTACCACTGGGACGGCGGCGGCTGGACGGTCCGCGAGGTGCCGACCCCGGCCGGGCACCCGACCGGCTGGGTGGCCAACCACGCCGTGGCCACCGGCCGTAACTCGGTCTACGTCCTCGGCAAGACCAACGACGCGCAGGCGCCCGAGGCCACCATGGCCGTCCGCTGGAGCGGCGGCCGCTGGCAGTCGCTGCCCGCGCTGCCCGTGGACGAGACGAACGCGGCGGGCGTGGACGGCGCCGGGCAGCTGTGGATCTCCGGCTGGGCCCCGGGCGACCGCCACGCCGTGCTGTCCCGCTGGACCGGTACGGCGTGGGCGACCGAGAGGCTGCCCGCCGGGGTCACCGAGCACAGCGAGATGTCCACGGTGTCCGGCATCGCCGGCGTCCCCGGGACGAAGGGCGTGTTCGCCGTGGGGACGGCCGGCTGCGCGAGCGACCCCGTCATGTGCGGGATCGTGGTCTCACGCGACCTGCGCTGACACCACGCCCAGGGCCGCGTCGAGGTCCGCGTCGAGGTCCGCGCCGAGGCCCGGGCCGAGGGCCTCGACCGGGCCCCCGGTGGTACGGGTCAGGTACGCCTGGACGGCGACCCCGTCGTCGTCCAGGCACCGCCCCGTCTCCAGGTCGAAGCGCTGCTTCAGCAGGGGCGAGGCGACGAACGGCCGCCCGCCCGCCGACCCCAGCAGCCCCCGCGACAGCACATACGCCCCGGTGAACGGATCGCGGTTGTCGATCGCGTACGCCCGCCCCGCGCGGTCCAGGAAGACCGCGACCTGGGCCCCGTCCGGCAGCAGCGCGGCCACCCCGCGCCCCGGCGTCAGGTCGGCGAGGTCGCACACGGCGAACCACCGCCGGTCGATCAGGAGTTCCACGCGGACCGCGGTCCGCTCGAGTGCCATGGTCATCGGCTTGCAGTCCCTTCGAGAGTACGGACGGGGATGCCGGGGCCGGACAGGATCGTCAGGTCCGGCTTCATCTGGTCGCGCTCGGGCACGAACCGCACCGTCGGGTCCGGCGCTCCGGGCGCGTTCACGAAGGACACGAAGCGCCGCAGCCGCTCCGGGTCCTCCAGGGTCTCGGCCCACTCGTCGCGGTAGCCCGCCACATGCTCGGCCATCAGCGCCTCCAGCTCGGCGCACAGGCCCAGCGAGTCGTCCACCACCACGTCCCGCACGTGGTCCAGCCCGCCCTCGATCCGCTCCAGCCAGGCGGAGGTGCGCTCCAGCCGGTCCGCGGTGCGGATGTAGAACATCAGGAACCGGTCGATGAGCCGGATGAGCTGCTCGTCGTCGAGGTCCTGGGCGAGCAGGTCCGCGTGGCGCGGGTCCGCGCCACCGTTGCCCCCGACGTACAGGTTCCAGCCGTTCGAGGTGGCGATCACCCCGAAGTCCTTGCCGCGCGCCTCCGCGCACTCGCGCGCGCAGCCGGAGACGGCCGACTTCAGCTTGTGCGGGGAGCGCAGCCCCCGGTAGCGCAGCTCCAGGTCGATGGCCATCCGGACCGAGTCCTGCACCCCGTAGCGACACCATGTCTGCCCGACGCACGACTTCACGGTGCGCAGCGCCTTGCCGTACGCGTGCCCCGACTCGAACCCGGCGTCCACCAGCCGCGCCCAGATCCGCGGCAGCTGGTCCACGCGGGCGCCGAACAGGTCGATCCGCTGCCCGCCGGTGATCTTGGTGTAGAGGCCGAAGTCGCGCGCCACCTCGCCGATGACGATCAGCTTCTCGGGGGTGATCTCCCCGCCGGGGATGCGCGGCACGATCGAGTACGAGCCGTTGCGCTGGAGATTCGCCAGGAAGTGATCGTTGGTGTCCTGCAGCGCGGCCTGCTCACCGTCCAGGACATAGCCGCTGGCGCCCACCGTCGGCGCGAGCGAGGCGATGATCGACGCCACGGTCGGCTTGCACACCTCGCAGCCGTCGCCGCTGCGCGCCTCCTCCCGGCCGTGGCTGTCCAGCAGCGCGGCGTAGGACGTGATCCGCAGCGTACGGACGATCTCGTACAGCTCGGCCCGGGTGTAGGAGAAGCAGCCGCACAGCCCCTTGTCGACGCTGACGCCGCTCGCCTCCAGCTCGTCGTTGACCAGCGTGGTCAGCGCCTTGACGCAACTGCCGCAGCCCGTGCCCGCCTTGGTGCACTTCTTGACCTCCGGGACGGTGGTGCACCGGTGCTCGGTGACCGCCGCGCGGATGGCGCCCTTGGTGACGTTGTGGCAGTTGCAGATGACCGCCTCGTCCGGCAGCGCGGAGGGGCCGATCGCGGCCGGTGCCCCGAGCCCGGCCGGCAGCACCAGCTGCTCCGGGGCGACCGGCGGCACCGAGCCGGTCAGCGGCCGCAGCATGCCGTACGCCTCGGCGTCGCCGACCAGCACCCCGCCGAGCAGCGCTCCGTCCGCGCCGATCACCAGCTTCTTGTAGACGCCCGCGCGGGAGTCGGAGTACACCACGTCCAGACAGCCCTCGGCGGTGCCGTGCGCGTCGCCGAACGAGGCCACGTCCACGCCCAGCAGCTTCAGCTTGGTGGAGGTGTCGGCGCCGGTGAAGCCGCCCTCGCCCGCGGCACTCGTCTCCGCGATGTCGTCGGCGGCCACCTGAGCCATCTCGTAGCCCGGCGCCACCAGCCCGTACACCCGGCCGTCGGCGGCCAGCGCGCACTCGCCGATCGCGTACACCGCCGGGTCGCTGGTGCGGCACCGCTCGTCCACCGCGACACCGCCGCGCTCGCCGACCGTCAGCCCGCAGTCCCGCGCCAGTTGGTCGCGCGGGCGCACCCCCGCCGAGAAGACCACCAGGTCGGTGTCGATCGACGAGCCGTCGGACAGGGCCATCGCGGTGACCGCGCCGTCCGCGTCCGCCGTGATCTCCTTGCCGCCGACACCGGTGTGCACGATCAGGCCCATGTCCTCCACGGTCCGGCGCAGCGCGGCGCCCCCGCCCTCGTCCACCTGGAGTGCCATCAGCCGCGGGTTGAACTCCACGATGTGGGTGGTCAGCCCCAGCCCCTTGAGCGCGCCCGCCGCCTCAAGTCCCAGCAGCCCGCCCCCGACCACGGTGCCGGACGAGCAGTTCCCGGCGTACTCCTCGATGGCCAGCAGGTCCTCGATGGTGCGGTAGACGAAGCAGCCCCGGCTGTCCTTGCCCGGAACCGGCGGCACGAACGGGTACGAGCCGGTGGCCAGCACCAGCGTGTCGTACGCGACGGTCAGCCCGGAGCGCGCGGTGACCGTGCGCGCGGCGCGGTCGATGCGCTCGGCGGGGTCCCCCAGGTGCAGCTCGATGCCGTGCCGGGCCATGAAGCCGTCCTCCACGAGGGAGAGGTCCTCGGGGGTCCGCCCGGCGAAGTACGAGGTGAGCTGGACGCGGTCGTACGCCGGGCGCGGCTCCTCGCACAGCACCACGACGCGGGCCCGCTCGGTGACGCCCCGCTCCGCCAGGGCCTCCAGGAAGCGCTGGCCGACCATGCCGTGGCCGATGAGCACGATGGTGGGGGCGGTGGCGGCTGTGGCGGTGTCGGGGTTCGGCGCGTTCTTGGGTGCGCTCATCGTCAGGAGCCTCCATCGTTGGTCAGCAGGTGGAGCAAGGGGGCGGAGGGGAGCGGCTCGTCACCCTCCCAGGTGCGGGCGAGCGCGCCGACGCTGCCGAGATCGCCGAGCAGGATGCCGCCGACGAGGCGGTCACCGCGGACCACGACCTTGCGGTACGCGTTCCGCGTGGCGTCGGCCAGGTGGACGACGTCGTCGCCGGGGGCGGGGGTGGTTTCGCCGAAGGCGGCGAGGTCGAGGGGGGCGAGGCCGAGGGGTCTGTGCGCGGCGGCGAGCGTGAGGCGGGTCAGGGTGCGGCTTCCCTTGTAGCGGGGGCCGGTTTCGTGGCCGTGTGCGGCCCGGTGGCCGAGAACACGCGCCAGCATGTCCGCCTGGTCCTGTGCCGGGCCGGCCAGGCCGTAGAGCACGCCGTCGTGTTCCGCGCAGTCGCCGATCGCGAACACCCGCGGGTCGCTGGTGCGCAGCTCGTCGTCCACGACGACGCCGCGCGCCACCTCGAGTCCCGCCGCGCGGGCCAGGCCCACGCGCGGCCGGACCCCGCAGGCGAGGACGACGAGATCGGCCTCCAGCGCGTATCCGTCCGCCAGTTCCACGGCGCTCACGGCGCTCACGGCGCTCCCGCCGACCGCCTTCCCGCCGCCGTCCGCCGTGCTTCCGCCGCCCTCCGGAGGCCGCGTCCGCAGCCCCCGTACCCGGCACTCCGTGTGGACCTCCACGCCCAGCGTCTCCACATGGCGCCGCAGCACCTCGGAGGCTCCCGCGTCGAGCTGCCGCTCCATGAGGTGTTCGCCCTGGTGGGCGAGGACCACCTGGGCGCCGCGCTGGGCGAGGGCCCGGGCCGCGGAGACGCCGAGCAGGCCGCCGCCGATGACCACGGCGCGCACGCCGGGGCGGACGGCGGCGGCGAGCGCCAGGCAGTCGTCCATGGTGCGGAAGGCGTGGACGCCGTCCGGCAGTTCGTGGCCGTGGGGCCCGAACAGTCCGCGCAGCGGCGGCAGCACCGGGTTGGAGCCGGTGGCCAGCACCAGCGAGTCGTACGGGACGCGGCGGCCGTCGTCGCACACCACCTCGCCCGGGTCCCGGTCGATCCGGACCGCGCGCACCCCGCCGAGGCGTCGGGCCGCGGCGGGGGCGGGGAGGGCGATGACGTCGGGGGCGTAGCGCCCGGCGAGGACCTCGGCGAGCAGCACCCGGTTGTACGCCGGGTGGGGCTCCTCCCCGATGACCGTCACCTCGACGCCGCCCTCGGCGGCCGTCGCGGCGAGCTGCTGCGCCAGCCGGGTCCCGGCCATGCCGCCGCCGACGACCACCACCCGGTGGCGGCTGTCCGGCTCCCTGTTCGCCCTCATGCCAGGAAGCCTGCGGGGTGGCTGTTACCCGGCCGCATCACCGCCGTTTCCCCGAAGCAACGCTGCCCTCAGCGCGCCCCCTCAGCCGCTGTGAGCCCCCGACCCCGGCCCCGAACCCGGCCCCGGCCCCGGCCCCGGCGCCGGGTCGCCGAGCCGCAGCGGAAGCTCCTGGGGGCTGTTGCCGACGAAGCTGGGGTGCGGCACGAGCTGCTCGTCGGGGACGGCCAGGTCCAGCCCGGGGTAGCGGGTGAACAGCGCGTCCAGGGCGACCGTGGCCTCCAGCCGGGCCAGGGGCGCGCCGAGGCAGTAGTGGGCGCCGTGGCCGAAGGAGAGGTGGCGGGCGGCGTCCGGGCGGGTGGGGCGGGTGACGTCGAAGCGGTCGGCGTCCGCGCCGTGGGCGCGCGGGTCGCGCCCGGCGGAGGTGTAGGAGACGAGGACGGGGCAGCCCTGGGGGATCACCGTGTCGCCGACGGGCAGGTCGCGGGTCGGGTAGCGGAACGGGAAGAAGCTGACCGGGCTGTCGTAGCGCAGGGTCTCCTCGACCACATCGCCCCAGGACGCCTCGCCGGCCCGCACCAGCTCGAGCTGGTCGCGGTGGGCGCACAGCGCCCGCACGGCGTTGGTGATCAGGTTGAGGGTGGTCTCGTGCCCGGCGATGATCATCAGCAGGAGGGTGCCGATCAGCTCCTCCTCGCTGAGCCGGTCGCCGTTCTCCTCGCGCGCCGCGATGAGCGCGCTAATCAGGTCGTCCCCGGGGGAGCGCAGCCGGGCGGCGGCCACCTTGCCCAGGACGGCCAGCATCTCGCGGTTGGCCGCCAGAGCGCGCTCGGGGGCGGTCCGGGTGCCGACGATGTCGTTGGACAGGGCGTGCAGCCGGTCCTGGTGCTCGGGGTCGACGCCGAGCAGCCGGCAGATGACGCCCATGGGCAGCGGCAGCGCGAAGTGGCGGCGCAGGTCGGCCACGCCGTCGGGGGCGGCCGCGGCGGCCTGGGCCAGCCGGTCCAGGAGGGAGGCGGTCAGCTCCTCGACGGCCGGGCGCAGCGCCTCGACCCGGCGCGGGGTGAAGGCGCGGGTCACCAGGGACCGCAGCCGCCGGTGGTCGGCGCCGTCGGCGGTGGTCATGCCCCGTACGGTGGCGAAGGTGGCCAGCGGCCAGCCGGGCGGGATCTCACCGTCGCGCAGCGCGGCGAAGTGGCGGGCGTCCTTGGCCACGTCGGGGTGGGCGACGAAGTCCCTCAGCTCGCCGTGGCGGGTGATGGCGTAGGCCGCGACCCCGCCGGGCAGCAGGACCGGGACGGCGGCCCCGCGCTCCCGCAGCCGTTCGTTGACCGTGTGCTGGCCGGCCCCGGTGGGGTCCAGCCGGTGGGGCGCCGGGGCGGCGTGCGGTACGGGGCATCGGCCGTCGGTCATGGCGAGTCTCCTGAGTCTGCTGCCGCGAGCTGGGGGGCGGTGAACCGCACCGGCAGCCCGGCCAGGTTCTTGGACCAGGGCGAGGTGATCCAGGAGAGCTGGTCCTCCGGCACGGCCAGTTCGAGGTCCGGCAGCCGGTGCCGGAGGGTGTCCACGGCGGTCCGGGTGATCAGCCGCGCCGGGTCCTGCGCCGGGCAGGTGTGCGGGCCGGCGCTGAAGGCGAGGTGCGAGCGGTTGCCGACGACCGGCCGCCCGTTCTCGGGCAGCACCTCCGGGTCGGCGTTCGCCCCCGCCAGGCCCAGGATCAGCATGTCCCCGGCGCGGATGTGCTGCCCCCCGAAGCGGAGGTCGCGGGTGGCGTAGCGGCCGGGGAAGTTGGCGGTGGGCGGATAGCGCCACAGCACCAGGTCCAGCGCGTCGTCCACCGTGAGGTGGCCGCGGGTCAGCGAGGAGCGGAAACCCGGGTCGGTGAGGAGGATCCGCACGGTGTCGGCGATCCAGTTCACGGTCGTCTGGTTCCCCGCCACGATGATCACCACGAGGTTGTGCAGCACCTCCTGGTCGCTCAGCCCGACCGGGTGCCCCAGCAGCCAGGACGTCACATCCGCGCCCGGCCGCCGCTTCTTCCGCTCGATCAGCTCCAGCAGGATGGAGCCCATGCGCCGGTTGGCGCCGGTGGCGGCGGCGGTGGGGGCGACCACGGCGGCGATGGCCTCGACCAGCCGCGGCCCGCTCTCCTCGTCGAGGCCCAGAATCTGCGTGACGACCTGCAACGGGAGCAGCCGCGCGTACTGCGGCACCAGATCCGCCTCATGGCGGTCCGCGAAGCCGGCGATGAGCCGCTCGGCGGTGGACCGCACCATGCGGATCAGCTCGTGCCCGTCGAGCCGGCCCAGCGCCTCGGCGACCGCCGAGCGCATCCGGCGGTGCTGCTGGCCGTCGGCGAACAGCAGCGCCGGACGCCAGCCGACCATCGGCATCAGCGGCGAGTCGGGCGGCACGCGGCCGTCCCGCAGCGGGGTCCAGCGCCGGGGGTCGTGGGAGAAGTATTGCTCGTCGCGGGTCATATGGAGCAGCTCGCGGTGGCCGAGCACCAGCCACGCCTCGATGCCGGGGGCGATGGCGACGGGCACGACCGGGCCGTGCTCGCGGCGCATCCGCTCGTACAGCGCGGACATGTCGCCCCGCAGCGTCGGCCCGTACAGCGGGACCGGGGTGGGCGTCGCGGCCCCAGCCGTCCCAGCGGCCCTCATGACGCCTCCGTGGCGGTCTCTATGAGATGGCTGACCAGCGAGATCAGCGCCTGGACCGAGGACTTGTGCTCCCGCGCGTCACAGATGACCAGCGGGGTGTGCGGGAGCAGGTCGAGCGCGGAGCGCAGATCGTCCTCGCTGTGCAGCACACTGTCGGGGAAGGCGTTGACCGCGACGGAGAACGGGACGTCCAGGTCCTCCAGATGCCCGATGGCGTCGAAGGACGCCTCCAGGTCCCGGGTGTCGACCAGCGCGAGCGCGCCCAGCGCGCCGCGCGCCAGGTCCTTCCACGCGGGGAGGAAGCGCTGCTGGCCCGGGGTGCCGAACAGATAGAGCACCAGCTCGCCGCCGAGGGTGATCCGGCCGAAGTCCAGGGCGACCGTGGTGGTGACCTTGGACGGCCGCACGGCGGTGTCGAGCCGGGCGCCCGCCTGGGTCATGGTCGCCTCGGTGGACAGCGGCTTGATCTCCGACACCGTGCCGATCAGCGTGGTCTTGCCGACGCCCATGGGGCCGACGACCAGGATCTTGGCCGCGCCGGACACGCTGGACTGCACGTATATGACGGGTGTGTCGGACAGATCGTCCGCGTCGTCGGTGTCCTTCACGTCGTCCATGTTGTCCACGTCGTCCACACCGTCCATGTCATCCGCGCCGTTCGCGCCGTTCGCGCCGTCCCTGTGATCCGTGTCATCCGCGTCGTCTGCTCCGTCTGCGTCGTCCGTTCCGCCTGTGTCGTCTGTGTCGTCCGCTCCGTCCGCGATCTCAGAGCTTGCTCTCAAGCCCATGGAGCACCTTTCTCAGCAAGTCCATATCGGCACGCTCGACGACCCGGACCGGCGGGCGCGCCACGATGTGCCCCCAGTCGATGAGATCGGCCAGCAACACCTGCACCACGGTCGGCGGCTGGCCGAGGTGCGCGGCCACCTCCGCCACCGACAGCAGGCCCTGGCAGAAGTCGACGATCCGCCGGTACTCCGGCTGGAGATCCGGCGGCGGCACGCTCCCCGAGGCCATGACGAGCGTCTCCCACGGCAACTCCGCCCGTGAGGAACCCGCGCGGCCACGTGTGATCACATAGGGCCGCACGGCCGCGGTGGTCCGTTCCTCTCGGGGCTCGGTCATGACGCCGGGTTCATCGGCTCCCGGGGAAGGCTGCTCAGATGGGCGCCGATCTTCGCCACCAGCAGCTGCATCTGCTGGGCGACCAAGCCGACGTCCGCCTCCGTATCGGTGGCCACCCCCAGGGACGCGCCCTGGCCGGCCGAGGTCAGCAGCACGAACCCCCGGTCCGACTCGACCATCAGCTGCCGCACCCCCGCCTCGCCCCCGAATAACAGCGCCGCCGTGGAATGCCCGGTCACCGTGAGCGCCGCGCAGGCGGCGGCCAGCGACTCGGCCTCCGCCACGTCCAGCCGGGGGACCTCGCCCGTCAGCCCCTCGGCGGAGCCGTGTCCCATGCGCAGACCGTCCTCCGAGACGACGACCGCGTGCCGCACGCCCGGGATCTGCGTCAGCGGACGCAGCATCCATCCAACGTCCGGCAGTCTGGATATGGTTCCGGCCACTACCGGCCTCCTTCTCGATCCGCTCGGTCCTGTCGGTCCTGCTGGAGCTGTGGGTTCTGCCAGTCCTGCCAGTCCTGCCGGTCCGCGTTCCGTGGTGTGTCAGCCGCTTCCGCGCGTCCGCGGCGGGTGCCGGACACGACGTCGGCGATCGAGGCCCGGGCGGCCTCGGGGGTCCACGGGCCCGCGGCGGAATCGGTGCGAGCGGGAGCCAATTCGCCCCCGGCCCCGTCCCCGGCTCCGTTCCCGTTCCCGCCCCCGGCTCCGCCCCCGCCCCCTGGCGGCTTCGGGGCCGGACGGCGGCGGCTGCGCCGCTGCGGCAGCCCGCCCGCCCCGGAGCCACCGGCCCCGTATCCGGCCCCCTTGTCGGCCCCGGCGCGGGCCGGCGCGGTCGGGGCGACCGCGGTCTCGACGACGACCGGCTCCGCGTCCACCGCGGCGCCCACGCCCGGCGCCTCGCCCGTGGGCTCGGTCAGCAGCCGGTGCGGTACGAAGACCACCGCCCGCGTCCCGCCGTACGCCGACGCGGTGGACAGCTCCACACCGAAGCCCAGCTCCCGCGACCACCGCCCGACACACGCGAGGCCCAGCCGCGGCACGGCCCCCAGCTGCGCGAGGTCAAGACCCTCCCGGAGCTGGGCCACGGCCTGCGCCAGCACATCGGGCGGCATGCCGAGTCCGGCGTCGTCGATCTCGATCACCGCGCCCGCGGCCACCTCCCGGACGGTGACGGCGACCTGGGTGCGGGAGGGGGAGAAGACCGTGGCGTTCTCCAGCAGTTCGGCGACCGCGTGCATCAGGCCCTCGACGGCGGGCGCCACCGCGTACAGCGTCTGCCCGCCGTGCACATCCACCCGCTCGAACTCCACGATCCGCGACTGCGCGCCGCGCACACAGTCGAAGAGCGTCACCGGCCGGGTCTCGCGCCGCGCGGGCCAGATCCCGCACATCACCATCAGCGTCTGCGCCTTGCGGGTCATCTGGGCCGCGGCGTGGTCGGCCTTCATCACCTCGGCCATCACGGCCGGCTCGTCGACCCGCTGCTCGAGGCCGTCCAGGACCTGCTGCTGCACCACCGCCATGGCGTGCATGTTCCGGGCCACGGACTCGAAGGACGCCTGGACGGAGTCGCGCAGGATCCGCTCCCGGCGGGCCGTCTCGTCCAGCTCGGCCCGCACGGCGGACAGCCGCGCGACCTCCTCGCCGCGCTCGGCCGCGAGGGCCCGCTCCCGCTCCGCCGCCGCCCGCTCCCGCTCCGCGTCGGCCCGCGCCTCAGCGGCGACGGCCCGCTCCCGCTCGGCCGTCGCACGCGCCTCGGCGACCGCTCTGCGCAGCTTGGCGGCCCATAACGAGGCCAGCAGCAGCGTCAGTACCAGCGATACGGACGCGACGACGATGACGGCCACCGTCCCCGACAGCACCTTCCTGCACCTCCACCCGGGACGCGGCCAAGAACGGGCAGATACTACTGACCAACTGATCAGTTGTGTCCGGTAGTTGTCAAACTTCCACGTTCGGCCTACGGGCTCTGCACGGCGGCGAGCAGTCAGAGTCTCGTCTCGCACCTTGCGCAGCCGAAGCGGTCAGCCGGTGGTGCCCGTGAACCCTTTTCCTCCCATCAGGCAAGTAACGGTGACCGGTCTGTGCGACGAAAGGTGTCCGCGGTGTTCATCCTCCGCTGCTCGATGGCGGCGCTGACTCGTCTGACCAGCCGGGTTCGGCTTTGGACGGGGTTCCCCGCATCGGCCGACGACGAATTCGGCGAAGCGGAGGACTGGCCCGTCCGCCATTGCGACGACTGCGGCCGGACACGGTTGTCGGAGGCCTCGGAGGACGGTTTCCACACCTGTGTCTTCTGCGGTTCCGTCGACGTCGACGGCTGACCCCCGGTCCCACATGCAGATCATTCCGAGAGGTCAGGACACGTGAAGAAGCAATCCGAGCCAGGGGCGCCGCCGTCCGAGGACTCGCCGTGGAGCGCCCAAGCGGCGGCGCTCCTTCGGCAGAACCCCGAGACGTCCTGGTGGGTCGGCGTCTACCGGCGGAGTCTGCCGGTCGGCACCCGTCGAGCGCTCGCCCGGCGGTTCTCCCCCGAGTTGCGCAGGCAGGTCAAGCGGCACCTCGCCGCCCTACCGACGTCCGCGTCCGGCGTGGGCCGGGTACGGGCCGCCCGCGAACTGCGGCGCCTCGGGGGCCTGCTCACCGGCCCGGACCGGGCGTTGCACAGCGTGCGGGGTGTCCCCAAGGTCACTCTGGTCCGCCAGACCGTCTCGCCGCTGCAGGCGCGCGGCGACAACCTGGCCGCGGTGTGCGGGGCCCTGGACGCGGCGCACGTGGACTACTTCTGTGTGCGCGGTGTCCGCGACGGCTCCGCCGTGGTCGCGGCACCGGCCGAGGACCGTTCCCGTGTCCTCGATGCCCTGGCCGAACTCTGCGCGCACCTGCCCGGTTATGTCTCCGCCATGGACGGGCGGGCCCGTACGCCCCGCTCCTCCGAGCCCGGCTTCGACCCCGCCCCCTGGCAGAAGCTCGCCACGGCGGAGGTGATCCGCATGACCTGGTACCACAGCGACCCCACCGGTCGGCTGGTGCTGGGCCCCGAACACGGCTGCGACGTGGAGTTCTGGCCCGCGGACGGAGACCGGCTGCTCGCTCCCCGCCCGAACCGGGTGGCCGATCAGGTGCCCCGCGGCGACGCGCCGCAGCGGGTCTCCGACTCGGTGTTCACCCGGCTCGCACCGACCGCGGGCCGCCCGCTGCCCGAGGTGCGCACCCGCCGGGAGTTCGCCGCCCCGCGGCCCGATGACATCCGCTTCCCCATCGACGTGGTCTACACCTGGGTCGACGGCCAGGACCCGGCCTGGCTGCGCCGCCGGGCCGAGGCCGCGGGGGAGGCGTACCACGAGGAGGCCGCGAACGCGGCGCGGTTCATCAGCCGCGACGAGCTGCGCTACTCACTGCGTTCCCTGCACCAGAACGCGCCGTGGATCCGCACCGTGTTCCTGGTGACCGACGACCAGACACCGTCCTGGCTGGACCCGGACGCCCCGGGGCTCCAGGTGGTCAGCCACAAGGAGATCTTCACCGACCCGAGCGTGCTGCCGACCTTCAACTCACACGCCATCGAGAGCCAGTTGCATCACATCGCCGGTCTGTCCGAGCACTTCCTCTACTTCAACGACGACGTTTTCCTCGGCCGGCCCACCACCCCGCAGGACTTCTTCCACGCCAATGGGCTGACCAAGTTCTTTCCCTCCCCCGCGCTGATCCCGCCCGGCGAGCCGTCCACGGAGGACGTGCCGGTCTCGGTCGCCGGGAAGAACAACCGGGCCCTGCTCCGGACCCGCTTCGGCTCCGTGATCACTCAGAAGATGAAGCACACCCCGCACCCGCTGCGGCGCAGCGTCCTGGAAGAGATCGAGACCGTCTTCGCCGACCGTCACCGGGCTACCGCAGGCCATACGTTCCGCAGCATGGAGGATCTGTCCATAGCCTCCTCGCTCCACCACTACTACGCCTTCCACACGGCCCGCGCGGTGCCCGGCAGCCTCCGCTACGCCTACCTCGACCTGTCGCACCCGGACACCGCGACGCGGCTTGCCACGTTGCTGGCGCGCCGGGATCGCCAGGTGTTCTGCCTCAACGACACCGTCTCCGGCGAGCAGGACATCGACGCACAGCAGGCCCTGCTCGGACCGTTCCTCGACGCGTACTTCCCCGTCCCCTCTCCGTACGAGAAGGGCGCGATGCGCTGATAAACCGGCGCATCGCACTGGCTAGGCTCCTGATCATGCCTGACATATCGCTGGTGACGTTGCTCCTGCTCTGCCTGGCCGCGGCCGGGGCCGGCTGGATCGACGCCGTGGTGGGAGGCGGGGGCCTCCTCCTGCTGCCCGCCATGCTGGTCGGACTGCCGCACTTCCAGCCCACCTACATCCTCGGCACCAACAAGGCGGTCGCTATCGTCGGCACGACCGGGGCCGCCATCACCTACACCCGCAAGGCCCCGGTCGACATACGGCTCGCCACCCGCATCGGCGCGGCCGCCCTCGCCGGCGCACTCGGGGGCGCCTTCCTCGCCTCCGGCATCAACAGCGGCGTCCTGCGCCCGCTGATCATGGTGGTCCTGCTGGCCGTGCTCGCCTTCGTCCTCCTCCGCCCGGCCTTCGGCACCGCCCCGGCCCCGGCGGGCCCCGTGAGCCGGCAGCGCGTGCTCGCCGCGATCCTCGCCGTCGGCCTCGGCATCGGCTTCTACGACGGCCTCATCGGCCCCGGCACCGGCACCTTCCTGGTCATCTCCCTCGTCGCCACCCTCCACATGAACCTGGTCACCGCCTCCGCCACGGCCAAGGTCGTCAACGTCTGCACCAACTTCGGCGCGCTCGTCACCTTCGCCGTCCAGGGCACCGTCCTGTGGCGCATGGCGGCGCTCCTCGCGCTGTTCAACCTGGGCGGCGGGATGCTGGGCGCGCGGATGGCGCTCAAGCGCGGGAGCGGGTTCGTCCGGGGGGTCCTGGTGGTCGTCGTGGTGTCGCTGGTCTGCAAGCTGGCGTACGACCAGTGGCTGGCGTGAGCCGGCCCTACTGTCCCAGCTCGGCTTCGGTGTAGTAGCCCTCGTCCACCAGCAGCCGGGTGTTGGACTTGTCGATGCTCACCGGCCGCAGCAGACGGGAGGGGACCCGCTTCTCGCCGTTGTCGTACGACGTGGTGGCGTTGGCCTCCGGCCTGCCCCCCGTGAACATCGCGTCGCCCGCGTTCACGGCGGCCTTGGCGAGCTTGCGGGTGTCCTTGTAGACGGTCTGCGTCTGCTCGCCCTTGTTGATCGACTTGACCGAGGCCAGCTCCGCGTCCTGCCCGGTGACGATCGGGTACGGACGGTTCTTGAAGCCGTAGCCGTCGGCCTTGAGCGCGGAGAGGATGCCGAGGGACATCCCGTCGTAGGGCGAGAGCACCGCGTCGACCCTGGCCTTGACGTATGACTCGCTGAGCAGGTCGCTCATCCGCTTCTGGGCGGCCGCGCCGTCCCAGCGCTCGGTCGTGAGCTGGTACAGCTGGGTCTGGCCGCTGCGGACCACGAGCCGGTGGTCGGCGAGGTACGGCTTGAGCTTGTCCATCGCGCCGTCGAAGAAGTACCGGGTGTTCGGGTCCGTGGCCGCGCCGGCGAACAGCTCGACGTTGAACGGGCCCTTCTCGCCCTTGTCGAGCCCCAGCTTGCGGACGATGGAGTCGCCCTGCAGCCGGCCGGACTCGCGGCTGTCGAAGCTGACGTAGTAGTCGACCGCGTCGGTGTTCAACAGCGGCAGGTCGTACGCCATGACCTTGATGTCCGCCTCCTCGGCCCGCTCCAGCACGCCGGACAGCGAGGCGCTGTCGATCGGGGCGACCACCAGCAGCTTGTGCCCCTTGGCGATCATGTTGTCGAGCTGCGTGGCCTGCTGGTTGGCGTCGCCATTGCCGTACCGGAGGTCGACCGTGTAGCCCTTGGCCTCGAACTGCTTCTTCATGGCGGTGCCGTCGGTGATCCACCGCTGGGAGTCCTTGGTCGGCAGCGCCAGGCCGATGGTGATGCCCTTGGTGCCGCTGTTACCGCTGCCGCCGCTGTTACCGCTGCCGCCCGTCTTCTTGCCGGCGGTCTTGTCATCGGACCCCCCGAACGGCCATGCCAGCACCAGGCCGGTCACGACGCAGGCCAGGACCAGGGCCCCCGCGGCGACGAGCACCCCTGCCCTGCGCCGGGGGCGTGAGGGGGGAGGCAGGGGCGGACGGTGAGCCGTCTGCGTGGTCATGGACGCTGTGGGGGAGCGGAGCGAGGCCAGGGCCGCCGCTACGGTCGGGCGCCGGTCCGGGTCCTTCTCCAGCAGCCCCGTGATGAGCGGAGCGAGCCGCCCGGCCCGCCGGGGCGGCGGCGCCTGGTCGAACAGGACTGCGGTCAGCGACCCGGTGGGGGTGTCCCGGCGGAACGGCGAGACGCCCTCGACGGCCTGGTACAGCGTCACCCCCAGCGAGAACAGGTCGCCGGCGGCCAGCCCGTCGGTGCCGCGCAGCCGCTCGGGGGCCATGTACTCCACCGAGCCGATGACCGCCCCCGTGGCGGTCAGGGCGGTGTCGGCGTGGTGGACCGCGATCCCGAAATCGGCGAGCAGCACCTCGCCGTTGGCGGCGAGCATGACGTTGGCCGGCTTGACGTCGCGATGCACGATCCCCGCGTCGTGGGCCGCGCCGAGCGCGAGCAGCAGCCGCTCGGCGACGTTCGCGGCCTCCTCCACCGACAGCGGTCCGCGCTCGGCCAGCCGCTCCTCCAGCGAGCAGCCGTCCACCAGCCGCATGACGATCCAGGGGCGGTCGTCCTCGATGACGACGTCGTGAACCCCCACGATGTTCGGGTGGTCGCGCAGCCGGGCGGCGTTGCGGGCCTCACGCGCGGCGCGCGCCAGCCGTTCGGCCTGCTCGGTCTCGGACGCCGCCGGGGGCAGCCACAACTCCTTGACCGCCACGTCCAGCCGCAGGGTCTCGTCGTGCGCCTTCCAGACCCGCCCGAATCCGCCCGAGCCCAGGTGGGAGACCAGCCGGTACCGGCCCCCGATCACCTGGCCCGGCCGCGCGTTTCCTGTCACGGCCACTCTCCCCCTTGGTCACGGTCCAGAACGAGCAGACCACCCGTCGGCTCCTCTACGGGCCCTGGGTTCAGGCACTTTACTCGCCGACGGATCACGACCGGGCCACTCCCGCGCCCCGGGGCTGACCCGCGCCGCGATGAGTTTCCGTCGCCCGGCCGGTCTACCCCCACATGGACGAAGACTTCGGCGTCACCGGCGCCCACACCGAGGTGGAACTGCTCGTCGACGTGCCCATCGACGAGCTCTGGCCCGTGATCACCGACCTGTCGCGATACGGCGACTGGAGCCCCGAGTGCACCTACGCCGCCTGGCTGGACGGCTGGACCGGACCGGAGGTCGGCGCCCGGTACGAGGCCCGCAATCGCTTTCCGGACGGCTTGGTCACCCACGTGCTGTGCGTGGTGACCGCCGCCACCGCGCCGTACGCGTTCGGCTGGGACGTGTACGGCGGCGACCCCGAGACCCATGAACCCTTCGCCGCCTGGCGCTACGACCTGCGCCCCGCCGTGCGGCCCGTGCAGACGGTGGTCCGCCAGTCGTTCACGCACGGCCCGGGCGACAGCGGCGCCCGCGCGGCCGTACGAGCCGACCCCGCCAACGCCGCGGCGATCCTCCAGGGGCGGCTGGACCAGCTACGCCACAACATGAAGTCGACCATCGGGGCGATGGTCTGCGATGTCGTCCCGGGCCACCGAGCCGTATGACGAGGCCATGACGGCGGCGCCCGACCCGCTCGGCCGGGCGCCGCCACCGCTCGCGTCAGACCGGCGCGGCGACCGAGGCCCCGAGGTGCCGGACGAAGAACCGGACCGCGCTGTCGGCCTCGAACCTGGGCAGCTCCTTGTGGGCGCCCGTGTTCGCGTGCAGCGTCTTCTCCTTCGAGGCGAAGGCGTCGAACAGCGCGAGAGCGGACTCGCGCGGGATGTGCTCGTCGTCCCACTGCATGTCGAACTCGATCGGGACGGTGATCCGCCTCGCCTTCTCGGCCAGGGCGTCGGGCCAGTGGAGACCGAAGACCGCCGCGGTGATCCTCGGTTCGATCGCCACCAGCGGGACCCCGATCGCGGTGCCCATGTTGAGACCGAAGTAGCCGACCGGCCCGTCCGTGCCGATCTCCGGCAGCTCCTGGAGGGCGTCCAGGGTGGCCAGCCACTCGGGCACGGCGCGCTCCGCCAGCTGGGCGTTGTAGCGGACGACGATCGGGCCCTCCGGCTCGCCCGCCGCCCGCGCCCGGTAGAGCTCCGCGATCTCCTGCTCGTCGTAGGCGGTGCGCGGCCGGTCGCCGTGGCCGGGCGCGTCGATGACGGCGACGTGGAAGCCGCCGTCGGCCACGAGGCGCTGTGCGCGGCCGGTCATCGCCGGCCACCTCTTGTGGGTGCCGCCACCGTGGCCCATCAGCACCAGAGGCGCGCGGTCGGCGGCGGTCAGGGGCGACCAGAGGACCCCGGGCACCTCGCCCACGGTGAAGTCGCGCTCGCGCATGCCGTTCGACGAGGATTCGGAGGTGAACTGAAGAGAGTACATAGCGTGTTGCCTTTCGGGAGTGCCTTGCGATCGAGGCGCTCCCGGCGACGCGTATGTCAGTCGCCGACCGTGGTGAACAAGGGGAGCACCCATACGGTTACCGCGTTCATGGGTCTCACCTCCTCGGACGACGTCACGGTGAACCGGACGCTATCAGCCGGGCGCCGCCCGCCCAACCCCATTTCCGCCGGCACCGCCCCTGCCTCCCCCGGTTCAGGATGCTCCCCCGACCCGGTTGACCCGGTCGACCCGGTTGACCCGGTCGTACGCCGCGGCGCCCCACGACACCTTCGCGTTCGGCCTGCGGTCCATCCTCGACGGCTTCGAGGCCCGCCTCACCGCCGATCGCGGCGGCCGGCGCGAGTGACGGGCGCCCGGACCACGCCTGCGGAAAACCCGGACCACACCCGCGGAGAAAGGCCTCGGGTCACAGCAGCCGGTCGACCAGCCCGTCGACGTACTCCGGGGTGAGGGGGTCCAGACCGAACAGGACGCGGATGTACATCGGGGCCATCACGTGGTCCAGCACCTCCAACGCGTCGGGTGCGCGCTCGCCGCGTTCGCCGGCGCGATCGAGCATGGACTGCAGGTGCCGGGCGCGTTCGGCGAGGAGGTCGTCAAGCGCCCGCCGGCCCTGCTGACCGTTGCCCGACAGGGCGACGGCCAGGCGCAGCAACGCCAGGCCTTCGGGGCCGGTGATCTCGCGTGCCACGTTGGCCGCGTAAGTGTGCAGGTCGCCGGCCAGACTCCCGGTGTCGGGCATCGGCGACCGCGCGTTGAGGCGGGTGAGCGCCACATCGGTGAGCAGCGCTTCCAGGTTGCCCCAGCGGCGGTAGACGCTGCTGTCGGCCACGCCCGCGCGGGCCGCGACATCGCCGACGGTGAACTTGCCGTAACCGCGCTCGCTGATCAGGTCGGTGACGGCCTGGTGCACCGCCGCGCCGACGCGGGCGGCGCGCCCGCCCGGTCGCCGGACTCGCTGTCGCTCCTCCATGCCCTCACCTTAACGCAGCCGAGGCTTGCGTTTATGGGCGAGCCTCCTTACAGTCGCCTAACGCAGTCAACGACTGCGTTAGGGCGTCCCAAGGCCGACCGCGTCGGCCGTGGAGAGGCGCGACCATCGATCGAGAGGAATCCCCATGGCTGCATCGGCTGCGGCCGTAGACGGTCGACCGAACCGGGTCGTGCTGCTCACGGTGACCTGCCTGGGCCAATTCATGGTGCTGCTCGACAACACGATCGTCGGAGCGGCGCTGCCCGACATGCAGCACCGGCTGCACACTCAGCTGACCGGTCTGCAGTGGATCGTCGACGCGTACGTGCTGCTGGTCGCCATGCTGCTGCTGTCCGGCGGCGTTTTCGCCGACCGGTTCGGCCGCAAGCGGGTGTACCTGGCCGGTGCGGTGGTGTTCACCGCCGCATCGGGGCTGTGCAGCCTCGCGCCCTCGGCCGGATGGCTGATCGCCGGCCGGGTGCTCCAGGGCGTCGGCGCCGCGGCGCTGAGCCCCGCCTCGCTGGCCCTGCTCGCCGCCGCCTATCCCGTTCCGCAGGAACGCGTCAAGGCGATCGGGCTGTGGGCAGGATTGAGCGGCATCGGCCTGGCCGCCGGACCCGTGGCCGGCGGCGCGCTGACGGACGCCTTCGGCTGGCCCGCCATCTTCCTGGTCAATCTGCCCATCGGCGTGATCCTGCTGCTGGTCGGCCTGCGCCACCTGGACGAGTCCCGCAATCCGAACGCCCCGGCGATCGACGTCCCGGGCACGGTGCTGTCCGTTCTGGCGGTGGGGGCGCTGGCCTACGGGCTGATCGAGGGTGGCGCCCGCGGCTGGACCTCACCGGTCATCCTGGGAAGCTTCGCCGCCGCGGCGATCCTCCTCGCCGGCTTCGTCGCCGTCGAAGCGCGTCGCTCCGCACCGATGCTGCCGCTGCGGCTGTTCCGGCAGCGGCTGTTCACCGTGTCCAACACCGCCATGGTCGTGGTGGGGTTCGCGCTCATGGGCTCGTCGTTCTTCTTCTCCCAGTTCTTCGTCTACGTCCAGGGCAGCTCGATCCTGCGCGCCGGCCTGCAGACCCTCCCCGCCACCCTCGCCATGGTGATCGTCAGCCCGTTCGCGGGCCGGCTCGCCGCCCGGTACGGCTTCCGGGTCGTGGTGACCATCGGCCTGGCCCTGGCCGGAGGGGGGCTGCTGGCGCTGGGCACGGTGCACGCCGACACCGGTTACGGGAACGTGTGGTGGCGGCTGGGAGTCGTCGGCATCGGCTTCGCCCTGACCATGTCCCCGCTGACCGGCGCCGCCATCCAGGCGGTCAGCCCGCAGGAAGGCGGCCTCGCCTCCGGCATCAGCAGCACCACCCGGCAGATCGGCGCGGTGCTCGGCGTGGCGGTGCTCGGAGCCGTCGTCCGCACCCGGCAATCCGGCGGCGCGTCCTTCGAGGCCGGCCTCAACAGCGCCTTCGTCGCCGCCGGCGCCGTCACGTTGGCCACCGCAGTGTTCACCGGCCTGTGGCTGGCGAGGTCCAGGCCCGCGGAAGGCTCGGCGGTGCCGCACCGCTCCGCCGGTCCGGACGCGGTCACCCCGTCGAACGAGGTGGCCGCGAACAGCCGTTGACGGCGACCCCGGCCCCGACCCCGACCTCGGCCCCGACCTCGGCCGGGGGGAGGCCGAAAAGCCGCCGACCGCCGTCGACGCACAGCCGAACCTCAAGTCTGGCTCTGAAGTGGGCCGGTCCGGGTTCGCGGAACGCTGATCGGACAATACTGCTGGTAAGGGAATCGGCAGGATGGACGGGGGCATTCCTGTGAGGACGTTATTCCGGCGCCGCGACGGAGCGGCGCGGCGGGCACTGGATCTGTACGACATCGCCTACTTGGCGGGCGGCCCGCGGCGCGTGGCCCAGGTCGCGCTCATCACGCTGCGCGAGAGCGGCGCGATCAAGTTCATCGGTTTGCGGGTGCGGGCGGTCCGGCCCGCGGAGGCGGCCGACCATCCGGTCGAGCGCGCGCTCATCAGGTGGTGTCACCCGGTGGGGTGCGACGCGGCCTCGGCGGTGGCCGAGGTGCTGTCGGGCCCCGAGGTGCAGCGGATCGGGGCCAGGCTCGTTTCGTACGGCCTGCTCAGCCGCTCCCGGCGGCGCCGCACGGACGCGGGCGGCCGGGCGCTGGAGTCGGCCCAACGGGAGGGGACGCTTCCCGCCCATGTCTTCCAGGGCCTGTCCGCCGTTCCGGACGAGCGCCTGCGGACCGCGGTCGGGAAGGCCGTGCCGACTCCGGCCGGGCTCGGCGGAACCCTGATCCGTATGGGCCACGCCTTCGAGGACGACGACGGTGACGACTACGGCCAGGACTCGCATGGGGGCTCGGATTCCGCCCCCGGTCCGGACTGGGGATCCCACTCCGGCTCCGGCCACGCCTCCTGCGGCAGCGGCTGCGGCGGGGGAGGCGGCGGCGACTGACGGGAGGCATCGCGGTCGGGCGGGTGGCGCCCCGGCGCGGCACATTGCCGCGCCGGGGCGCCGCCCTGACCGGTTGCGTCTTGTCCCGGGCCGTCCCGGGACAGCACACCTAGTGCCGGTCCGCGTGCTGGTGGGCGGCGGCCTCCTCGGTGGGGGTGGGGCAGCCCACCGTGGCGGTCACGGCGGTCAGCAGCACCACCGAGTCCTCCAGCGCCACCAGCCCGTGGCGCTCCTGCGGGATGCGCTGCACCTGCCCGGCGATGAGGTCGAGACCGCCCTGGCCGGTCTCGCGCGCGGTGAGCCTGACATGCCCGTGCAGCACCTGGAGGCTCGCCGCCGGGGGCGCGTTGTGCTCGTCCAGCTCACAACCGGCGACCATGGCGATGACGCTCTGCCGCAGCGGCCCGTCGTGCAGGAAAAGATGCGAGCTCCGGCCATGCGGGTCGGCCTTGGCCCGGTCCAGGTGATGGCGTGCGAGTGCGGTGAGGTCGTCCATGAGTGTCCCGAGTCTCCCTCGATCGGCCTGGTCTGGTCGTCACCGGGTTCCCTCAATCCTCACCGGCTAGCGTGGTGCGCGCCAATCCGAGGTACAGAGAGGTTTCCGCCGTGGCCGACTTCCTGACCGTCCTGACCACCACCGACACCCCCGAGAAGGCCGAGGCGCTGGCCCGCGGAGCGGTGACCGCGCGGCTGGCGGCCTGCGCGCAGATCAGCCAGCCCGTCACGTCGGTGTACCGGTGGCAGGGCGAGATCGAGACCGCGTCCGAGTGGCAGGTGCTGTTCAAGACGACCACGGCCCGCTACGCGGAGCTGGAGGCACATCTCCGCGAGGCGCACGACTACGAGACGCCCGAGATCATCGCGACGCCCGTCACCCAGGGCAGCGAGGGCTACCTGGCGTGGGTGGTGGAGGAGACGACCATCGGCTGACGGGAGCCGGCGCGGGCGGGCACGGGCGGGCTCCGGGGGGCGCGGTCGGGGCCGCGCTCAGCGGGAGCCCGTCAGCGCCTTCCGGATCCCGTCCTCGCGCGGGCCGAGGAAGCGCGGGTCCGGCCGGAAGGCGGCGTCCAGCGCGGCCTTGCCCGCCGCGAAGGCCTCCCGCGCCCCGCCGAAGAGCCATGTCACGTCGTGCGGCTCGGCGACACCGACCCCGTACGCGTCGATGCCCGCCGCGTCGCACAGCGCCAGCGCCCGGCGGATGTGGAAGTCCTGGCTCACCAGCACCGCCCGGCGCACGCCGAAGATCCGCTCGGCGCGGCTGCACGAGTCCCAGGTGTCGAAGCCCGCGTAGTCGCTCACGATGCGCCCGTCCGGAACGCCGTGCCGTACGAGGTAGGCCCGCATCGCGTCCGGCTCGTCGTAGTCGTGCCGGCTGTTGTCGCCGGTGACCAGGATCGCGCGGACCTTGCCCCGCTCGTACAGCTCGACGGCCGCGTCGAGCCGGTGGGCCAGGTACGGGGACGGCTCGCCGTCCCACAGCCCGGCGCCGAAGACCACCGCGACGGGGGCCTTCGGGACGTCCGCGACCGTGCGGACCCGGGAGTCGGCGGTGAGCCGCAGCCAGGTCGCGGGCAGCAGGGCGACCACGCTGAGCGCCATCGCCGCCTGGACGGCCCGGCGCCGCCCGCGCCGGGTCTCGGGCAGGCGCGGCCATCGGGGCAGGCGCGACCGGGCGGGGAGCCGCAGCCGCGCCCGCCCGGCCGGCCAGGCTCTCCGTACCCGCTCTCCCGCACCCATCCGCCCACCGCTTTCGCCGCTCCGCCGCCGATCCGTTGTTCGCGTGGAGGGACGCCGGCCGGCGTCGGCCGGTTGCTTGACCGGTTCGGCCGGGCGGCGCCGCCGCATTAGTCTGGGCACCCTCCCCGTCAGCACAAACAGGCAGAAAACAGCAGGTGATCCGGTCGTGCCCCCGATACCCAAAGCAGAGCTCCACCTCCATATCGAGGGCACCCTCGAACCCGAGCTGGCCTTCGCGCTCGCCGAGCGCAACGGCGTGGCCCTGCCGTACGCGTCCGAGGACGAGCTGCGCGCCGCGTACTCCTTCACCGACCTCCAGGACTTCCTGAACCTCTACTACGAGCTGATGGCGGTGCTGCGCACCGAGGACGACTTCGCCGACCTGACCCACGCCTACCTCGCCCGCGCCCGCGCGCAGGGCGTCCGGCACGCCGAGATCTTCTTCGACCCGCAGGCCCACACCGCGCGCGGCGTGGCCATCGGCACGGTGATCGACGGCCTGTCGCGGGCGCTGGACGCGGCCGAGGAGACGTACGGCATCACCACCCGCCTGATCATGTGCTTCCTGCGCGACGAGAGCGCCGAGTCCGCCCTCGACACCTTCGAGTCGGCCCGCCCCTACCTGGACCGGATCGCGGCCGTCGGCCTGGACTCGGCGGAGGTCGGGAATCCGCCGTCGAAGTTCCGCGAGGTGTACGCGCGGGCGCGGGAGGCGGGGCTCAAGTGCGTTGCGCACGCGGGGGAGGAGGGGCCGCCCTGGTACGTGTGGGAGGCGCTGGACGTCCTCGGCGTGGACCGCGTCGACCACGGCGTGCGCTCCCTGGAGGACGACGCCCTGGTGGCCCGGCTGGTCGCGGACCAGGTGCCGCTGACCGTGTGCCCGCTGTCCAACGTACGGCTGCGGGTCGTCGACCGGCTGGAGGACCACCCGCTGCGGGCGATGCTGGACGCGGGGCTGCTGGTGACGGTGAACTCCGACGACCCCTCGTACTTCGGGGGCTACGCGGGGGACAACTTCGACGCGGTGCGGGACGCGCTGCGGCTGGACGACGCCACCTTGCGGCTGCTCGCCCGCAACTCCTTCCGCGCGGCCTTCCTGGACGAGGGCACCCGGGCGGCCTACCTGAAGGAAGTCGACGCGCACGGGGCATGAGGCGGGCGGCCGCGTGCCGGTCTGCGGTGAGTATGGGACGGCGTGTCGCCGTCCCATACTCACCGCGGATCCGCGCGTTCCACCCGCACCGCGCACACCTTGAACTCCGGCATCCGGGAGACCGAGTCCAGCGCCGGATTCGTCAGCGCGTTGGCCCGCCCCTCGCCCGCCCAGTGGAAGGGCATGAACACCGTGTCCGGCCTGATGTCCCGGCTGATGCGGGCCGGTGCGACGGCCCGCCCCCGGCGGGAGACCACCGCGAGGGCGTCGCCCTCGGCGGCCCCCAGGCGCTCGGCGAGCAGGGGGTGCAGCTGGACGAACGGGCCGGGGGCGGCCCGGTTCAGCTCCTCCACGCGCCGCGTCTGCGCGCCCGACTGGTACTGGGACAGCACCCGGCCGGTGGTGAGGAACAGCGGATAGTCGGCGTCGGGCTCCTCGGCGGCGGGGCGGTGGGTCACGGCCGCGAAGCGGGCCCGGCCGTCGTCGGTCGCGAAGCGGTCGAGGAAGAGGCGCGGCGTACCCGGGTGCGGTCCGGAGCCGTCCCGCCCCGCACCCTCCCGCCCGGCACCGCCCCACTCGTCCCGCCCGGAACCGTCCGGCCCCGGCCCGGGCCCCTTCCGCCCGGAGCCGTTCGCCTCGTCCCGCCCGGCACGTTCGTGCCCAGCACCCGCCCACTCCTCCGGGCAGGGCCAGAAGACCCCGTCCTCCTCCGCGATCCGCCGGTAGGTGATGCCGGAGTAGTCCGCCACCCCGCCCGCCGAGGCGCGGCGCAGCTCGTCGAAGACCTCCTCCGGGTCCGCCGGGAAGCCCTTCTCCCAGCCCAGCCGGGCGGCCAGCGCGCCCAGCACCTGGAGGTCCGAGCGGACGCCGGGCGGCGGGGGGACGGCCGCGCGGCGCAGCACGACCCGGCCCTCCAGGTTGGTCGTCGTGCCCGTCTCCTCCGCCCACTGGGTCACCGGAAGGACGACGTCCGCGAGCGCGGCGGTCTCCGAGAGGACCACGTCCGCGACCGCCATGAAGTCCAACGACCGCAGCCGCGCCTCGATGTGGGCCGCGCGGGGGGCGGAGACCACCGGGTTGGAGCCCATCAGCAGCAGGGCCCGTATGTCGCCGCCGAGCGCGTCCAGCAGCTCGTACGCGCTGCGCCCCGGCCCGGGCAGCGCGTCGGGGTCGATGCCCCACACGTCCGCCACATGGGCGCGCGCGGCGGGGTCGTCGAGCTTGCGGTAGCCGGGGAGCTGGTCGGCCTTCTGGCCGTGTTCGCGCCCGCCCTGGCCGTTGCCCTGGCCGGTGAGACAGCCGTAGCCGGACAGCGGACGGCCGGCCCGGCCGGTGGCCAGGCACAGGTTGATCCAGGCGCCGACGGTGTCGGTGCCCTTCGACTGCTGCTCGGGCCCGCGTGCCGTGAGCACCATCGAATTCTCCGCGTCGCAGAACAGGCGGACCGCCTCCCGGAGTTCGGGGACCGGGACGCCCGTGATCCGCTCGACCATCTCGGGCCAGTGCGCCATCGCGGCGGCCCGCGCCTCGGGCCAGCCGGCCGTGCGCCGCGCGACGAACTCCTCGTCCACCCGCCCCTCGGCGACCACCAGGTGCAGCAGGCCGAGCGCGAGCGCCAGGTCCGTCCCGGGCCGGGGCGCCAGGTGCAGATCCGCCTGCTCCGCCGTGCGCGTCCGGCGCGGGTCGACGACGATCAGCGTGCCGCCCGCCTCCTTCAGCTCGGTCAGATAGCGCAGCGCGGGCGGCATGGTCTCGGCCAGATTCGAGCCGACGAGGATCACACACCCGGTGCGCGCCACGTCCGCCAGCGGGAACGGCAGCCCGCGGTCCAGGCCGAAGGCCTTGTTGTGCGCGGCCGCCGCCGAGGACATGCAGAAGCGGCCGTTGTAGTCGATCTGCGAGGTGCCGAGCACGACCCGCGCGAACTTCCCCAGCGCGTACGCCTTCTCGTTCGTCAGCCCGCCGCCGCCGAAGACCCCCACCGCGTCCCGCCCGTGCGCCCGCGCGGCCCCCGCCAGCCCCTCCGCGACCCGGTCCAGGGCCTCCTCCCAGGTCGCCGGTTCGAGCCGGCCGGTGTCGGGGCGGCGGACCAGCGGCTCGGTCAGGCGCACCCGGGAGGAGAGCACGGCGGGCGCGGTACGGCCCTTGCCGCACAGCGCGCCGCGGTTCACGGGGAAGGCGGCCCGCTCCACCACCTCCACGCCCCCCTCGGCCCCGGGCGCGGGGCGCAGGCCCATGCCGCACTGGAGCGAGCAGTACGGGCAGTGGGTGTCGACGGTGCCGGGGGCGGCGGTGCCGGTGCCGGGGGCGAGGCCGGGGGAGCTGGTGGTGGCGGGGGCGGTGACGTGCGGCATGGGGGCAGCGTGCTACGGCCGTGTTACGGCCCGCGTCCGCCCGCGTTACGCACCGGGCAACCGGACCTCAGCGCGGGCCGCGACGGCCGGTGAACTCGCGGCAATCACTCGTGACGGCCACGCAACGGGGGCGCAATGTCCCGCTGCGAGGCTCTCGTCATGACGGCGTCGCCTCGCCCCGGTCCCCCGAGCCACCCCGCCCCCGCCGGCTCCCTCGACAGTACGGCCCAGCTCATGACCCGGATCACCGCACAGCTCAGCTCGCAGCTCGGCCATCTGGCCCCCGGCGGCCTACGGCGCCGCCCCCGGCCCCGATCCCTTTCCCGCCCCGCCGCGCGCCGCCCGCCCACCCTGGTCGCCGTGGCTCACGGCAGCCGCGACCCCGAGGCGCTGCGCACCGTCACCGCGCTGGTGGACCGCGTCCGGGCGCTCCGCCCCGACCTGCCCGTACGCCTCGGCCACGTCGAGCTGAACCATCCGCTGCTCGCCGACACGCTCGCCGCGCTGCACGGCGAGGCCGTCCTCGTGCCGCTGCTCCTCGGCCGCGGCTACCACATCAAGCGGGACCTGCCGGACGCGGCGGCGGCCGCGCCCCATCTGTCGGTCCGCGTCGCCGCCCCGCTCGGCCCCCACCCGCTGCTCGCGGAGGCCCTCCACGCGCGCCTCGCCGAGGCCGGGTGGACGCCCGGCTGGACGCCGGGGGAGGCGCAGGGGCGGACGCCGGGGGAGGCGCCCGGCGGGCTGTCGGCGGCGGGTGTCGTGCTGGCGGCCGCGGGCTCCCGCGACCGCGACTCGGCCGCCGACACGGCCCGGACGGCCGCCCTGCTCAGCGCCCGGCTCGGCGGTGTGCCCGTGCTGCCCGGCTACGCCTCCGGGACCGGGCCCACGGTGGCCGACGCGGTCCGCGCCCTGACCGGGCGGGGGCGCGAGAGGATCGCGGTGGCCTCGTACTTCGCCGCTCCCGGCCGCTTCGCGACCCAGTGCGCGGCCGCCGCGCCCGGCATCGCCGCCGCGCCGCTCGGCGACCACGCCGCCGTCGCACGGCTCGTGGTCCACCGCTACGAAGAGGCGCTCGCCTCTGCACCCATGTCACACCCGGCGGTTACCGTCGGTGTATGAGGCGCACTGGACCCACGGCATCCGATCCGACAGCTGAGGCCGCCGAGCAAGCCGGGCCGGCCGCCACCCCACCCGCGCCCGAGTGCGCGCCCGAGGCCGGCCCCGCGCCCGAGGCCGGCCCCGCGCCCGAGGCCGGCCCCGCGCCCGAGGCCGGCCCCGCGCCCGAGTCCGCGGCCTCGGCGAGGCCCGGCTACGAGGCGGCGGACCTCGAGCGCTGGGCGCCCGAGCCCGACAAGCGCCCGGGCCGGACCGCCTTCCAGCGGGACCGGGCGCGGGTGCTGCACTCGGCCGCGCTGCGCCGGCTGGCCGGCAAGACCCAGGTCGTCCCCGCGGCGCCCGCGGCCGACCTCCGCCCCGGCGCCGGCGCCCCCGCGTGGGACGCGACGCCGCGCACCCGGCTGACCCACTCGCTGGAGTGCGCCCAGGTGGGCCGGGAGCTCGGCGCGGCCCTCGGCTGCGACCCGGACCTGGTGGAGATGGCCTGCCTCGCCCACGACCTGGGCCACCCGCCCTTCGGGCACAACGGCGAGCAGGCGCTCAACGAGGTCGCCGAGGCGTGCGGCGGCTTCGAGGGAAACGCGCAGTCGCTGCGGCTGCTCGCCCGGCTGGAGCCCAAGCGGTTCGTCGCCGACCCGGACACCGGCGAGCCGGTGAGCGTCGGCCTGAACCTGACCCGCGCCGCGCTCGACGCCGCCACCAAATACCCCTGGCCGCGCGGCGGCCACCCCACCGACCCCGGCTCCCGCAAGTTCGGGGTCTACGAGGACGACCTCCCGGTCTTCGCCTGGTTCCGGCAGGGCGCCCCCGAGCACCGCACCTGCTTCGAGGCCCAGGTCATGGACTGGTCCGACGACGTCGCGTACTCGGTCCACGACGTGGAGGACGGCCTGCACGCGGGCCATCTCGACCCCGCCCTGCTGCTCGCCGAGCCCGAGCGGCGCGAGGTGTTCGCGGTCGCCGCCGCCCGCTACGCCCCGGGCGCCGAGCCGGACGAGCTGGCCGAGGCGCTGGACCGGCTGCTCGACCAGGAGTGGTGGCCCCACGGCTACGACGGCTCGTCCGTCGCCCAGGCCCGGCTCAAGGACGCCACCAGCCAGCTCATCGGCCGCTTCTGCCTCGCCGCGGAGGGGGCCACCCGCGCCGCCTACGGCACCGGCCGGTTCACCCGGTACGCCGCCGAGCTGGTGGTGCCGCGCGGGGCGCGCCTGGAGTGCGCGGTGCTGAAGGCCGTCGCCGACCGCTATGTGATGCAGCGCGCCGACCAGGAGGCGGTCCGCGCCGATCAGCGGATCATCATCGCCGAGCTGGGCGAGGCGCTGATCGCCCGCGCCCCGGTCGGCCTGGACCCGCAGTTCCGCGCCCTGTTCGACGCGGCGGACGCGGCCGGGGACGAAGCGGGCCGGCTGCGCGCCGTCGTCGACCAGATCGCCGCCCTCACGGACGCCTCCGCCCGCTCCCTCCACGCCCGCCTGTCCACCCCGCACCCGACCCGCCGCCCATGACGGCCCCGCACCCGCCCCCCACCCATGACCGCCCCGCACCCGCCCCGCGGGCGGCCGGACCCGCCCGTGCGGGGTGCGGCGGGCCCGGCCCGCTGGCCCGTACGGCGTACTGCCCCTTCCCGCCGCACGCGCGGTGCGGGAGGCTCGAACATCGGCTCACACGACCGGGGCTCATACGACCGGCCCTGACACGGCGTAGCCGCGCGCGGGCGTCGCGCGGCAGCGAGGAGGAGACAAGTGGTCGACGCACACCAGACGTTCGTCATCGTCGGAGGGGGTCTGGCCGGGGCGAAAGCCGCGGAAACCCTTCGCGCCGAGGGATTCACCGGCCGGGTGATCCTCATCTGTGACGAGCGCGACCACCCCTATGAGCGACCGCCACTCTCCAAGGGCTTCCTCACCGGAAGCCAGGAGCGCGACAGCGTCTTCGTCCACGAACCCGCCTGGTACGCCCAGGCCGACATCGAGCTCCACCTCGGCCAGACCGCCGTCCACCTCGACCGCGCCGCCAAGGCCGTCGCCCTCGGCGACCGCACCCGCATCCACTACGACCGGCTGCTGCTGGCCACCGGCGCCGAGCCGCGCCGGCTCGACATCCCCGGCACCGACCTGGTCGGCGTGCACCACCTGCGCCGCCTGGCCCACGCCGAGCGGCTGCGGGCCGTGCTGACCTCCCTCGGTCGGGACAACGGCCAGCTGGTCATCGCGGGGGCGGGCTGGATCGGCCTGGAGGTCGCGGCCGCCGCGCGCGGGTACGGCGCCGAGGTGACGATCGTCGAGCCCGAGCCCACCCCGCTGCACGGCGTCGTCGGCCCTGAGCTCGGCTCGCTCTTCGCCGACCTGCACCGCGAGCACGGCGTCCGCTTCCACTTCGGCGCCCGGCTCACCGAGATCACCGGACAGGACGGCGTCGTGCTGGCCGCCTGCACCGACGACGGGGAGGAGCACCCCGCCCACGACGTCCTGGCCGCCATCGGCGCCGCCCCACGCACCGCCCTGGCCGAGGCCGCCGGCCTGGAGGTGGCGGACCGCGCGGCGGGCGGCGGCATCGTGGTCGACGGCTCGCTGCGCACCAGCGACCCGGACATCTTCGCGGCGGGCGACGTGGCCGCGACCCCGCTCGCCTTCCCGGACGCCGCCGCGCCGCCCGGCGGCCGGCTGCGCGTCGAGCACTGGGCCAACGCGCTGAACGGCGGGCCGGCCGCGGCCCGCGCCATGCTCGGGCAGGAGGTCGCGTACGACCGCGTGCCCTACTTCTTCTCCGACCAGTACGACGTCGGCCTGGAGTACTCCGGCTACGCGCCGCCCGGCTCGTACGACCAGGTGGTGGTCCGCGGCGACGTCGGCAAGCGGCAGTTCATCGCCTTCTGGCTGAGCGAGGGCCGCCTGCTGGCGGGGATGAACGTGAACGTGTGGGACGTGGTCGAGCCCATCCAGCGGCTCATCCGGAGCGGCGTCCGCCTCGACCCGGACGACCTGGCGAACCCGTCCGTCCCCCTGGCGTCCCTGCCGCGGCAGCAGCCGTAGCTGCCGCGGGGGCCGCAGCCGTACCGCCGGGCCCCCGCCGGGCCCGGCGGCCGTGTCGGTGCCCGGCCGTAGAATTCACGCGTGGCAGGCAGGATCAACGATGACGACGTCAAGGCGGTGCGGGACGCGGTCCCGATCGACGCCGTTGTGTCCGAGTACCTCCAGCTGCGGAACGCGGGCGGGGGCAATCTGAAGGGCCTGTGCCCCTTCCATGACGAGAAGTCCCCGTCTTTCCAGGTGAGCCCCAGCAAGGGGCTCTATTACTGCCTTGCCGGGGAGACAAGGGTTCTGACCTGGGATGGCGTGAAGCCGATCCGTGAGCTCGCGGGAGGAAGACACCGCATCCTCACGCGCAGCGGGAATTGGCACGAGGCGCCGTTCCGGTCGTTCGGCGTGCAGCCGCTGATGAAGATCACCCTTGGGCGCAACGGCCAGCGGAAGGAGATCTACGCCACACCCGAGCACCGCTGGTTCGTTTTGTCGGGAAAGAGCCGCTACAAGCAGCGCGAGGTGGTGACCTCAGAGCTCAAGCCGGAGCATCGCCTTGCCTACGTCTTTCCGGGCTCGCGGGTCAAGCAGACGACTCCGTCACCATTCGGTATCGCGCATGGGATCACCTATGGCGACGGCACCCTCAGCGGTACCGGCTCCATGGCGCAGCTCGACCCGATCAAGGATGTTGAGCTGCTGAAATGGTTTCCGAATAGCCAAACTTCGGACACCGGCAAGCAAATCCAGGTGCACCATCTGCCAAGGTTCTTCAAGGATCTTCCCCCGCTCGACGAGTCGGTGCCGTACCTCTACGGGTGGCTGGCGGGTTACCTGGCGGCCGACGGGCATGTGGACAAGGAAGGCACGGTCAGTCTGAACTGTGCTCAGCGAGAGGCCTTGGAGTACGTTCGCGCGGTATGCACGCGTCTCGGCATCGGGACATATGGGATCACAGAGCAGGTCCGTGAAGGGTTTCCGGGCCGGGAACCGAGCTCCCTTTACCGTATCCATTTCATCAACGAGTACCTGACGGCCGATTTCTTCCTCAACCCGGAGCACCGTCGCCGTTTCGAGGCGTCCGTGAAGGGATTCGCGCGCCGGGGGTGGGTCGTCAAATCCGTTGAGTCGACTGACCGAGTTGAAGAAGTATTCTGCGCCACAGTCGACCAGGGGCATGCCTTCGTCCTTGAGGACAACATTCTCACCGGCAATTGCTTCGGCTGCCAGGAGGGCGGCGACACGGTCGACTTCATCATGAAGATCGACCACCTCTCCTTCGCCGAGACCATCGAGCGGCTCGCCTCCCAGGCCGGCATCACCCTGCGCTACGAGCAGGGCGGCTACACCCCGGGCCGGCAGCAGGGCGAGCGCACCCGGCTGGTCGAGGCCCACAAGGCGGCCGCCCAGTTCTACATCGAGCAGCTCGAGCGGCCCGAGGCCGAGATCGGCCGCCGCTTCCTCGCCGAGCGCGGCTTCGACCAGGCCGCCGCCCAGCACTTCGGCGTCGGCTACAGCCCGGCCGGCTGGGACCACCTCGTCCGCTTCCTGCGGGGCCGCGGCTTCACCGACAAGGAGCTGATCCTCTCCGGCCTCGCCCAGGACGGCCGCAAGGGCCCCATCGACCGCTTCCGCGGCCGCCTGATGTGGCCCATCCGCGACATCACCGGCGAGGTCGTCGGCTTCGGCGCGCGCAAGCTGCGCGACGACGACAACGGCCCGAAGTACCTGAACACGCCCGAGACGCCGATCTACAAGAAGTCCCATGTGCTGTACGGCATCGACCTCGCCAAGAAGGAGATCGCCAAGACCAGCCGGGCCGTCGTCGTCGAGGGCTACACGGACGTCATGGCCTGCCACCTCGCCGGGGTGACCACCGCCATCGCCACCTGCGGCACGGCCTTCGGCGGCGACCACATCAAGATCCTCCGGCGGCTGCTGATGGACAATTCCAGCGCCGAGGTGGTCTTCACCTTCGACGGCGACGCGGCGGGCCAGAAGGCGGCGCTCCGGGCCTTCGAGGACGACCAGAAGTTCGCCGCCGAGACCTACATCGCGATCACGCCCGGCGGGATGGACCCGTGCGAGCTGCGCCTCGCCGAGGGCGACGACGCGGTCAAGACGCTGGTCGAGAGCCGTACGCAGCTCTTCGAGTTCGCGATCCGGCAGATCGTCGCCCGGCACAACCTGGACACGGCCGTCGGACGGGCCGCCGCCCTGGAGGAGGCCGCGCCCGTCGTCGCCGGGATCAAGAACAGCTCGATCCAGCACGAGTCCGCCGTCCAACTGGCGGGGCTGCTCGGCATCCTCGACACCCAGTTCGTCGTCCGCCGGGTCGCGCAGCTCGCCCGCTGGGCCCGCGAGCGCGGCCAGCGCGGCGGCCCGCAGCAGGACGGCCCCCGCCGCGGCGGGGGCCCCGGCGGCGCGGGAGGCCCCGGTGCGGGCTACGGCGGCCCGGGCGGCGGCCCGGGCGCGGGCCATGCCGGAGCCGGCGGCCCCGGCGGCCCGCAGCCCCCGCGCGGCCCGGCGCTGAACCTCCGCAGCCCCGCCCACCGCGTCGAGCGCGAGCTGCTGAAGCTCGCCCTCCAGCGCCCGGAGCTGGTCTCCCCGGCTTTCGACGCCTACGGGATCGACGAGTTCACCGCCCCGCCGTACGCCGCCGTGCGCCGCGCCATCGAGGAGGCGGGCGGGGCGAGCGGCGCCGACGGCGACTATCTGACGCGGGTCCGCGAGGCCGCCCCCGACGACACGGTGCGGGCGATGTGCACCGAGCTGGCCGTCGAGCCGCTGAACCTCCGCCGCGATCCCGACGAGGCCTACGCGGGCGTCCAGTTGGTGGCCGTCCGGCTGGCCGCGGTCAACCGTCGGATCGGCGAGGTCCAGGGCGCCCTCCAGCGGCTCGGCCCCGGCGCCGACGCCGCCCACCTCGCCGCCGTGCAGAACGAGCTGTGGGTCCTCCAGCAGTACGGGCAGTCGCTCCGCGAGAAGGGCGCGGCGGCGCTGTGAGCGCTGCGCCCTGAGCGGCGCGCTGTGCACGATGCGCTGTAACCGGCCGGTCACGGCCCGCTGAGCAAAAAGTGCCCGCACGCCCCTCGTGGCGGGCCTGTCTCGTACTCCACACTGGGGTGCGGTGCCTGAGTCCTCGGAGCGCGGCGGTGTTGGCCGGGAAGGGCCGGAATCCCCCGCAGATCCGCTCATGATGTACGGGACGGACGGTGGCATGGCCACCGCAGCCGTACCCGATCGTTCTGCCGCCTCAGCAGCGATCACCCTGGAGGTCGCCCCCGTGCAGACCCAGACCCTGACCGACGCGGCTCCCCCGGCGACGCCGCCGCAGCCGCTGTCCCCCCACCCCGACCCCGAACCGGCCACGGCCCCGGCACCGGCCGAGCTGGAAGCGGTCGAAGCCCTGGCGGCCGTGGCCGCGGCCGTACCGGAGGCGGCCGTACCGGAAGCGGTCGAGACCGAGGAAACCCCGGAAGGCCCAGACGCCCCGGACGCCCCAGACGCCCCGGACGCCCCAGATGCTCGGGACACCCCAGACGCTCCGGAAGCCCCCGAGGCGCCCGAGCCGGGCGCCGCCCGCGCCGAGACCTCCGGCGGACCCTCCTCCGACCTCTTCCGCCAGTACCTCCGCGAGATCGGCCGGATCCCGCTGCTGTCCGCCGCCGAGGAGGTCGAGCTGGCACGCCGGGTCGAGGCGGGCCTGTTCGCCGAGGAGAAGCTCGGCAGCACCCCCGACCTGGACTCCCAGCTGGCCCTCGACCTCGACCGTCTGGTCGTCCTGGGCCGCATGGCCAAGCGCCGCCTCATCGAGGCCAACCTCCGCCTCGTCGTCTCCGTCGCCAAGCGCTACGTCGGCAGAGGCCTGACCATGCTGGACCTGGTGCAGGAGGGCAACCTGGGGCTGATCCGCGCGGTGGAGAAGTTCGACTACGCCCGCGGCTACAAGTTCTCCACGTACGCGACCTGGTGGATCCGCCAGGCCATGTCCCGCGCCCTCGCCGACCAGGCCCGCACGATCCGGGTCCCGGTGCATGTCGTCGAGCTGATCAACCGGGTGGTGCGGGTGCAGCGCCGGATGCTGCAGGAGCGCGGCTACGAGCCCACGCCCGAGGAGGTCGCCCTCCACCTCGACCTCCCCCCGGAGCGGGTGACCGAGGTGCTGCGCCTCGCCCAGGAGCCGGTCTCGCTGCACGCGCCCGTCGGGGAGGAGGACGACGTCGCGCTCGGCGATCTGATCGAGGACGGGGACGCGGCCTCGCCGGTGGAGTCGGCGGCGTTCCTGCTGCTGCGGGAGCACCTGGAGGCCGTGCTCTCCACGCTGGGGGAGCGGGAGCGGAAGGTGGTGCAGCTCCGCTACGGGCTGGCCGACGGGCGGCCCCGGACGCTGGAGGAGATAGGGCGGATCTTCGGGGTCACCCGGGAGCGGATCCGGCAGATCGAGTCGAAGACGCTCAACAAGCTCCGCGACCACGCGTTCGCCGACCAGCTCCGCGGCTACCTGGACTGACCGCTACCGACTCCGACCGCCGGCCACCCCGGTCACCCCTGTCTCGTCCGTCCCGGCTATCCCGTCTGCCCGGCGCCCATGCCCGCCTCGAACGCGCCCGGGTGGGTCTGCTCGCGGACCGCGATGTACTGCTGCCGCACGGCCTGGCCCACCGCCAGCTCCTCGCCCGGCTCGAAGACCTGGCTCGCGGCCGCGGGCCACGGCGGCGGCTGGTGCGGCGACAGGGTGCCGTGCGCGGCGCCCAGCGCCCAGGCGGCCTGCCGGGCGGCGCCCAGCGCGGCGTAGTCCGCGGGCTGCGGCACCACGACCTGGGCGCCCAGCAGCGCGGGGGCGATGGCCCGTACGGCGGGGAGGTCCGCGGCGGGCCCCAGCAGGAACACCCGCCGCACCGCGACCCCGCGCCCGCGCAGCACGTCCAGCGCGTCCGCCAGCCCGCACAGCATGCCCTCGAAGGCGGCGCGGGCCAGATGCTCGGGCTTCATGCTCTCGCGCCGCAGACCGGTCAGCGTCCCGGCGGTGTGCGGCAGGTGCGGGGTGCGCTCACCCTCCAGATAGGGCAGCAGCACCAGGCCGTACGAGCCGGGGGTGGACTTCAGCGCCAGCGCGGAGAGCCCCTCCAGATCGACGCTCAGCAGCTCGGCGGTGCCGCGCAGCGCCCGGACGGCGTTGAGCGTGTGGACGACCGGCAGGTGCATGCCGGTGGCGTCGGCGTACGAGGTGATGGTGCCCGTGGGGTCGACCAGCGCCTCGTGGTGGACGGAGAAGACGGAGCCGGAGGCGCCGAGCGAGATCACCGCGTCGCCGATCCCGACCCCGAGGCCGAACGCGGCCGCCATGGTCTCCCCGGTCCCGGCGGAGATCAGCAGCCCCTCGGGGGTGTGGCCCGCGGCCTCGGCCGGGCCGATGACCTCCGGCAGCCGCACTTGGTGCCCGAGCGCCAGCTCGACCAGGTCGGGGCGCCAGGAGCCGGTGGCGGCCGACCAGTAGCCGGTGCCGGAGGCCGTGCCGCGGTCCGTGGTGCGCCGCGCGGGCCGCCCCAGGAGCTGCCACACCAGCCAGTCGTGCGGCTGCATCAGGTCGGTCACCCGCCGCGCCGCGTCCGGCTCGGTGCGGGCCAGCCAGCGCAGCTTGGCCACGGCCTGCGTCGCGGTCGGCACGGAGCCCACCGCCTGCGCCCACGCGGCGCGGCCGCCGAGCGACTCGATGAGGTCGGCGGCCGCGGACTGGGCGCGCTTGTCGTTGCCCACCAGCGCGGGCCTCACGAGCACCCCGCCGGCGTCCAGCGCCAGCAGCCCGTGCCCCTGCGCCGACACGCCGATCGCCTGCACCCCCTCCAGCAGCTTGCCCTCGGCGGCCTCGCCGAGCGACAGCAGCCACGCCTGGGGGTCCACGTCGTGCGGGGACGCGGCGGAACCCCCCGCGCTCCCCACGGACGCCGCCGGGCCCGCGGGATGCGGGGCGTAACCCTGCCTGAGTACGGCTCCCGTGTCCGTATCGCAGACGACGATCCGTGTGCTCTCGGACGAACTGTCCAACCCGGCGACTATCCCCATGGATCAGATCATGCCACCGAGAAGGCTAGGTGTGGCTCGTACCCCAGCCGTCCTCCCCCTCGGCGGGCTTCTCCCGATGCCCGATCCGCTCGCGCAGCGGCTTGGCCTTCTCGAAGGCCTTCGCCGCCACCTGGCGCCCGCTGAGCGCGGCCGTCTCGGCGGAGTTGCGGACCGCCGGGTTCTGCACGAACCGCTGCCAGCCCTTGCGCAGCTGCTCGTACCGCTCGCGGCCGGCCCGCGTGCCGAGTACGTAGCCCACAGCCAGCCCGGTCATGAACGTCAGCCGGTAGCGCATCGACCTGCCCTTCTGGTTGTCCTTCGCGTCGGACCCTGGGGTCGTGCTGCGCCTACCCGTCCCGACCGCAGATCACCCGCGGCCGCCGTGAACACCCACGAGGTTACCGATTGGCGGAGCACCCCCCTGCTTGCGCTAATGTATGTGTCGCAGCGAGCGCACGCCGTCCGGGAGCCCCGTACGGAGTGATGGTCGCGGCACACGGAGCAATCCCCTGTAGCTCAATTGGCAGAGCAGCCGGCTGTTAACCGGCAGGTTACTGGTTCGAGTCCAGTCGGGGGAGCTCGGTCCCCTGTAGCTCAATTGGCAGAGCATTCGGCTGTTAACCG
>NZ_MAXF01000239.1 GCF_001704635.1 Streptomyces sparsogenes | reverse complement strand
CCCCGGTCCACGGTGGTGGCCGGTGAGGCGACCGCGCTGGATGAGCTGATGGCGGCCTGTGAGCGGGATGAGGTGCGCGCGCGCCGGATTCCGGTGGACTACGGTTCGCACACCCCGCAGGTGGAGTCGATCAGGGATGCCCTGTTGGAGCTGGCGGCGCCGGTGGCGCCGCGCGCGGCCCAGGTGCCGATGTACTCCACGGTCACCGCGGAGCTTCTGGCGGACGGCGGCGCGGATGCCGACTACTGGTACCGCAATCTCCGCGAGCCCGTCCGCTTCCACGACACCGTCAAGGCGCTGATGGCCACGGGCCACACCACCTTCGTCGAGGTGAGCCCGCACCCCGTGCTGACCTCCGCCCTCGAGGACGCGGGAGAGGCCGCGGCGGCGGAAGTGACCGCGGTGGGCACCCTGCGACGCGACGAAGGCGGCCCCCGGAGGTTCTTGGCGTCCCTGGCCGCCCTGTGGGTGCGGGGTGTCGTACCGGACTGGCAGGCGGTGTTCGCGGGCACCGGTGCCCGCCGCGTGGAGCTGCCCACCTACGCCTTCCAGACCAAGCACTACTGGTTCGACACGGCACCGGCCCGCCCTGCGGCGAGCGCGGATCCGCACGCCGCCTTCTGGGAGGTCGTGGAGCGCGAGGACCTGGAGGGACTCGCCGAGACCCTGCGGCTCGACGAGTCGCGGCCCGAGCTGACGGCCGTACTGCCCGCGCTTTCCGCGTGGCACAAGCGGCACGCCGAGGCCGCCACCCTGGACTCGTGGCGGTACCGGGCGCACTGGAAGCCGCTGCCCGGCGCCCCCAAGGCGGCGCTGTCCGGCACCTGGCTGGTGGCCGTCACCCGAGACCAACTCGGCGGGACGCTCTACGAGACGGTGGCCGACGCGCTGCGCCTGCACGGGGCCGTGGTCGAGCCGCTCGTGCTCGGCGACGTCGGGCAGGAAGGTGACGTCGGCGACACCGGCGACACCGGCGGCATCAGCGACACGGGGACGGCCGGGGAAGGGCCGTGGGCCGCGGCGCTCGCCGCGCACACCGAGGCGGTCGGCGTGCTGTCGCTGCTCGCGGAGGACGTGACCCCCCTCGCGGACCGGCCCGCCGTCCCGGCCGGCCTGGCCCACAACCTCGCGCTCCTGCAGCGACTCGAGGCGTCCGGCCTGGACGCCGCGCTGTGGTGCGTCACCCGGGGAGCGGTGTCCACCGGCGAGCATGACGCGCTCACCAGCCCGGCACAGGCGCTGGCCTGGGGCCTCGGCCGGGTGGTGGCCCAGGAGCTGCCGTCCCGCTGGGGCGGTCTGGTCGACCTGCCGCAGGAGCCGGACGAGCGTGTCCTCGCCCGGCTGTGCGCGGTGCTCGCGGCCGGGGGCGACGAGGACCAGGTCGCGATCCGCCCGTCCGGGACCTACGGGCGCCGGCTCGTCCGCGCGCCCCTCGGCGACGCGCTGCCCGGGGCCTGGGCCCCGGCCGGCGGTACCGTGCTGATCACCGGCGGCACCGGCGCGCTCGGCAGCCGGGTCGCCAGGCGGCTGGCCGCCCAGGGCGCCGAGCATCTGCTGCTCGTCAGCCGGCGGGGCGCCGCCGCGCCGGGCTACGCCGAACTGGAGGCCGAACTGACCGCGGCGGGCGCCCGGGTGACCGCGGCGGCCTGCGACGTGGCGGACCCGGACGCGCTGCGCCACCTGTTGAAGTCGGTGCCCGACGACTTCCCTCTGACGGCGGTGGTGCACACGGCGGCCGTGCTGGACGACGGGGCGCTCACCACACTGACCCCCGCGCAGCTCGACCGGGTGCTGCGGGTCAAGGCGGGGGCCGCGTGGCAACTCCACGAGATGACGCAGGACCTCGGGCTCACGGCCTTCGTGCTGTTCTCGTCGCTGGCCGGCACGGTGGGCATGGCGGGCCAGGGCAACTACGCGCCGGGAAACGCCTACCTGGACGCGCTCGCCCAGCACCGCCACGCGCAGGGGCTCGTGGCCACCTCCGTGGCCTGGGGCTCGTGGGCGCGGGGCGGCATGGCCGACCGGGACGCGGTCGGGGAGACCAGCGCCCGGCACGGCGTACCGCTGCTGCCGCCCGAGCGCGCCCTCGCCTCCCTGGAGGCCGCGTTGGCCCACGGCGACACCAGCCTCGTGATCGCCGACATCGACTGGGAGAGGTTCGCGCACGCCTACACCGCTACGCGGCCCAGCCGGCTGCTCGACGAACTGCCCGAGGCCCGCGCCGTCCTCACGGCGGAGGGGGCCGCCGAGGGCGCCGTCACCGCCCCGCTGCGCGAGCGGCTGGCCGGGCTGGCTCCGGCCGAGCGCGAGCGGCAGCTGCGCGAAGCCGTACGCGCCCAGGTGGCCGACGTCCTCGGCCACGACTCCGGCGAGTCGGTGGAGCTCCGGCGCCGGTTCCTCGAACTCGGCCTGGACTCGGTCACCGCCGTGGAGCTGCGCAACCGGCTCAACGTCGCGACCGGTCTCAGGCTGCCCACCACCGTCGTCTTCGACCACCCGACCGTGACCGACCTCGTGCGCCACCTCGGCACCGAACTGTTCGGCGACGACCGCCGGACCGCGGACTCCGCGGCCGCGACAGCGCCGGGCACGGCCGAACTCGACCGCATCGAGGTCCTGTTGACCCGGCTTCCCGACGGCGACCCCTCCCGCACGGAACTGGCCGGGCGGCTGCGGCACCTGCTGCGCGCCGCCACCGGCGCGGCCCCCGCGAGCGAGGAGGCCGTCGACGCCGAGGACCTCGAATCCGCCAGCAACGACGAGATCTTCGAATACATCGGCAAAGAGTTCGGGATCTCCTGAAGCCCTTGTCGCCGTCGCGGCTCTGACCGGCGCCCTCGCCCGGGCGCACGCCTACGTCCGTCTCACTCTCGGGGGCACGCAAGCATGGATGACGCCAAGAAGCTCCGCTACTACCTGACACGGGTCACAGCCGAGCTGAAGGAGACCCAGTCGCGGCTGCGTGCCGTGGAGTCGGCGGGCGGCGAGCCGGTGGCGATCGTCGGCATGAGCTGCCGCTACCCGGGGGGCGTGGCCTCGCCCGAGGAGCTGTGGCGGCTGGTGGCCGACGGCACCGACGCCATCTCCCCGCTCCCCGCCGACCGCGGCTGGGACCCGGCCGCCCTGGTGGACGTGACCGGTGAGCGCCCCGGCACCTCGTACGTGGCCGAGGGAGGCTTCCTCCACGACGCCGGGGAGTTCGACGCCGGGTTCTTCGGGATCTCGCCCCGCGAGGCGCTGGCCATGGACCCGCAGCAGCGGCTGCTGCTGGAGACCTCCTGGGAGCTGTTCGAACGCTCCGGAATCTCCCCGGACGCCCTGGAGGGCAGCAGCACCGGCGTCTTCATCGGCTCCAGCTTCCGCGACTACGGCAGCAGGCTGCCCGGGATCCCCGAAGAGGTCGAGGGCCACGCCATGACGGGCACGGCGGGCAGCGTGGCCTCGGGCCGTATCGCCTACACCTTCGGGCTGACGGGTCCTGCCGTGACGGTGGACACGGCGTGCTCGTCGTCGCTGGTGGCGCTGCACCTGGCGGTGCGGGCGCTGCGCCAGGGCGAGTGCTCGATGGCGCTGGCCGGCGGGGTCGCGGTGATGTCGACACCGGACCT
>NZ_MAXF01000238.1 GCF_001704635.1 Streptomyces sparsogenes | reverse complement strand
ATCGCCTACACCTTCGGGCTGACGGGTCCTGCCGTGACGGTGGACACGGCGTGCTCGTCGTCGCTGGTGGCGCTGCACCTGGCGGTGCGGGCGCTGCGCCAGGGCGAGTGCTCGATGGCGCTGGCCGGCGGGGTCGCGGTGATGTCGACACCGGACCTGTTCACGGAGTTCAGCCGGCAGCAGGGCCTCTCCCGGGACGGCCGCTGCAAGGC
>NZ_MAXF01000237.1 GCF_001704635.1 Streptomyces sparsogenes | reverse complement strand
GGTTCACCGCGAGTTCCTTCGCGTCGCTGTCGCTTGATCCACCACTTATCCTGGTCTGCCTGGACCAAGGAGCGGACTGCTTCCCGGCTTTCATAGCGGCTGAGCAGTTCGTCGTGAACATCGTGACGCCCGCGCACGCGAAGTTGGCCATGAGGTTCGCCACGAAGGGCGAGGACAAGTTCGCACACGGGAGCTTCGAGTCCGACGAGGGCGGACACCCGATACTGCCCGACGCCGCAGCGGTCATCCGCTGCGAGCTGGAACAAGCCGTACCCGGCGGCGATCACGTCATTCTCATCGGTCGCGTGCACGACGCGCGCATAGGGAGTGGCAAACCGGTGATGTGGTACCGCGGTGACTTCCTCCACCTCGGGCAGAGCGTTCAATGACCGACAACGTGAAGATCGGGAACGTGCTGCATCCGGTGGCCGACATCGACGCCGCCGTGCGCTTCTACACCGACACCTTTGGCCTGGCCACGAAGTTCGTCGACGGCGACCGCTATGCCGCCCTCGACGCCGGCAGTACCACGTTGGCCCTGACCGGCCCGGCCGAGGACGTCACCGGTGGGGTGCCCGCGGCGTCGTTCAAGGTCCCCCACGTGGCCTCGGCGCTCACCGCCCTCGTACGAGGCGGCGGATCCGTAGTCCGGGAGCCCGAGCAGGGCCCGCACGAGGTCCGGGCCGTGGCCCGGGACCCATGGGGCAACACCGTAGTGATCTACGGGTTGCGGTAGCGGTCGGTCCGGTAGCGGGTCGGCTCGACGATCTCCCGCACCCGGGCGGCTTCCGCACAGCGTTGCAGGAGATCGTGGACCTGGCTGTCAGCTAGGCGGGGAGCGGCTTCGACGCGGTCTTCGGCAGTCGAGCGACGGTGATCACTCCGATGAGTGTTACGGCGAGGATCCAGTAGACGGGGCTGGTTCTGCTTCCGGTACCGGCCACGAGGGCAGCGGCGACGAGTGGCGTGACGCCACCGATGATCACGCCCAGGTTGTAGCCGATCGCGATGCCCGAGTAGCGCACGCTTGCCGGAAACAGCTCCGTGGCCAACGGCCACGTAGGCACCTGCGCCCACCCGGTGAAGAACATGAAGACCAGATAGACGGCTCCGACGGCCCAGAGGTTGGTTGCTGCGATGAGGAGTGCGAAGACCGGCCAAGCGATGACGGCGAAGATGATGTAGGACGCCAGCAGGATGGGCTTACGGTCGTAGCGATCCGTCAACTTGCCCGCCCACGGGTAGGTGAAGGTGGCGAGGGCGATGCACAACGCTGATGTCCAGGCGACGCCTGTGGCGGAGAATCCTTCTTCCTGCAGGAAGATGGCGAAGTAGGCAACGCCGAAGTAACCGGTGCCGTTGAACGCGACAGCCAGGCCCGCCACACGGGCAACCGACAGCGGGTGGCTGCGCAGAGCCGCCAGCATGGGGCTGCGCACGATCGCGGCCTTCTCCTTCAGCTCTTGGAACTGAGGCGACTCCTCGACCCGCAGCCGAGCCTGGAGACACACCACAGTGAGGACCAGCGAGAGGAGGAACGGAATCCGCCAACCCCACGTTGCCATCTGGTCGGCCGGAACCAGCAGTCGGACCAGCCCTACGACGCCGGCGGCCAGGGCGAACCCGAGAGTAGACCCCATGGAAACCGTCGATCCGTAGAAGCCCCGCTTGCCGGGTGGCGCCAGCTCGGCGATGTACGTGGCAGCGCCACCGATCTCGCCGCCGGCAGCGAATCCCTGGGCGAGTCGCACAACGATGATCGCGATCGTCCCGGCGACTCCAATCTGTCCGTAGGTGGGCAGCAGGCCCATCACGCCGCACGCCGCGCCCATCATCACGATCGTCGCGACGAGGGCTGTCCGGCGGCCGCGGCGGTCGCCGAGGCGACTGAAGAACCAGCCACCGAGCGGACGGATGAGGTAGGACGACGCGAACACCGCCAGCGCGGACAGGGTTGAGACCGTCGGATTGTCGCTGGGGAAGAACAACGGTCCGATGGTGAGCGTCAGAAACCCATAGACACTGAAGTCGTAGTACTCGATCAGTGTCCCGACGCCGCCCGCCAGCGACGCACGCCGGGCGGACCTCAAGCTGATCGTCTTTTCGGGATGTTGTGCCGTCGTCATTGACTCTCCTTGTCACACCAGGATGGAAGATGCGCCGTTCGGCCGCCCTCCCCGCGCGAGGTTGACGCCGACAGGTTGCTCGGCGCGATCAGGGGGGTGGGTCCTGAAGCCCCGATCTCTCCGGATTCGAGCGGCGCAGCCGTCAGGGTCTACCTCGTCGGTGACTGCTGATTCGACGACTGCGGGTTCGACGACTGCGGATGGCCATCGGATGACGGGGCGCATTGATGGAGTTCATTGATGGAGCGTCGCCGAGCGCATGCCATACCTCGTGGGTCAGCAGGAACTGCGTACGCACACACTCGATGCACTTCGCATGTGCTGACTCTGACCCGTCGTACCCAGACGCGCAATGCACTGATACGACTGGACTAATTCAAATTCCACAAGCATGGATGCAGAAGAGACATGGTCTGGGAGTGGCGCGCAAGAAGAGAATCAAGTCAGCATTGCCGAACGACTCAAGCCGCAGAGCGGTCCGGGGAACCGAACCGCTCGGGCCGGGGCAGAATCCGGAGATGCAGCAGATGTAAGAGCCACGACCGACTCATCAAGGTTCTTCGCTAATGTGACCGCGGCCGCAGATGGTTCGCGATCACTGTGCCGTCATTCCCGGCGTACATTTCATCGATCAGCGCAGCGAATGAATTCACTACCGCGTTCCGCTTGATCTTGCCATTCGCGGTCCGCTCGCCGCGTTCGGCCTCGAGGGGCCGAGGCAGCACACGGAAGTCCTTCAGCTGTTGCGCGCGTGCGAGGTCCCTGTTGACCCGCCCCAGCTCGGCTCGCAGGCGGTCGGGCAGCACCCCCGAGGTCAGCGCCTTGGCCTGGGTACTCGGCTCGAGCAGCACGGTGAGGTACTTACGCGCGTCGCCCACCACGATTGCTTCGCTGATCAGCGAGCTCTCCTTCAGCCGGGTTTCGATCGGCTGCGGATTGATCGTTTTGCCGCCGCTGGTGATGATCACGTCCTTCTTTCGGCCGATGAGGCGGATCTCACCGTGCGCGGTACGCTCAATCAGGTCGCCGGTGCGGAACCAACCGTCCTGGAGAACGGCATCTGTCTCTTCGGGGTTGCGCCAGTATTCGCGAAACAGCAGAGGTGCGCGGACGAGCATTTCACCGTCATGCGCGACCTCGACCTGGAAGCGTGGGTCCGGGAATTTTCGACCAATATATCCCGGGCGAGGAAACGCCTGGTCGAAATGAGCAACGGGGCAGCCGGCTGTTTCGGTGAGGCCATAGCTTTCGCGTAGATCCAGCCCCCAGATCTGCCACAGCGCGATGACGTTCTCGGGCGTCGCGGCGGAGGCGGTGAAAGCGACGCGAAGGCGGTCCAATCCGACGCTCGCCCGCAACGGCAGGAAGACACGGTGAAGCACTGCGGTGTATGCGATCCGCAGCAATACCGAGGGATGGCCACTGGACCAACGGCACTCGGCCATTCGGCGGCCGATCCACATCGCGCCTTTGTAGGCGTACCGGCGCACCCGGGGCCAAGCCTGCGTTCGTGCGATCAGCTCGCCGGCGGCCTTCTCGTAGAAGCGCGGGGGCCACAGCAGCGCCGTCGGTCGCACGGTGCGCAACGCGTCCTCGTAGTCCTCGATGCGGCAGTACGTCACCACGAGACGTGAGAGCAGCGGAGTGAAGATCAGCAGCAGCGCCGGCGCCACGTGGGCCAGCGGCAGGAAACCGACGATGTCGTGCTCACGGCTGTCGAGTTCCGGATAGAGGCCGACGACGGTCTGGACCGAGTGCTGAAGCGTACGGTGCGAGTGTGCGACGCCTTTCGGAGCTCCTGTGGAGCCCGAGGTGTAGAAGAGAACGGCGGGGTCGTCGAGTCTCGTGGCAGCGACCATCTCGACCAGCCGGTCGGATACGAGGCCTGGAGGCCGCGCTCCCTCTGTGCGCAGCTCCTCCCACGTTGTCCCGGTGATTGCCCCGGGCAGCGCCGACGGGGCGGTGTCCATGCCGACGACAAGCCGCAGCTTGGGTGTGCGGGCTGCGATCTCCGCCACCTTGTCGAGCTCCGTGGTCGTCTCGCCGATGAAGGCCACTGCCTCGCTGTGCGCCAGGATCTGCTCGATCTCGGCGGGCGAGTTGGTCGGGTAGACGCCGACCACCACGCCGCCGACACTCTGCACGGCCAGTGCGGCGAAGGCCCATTCGGGGCGTGCGCTGCTCATCACCGCGACGCGATCGCCGTGCTGCACACCGTGGTCGACAAGGCCGAGCGCGATCTCGCGTACTCGGTCTCGGTACGTCCGCCATGTGATCGCGTGCACAACCCCTTCGCGCCAGTGGCGCAGGGCAATAATGTCGGGCTCGGAGCGCGCACGATCAAGCAACAGCTGCGGATGCGTCCGGATCGGCTCAAAATTCATCAGATCCATCGCACGGCCTCTCCGCGGATCCACCAGAGCTGACGAGCCGGGCCCCATAGGTGCTCTCCCGTCACCGGCCCCCGGCCTGGATCAGGTCAGCGGCTACGAGCCGCCGCCCCTGAAGGCTTTGTCAGATCGCGTCCGCGGGGATGAGTAGCGCGTTGATCGCGGCGGTGCGGATGGTCGTCGCGACGATGTCGGGATCGAGGCCGCTGTTGAACTGGGGCACCGCGTTGATCATCGAGAAGACGGCGTGGGTGAGAACGCGGGTCTGCGCGTCTGACAGGTCGGGCCGCAGCCGGGTGACCAGTCCGCTCCACTCTTCGGCGTAGAGGCGCATCATGCGCCGCATGCGATGGCGCTCGTCTTCCGGGACGTTGTGTTCGTTCTTCAGGAACACCAGCGTGGACGGAACGTTCTGCAGACTGCGTTGGATGTGGTAATCGATCATCTCCTCGAGTGCCTTGCGTGGATCCGTCACCTCGGCTGCCGTCTTGCGGGCATGCGCCAGCAGTTCGCTGAGCGGATCCTCGAGCACGGCGATCAGCAACGCCTGCTTACTCGCGAAGTGCCGGTAGAGCGCGGGGCCGGTCACACCGGCACGCGCGCCGATCATCTCAGTGGTGACCGCATCGAAGGCACGCTCGTTGAACAACTCTCCGGCGACCTTGATCAGCACCTGCCGACGGGTGGCGCGGGGAGATGCGGTACGGGGGGTAGGTGAGCTCGACACACGTGAAGTCTAGTCTAGGTGAGCGGCCGATAACGTTCCCTTGCGTGTTCCGCGAGCAGGTCGGCCACTGCGGTCAGGCAGGCGAAGCCCAGCTCGGACGACATGCCGCGCGGATCGCCGAGCACCCCGCTGGGTGCGACTGCCTTGACACCGTCAGTGAATACGCGGGCCAGCAACGCGTCATCCATGGGCCCGGTGAAACCCGCGGCGGCGCGATCGTTCCTCACGGCGTCCGGCCTCACGGCCAGCATGATCGAAGTTTCGGCCACGTCGGCATGGCCTCCGACGTGGTCGGCCAGGCCGGCGACGCGTTGAGCAGCATCGCGCCACGCACGGAGGACCGCTGCCGAGTCTGCGAACGCGATGACATCCAGGTCGGAGGGAAGTCGCGCGGCGAGCTTCGGCTCGATGTCACTGAGCACCGGGAAGTTGCCGATATGTGCCGAGAAGATCAGCACCCTGCGGAAGCCGTGCACGGCAAGGCTCGCGCAGCAGTCGGCGCAGATGGCTTCGAGCGTCTCGGCCCGCAGCGAGAGCGTTCCGGCGAAGCCGAGGTGGTGCGAAGAGCAGCCGATCCGCACCGTCGGTAGCACGAGCGCGTCGCCGAGCCGCTCGGCGACAAGAACGCCCAGTCGATCGGCGTGATCACTGTCGACCGACATCGGCAGGTGCGCACCGTGCTGCTCCGTGGCGCCCAGCGGCAAGACCGCCGTACGCATACCGCTCGCGATGGCACTCCCGATGTCGGGCGACGACAACCGCTCAATCCGCAACTCGCTCACGTGTGGTCACTCCTCCTCCTGGGCCTGCTCGGCCAGTACCTCGCGGATGCGTCACTACTCGACAGATGGGGAGAGGCCCGCAGTCCGGGCCCGCGCACGTTAGTCAAAAATAACGCCTGCCGCTCTCCCCGGGGTCTTGACCTGGCCTGTGCTGGGCCCTACGTTATCGGCCAATAACATTCGAGGGAAGAGGCGGTATGGACTTCATCCTCATGACCGAGGGGGACACCCCGGTGGGGCTCACCCATGAGCACCGTTACCGGGAGCTGATCGAGGAGGTACTGCTCGCAGAGCGCGTGGGCTTCGATGCCTTCGGCAGTTCGGAGCAGCACGTCGCCATCGGGACGGCCTCGGTCTCCGCGCCGGAGGTGCTCTACCCGTACCTGATGGCTCTCACCAGCCGGATCCGCTTCATCCACCTGGTGACCCTGCTGCCGACACGGATGAACCACGCCCTGCGCGTCGCGGAGCGTGTGGCGACCGAGGACATCCTGTCCAACGGCCGTGTCGAGCTTGGTACCGGGCGCGGCAACACCACGCTCGCCCTGCGCGCGTTTGAGGTGGACCCTTCCGAGAACAAGGCTCAGTGGCGTGAGGGCATCGAGCTGATCCGGAGCGCGTTCCTCAACGACGTGTTCTCGTACGTGGGCGAGCACTACAAGATCCCACCCCGCAGCCTGGTCCCCAAGCCCCTGCAAACCCCCTACCCACCCATCTCAGCCGCCGCCGGCAGCCCCAGCTCCGTCGAAACCGCCGCCACCATGGGCATCGGCGCCATCATGGGCGGCCTCTACCTCGGCTTCGACCTCGTCGAAAACATGGTCAAGCTCTACGACGAAACACTCGCCGCCACCGACCACCCCTACCCGATCACACCACGCAAGATGGTCGCGGTCGCCGGTGGTATGCACTGCGCCGAGACCACTGCCCAGGCCCGCCTCGAGGCGAAGCCCCTGTTCGAGATGGCCAAGCTCTCCACCGACGCATACGAGCGCCTGTCGAAGCTGTCGAAGGACTACGCCTACATGGGCGCTGTCAAGGACATCGACTTCAGAGGAGTACA
>NZ_MAXF01000236.1 GCF_001704635.1 Streptomyces sparsogenes | reverse complement strand
CAGGGCTTCATGGTCGGCGACCCCGACCACTGCATCGAACACGTACAGCGATACGCCGACATGGGCGTCGACGCCCTCGTCCTACGCGTCGACAGCCTCCCCCACGACCAGCTGATGCGCTCGATCGAACTCTTCGGCAAGTACGTCATCCCCCACTTCAAAAACCCCCGCAACGTCGTCCGCCCCGCCGACGACGTACTCGCCGACATCCGAGCCGCACGCCCCGCCCACGAAGAAGCACTCCGCCAGTTCAACGACACGCACAACCTCGCGCAGAAGGAGACGGTTCGATGAGCGACCTCTACCAGCACGGCACGGGTGACATCCTCGTCGAACGCAAGGACAACGGCGTCCTCCTGATCACGATCAACCGGCCCGACCGGTACAACTCGCTCACCCTGCCGATGTTCGAGGAGATGAACCAGATCTGGGCCGACGTCGAGCGCGACGAACAGACCCGGGTCGTCGTCATCACCGGGGCCGGTAAAGCCTTCTGTACCGGGATGGACGTCGCTCAGCCCGATCCCACGCCCCAGGACGCGCTCGCGATGCTGGAGACCGAACGCAAGCGGGTGGCGACGATGTTGCGCATTGAGAAGCCGATCATCTCCGCGATCAACGGTCCCGCGGTCGGCTACGGGTTGTCGACCGCCCTTCTCGCCGACATCAGCATCGCCGCGGACGACGCGGTGCTGATCGAAGGCCACACCAAGGTCGGCGTGACCGCCGGCGACCACGCCGCCCTCATCTGGCCGTTGCTTGTCGGCATGGCCAAGACCAAGTACTACGTGCTCACCTCCGAGAAGCTGACGGGCGCCGAGGCCGAGCGGATCGGGCTCGTGAGCCTGTCCGTTCCCCGCGAACAGGTGCTGCCCCGTGCCCTGGAGGTCGCCTCCCAGCTGGCCCGCGGTCCCCAGCAGGCGCTCCGATTCACCAAGCGTGCGCTCAACGCCTGGCTCACCAACGCGGCGCCTCAGCACGAGCTGTCCGCGGCACTCGAGATCCTCGACTTCGCCGGTGCCGACTACGCCGAAGCACGCCAGGCTTTCCGGGAGAAGCGCCCCGTGGACTTCCCCTCCGCTCGCGCCGCCGGCGGACCGGCGAACTGAGGGAAGGCGAGCATGAGCATTGCCTCGCACAGCACAGCGCCCAGCGCTGTGCAGGTGTCCGACGAGGTGGACGGCGTGGTGGTACTCACCCTGAATCACCCGCCGGCGAACGCGCTCAGCAACTCGCTCGTCAGCGAGCTGACAATGACGCTGGAAACCCTTGCCGGCGGCCCCCGCACCCCCGCGGTGGTCTTGACGGGAGCTGGTGAGCGCTTCTTCTGCGCGGGTGGCGACATCAAGGAAGCCGTCGGCTTCGGGGCCGATTCGATGGTCGAGCGGATGGCGTCGTTCCACGCGCTGCTCTGCGCGCTGGAGGACTTTGCCCGGCCGCTGGTGTGTGCGGTCAACGGCTGGTGTGTCGGTGGTGGCATCGAAATGGCGCTGTTCGCCGACATGGTGTACGCGTCGACCGAGGCGCGTTTCGTCTTCCCCGAGATCAACCACGGAATGCTGCCGGCCGTGAAGGGGATCGCTCGAGTGCGCGAGGTCCTGGGCGACCGCGCGGCCCGGCGCCTCCTGCTGAGCGGAGAGCCCCTCGACGCGTTCGACGCGCGGACGATGGGCATCGTCGACCAGGTGGTCGAGCAGGACGACCTGCTCGCGATCGCGATGGCGGACGCGCGGGCGGCAGCGGCGAAGCCACCTGCCGTGTTCGCGGCGCTGAAACGGGCCCTTCACTCAGGAACTTCCAGTTGGCCGGTCGAAGAGCAGCTCCGCGTCACGGTCGCCGACGCGCGCACGGTCTTCGACGACCCTGCCGCCCGAGCCGCCCGCGAGGGATTTCATGGTTGAGCGACTTCAGGGGCTGGACCCGGCCGCCTTCCGCTCGGCGTTGGCGCGCTTCCCTTCAGGCGTGACGATCGTGACGACGCGAAGCGCGTCAGGGACGCTGCACGGGTTCACCGCGAGTTCCTTCGCGGCGCTGTCGCTCGATCCGCCGCTCGTCCTGGTGTGCCTGGACCGAGGAGCGGACTGCTCCCCCGTCTTCATGGCGGCCGAGCGGTTCATCGTCAACATCGTGACTCCCGCGCACGCCGAGCTGGCGATCAAGTTCGCGACAAAAGGTGAAGACAAGTTCGCGTACGGAGCCTTCGAATTCAACGAGAGCGGTCACCCGCTACTGCCCGATGCAGCGGCAGTGATCCATTGCGAACTGGAGCAAGCCGTACCCGGTGGAGATCACGTCATCCTCATCGGCCGCGTACACGACGCGCGGACAGGCAGCGGCAAGCCGGTGACGTGGTACCGAGGTGACTTCCTGCACCTCGGGGAGAGCGCCGCATGAATCTCATCGGGCCTGGGCTGTCGGCTCTGGAAGAGAGGCCTTGTCATGGATCTGACTAATTTCGAGCCGACCCGGACGCTACCGGGGCTGCTGCTCGATCGCGCGGACAGGGAACCCGACGCCGTCGCGCTGCGTTACTGGCGTGACGGGGTTATGCAGGCGATCACGTGGCGGACGTACCGGGATCGGGTGCGAGATCTCGCGCTCGGCCTTGTCGCGCAAGGTGTGCAGTCCGGCGATCGCGTGGCGGTGATGAGCAGCGCACGCCCGGAGTGGGTGTTCGCCGCGCTGGCCGTGCAGAGCGTCGGCGGGGCCGTGATCGGCGTCTATCCGACCAACTCACCTGCCGAGATCGAGCAACTCCTCGCACACAGCGAGGCCGTCGCCTTCATCGGCGAGACGACGACGGAACTCGGCAAGGTGGCGGAGGTCGCCGCACACACACCGAAGCTGCGGCTCGTGGTCGGGATCGAGGCCCCTCCGCCGGAGCTACCCGAGGTGATCAAAAGGACAACCTGGGAAGCGCTGTGCGACGAAGGAACACAGTACGCCGACGACAGCGCCGATCCTCTGTCCGCGTTGGTCGCCGGCGGATCCCTCGACGATGCCGCCGTGCTGTTTTACACGTCGGGGTCCACGGGAGTCCCGAAAGGCGTCACGCACTCGCACCGCACGCTTCAGCACTCGGTTCAGACCTTCATCGGCCTCTACCCGCAGCTCCTCAGCCACGAGCACGACGCCGTGGGCTTCCTGCCGTTGGCCCACGTGGCGCCGGCGCTGGTGTCGGTGTTCGCGCCGTTGCTCTCACGGCTGGTGGTCACATACTGCCGCATGGGTGACTACGAAGATGTGTTGCGCTTGGTGCGGCCGACGGCAGTGCTCTGGCCGCCGCGGTTCTACGAGAAGATCGCCGGCGAACTGATCGCACAGACGGAGGCCTGGCCGCGACTTCGTCGCTACGCCTATGACGCCGCCATGTGGGCCGGCCGCAGGGTAGCCGAACGCCGCTGGTCCCGTCGCCGTCCGTCGGTACTGTTGCGGATCGCGTACGCTGCCGCACTTCGTTGGGTGTTCCTGCCACTGCGGGCAACCGCCGGATTGGATCGCATCCGGGTTGCCTACACCGCGTCTGCCGCGATGCCCGAAAGCGTCATCGCGATTTGGCAGATCTGGGGGCTCGATCTTCGCGAGAACTACGGTCTCACCGAGACCGCCGGGTGTCCCATAGCCCATTTCGCCCAGCCGTTCCCTCGTCCGGGCTTCATCGGCAGGGAATTCCCGGACCCACGGTTCCAGGTGAAAGTCGCGGACGACGGCGAAATGCTGCTCCGCGCGCCGCTGCTCTTCGCCGGATACTGGCGCAACCCGGCGGAAACCGAGGCTGCTTTCGAGGATGGCTGGTTCCGCACCGGTGACCTGATGGAGCGCACACCTCAGGGGAACATCCGGCTCATCGGCCGGAAGAAGGACGTGATCATCACCCGAGGCGGCAAAACGATCCATCCTCAGCCCATCGAGACCCGGCTGAAGGAGAGTTCGCTGATCAACGAAGCGATCGTCGTGGGCGACGGCCGCAAGTACCTCACCGTCCTGCTCGAGCCGAGCACAACCGCAGGCGCTCGGTCGGCAGAGGCGCTGGCCGACAGCCTGCGAGCGGAGGTCGCTCGGGTCAACGCGGACCTCGCGCGGGTAGAGCAGTTGAAGGACTTTCGCGTTCTGCCGCGGTCCCTGGAAGTCGAGCGCGGCGAGCGGACTGCGAACGGCAAGATCAAGCGCAATGCCGTCGTGAGTTCGTTCGCAACGTTGATCGACGACATGTACGGCGCGAACGACGACGTGGCGATCGCGAACCATGTGCGCTCGAGGCCGAACTAGGTGGTTGATCACATGGAGATCGCGTGAGGTGAGATCGGTCCGCAGGCGTGGGAGGAGGGCGTTCAGCTTGATGTGTGAGCGAAGAACCGAACACCCTTCTGATGGCACTCCACGTGTTGATCAACGACCAGGTGGTCGTATCCCGTGCCTGCCGTGGCCATCAGCCGTTGTTGTGTCCACCCGAGTCCACGGCGGCAAGAGGCGGAGCCATGCCGACGCCTGACCTGACGCTGCAACAGCTTCGCGCAGTCCGGACACTCGCCGCATCCGGCAGTTTCACGAAAGCGGCCGCAGCGGAGCACATCTCTCAGTCGGTCCTCAGCAGAAGGATCAAGGAAGTCGAGCGTCTGCTGCGGGTGCGGTTGTTCGACCGAACCACTCGGCAGCTCCACATGACGGCCGCGGGGCATGCCTTTCTCCTCATGACGGGCGCCGTCCTCGACGACATGGACATGCGACTGAGCCGCTTCATGTCCTATGTAGCGGCCCAGTCCGGAACCATCGCCGTAGCCGCGCTTCCGTCGCTCGCAGCGGCTGTGCTGCCGGACATGATGCGCGGCTTCATGCGGGATCACCCCGAGGTGGAGTTCGAGATCATCGACGGGCCCGCGGATGAGGTCGCCGAACGCATCGAAAGCGGGACCGTCGAACTCGGCCTGACCGCCCACGGTGACCTGCCGGACGGCTTGTGCTTCACACCACTGCTGCGGGAACGGTTCTACGGCGTGGCGCACCACAGCCATCCTTGGGCGGCGCGGAGTTCCCTCTCGTGGGCGGACTTCAACGGTGAGACCGTGGTCGCAACGCGGCCCGGAACCAGCATCCGAGCGATCACCGACGCCGCGTTCAACAGGTACTCGATCTCGGTGAGCCCCCACTTCAATGCCTGTAGCGCGGCGACGATCCGCGGGCTGCTGAGGGCCGGCGTGGGCGTGGCGGCTCTGCCGGCCTTTGAGTTGCAGGGTTTCGCCCTGGATGATCTCGTCGCGGTACCCGTGGACTCTCCGGGAGCAACCAGGGTCACCGGCGTGATGTACCGCTGCTCTCAGGATCTCTCGCCCGTAGCGGCTCGTTTTTTGGATTTCATGCACACGGCCGAGATCAATACCCCGCGAGGAGTGTCCCGCGTTCCCGAAGGCCACACCGGCGGACTGCCGGGTGGCCTTCGGCAGGCATGAAGGGTGCCGGTATCCCGATCAGGCCGTGCTTGTGCATCGCAATTCGGTAACAGAGGCTCTTTCGCCTGTGTCCGCCCGTAGGGTGATCAGCCTCGCCGGGACCAATAGGGGGGTGCCCGGCACGAATCATGGGGGGCTCATGATCCACGCCCGTACTGCCGCCTGCGCTGTCGCCGTCGCCGCGGCCGCCGGACTCGCTCTGCTGCCGGCCCAGGCTCAGGCCGCCGGCTCGGTGCACCTCTACAAGATCTACTATGACTCGCCCGGCACGGACACCCGCTCCAACGCGAGCCTGAACGCGGAGTACGTCCAGATCAAGAACAGCACCTCGCGTGGTGTCAGCCTCAAGGGCTGGACCGTCTCGGATGCCGGCAACCACCGCTACACCTTCGGCTCCTACACCCTCGGGGCGGGCAAGACCGTGACCGTGCGGACCGGCAGCGGATCCGACACCACCTACACGAAGTACCAGGACCGCCGCGCCTACGTGTGGAACAACACCGCCGACACCGCCACCCTGCGCAAAGCGAGTGGCACCAAGGTCGACACCTGCTCCTACAACAGCAGCCGGTACGACTACAAAATATGCTGACACCATCGTAAGCCGCGCGGCGCGGCGCGGTGCCCAGCCCGGCACAGGGCCAGAGCACCGCGCCGGCTGCTGAGCCTTCTGCCACGGAGCGCCCGGCGCCGCTGAGCCGCACGCCCGGCTGCCGCAGCGGGGGCCGTGGCCGGGCCGGAGTTCGTCGAGGTCGCGCTCCGGCAACGGAGCTTACGGCGGCTGCCCGGCCAGGCCCCGGCGGGGCGTCAGGCCGTCGGCCGGGACAGGGTGCTGCCCGCCCTGGCGCGCGTGGCCTCGACCGCTTCCCACTCCTCGATGCTGAGGTTGGCCAGTGCGGCGGGGAAGACGCCGTCCTGTTCCTTGAGGATGTGGTCGCGCAGCATGGCCATCGCCTCCATCAGCCGGTCCGGCCAGGTCGGGTCCGCGGGCGTCACGCCGTCGGCGGCCTCGGCCAGCACCGTTTCCACCTGCCGGTGCTCGGCCTCCAGAGCGGTGATCTGCTCGGGGAAGTCGCCGGCCAGGGCCGGGAACAATCCGTGCTCCTCCACCTGGGTGTGCGGGCCGAGCACCCTCGCGATCTCGCGGGCGATCTCCGCCATCCGGGCCGCACTGCCCTCTTGGTGAGCGGTGCGGAGGTGGCCGATGAGGCGGACGACCTCGTCGTGCTCCCGGGTCAGTTCATCGATGGTCGTCAGCGACTGGCAGCCGCAGTACTCGCACACCGAACTTCTCCTTCTGTTCACAGTTCCCGAGCGGTGTCCTACGTGGCCGGCAAGGCGGTGGCGAGCAGGACGACGCCCAGCGAGCCGACCAGCGATACGACGGCCAGGACCCGGGCCAGTTCGGCGCGGCCCTTGGAGTGGGCGATGCCGTGACCTGCCGCCGCGAGCATCACCAGCACGAACAATCCGAGTTTCGTGGCCAGGGTGCGCCCGTAGCCGGGCTCGGTGAGCGAGGCCCAGGTGATGCCGCCGTGCCAGGCCATGGCCCACCCGGTACCCAGCTGGAGGGGGACGAACACCGCCCCCGTCAGAAGCCCGAACCGGCGGCCCGCCTCGGCCGCGAAGCGGTCCCTGGCCTCCGCGGACAACATTCGCCGGGCCAGTGGCAGCACCACCAGGCTCAGGGCGAGCTGCCCACCGACCCACACCACGGCACCCGTCACATGGAGGAAGCGCACCAGGGACCACGGGCCGACCGTTCCCACTACGTGCTCACCTCCACCATGCCCATCGCCCCGGCCTCCGCATGGCGCATGTCGTGATCGACGAAGGGGTAATGCCCGGCCGCCGGGAACGTCGTCTCGACGAAACCGCCCTCGGCCACGGCCAGGTCCAGGACCTGCGAACCGCCGGCCTGGTCGGGCTTGAGGAGGTAGGCGCCCTCCTTGTACACGGTGTCGAAGACGGTGCCGACCATGTGGAAGGAGATTCCGTCGCTCGGTCCGGCGGCAACCACCCAGAAGCGGGCGCGCCGCCCCGCTGTCGCCTTCAGCGGTGTCTTGGCGTACTGGGCGGCGGTACCGTTGAATGCCCAGGCGTCCGGAGTGTTCTGACGCATCTTCGCCAGCTGGGCCACGCTGCCAGGAGTGCCCGAATACAGCTCGGAGGAGACCAGCACGTACTCGTGGTCCACCTTCGCCAGGCCGGGAGGGTCGATGATGACGGCGCCGTACATGCCGTTGCCCATGTGCTGGAGCATCGGTGCCGTGCTGCAGTGGTACAGCCATGCCCCGGCCCTGTCCGCACGGAAGCGGTAGACCAGTCGCTGACCGGGCTGGAGGGTGCGCATGGCCTGGTCAGGGGCGAGGGATCCGGCGTGGAAGTCGATGCCGTGGCCCATGGTGGGGTCGTCGTTGTGGAGGGTGACCTCGAAGACGTCGCCTACCTTGCCGTGCAGAGTGGGTCCTGGCGCGGTGCCGCCGAAGGTCCACATCTGCTGCTTGAGAGCCGGGGCTATTTCGATGGTCCGGCGGACGGCGTGCAACTCGATCCGGTGCACTGTGCCGCCGGCCACCGGGTCCAGTGAGGCGTCACGGGCCTTCCAGCCATGGGAGAAGTCGGCCGCGAGATCCAGGCCTCCGCTGCCGCCGGCCATGGGCAGCTGCCCGTCGTGTCCAGCGGTGGTCTCGCCGGTACTGGTCTTCACGACGATGTCGAGGGTCATTCCGGCGGCCCGGTGTCCGGGCAGGGTGCACCAGGCGGTGCGGCTCTTGGTGACCTGTCCGACGTCGAGGATGCGGGACTGGCCCTGGGAGAGGAGCGGGGTGGCGGGGCCTCCTTCGACCTTCAGGTCGTGGCGCTGGGCGTCCTTGTTGATCACCTTCAGCTTCAGTCCGGTTCCCTCGGGGACCTCGATCCGGCCCGGCTGGACGCGCATGTCGGCCAGGGTGACATCGACGGTCCGCGTGACGGTGGCGACGCCGCTCCCCGCCCCGGCGGCGACGGTGGAGCCGTCTGTGCCGCCGCCACTGTTGGCCACCAGGACAGCCAAGACGGTCAGTACGGCGCCCGCCGCCGAGCCCAGCAGGACCGGCCGTCGCGACGAGCCGCCCTCTTCGGCGCGGCCGACGCCTCGAGCCAGGACCCGGACCGTCAGAGCGAGAAACGTGACTCCGGACGCCGCGGCCAGCAGCATGCCGGCCGCGCCGACAGGGCCGGGCAGCGGGAGCGCCAGCAGTGCGACACCTGTGTCCAGGGTCGCCAGGCGGACCGGCCAGCCGCGCTCCAGCATCGCCCTGAGCTCGGCCCGTTCCCTGGGGCCGGTACCGAGCACGATCGGCAGCAGATAGGTCAGGGCGCCGATGAGGACCTGTGCGACGAATCCGACGAGCAACACCAGGACCAGGGGGCCGATACCGTCCGGCGCTTCGGCCGGCGGTCCAGCCGCCAGGATCGCCGCGTCCGCGATGACGCCCGCGACAAGCCACCCGGTGGCCGCGCCCAGGGTGCAGGCCGCCGCGGTCGAGATGGGGCGCCGTCGGCGCACCGTACGGACGAAGAGCTCCACCGCGACGCCCACGCCGACCGCGTACATCACGGCGCCGGCCACGGCGGCCCGGTGCCATCCGGCCGCCAGTGCGGCGACCACGACGGCGAGGCCGCCCCCGGTCAGGGCCAGAACCCAGCGCGCCGTCTTGGTGGTGCGCCGGGCCATGCGCACACCCAGCACGGTGGGCCACAGCATGAACAGCGTGCCCAGCACCGGCAGTCCGATCCAGCCCAGCAGCATCACGTGGAGGTGGGCCTGCCGCAGCCCCGCGTAGTCCCCCGGACCGGCATGGCCCGTGGCCGACATCCAGCCCAGAACCGCCCCCACGGCCAGGGCCGCTGCGGCCACCCGGTAGAAACCGACGATCGGAGCGAGCCGGCCGCCCAGCGCGCCCCGGCCCATACGCACCAGCACGACCAGGTGGGCCGTGATCGCGGCGACCAGCAGCGCGCAGGCGATCCCGATGAGGACGGGAAGATCCGCCCAGACGCCGATCAGGATGCCCGCCACGGCGAGGTTCACCGAGGCGAGCCGGGCATCGCTCCACCGCTCGCCGGGGAGCTCGGCGTGCAGCAGGGCGACGGCGAAGTGCTCACTCCAGATCACGATGGCGGTGGTGGCGCCGCCGAGCAGGAACAGATGGATGGCGAGCCAGCGGGCGACGGGCAGCGTCTGCTGGGCGGTGGCCGCCGACAGCGCCAGGACGATCCACGCCACGACGAGGAGGTGGGCGCGCCGATGTCGGGCCTTCAGGCCGGACTGCTTGAGCCTGTGGGGCGAGCGACTTCCGGCGGCTACGGGAGGATCGAGCCGGCCGGTCACGGTGTTTCCTGTTGCTGTGTACGGTGTTCCGCCGGGAGATGACGAACCGACGGGCGGCCGGGCCGGTCCCCGTCGGCGCGGCCGGCCAGCAGTGCGGCCAGCTCCCTCTGGTACGGGAAGGTCCCAGGCCGATAGCCGCACCACGGCTCTTCGGCGTACGGATCGCCAGTGACGCCGTACGCCCGGGAGCGGGAGCCGCCGCAGACGCGGCGGAACTCGCACGCTCCGCACCGGCCACCGAGCCGGTCGGCGTCCCGCAGACCGGTGAACAGCTCCGAGGTCCGGTAGATCTCGGCCAGCGGGCGGGTGCGCACGCTGCCGGCGGCCAGGGGCAGGAAGCCACTGGGGTGCACGGTGCCGGTGTGCGACACGAAGACGAAGCCACGGCCCGCGTTGACGTCCAGGGGAGGTCGGCGGGCTCGTCGTCCTCCGCCGTCGAGGCCCAGTTCGGCGGAGTGGTGGCGCAACTCCCGGTAGAGCGGACCGAGTCCCAGCACGGCCAGGTGATCGCCGCCGGTGTCCGCGAGCACCTTGCGCTGCAGGGCGACCCGGCGGAAGTGGTGGGCCTCGGTGGTCTTGGCGGGCACGGTCAGTCCCACGTCGTACACGAAGTTGAGCACGTCCTCGGTTTCGGCGGGGGTGAGCACGCCGAGTTGGCGGCCGCGTCCGGTGGGCACCAGGAGGAAGGCACTCCACAGCATCGCCCCGTGGTCGCGGACCAGACGGACGATGTCCGGCAGATCGTGCAGGTTGTGACGGGCGACTGTGGTGTTGATCTGCACCTTCATGCCGAGCGCGCGGGCGGCGTACCAGGCGTCCAGCGTCCACCGGTACACCCCGCGCACGCCGCGGAATCCGTCGTGCAGGTCAGCGGTGGAGCCGTCCAGACTCAGCGAGAGCCCGACGGCACCGGCCGCACGCACCTCCCGCAGCCGCTCGGGCGTCAGTGTCGGGGTGCCCGAAGGGGACACGGCCACTCGAACCCCGGCCTCTCCCCCGTACTCGATCAGCTCCAGCAGGTCGGCACGCTGAAACGGGTCCCCACCGGTGATCACGAACAGCGGGGTGGGCTGTCCGAACGCGGCCACCTGACGAATCAGGTCCTTGGCCGCGGCGGTGTCCAGCTCACGCGGATCGCGATCGGGCACTGCTTCGGCACGGCAGTGCAGGCAGGCCAGCGGGCAGGCGCGGGTCGACTCCCAGATCACGATGAACGGCTTGTCCGCGACGTTCTGATGCTGTCGGCGGATCACCCGGGCGCCGCTCACCGGGCCCTCCGTCCCCTGGTGGTGCGCACCGTGCGTCCGGCCGCCCGGGAATCGGGGCAGACGTGTCGGGCGGCCGGGCGGTGACCGGCCAGGACCGTGCGCAGCACCCGTGACGGGGGACGGCGGTGGAGACAACCGCACGGACGCTGGTTGCAGTAGTACACGGGATACCTCCGGATCGGTCGCTGATCAGCATGCGGCGTCGATTCCGTCCTACGCGGCGGCCGATCAGCTCTTGGTGATGGGCCAACAGTCCCTCCTTCCACCAAGCGGCTCAGGGGGTCACGCCCTCGGCCGCCCCTGTGAGGTGTGAGAGGCGGCACCACGGGTGATGGCCGTGGCCCGTGCGGACATGAACCAGCTCGTCGAGACCCCGGTGAACGGCCGTCTGGTCCGCCGCCGCCCTGGCGACGGCGCTGGGTCTGTACCTGCGATTGGCCCCCTGCACCAGACCCCGCTCCCTGATCCGGCCTGATCCGAACGAAACTGCCTAGCCGGCTCGGGAGTCCCGAGGGTCTGCGCCGCGGCGCCGGGCGATGAGTTCGTGCTCGATGCGCCGGAGTGTGGCGTTGACGGTCTCGATGGTGGCGGGGTCGTCGACGATGCCCCGGAGGGTCCGGGCCCAGTTGTCGCGGAGGTATTGCAGATTCTGGTGGGCCTTTTCCGTGGGGTACAGGCACACGCCTCGCGCGTTGCTGCTGTCCACCACGCGGTCCACCAGGCCCCTTTTCTCCAAGCCGCGCAGTACGCGGCTGAAGTTGCTCGACGGGAGCAGGGCCGCCTCCGCCGCGGCACGCGCCGAGGTGCCGGGGTGGTGGTGGATGTACCGCATGACGCTGATCTCGATCGGCGTGCACGGCTCGAACGAGGGATCGGTCGGGGGCCGCAGCTGTCGCCCCACGGCGAAGATCAGGTCGGCCAGCTCGTGGAGGCCGGCGGCTTCGACATCGCTCATACCGTGACGACGCCCTTCCTATTGCACGATAGCTATCGTATGATAGTGCCGATTCAACGGGTGAGTTTACCGAACGGTCTGGTGCCATAGCCATCGCTTCTTCCGGGGAACCTCCCGATCCACAGAGGTGAAACCGTTCATGGACATCAGCGGAGCCGTCGTGCTGGTGACCGGAGCGTCGTCGGGCATCGGGGCGGCCACCGCCCGAGCCGCCTCCCTCTGATCAGGGGCGGCGACGAGCAGGCCGACCTGGTTCCGGAGGAGTTCGGCGGCACGGTCAAGAGCTGACCCGTCGCGAGCCGGAAGCACCCTCAGCGCACGACAGAGGCGCGGTGAGCCGCGCCCGCGGCCAGGCGGATCGTCCGCCTCACCTGCTGCTGGCGAAGCACGCCTGTCAGCAGGGGCGGGCGGCATCACATCCACATCACGTTGGCTTCACGGCCCGAGGACGCGCCTTGGACCTGCTGGTGGAACGCGTCGCCGCCATCTGGCGAGGCGAACAGGAGGTGGGGCCGGCCCCGGTCACCCCCGGGGGGGGCCGGCATGGTGGTTCGGGGTGCCTCCCAGGCGACGCTGCGGCGCATCGCCTCCCGCGGAACCGGTTGGATCGCCGGAGCCGGCGACATCGGCGAATTCACCGCCTTCGCCGCCCGCGTCCGCGGCCAGTGGCGCAGGCAGGCAGACAAGGCCGCCCGCGCACCGCAGCCACGGTGATGTCCGCCCTCGGCGACGAACGCACATCCCGGATCCCCCCGGTGCACACGGACTGACCCCCGGCACCCCAGAGGCCCTCGGCCAATGGCAGGAGCCCGGCACACTCGGCCTCGCAGCCACGGCGGGCCGACAGCCCTCGGCGGCACGGCGCGCTCTCCCCCCGCCGGCGCCATCGGCGCATCGACCATCCCTCCCCCGACCCTCGGCCCTCGCTCACCCCGCGTCGCGACTGTTGACGTACCCAGGGCGTAGCCGGTAACTGTTTACGAGTCACCTTCAAACCGGTTTAGGAATCGGTGCCAAGCCGAAGCCATGACCGAATCAGCACCCGGAAGGCCTCGTCAACCGACGCACGCCCCCACGGCAACGTTGTCAGGATCTGGGTGCGCCCAAAGGAGTCCGCATGACGGAAAATGGAGTGGCCCCCCTGCCCGATCGACGTCGCGTCCTACTCGGGGGCCTCGGGCTCGCCGCCGGTGTCGCCGGACTGACGCTGTCAGTGCCGGCTCTCGCGCGGGCTGCCGAAGCCAGTGGGAGTCAAGCGGCGACGGATGACATTCAGCTCATCATCGAACGCCTGCAACAGCGTTTTCTTGCCCAAGGTGACCAGGTGAGAATCGCCAACGGCATCTTCCTCGCCCGTACGTCCGAGGCCCTGACCTATGTCGAGTCCCTGCGCGCCGACGGCTCGTGGCCCAATGTGGACTACGGTGACACCACCAGTTCCGCCAACGGCCGGGTCTGGTCGCCCTACCACGCGCTGTACCGCATGATCGCGATGGCTCATGCCTACCTTGACCCGAATGCCGCGGGCTACGGCAAGCCAGAGCTGATCGAGGCCCTGAACCGCGCGCTTCTCTACTGGGACAGTGTCAAACCGACCAGCACGAACTGGTGGGAAGTCGAGATCGGCAAGTCGATGGCCATGGGCCGCGTGTCGATCTTCGTCGGCGACGAGCTCAGCAGCGAGGCGCGGGAGGTGACCTACGCCCACAACACCGGCCGCCTGGACCCGGTCGGGGCGAACGGCTCCTGGAGGACCGAGAACTACCTCTATGAGGCCGTCGCGAAGCACGCGACCGCCGACATCGAGCAGGGTTACGCCACCATGTCGCAGACGGTCGCCGTCGACAGCAGCGGCAAGGTCACCGAGGCCGTGCAGGTGGACTCGTCCTTCTGGGCGCATGGGGCGCAGCTCTACAGCGAGGGCTACGGCATGGCCCTGTTCACCATCGTCGCGGCCTGGGCCGATGTCGCGCGCGGCACCAGCTTCGCCTTCTCGCCCGAGGACATCGACGCCATCGCCTTCTACATCCTCGACGGGACCCGCTGGCTGATCCGCGGGGAGATCGGGATGATGTATCTCGGGTACCGTCCCCCCAACACCATTGATGGCATTACGAGTTACGCGGCCGACTTCCTCGAGCCGCTCGACCGGATGGTCCGGGCCGACGAGAGAAACTCGGCGGCATATCAGCGGCTTGCCGACAATATCCGCGGGAAGCGCCGGGGGAACGGCGTCATCGGGCATAAGTATTTCTGGCGCTCGGAGTTCTCCTCGCATCTGCGGGAGGCGTATGGAATCTTCACCAGGGTCAATTCCCCCCGTATGAAGGGCAGCGAGTACCGCTCCACCTTCCGGCCCCAAGTCGGCAACGAGATCGACTGGAACGCGGCGGGCGCCACCTCGATCCAGGTCACGAACCGGGAATACGACGACCTCGTACCCGCCTTCGACTGGTTCCACTACCCGGGTGTCACCGCGCCTTACACCAAGGTGACGACGCAGTCGAGCCCCGCCAACCGCGGCAGTTTCACCGGCGGCGTCTCCGACGGTCGCTACGGGGCGAGCGTCTTCACCCTGGACCGGTTCTCGACCACCGGGCGCAAGAGCTACTTCTACTTCGACGATGAGATGGTCGCGCTCGGCGCCGGGATCAGTTCCACCTCGCAGTACGCCGTCCATACGACCGTCAATCAGGGAGCGGCCCGGTCCAATGCCTCCGTCGGCGGCAAGGCCGTACGCCCGGGGACCGATTCGGCTGCCACCGGCGCCTCATGGGCGTACAACGACGAGATCGGCTACGTCTTCCCGGAGGGCGGGCCGTTGAAGGTCTCGAACAAGGAGCAGACCGGGAGCTGGCTCGACCGTGATCCAGTGAAGCGGAATGCCTTCACCCTCTTCTTTGACCACGGAATCAGCCCGGACGGAGCCACGTACGCCTACGTCCTCCTGCCCGGCGCGACACCCGAAAAGGTCCGCTCCTATGCGGCCAGGCCGGTCGTCAAGATCCTGCGCAACGACGAGCAGGTCCAAGCAGTCCGCCACCCGCGGCTGCGGCTGACGATGGCGACCTTCCATGCCGCGGGCTCCCTCGACCTGGGATCAGGTCGCACGCTGCGGGTCGATCAGCCGGCCGTCATCATGCTCAACGAGCACGGTGGCTCCGCCGTGGTGAGCGTCGCCAACCCCGACCAGCCCGGCCTGACGGTCTCCGTCACCCTTGCCGCACCCGGCCGCACCCGTAGCGCCGCCTTCCCGCTGGGCGCCGGCCCGAACCTCGGCAGGACGGTGACACAGCCCCTCAGGTGACGCGAAGCACAGACGTAAACCGGCTTGCGGCCGACGGCTTCTCGCCGTCGGCCGCAAGCCGGTTCAGGTCAGAGGCGTCAGTCGGCGGTCCGCTCCAGGGCGGCTACGCCGATCGCGCTGTCCGCCATCCCGTAGAACACATAGACGGTCCCCGCGATGCGCTCGACCGCCGTCGGGAAGACAACGTTGCCAAGCGTTCCTACCGTCTCCTCACGGGTCTCCGGAGACAGCCACGGCTCCTGCGAGCGTGCCAGCACCCGCGCCGGATTGTCCGGGTCCAGCAGCATGCCCCCGGCCCGGTAGACGGCGCCATGGCTGAGCTCAAAGCCCCTCGCGACCGGGCCGGTCACCCCGTGGTGGATGAGCAGCCAGCCCTCGGGCACCCGCAGCGGCGGCGGACCCGCACCGATCTTCGCCACCTCGAACGGCATCTCCGGAGCGGCCACCGGAGCGGAGTGCCGCAGCGAGGTCAGCGCCGACAGATCGCGGCGCGCCGCCTCGGCGTCCACGTACGCGATCCAGATCGACGGGCGGCCGTCGGCCACCCCGGCCGGGGCCGGGGCGCCCTCGCCCGGGCGCAGCCAGTCCAGGTCCCACATCGGCCGGTGGAGCATCGCGAAGCTCGCACGGCCGTCGGGGCCGGGCACGATCTCGGGGAAGAAGACAAGGTCCTTATTGGGGAAGAAGTTCAAGTCGGTGGACAGGTGCGGCTGATACGTGAAATGCAGTGGGCCCAGACGGCGCCAGCTGATCGTGTCCGTGGAGACGGCCAGCGCGGGCCGAGGGCCGAGCGGCCCGTAGGCGACGTACGTCATGACGTGCACGCCCAGGTCGGGGATGAAGGTGATGCGGGGGTCCTCCACGCCGGCATTGTGCGCACCCCGCTCGAAGCCTTCGTCCGGGGACAGCACCACGCCCTGGCGCTCGACGCCGACCGGTACGCCGTCTTCGATCACGACACGGGCGCGGCCGATCCGGGAGACATTGCCTGCCGCGACCATGCGGGGAAAAAGATAGAGCTCGCCGTCGGGTCCCCAGGCGGTGGCCGGATTGAGGACGCCCTCGGCCTCCAGGGGGTCGGTGGGGTCGGCGTTCATGAGCACGCCGACCCGGTTCAGTGCATACGGGAGCGCGCTTTCGGTGTTGAGCTGGGTCATACCTAGCCTTTGATCGCGGATCCGAGGTTGGCGGAGGTGAAGTGGCGCTGGAAGAGCAGAAAGAGGACGGCGGCCGGCACCGCCAGCACGCAGGCACCGGCGAGCACAGCGCCCATGGGATTGGCCTGGAAGGTGGAATTGGCCTGCGAGAAGTTCGCCAGGCTGACCGCGAGGGGCTGCATCCCCTGGTCCTTGGTCACCAGGAACGGCCAGAGGAACTCGTTCCACGGGCCGATGAAGGTCACCAGCATGGCTGTGAGAATCGCCGGGCGCACCAGTGGCACCGCCACAGAGCGCAGGATGCGCAGCTCACTCGCTCCGTCCATACGCGCCGCGTCGAAGATCTCGCGCGGGATCTGGAGGAAGTACTGGCGGAAGATGAGCACGGCGACGGAGTTGATGGCGAACGGCAGGATCATTCCGGCGTAGCTGTCGGCGAGTCCGAAGTAACGCACCACCATCACGTACAGCGGGATCATCAGCAGCTGGAACGGGATCGCCTGGACCAGCAGGACGAGCGCGAACACCAGACCGCGGCCGCGGAAGCGCAGGATCGCCAGGGCGTAGCCGGCCAGCAGGCCGAAGACCAGCGTGCAGGCCACCACCCCGGCCGTCATGATCAGCGAGTTGGCCAGGGCGCCCAGCAGGCTGAACGAGTCGTCGATACCCGCGAGGTTGTCCAGGGTCAGGTTGCCGGGCTTCGGCAGCAGGCCGCCGAGGCCGGTGTCGCGCTTCTTCTGCAGCGCCCCGATGAGCATGTAGTAGAACGGCAGCAGCGCGGCGATGGCGCCGAGGCCGAGCGTGGCGTAGCGCAGGACGCGGGCGATGCGCGGGATGCGGGCCATATCAGTCCCTCTCCATGACGCGCCGGGCGACGGTCGCGATGATGAGCACGCCGGTGACGAGTATCAGTCCGATGGCTGCCGCGGCATCCGGCTCGCCCTCCTCGATGCCCCGCTGGTAGACCAGCAGCGCGGGGGTGAGCGAGGCGCCGCTCGGGCCGCCGCCGGTGAGCAGGAACGGCTCGGTGAAGATCTGTCCGGCAGTGATGATCGACAGCAGGATGACGAGCGAGGTGACGGGCCGGACGGCCGGCAGGGTGACGGCCCGGAACGCCTGCCAGCGCCCGGCTCCGTCGGTCAGTGCCGCCTCGTGCAGCTCCTTGGGCACGTTCTGTAGCGCGGCGAGGTAGAGCAGGATGTAGAACCCGAGCTGCTTCCAGGTGACGTAGACGGCGATGAGCGGCATCACCAGGTGCTTGTTCGCCAGCCAGGACGGGTCCGGGGCCCAGGGGCCGAGGACGTTGTTGACGGCACCGGAGCCATTGAACAGAAACAGCCAGACCGCCAGTGTGGCGACCGAGGCCGTCACGTACGGCACGTAGTACGCCACCCGGAAGAATCCGCGCCAGTGCGTCGCGGCATTCAGCGCCGACGCCAGCGCGAGCGCCAGCACCACGGTCAGCGGAATGTTGATCGCCATGAACAACCCGAGGTTGGCGAAGGCGCGCTGGGTCTTCTCCTCGCCGAGGACCTCGGTGAAGTTGTCGAACCCGACGAACGGGTGCGGCACGGAGACGCCGGGCGCGGTGAAGAAGTAGTCGTGGAAGGCCATCCATACGCCGACCCCGAACGGGATGATGAACACGACCAGGACGTAGGCGGTGTACGGCGCGGTCAGGACGAGCCCGAGCGGGTTGTTGCCCAGCCAGCGCTCGAGCCGCGAGGCGCCGGGCCGGCGACCCGGGATACGGCGTACGGGCGCGGTCGCCTGCGGTGCGTGGCCGGGCGATGGCCGGGGGTGCCCGCCGTGGGGCGGATCACCTGCGGCCTGGGTCCCGTCGCGGCTGTCGCGGAGTGATTTCATGGTGTGCCTCGTCAGTCGGCGATCTGGTCGTCGATCTGCTGCGCGGCCTTGTCGAAGGTCGACTTCACATCGCCCTTCCCGGGCAGCACCGCGTCTTCCCAGGCTGTGCGGAACGTCTTCCACACCTGGGTCGAGCCGGCGATGTTCGGCACGTCCACCGCCCGCGGCACCGCGTCGGCGAAGGGCTGGTAGAAGGGATTGTCCTTGAGGTAGCCGCCGGCGATGGCGGCCACGTCACCGCGGGTGGGGAACTGCCCCGTCTCCTCCAGCAGTGCCGCGTCGTTCTTCGCACTCATCGAGAACTTGGTGAATTCCCAGGCGGTCCGCTTGTGCTTGCACGAGGTGAACAGACCGACGTTCTTGGAGTCCGCGAACGTCGATGTCCTGTCGGCGGGTATCCCCTCGGCCGTGGGCAGCGGCACCACGCCGTACTTCACCTTGCCGTCGAACTGTCCCTTGCCCCACGGCCCGGCGATGCCCATGGCGGCCACCCCGTCGGCGAACGGGCCCGCCCACATGTCGCCGCTGTACGCCTCCGGGGACGAGTAGCCGTTGGCGTACATCTGCTGCCAGAAGCCGAGGGTCTGCCGTCCGGCATCGGACGTGAAGGTGGCCTTCTTGTCCTTCACCAGTTGCGTGCCGCCGGAGTTTGCCAGGTACAGCGGATAGAAGTCGAACAGCGCATTGGTGTAGTCACTGGTCGCCGGCGGATACAGGGTGAACTTCGCCGCCTTGCTGCTCTTGATCTTCTTCGCCGCGGCCAGCACATCGTCGTACGTGCTCAGCTTTGGATTCTCGGCGTCCAGGCCGGCCTTTTTGAAGACGTCCTTGTTGTAATAGAGCATGAACGGGTTGGTCTTCCAAGGCACTTGGTACAACTTGCCGTCCGGGGAACGGAAGCCGTCCGCGGCACCGCCGGAGCGCTTCTTGATGAAGGACTCGGCATCGCCGAAGGTGTCCGAGAGATTCACCAGGCCGCCCTGCTTCTGGAATGCGGCGACCGCCGCCGGAGCGGTGTTGTAGACGAGGCACGGGGTGTTGCCCGCGGTGATCGCGGCCCCGATGACGTCTTCGGTGGACTTGCCCGACGGAACCGCTTTGGCGGTGACCTTCTCCTTGGGGTGATCGGCGTTCCAGGCAGCCACTGTGGCCTTGGCCCAGGCCTGCTCCTGCTGGTTCGTCGAGTACCAGATGTCGATCGGTCCCGAGGTCGGCTTGCCGCCGCCGGCGTCGCCCGAACCGCAGGCGGACAATGGCAGGACAAGCGCCGCGGCGGCCAGCACCGTAACGCGCGGAAAACGCCTCATTGGGCCCAACTCCCTTCCATGCGGGTGATTGAGGGTCCGAAGCGACTCCCCTCTCGTCGCCGCCGGCCCGCCCCGCCGGAATGATCAGCGCGGGGTTACGAGCGTCATCAAACCGGTTTAGTATCTAAGCGTCAAGGACGGGTGCGAAACGTTTCGGTAACCTGGGTGGCGCAGTTCTGCCACCCAGGAGCCGTACGTCCCGAATCACTGGAAGGCGAGGCGGTATGGTGCGGGGCCAGGACAAACCGGGTGGATCGGCGGACGCTTCCCGCCGGGCGACGTCTCGCCCGCCACGCCGGGGCGGGGGCAGCCGGCCGACGATCGGTGATGTCGCCGCGCTGGCCCAGGTGTCCAAGGCGACGGTCTCCTTTGTCATCAACGACCGCCCCGGGGTCAGCCCGCAGGCGCGCCGGCGGGTCCTGGAGGCGATCGACCAGCTGGGCTGGCAGCCCAACGCCGGCGCCCGAGCGCTCTCCACCAAGCGGTCCCAGACCCTCGGCCTGGTGATGCGCCGACCGCCGGAACTGCTGAGTACCGACCCGTTCTTCCCCCAGTTCGTCGCCGGCATCGAGACCGGCCTCGCGCCGCTCGGCTACGCGCTCGTGCTGCAGGTCGTCCCCGATGAGGAAACCGAACGTCAAGCGTATGAGCGGCTGGCCCGTGACGGTCGGGTCGACGGCGTGTTCCTCACCGATCTGCGCACCGACGACCCGCGGCCCGCACTCATGACGGAGCTGGGCATCAGCGCACTGATCGTGGGACCACCGCACCACGGCGGCCGGGTGCCGGCCCTCGGGGTCGACGACGGCAGCGGGGTGCGGCGTGCGGTCAGCCATCTGCGCTCGCTCGGCCACCGGTGGATCGGACACGTCTGCGGCGCCGCCGGGTATGTGCACACCGAGGCCCGGTGCGACGCCTGGCGCGGTGCCCTGGCGGATGCCGGTCTGCCCGAGATCCCACCCGTGGCGGCGGACTTCACCGGCGCGGCCGGCGCCCAGGCCACGCATCGGCTGCTGGACCTGGACCGGCCACCGACCGCCATCGTGTACGCCAACGACCTGATGGCCATCGCCGGGATCACCGCCGCGACCAGCCGCGGGCTGCGGGTCCCCGAGGACCTGTCGGTGGTGGGCTTCGACGACATCCCGCTGGCCGACTGCATCGCGCCGCCGCTGACGACGGTGCGCCAGGATGTGCTGACCTGGGGACGCATCGCCGCGCAGGCACTGGTTTCGCTCACCGAGGGAGGAAAGTTCCAGGCTGCCGAGCTCCCGCCGGTGGAATTCGTGGTGCGGGCGAGCACCGCGCCACCGCGGACTTGAGCGTGGAGCGGGAAGCGGGGCCGCAGCCGCGTCCCACGACCGCGGCCGGCCCGGCGGGCGCTGGGCCACCGCCGGATGTCCGCCCAGGTGCGTCTAAGGTGCGCGGGCGGGCTGTCGAACGCGGCCACCCGTACGGAGCCCATATGTGACGCCGTCGTGGTACCCGACCAAGGAGGAGCACCACCGCGTGGTGCCGACCTGGAACTACATGATCGCGCACGTGTACGGGCAATGTGTGGTGCACGACGACCCTGCCTGGATCGAGCGTCGGATGCGCCGTCTGACCGACCGCCATGAAACCGGCCACACCGAGCCCTGGTCTGTCGACCAGGCGTCGGCGAAGTTCGTCGAACAGCAGGTGCGTGGCGTGGTCGGCGTCGAGGTGGTCATCAGCCGCATCGAGGCCAAGTTCAAGCTCAGCCAGAACCAGCCGCGGGAGAACGTCGAGGGCGTCATCGCGGGCCTCGAGGCCCGCGGCCAGACCGGCGACGCCGCGCTGGCGGCAGCCGTACGTGCCCACAACCCGCACGACGCCGCTTCCTGACCACCACCGCACGACCCGGGTTCCGGTCGGCCACCTCGCCACCCTCCGGGCTTCGGCGGCCTGCCCGGCCCGGTAGGCGGGCCCGGCAGGCCGCTCGGCTCCGCGGCAACCGGTTGGAGAAGGACCGGCCTGGTGTTATCCACTTCCTTCTCCCCCAGGAGCGGCTCTCCCGCCTCCGCGGCGGCCTTCCCCGCAGCGCCCTGCTCCGTCCTCGTCCCGGCGTCCGGCACGGTGGTGGTGGTTTCCGCACCGGCTCGCGCCGCCGCACCCTCCTCACCGCCGGGGGCGGTCAGGGACGTCGCTTCTTCCTGTTCCGTGGTGGACGCCGCCTCGCCGCCCGGGGGCCCCGGCTCGGCGGCCTCCGGCGCTGCCTTCGGCCCCCTTTCCCCTCGCGCCCTCCTGAGCAGGCTTGAGGAATCGCCGTGCCTTACTGGACCGCAGGCACGCACCGGCGGCGATGACGATCGCCGCGGTGCCGTAGGCCCATGCCTGGAGGGGGAAGCCGGGCAGGAGCCGGTCGCCCAGGTAGAGGGTGGTGCCGGCGAGGGTCACGGTCAGCCATTCCCAGCGGCCGTCCATGGCGACGAAGGCGACCACGAGCAGGGAGTACCAGGGATAGCTCGGGGAGAAGAGAAGCAGGGCCGTGCCGGTGAGCAGCAGGGCGCCGCGCCATGGGCGGGCCGGATCGCCGCGCCACCATACGGCGAGACCGATCAACGCGAGCAGTACGGCCGCGGTCGCGCCCGCGGCGGCATCCGGCAACAGCAGGCGCAGCAGGGCGAAACGGCGTACGTGGCCGGTGTCGTAGCCCTCCTCCCGGAGATAGCCGGGCAGGTAGCCCAGCACCTTCGCGCCGGAGGCGACGACGTAGGGCAGGTAGGCGAGAGCGACGGCGGCGACGCTGCCCGTGACAACGCGCAGGACGCGGGCCGGGCCGCGCTGCCCGGCCAGGGCTCCCGGCAGGGCCAGGACCGGAAGGATCTTGACGGCGATCGCGGCACCGAGCAGCGCGCCACGTCGGGTCCCCGCGGCGGCGGTGCCGAGCGCGAGCACGGTGAACAGGACGCCGAGCGTGTCGATGTGCGCGTTGTTGACCGCTTCGAGGGCGACGGCCGGGCACCAGGCCCACAGGGCGGCCCTGGCGGGGGCCTGCCGCGGATCACCGCGCCGACGCAGAACGCGGAGCAGGGCGGCGGTGGTGCCCAAGGCCAGGACGGCGCCGCCGATCTGGAGCGGCTTGTGGCGGCTGTCCGGAGGGGACACCGCATGAACGGCCAGGTACCAGCCCTCGGCGAGAGGGGGGTAGATCGTGGGTGCGGTAGGCCGGTTGATGCGGGCGCAGAGGCCGTTGCCGGGGCGGGCGATCCCCCATCCCTCACAGGCTTCTCGTGGGGGGAACAGCCAGTCGTCGCGCAGGCGGGTCAGCTGCGGCGCGGCGGGCGGGTAGGCGTAGGGGGAGATTCCGGCGGCCTGGACGCGGCCGTCCCAGGCGTAGCGGTACATGTCGGTGCTGGTGCGCGGCTGCGTGGTGAGCCCCGCCAGGGCGATGACGGCCGAACCTGTCAGCACGAGGGCGGTCGCGGCTCGGGCGGGGACTTTCCGCACGGTCCACACGGCGGCGGCGAACAGGGTCCATGCGACGGCGTATCCCGCCAGCAGCCGGCCGGGGGCGCTGTGGTCGTCGCCTGCCCGGAGGGTGCCCGCGACGACCGCCGCGAGGGCGGCCAGGAGGAGGGCGGTGACAGCGACGCGGATTCGGGCCCCGTGTCCCGTCGGTTGTGTGGAACGGACCGAGGACGGGGGCGCGGGGGAGGTTTCGGGGTCCTGCCGGTGCAGGGCGGCGGTGCCGGTCATGAGCGGTCCGCCCGTCCGTCAGGCGTGGGGTGCGTGGCGCCGGGCCCGGTGGTCGGACGGTGAAGTCGCAGGAAGGGCCGGTCGTCGGCGGTCCACCGGCCGGCGGGGATCCAGCCCGTGGCGCGGGCGGCGCGCAGCAGGGCGGTGGTGCCGGCGCGGGCCCAGGGAAAAGGGCGGCCGTGGCGGCCTTCCGCGTCCTCGACACGAGCCATGAGGCGTTCGTCCACCTCCTGCGGGAAGGCTTCGACGAGCAGGCACCCGCCGGGTCGCAGAAGGTCACGCAGGCGGGCGAGCAGGGCCGCCGGGTCGCCGCCGATGCCGATGTTGCCGTCCATCAGCAGGGCCGTCTCCCAGCGGCCCTCACTCGGCAGCCGGTCGAAGACGGACCGGCGCAGGGCGGTTCCGCCCAGGCGGCGTGTCCGGGCGACAGCGGCAGGGCTGAGGTCCACTCCGAGCGCCGGTATCCCCCGGGCGGCCAGGGCGGCCACCATTCGTCCCGGTCCGCAGCCGATGTCCAGGACGGGCCCGGTGCAGCGGCTCAGTACGCCCGCGTCGGCGGCGTCGGGCGGGGCGCAGAAGCGTTCCACGTCCAGGGGCAGCAGTTCGGCCGCGCCGTGGGCGTGGGGTGTCAGTCGGCGCAGGTACAGCGGGCCGCGGCCGGCGCGCAGGGCACGATCGTACGGGTCGTTCGTCCAGGGCTCCCCGGGCTCGACGGCGGTGAACCGGTCGGCGCGACGCACCGGTGCGCGGGACGGGGAAGCGAGCGTGACGGGCGGGAGGTTCTCTTCCGGCGGAGGTCGCTCCGCCGGCTCGGTCCGTCCGGCGACGGCGGTGCGCGTCCCGTGTGCCGCGCCGCTCACCGGACCGTCTCCGCGAGCGAGGCCACGGTGGCGGCGAAGCGGGATCGGGGCGGGCAGCAGGCGGCCACCGAGGCGGCGTCCGCCGCGGTGTCCACGTCGCGCAGCAGCGCCAGGTCACCGACCGTGAGGCCGGCCTCGACAAGTCTTCGGCGCTGGACGTTCCCGGTGTGGTCGGTGGACATCGGGACACCCCGGACGAGCGACCCGGCACCGGCCGGGTCGGCGAAGCCCAGGGCCCAGAAGCCGCCGTCGGCCGCGGGGCCGAACCAGGCGTCACTCCCGTCGCGGCCGACACCGACCAGGAGGTCCGGGGTGACCTGCGGAGTGTCCATGCCGAGCAGCAGCGCCGGACCGTCACACAGCTCGAAGGCGGCGGCGATCCGCTCGTCGAGGCCTCCGGACACCTGGGGCACGACCTCGAAGCCGTGCGGCAGCCAGGGACCCGGGTTTCCGTCGAGCACCAGCGTCCGGCGCCGCGCGGGGATCCGGAGCACCGCGTGGAGCGTGTCGGCCAGAGCGGCGTCGGCCAGGGCCGCCGCCTCCTGCGGGGTGTAGGGCGGGGTGAGCCGGGTCTTGACCCGCCCGGGGACCGGCTCCTTCGCGATGACCAGGAGGGTGACCGCGTCCGCCGCCGTGGCAGGGACGTTCATCGGCCGTCTCCCGCGAGGCTCGCGCCGACGGCCGCGGCAGCGGTCGGCTGCTCGGCGAGGACGGCCCGCATGTCCCGCACGGCCTGCCAGGTGCCGCGCCAGGTGCCGGTGACCTTCGAGCGGCCCGTACGAGGGTGGTAGGGCACGTCGGTCTCCGCCACCCGCCAGCCGGCGTCGGCGGCGCGGACCACCATCTGCAGCGGATAGCCGGAGCGCCGGTCGGTCAGGCCGAGGGCCAGCAGCGCTTCCCTGCGGGCGGCGCGCATGGGGCCCAGGTCGCGCAGGCGTAGGCCGGTGCGGCGACGGACGAGACGGGCGAGCTCCAGATTGGCCAGCCGGGCGTGGGCGGGCCAGGCTCCGCGGGCGGTGGGCCTGCGGCGGCCCAGGACCAGATCCGCGGCGCCGTCGAGGACGGGTCCGGAAACGGTCGGCAGCGTCCCGGGGTCGAGGGAGGCGTCGCAGTCGCAGAAGCAGACCACGTCGGCCGTGGCGACGGCGAGACCCGCGTGGCACGCGGCGCCGAAGCCGCGCCGCGGCTCCTGGACCACGTACGCGCCCAGATCGCGGGCGATGTCGGCGGAACCGTCGGTGGAGCCGTTGTCGACGACGATCGCGCGCCAGCCGGGTGGGATCCGTTCCAGCACCCAGGGCAGGGCCTCGGCTTCGTCGAGGCAGGGCAGCACGACGTCCACGGAAGAAGGGGGTGTCTTGGTCACCTCCCTCACCCTACGAACGCACACCAGACATAAGGGATATCGCATCCTTACGGATCGCTGACGTCGTTCGCCACCTCCGTCAGCGGCGGGATCCGGTGCAAGACTCGGTCATGTGAAACGCGTACTCGTCGTGGACGACGACCCGACCGTCTCCGAGGTCGTCGCGGGGTATCTGGACCGGGCGGGCTTCGCCGTCGACGTGGCCGCCGACGGCCCCACCGCCGTGGCCCGGGCCTCGGCCCGGCCACCCGACCTGGTGGTGCTGGACCTGATGCTGCCCGGCATGGACGGCCTGGAGGTCTGCCGCCGGCTGCGCACCGAGGGCCACGGCTTCCCCGTCCTGGTGCTCACCGCGCGCGCGGACGAGGTCGACACGGTGGTCGGCCTGGACGCGGGTGCCGACGACTACGTCACCAAGCCGTTCAGCCCCCGCGAACTGGTGCTGCGCGTGGAGTCCGTGCTCCGCCGGACCGGCGCGCCACCAGCCGCCCTCGCCGAAGTGTCCCAGCCGTGGCTGCGGGCCGGCCCGCTCGCCCTGGACCCCACCGCCCGGCGCGCCACCCGCGGCGGCACCGAACTGGCCCTCACCATCCGGGAGTTCGATCTGCTGGAGTACTTCATGCGACATCCCGGGCAGGCCACGAGCCGGGAACAGTTGATGCGGCGGGTCTGGGGCTGGGAGTTCGGCGACCTGTCGACCGTCACCGTGCATGTGCGGCGCCTGCGCGGAAAGGTCGAGGAAGACCCGGCCCGCCCGCGCCTGATCAGCACGGTGTGGGGTCTCGGCTACCGTTTCGACGCTCCCTCCGGACACGAAACCGCGGTCGGCCGTGATCGGTGACATGTTCCTCATCGCGCTCTACGCGGCGATGGGCGCGGCGGGCGCCGGGCTGCTGGGGGCCGTGGCCCTGCGGGCCCTGCGGAAGCGGTCCGTCGCCGTGTCCCTGGCCGTGGTCGCCGCCGTCACCGTGGCGGCGATGCTCGCCGGGACACTGCTGGTGTCCTGGGCGATGTTCCTGTCCGACCACGACCTGTGGGTGGTGACGATGGTGTGCGCCATGGCCACCGTCGTCTCGCTCGTCGTGGCGCTCCTGCTGGGCCGCAGCGTCGTGAAAGGAAGCCGGGAGCTGGCCGAGGCCACCCGCGCCCTCGGCGACGACGGCAGCTTCACCCCGCCCGCCGCCGCGCCGACGGCCGAACTCGCCGAGCTGAGCCGTCAGTTGGCCGCCACCAGCGCCAAGCTCGCCGCCTCCCGGGAGCGCGAGCGGACCCTGGAAGCCTCGCGACGGGAACTGGTCGCCTGGATCTCCCACGACCTGCGCACCCCGCTGGCCGGCCTCCAGGCCATGACCGAAGCCCTCGAGGACGGCATGGTCGACGATCCACGCGACTACCACGCCCGCATCCGTGCGGAGGTCGGGCGGATGAGCGCCATGGTGAGCGACCTGTTCGAACTCTCCCGCATCCAGGCCGGCGTGCTCGCCCTGTCCCCTGCCCGGATGTCGGTCTACGACCTCGTCGGCGACGCCATCGCCGGCGTCGACGCCTTGGCCCAGGAGCACGGCGTACAGCTCGTGGGCGATGGGGTCGAACCCCTGCCGGTGGAGGTCGACGGCCGCGAGATGTCCCGCGTCCTGGCCAACCTGCTGGTCAACGCGATCCGCCGCACACCCGCCGACGGCACCGTCGCCGTCTCGGCCCGCCGCGAGGCGGACCGGGTGGTGCTGTCGGTGACCGATGGCTGCGGTGGGATTCCGCCGGAGGACCTGCCCCGGGTCTTCGACACCGGCTGGCGCGGCACCCACGCCCGTACCCCACCGGCCGGGGCGGGGCTCGGTCTGGCCATCGTGCGCGGCATCGTGGAGGCCCACCAAGGGCGCGCGGCGGTGCACAACGTCCCGGGCGGCTGCCGGTTCGAGGTGCACCTGCCCGCGGCGGTCTGAGACGGCCGGCGATCCCGGAAGCCGAGGACTCGGGACCGGGCCGGCGACAGAAGACCGGGCCGGCCCTGGCGCTGTCGCAGCGGGATGGGCCGGGATCACCCCGCCCGCAGCGGCGCCGCCGCGAACTCCGTCATCCCGTCGGCGAAGGCGACCTGCGGCTTCCAGCCCAGCTCGGCGCGCAGCCGCTGCGAGGAGGCGGTGATGTGGCGTACGTCGCCCAGCCGGTACTCCCCCGTGACGACCGGCGCCGGCCCGCCGTACGCCGCGGCCAGCCCGGCCGCCATCTCACCCACGGTATGCAGCTCTCCACTGCCGACGTTGTACGCCCGCGAGCCGCCCTCCGGCAGACCGTCCAGGCCGTCCAGCGCCGCGAGGTTGGCGTCGGCGACGTCCCGGACATGAACGAAGTCCCGCCGTTGCCCACCGTCCTCGAAGACACGCGGCGCCTCGCCACGCGCGAGCGCGGACCGGAAGAGGGAGGCGACCCCGGCGTAGGGGGTGTCCCGCGGCATCCCGGGGCCGTACACGTTGTGATACCGCAGGGCGGCAACCCGCCCGCCGGCAGCCCGCGCCCACGCGGCGGCCAGGTGCTCCTGCGCCAGCTTGGTGGCCGCGTACACGTTGCGCGGATCGGCCGGGGCGTCCTCCTCCACCAGGGCGGCGGCCAGCGGCTCACCGCAGCCGGGGCACGGAGGCTCGAA
>NZ_MAXF01000235.1 GCF_001704635.1 Streptomyces sparsogenes | reverse complement strand
ACCGTACGGCCCGGGCCGTACGGTGCCGTGGCGCGAGCACTCGTACCGCCCCTCGCCGTAGACCACCATCGAACTCGCCAGCACCAGGCGGCGAACCCCGGATCCGGCCATACCGGCCAGCAGCACGGCGGTGCCGAGGTCATTGCAGCTCACGTAGTCCGGCGCGTCGGTGAGGTCCTTGCCGAGACCGACCATCGCGGCCTGGTGGCAGACGGCATCGGCGCCCCGCAGGGCATCGGCCACCGCTTCCCCGTCGCGGACATCGGCGTGCCGCCAGTCCACCCCCTCGGGGACCGGCGGGGCAGTGCGGTGTGCGGCGGGAAGCAGCGCGTCGAGGACGCGCACCTCGTGCCCCGCGGCGATGAAGGCGGTAACGATGTGCGAGCCGATGAAACCCGCACCCCCAGTGACCAGAATCAACATGCCACCGACCGTAGAAGCGCGCACCCGGTGGCGGACCTCCCGGCGCGAGGACGTCAGCGGTTCGTAAGCCCCCGTGCTCCCGCGACACCACCAGGCGGTACTCCTCGGCGGTGATCCCGTCGGCCGCCGCCGCGGCAGCGGTCCTGTTGACCGGCACCGCCTGCGGGCCCTCGTCCGGGTGACGCGGCGCGAACAGCAGAAACGTCACCCACGCTGTCCGTCGGGGGCGGCACCTGGCGCGTCGAACCGGCGTTCCCGTCACATGACGCCGGTTGCGAGCGCGGGCATGCTCGCGTGAAACCCGTACGGCACGGGCCGAACTCCTTTTCACCCGACAGAATTTGCCATTCCCAAAGGATTTGCCTTCCGGCCCGGCGGGCGGACGCCATACTGCCTTGATATCCCTCGCACCGGGTATCGAGTTCGATCACGGAGGTACAGAGTGCCTGTGCCCGGACAGCCGACCACGTCACCATCGGGCACCGCCGCCCCCGCGGCCCGCGTACCGTCCGAGCCCGGCCGGAGCGAGGCCACCCGGCTGCTCTGCGCGGGGGTGTACTTCGACGGGAAGTTCCGCCGCAACATCATCCAGGAACTCGTCGAGCATGAGGAGCGGACGATCGCGCCCTCGCTCGGCTTCGACGCGCTGCCGGTCCTCGCACACGCGCTGCGGGCCCACCGCCGTGAGACGCAGACCGCGCTGGCGCTGCTGGCCCTCTGGGCGGCGTTCATCGCACTCGGTGTGCTCGGGATCGGCTCGCAGACGACGTTCTTCGTCCCCTGGTACCTGGGGTACGGGCTGATCTGCTTCGCCTCCTGGGCCGCGCGCGGGCACCGGAGTTCCCTCTTCGCTCTCGGGCGCTCGGTGCTCAAGGAGGCCACCCGCGGCCGGTGGAAGGCAGTGCTGCCGATCCTGCCGTTCGTGCTCGCGGTGTTGTACGGGGTGGCCGTGGGCATCGCCTGGCAGCAGGGCCTCAGGCCCTGGGCCGCCGTGGTCTTCCCGGCCCTGCTGATGCTGCCGGTGTGGGTGCACCGGCTGTACGTCATCTCGGTCATGCACCATCAGCTGAGCCGCGACGCCTTCGCCCGAGGATCGCATCCGCGGTTGCCGTCCTCCGCCCGGTACCGGCGGATCGGCGCGGCCATCGCGCGTGAGCAGTACTCCCGGCTGGTCATCTACGACCCCTTCCGTCCCTTCGTCGGCGCCGGCGAGCCGTACAAACCGTGGTCGGTGGTCATGGAGTTGAAGGAAAAGGCCCGGGCGGCGCCCTGGGAGCGCGGGGACGCTGACTCCCCGCCGCGAGCGGAGCCCGCCCGGTCCGGCACGCCGGAGGGCGGGAGCGGTAGCGCACCCCTCACCGGCCGTGAAGTCGTCGAGCTGATCAAACCGCAGCTGGCGGTCCTGCGCACCTCGGCCGCGGCCACCAGCCGGGACCGCCTGCGCTCCCTCGAGGTCGACGAGCTGGTCTATCTGCCGCCCGGGCCGCAGCGGCATCAGCTGGACCGCGATCCCGAGGCCGTCCAGGCGCATCTCGACCAGGCGGTCGGCGAGGGTGCCGAGGCCCGCCGGCACTTTCTGCGGGTGCGGGTCGGGGCCTGGGACGAGCAGATCGTCATCTGCATGCTGGTCCGCGTCCACACCCAGGGCAGGATGCTGGTGCTGGAGGTCGTCCCCCATGTCCTGATGCCCGTGCGCCCGGAGTACAAGTCGGTCGATGTGATCGCAGCGCAGCGCCCGTACGGTCTGCGCGACGCCGTCCAGGCGCTGTTCAGCAGCCCCTCGGCGGGATTCGCCGCCGGGGTCTGGCTGGTCCAGACGTGCCTGTCCGCCTTCCGAACCTGGCTGACGAAGCCGCAGTACGCCCCACCGGACGCGCCGGTCGCCTCGGTGCGGGAACTGGGAAGCGCACAGGAGGTCTCCCTGTTCCAGGAGATGGATATCAGCCGGTATGTGAAGACCCTGCAGGACCGGATCGCGGGCGGGGTGCAGCAGGCGCTGCGGAGCAAGGGCTATGAGACGGGCGATTTCGACCATTACATCATCAACGTGGGTGAGGGCGGAGTGTTCATCGGCGATATGAGCGGTGGCGCGGTGGCGACGGGCGAGGGGGGCTCGGCGAAACACCTGAGCGTCGCGGCGGAGAAAGGCGTCAGCACGACATGACGACCGAGGACCGAGGGCCCGAGGAGGGCCGGGGGCCGGCGGAGGATCGGGAGCCGGCGGAGGATCGGGAAACCGCCGCCATCGGGCCGGGCGGCTCTCCCCCGGGCCGGGGCGGCGGCGGAGTCGGCGGGATCAGCATCGGTGTGCTGACCGGTGGCGCGGTCGCGGCCGGGGACCGGGCCGCCGCCGAGGACCGCTCGCTGCGGAACGGCCGCCCGGCACCACCGCTCCCGCAGACGCCCGGGGCGTGGGGCCCCGCCGTACCGTCGAGTCCCCCCGGCGGGATCAGTATCGGCGTCATGGCCGGCGGCGCCGCTGCGGCGGGTGCGGACGCCAAAGCGCTGGACGCCTCTGCACAGCCGGCGATCGACGCGCCACCGGAACTCCGCGCGGCCCTGGACACCCTGCGGCGGCAGCTGCCTCTGCTCAACGCGACGGACGACGCGTCGGAGATCGATGCTGAGCTGGCCGACGCCGAAGAGGAGATCGACACCACCGGGCAGGTGCGGCGGGACCGCCTGCAACTGCTGCGCGACCGCCTCGAACTCGGCACGACGGGCGTGGCAGGGCTCGCCTCGGCGACCGCAGTCGTCCAGCAGATCGTGCAGCTCCTCGGCGGCCAGGGCTGAGGGAAGGGACCGGCATGCCCCAGTGGGACGAGGACCGGCAGGACTGGGTGACACCACCGCGGGCGCCCCTCCCGCCACCTGGGGCCGGTCCCCGGCGCCCGCTGATCGTGGCCGTCGCGGTCCTGCTACTGCTCGGGGGCGTGGTCTTCTTCCTGGAGCAGCGGGAAGACGACCACGGCCAGGGCGCCTCCGGCCGTGGCGCCACCCCGTCCGCCGCGCCCGGCACGAGCCGGTCGGCCACCACCGACGCCTCCAGTACCTCGCCGGGGGCACTCGAGTCCGGCGCGCTCCCCGACCCCTGCGCGGTGGTCGACGCGCACGCGGCCGCGGCCTTGCAGCTGTCCTTGAACCGCTCCCGGATTCCGTCCTCGCTCCCGCCCGGGCGCAGGATGTGCGCTTGGACCGGCCCCGGATCCCTCACCTTCACGCTCGACTACAGCACCACCGATGTCCCCACGTCGCCGGAGCCCACGCCGACCACCGTGCGCGGTCTGCGGTCGGTGTCGGTCAGCGACAGCGGCATGGACGGATGCACGATGCAGTGGCCCACCTCGTTCGGCAAGACGTATGTGTTCGTCTCGTCCGACGACGGATCCTCATCGACCCTGTGCGGGGAGGCCGCCGCCTTCGCCGCCGTGGTGGCCCCGAACGTGCCGTCCTGACGGCGGGCACACCACCGGGTCCGATGAGCCGAAGGGGAACAACCGCAGGGCATCCATCGCGCCGTCGACGCCTGGGTTCGTACTCTCCTCGACGGCCGCCCGCGGTATGAGCCCCGCTCCCGGCACACGACATGGGCCTACCTGGGCGAGATCCAGCCGGTGCTGCTGGAGTGGTCCAGGCCACCGTCCACGCGGCACGGCCGAAGATGATCCGCACGATGCGACTGGACGATGTCGACCTGGGCAACCGGCGCATCACCGTCGGCGGCCACGTCCGCCGCTCGACGACCTCACCCGCACAGCTGTCCTGGACTGGCAATCTCACCGCCATATCCCGCACTCGATTGATCAGCCGATCAGAGCCTCGGTGATCTGGCGGGTGGTCTGCGCGGCGACCCGGGGATTGACGGCGGCGTAGGACGCGTAGGCGTTCAGGCCCGTGGCCAGGGCCCAGCCGCGGCGTCGAACATACCGTCGTGCTCCGCGATGGCGGCCCGCGTCGCGCGGTCCCGGTCGGCCAGCGGCCGACCGGTAAGGTCCTCGCGAGCATCCTCGACCGGGAAGTCCTCGGGCACGATTCCCTGAAGGGCACTGAGAAACTTCACCAGTTGAACGGCGGCCCGGGACGACTCGGCCAGGGCCTCGGCCGTCGCCACCTCACCGTCCAGCCAGCGGGACACCGCCCACGGCCACGGATAGTCGAAGTCGGGCTCACCCACCCCCACCAGTACTGGGATAGCCAATGGCAGCTGCGGGGCGAGTCTGGGAAGCCACTCGGACTCCTTCGCAGCCTGCCTGATGGCCCCCTCATGGCGGGGCAGCCGGACGGACAGGTCCTCGCCCAGCCGGTAGATCACGTGGTCCGAACCGGCCGGGTCGAGCAGCTTGAGAGGCAGCTCGGCCCACTGCGGGAACTGCGTGTCGACCAGGCGTCTGGCCAATGCGGCATCACTCGCGGGACACGGTTCCGCGGTTCTCCCGGTTACCAAGAGCAACTCCTGCGGTGGGCCCGCTCCATGCGGCGGGCAGTCGAAGCCATCACAGTGCTCCATGGACGTGTCTGTCGATCGGTTTTCTCAACTGACCGTCCTCCGCCACACAAACTCCACGCGTCCGCCTGTCGAAGCCGCCCCCGTGTCTTCCTCACGACCCGCACCCCGGGCGGGCACCTGACCCTGGGCGTCCTGCTCAGCGTCACAGGCGCTACGCCGTGGCCTGCGGAGTCAGCGACTCGGGGTGGAACTGCTCGACGCGGTCGCGCTTGGTGTACATGTTCCAGTAGTGCTCTGCGAGGTCGTCCGGGTCGACGACCGGGAAGTGCGGACCGTCGGCCGACTCGAAGGCGGCCTGGGCCGCGGCGGACACCTCGCTGCGGGCGATCAGGGACGCGATGGTCAGGGCGCCGACGTAGATGCCCGTGTCAGCCAGCTCGGCGTTGAGGGAGTACAGGTAGTTACGGGTGGCGGACATCACCGGGCCCAGGCCGCTGAGGTGGGGCATCGGCTGCGCCGCTGAGTAGCCCTGAGCGAGCAGGAAGGCACCCTCGCCGCGCTCGGTCCACTCCGGCAGCACAGCTTGGACCACCTCGACCGGGGTGAACAGCAGCAGCGGGGTCAGGCCCTCCAGAGTGGCCGCGTCCAGCTTGGCGGCCGGGGTGAAGCCCTGGTCGCCGCTGATCGGCCCGTACGCGACCACGTCGATCCGGCCGAAGCGGTCACGGATCGCCTCGACGAGGGCGGGCACCTCGGCGGGCTTGGAAAGATCGGCGGAGAAGGCGACCGCCTCGATGCCTTCGCCGGCGAGCACCTCGACGAGGGTGTCCAGCCGGTCCTTGCGGCGGGCCACCAGGGCGACCCGGAAACCTTCGCGCCCGAAGCGGCGGGCCACGGACACACCCAGGCCGGTACCGGCACCGAAAACGGCGATCACTTTGGACATGGGACCACTCCTTGCCACAGCAACGTTCTTGACCCATGGGTCAACTTACCTGCCGAAGGTAGCATTCAACATGACCCAGGGGTCAAGTTGATGTGCTGGGGGATGCGACCATGGAGGCCGCAATGCCAGAACCAGGAGGAACGACCGGATGCGGGCCGACGCGCAACGGAACGCGGAGAAACTGCGGGCAGCCGCCGCCGAGCTCTTCCAGGAGCGCGGCCTCAAGGTGCCCCTGAAAGAAATCGCCCGCCGGGCCGGTGTCAGTCACGGCACCCTCTACAACCTCTTCGGCACCCGCGAGGCGCTCATCGACGAAGTGGTGTCCGGCCTGGCCGCGGACCGTCTCGCCGAAACCGCCGAGCGCGCCCTGTCCTTCGAGGAGGCATGGGAGGGGTTCGCGTATTACGTCGAGAAGGTCTGTGAACTGCAGGCCACCGATCCCGCGGTCGCCGACGTCGTCAGCGGACGCTATCCGGCTGCCGAGTGCCTGATGGCCATCTGCGCCCAAGCGCACGACGCCGCCACACGGATCATCGAACGAGCCCAGGCGGCCGGCGCCATCCGCCCGGACTTCACCGGCGAGGACCTCCTGCTCTTCTTCGCCACCAACGCCCTGCTCGCCCGCGCAGTCGCGGACACCGCGCCCGACGCCTGGCGCCGCCAAGTCGCCTTCCTGCTCGACGGACTGAGCCCAGAAACAGCGCAAGCGCCGCTTGTCGTCGCCCCGCTGACCTCGCAGCAGACGTACGTCGTGATGGGCAGGCTCACCGGCACGCCATAACAGGTGCGGACGCCTCAGGGAGCGGAAGAACTGAAGGGTGTCAATATGCCGATCAGGCAGCTGAGCTGGGCCTTTCCTGTCGATGGTGAGGCAGACGGGGTGACGTGGCGTGGTACTCGTTGATCAGTCCGCCAAGTACTTGGCGGCGCCTGACCGTGGCAGCGGGCAGGAGGATGACGTTCGGGGCGTCGTCAGGTGCCCGTAGGCCGAGGCCGCGGTGAGCTCGTCCCGCGTTGTAGTGCTTGGCGTACGTGGTGAGGACCGCACGGAGGTGTCGTTCGCCGGTGACGAGGAGGCGATCGGCGCATTCCGCGCGGGTGCGCATGCACGCCGAGGCCGACGACCGCCAGTGATACAGGCCTCCGACCAGGGCTGATGACATTCTCGGCAAGCGCGACTACGGGTACGTCACCCCGCTCGAAACGAGATCGATGCTCGGGCAGAACCTCGTCCCGGCAGCGTAAACACCCGCTGTCCAGTTCGCGGGGGGAACTTCACTCGTGTGACATGGGGCTACACGGTATTTGCACAGTGACAAGAAGGCCGCCGGCTGGTCGCGCGGTCACGCCCAAGGGCCAGCTGTGTCGCTCCGCAATGTGGGCGACCAGCGCGGCGCCCAGCCCGCGTCCAGTTCTGCCGGTGACACTGACCGTCCGGCCCTCGGCTCGGTAGAACGGCTGGGTGATCTGGGCGGCCTGTTCGGGAGAGAGGGCGGGTCCGGAGTTGCTGATGCTGAAGAGGGCCTGCTCGGCGTCGACCGTGAGGCTGACGTCTACCGTTCCGGGCTTCGTGTTGTGCTGGATGGCGTTGCTGACGAGATTGTCCAGCATCAGTCGCAGGAGTACCGGGTCGGCCTTGACCGGGGCCGGAGGGGGTGGGGTAAGTCGTAGCTCGACGTCCACGACAGTTGCTCGGGGCCGTTGTTCACTCAGCACCTGCTGGATCACGGCGTCCAGCGCGACCGTCTGCCGGTTGAGTTCGCCGTCTTCCGCTGCTGCAAGATCGAGGAGTGCCGTCACTGTCTGTGTGCTGCGGGTGCTGAGCTGGCGGAGATCAGTGAGCAGGTCGTGCATATGGCCCAGATTCGGGTCTCCCAGGGCGACGTCAATAAGCGCCTGGCTGGCCGCGAGCGGTGTCTGGAGCTCGTGCGAGGCGTTGGCGGCGAACTGACGCTGGGTGTCGAAAGATCGCTGCAGTCGGGCCAGCATCCCGTTGAACGTGCGGGCCAGGCTGGTGACCTCGTCGGGCGGGCCATCCACGTCCACGCGGGAACTCAGGTCGCCCGCGACTGCGCTGCGTGCCGCGGCGTCGATTTCGGCGAGGGGTGCCAGAGCACGGCCGACCGCCATGCGCATGAGCAGGGCACCGATCACGATGACGATGAGAAAGGCGAGAGAGGAGAGGATGGCCAGGAGGCGCAGGAAGTCAGCGGGGCTCGACACGGTGGTGGGAACACTGGAGGACCTGGCCGAACTCGGTGCCTGACCCGGGACGAGCGTCACATCGACCGGGGTGAGGGTGTACCGCGGCACGTAGGCCATAAGAACCACCACCAGCACGATGAGCAGCGCGGCGCTGATGGTAAGCAACGCACCGAACACGATAGTGACCCGCGCCTTCACCGAGAATCGCCGAGAGGTCATCGGGCGGAGTCCTGGTCTTTCTGAGGACACGAGGCCTGCTCGGTGATGATGCGGTACCCAGCGCCGGCGATGGTCTCGATGGGCCAGGGGTGGCCGAGCTTGCGACGCAAGGTGGAGATCACCACCCGGGGAGAGTTGGTGAACGGATCGGCGTTCCGGTCCCATGCCTTGGCAAGAAGTTCCTCGGCACTCAGCACTCCGCCGCCTGCGCGCAGGAGCTGCTCGAGGACGGCGAATTCCTTGTTGGTCAGGCTCAGCGGGACGCCGGAGCGAGAGACCTGGCGGGTGAAGGGGTCAAGGCTCAGGTCACCGGCCCGGAGCAGCGTGGGGAGTCGAGGCCCCGTACGTCGCGAAATCGCCCGGAGCCGGGCAATGAGCTCGGGAAACTCGAAAGGCTTGGCCAGGTAGTCATCAGCACCGAGTCGCAGACCCTCCACGCGGTCATCCAGCCGACCAGCGGCGGTCAGCATCAGCACCCCTACCTGCGGGTACGCATGAACGGCGCGACGGCACACCTCATCACCGTGCACGACGGGGATATCACGATCGAGAACCATGGCGTCATAGTCGTTGAGTTCCAGCATCTCCAGAGCTGATCCGCCGTCACCGGTCGCGTCGACCGTCATCGAGTCTCGCCGCAGACAGATCTGCAGCGCCTTCGCGAGCAGAGGCTCGTCCTCGACCACAAGGACTTTCACGTCCCTGCTCCTCTCGTCCCCCGCACCACTTCCGAGCTCTCCCCTTCGTAACGGGCCCCAGCAATAGCTTCGCAGACCGTCATACCCGGTGCCGGGGCGGCCGCCCCGGCACCGAGCTACCTCAAGCAACGCAAGATCAGGGGCGGTACGTCTCGTCGCCCGCAGGCGTACCGGGGCGGTCCCCCTCGGGCAGCGGGTACGCCTGGGAGTCACCCGCCGGCACGCCCGGGCCGTCGCCCGCAGGCGTACCGGGACGGTCCCCCTCGGGCAGCGGGTACGCCTGGGAGTCACCCGCCGGCACGCCCGGGCCGTCACCCTCAGGCAGAACCACCGCGGGCTGGTCCCCGCCGTTGTGGGAGGAGGCGCCGGACGCAGCATTGGCAATCGTCGCCCCGCCGCCGATCAGCACTGCGGCGGTGACCAGACCGATGCCCCAGCTTCGCCTGAATTGCATGATGAATCCTCTCTGCGGACCCCGGGTGGGCCAGCTCCTGCAGTCAAGCCGGAGGGATGTTGCGAGAGTTTAAAGAGGTAGCCGCGCCTCTCCGTTGCGAAGGACGCCCCGCTGACGTGGGCAGGACCGGCGGCAAGCCTTTCGGCCCCTCCGGCTCCGCGTCGAGGGTTCCACCGCCCACAGGACGTCGGCGCCATGCCGCGACCCGCGTACCCAGACGACGCGGACGCCCACGCACGATCCGCTCGATCCGGGCCCTGGTCCTGCGCCTGGACAGGGAGAATGCCCACTGACCCCATGGCGAGCAGTCAGTCCGCGAGCGGGTCCCCGACCAAGCGCGACGTCGGACTCCTCTCGACCCAGCCAATCGAGACAACTTGTCAGTCGGTTTGATCGCGATCGGCGTCCGTCCCGCTGCGCCGGGCTATGAGTTCGTCCTCGATACGCCGGAGCGTGGCATTGACGATCTCGATGGTGGCCGTCGATGAT
>NZ_MAXF01000234.1 GCF_001704635.1 Streptomyces sparsogenes | reverse complement strand
CGCTGCGCCGGGCTATGAGTTCGTCCTCGATACGCCGGAGCGTGGCATTGACGATCTCGATGGTGGCGGGGTCGTCGATGATGCCCCGGAGGGTCCGGTCCCAGTTGTCCCGGAGGATCTGGTGATTCCGGCGGGCCTTGTCGGTGGGGTACAGGCGCACGCCTCGGGCGTTGCGGTCGTCCACGACGCGATCCACGAGTCCTCTCTTCTCCAGGCCGCGCAGTACCCGGCTGAAGTTGCTCGACGGAAGCAGGGTCGCCTCCGACGCGGCTCGCGCGGACGTGCCGGGGTGGTGGTGGATGAACCGCATGACGCTGATCTCGATCGGCGTGCACGGCTCGAAGGCGGGGTCCGTCGGGGGCCGAAGCTGCCGCCCCACGGCGAAGACCAGGTCGGCCAGCTCGTGGAGACTGGCGGATTTGACGTCGCTCATGCCACGAGGATATCTTCCTATCGCTCGATAGCTATTAATTGATAGCATTGAATGGTGGGCGCCCCCGCTCCTCGAAGGCCGTGGCGCCGCTCAGGCAATCCACCGACTCATGGATGAGGAATCCCCCATGGACATCAGCGGAGCCGTAGTACTCGTGACCGGAGCGTCGTCAGGCATCGGAGCGGCCACCGCGCGCGCCGCCTCCCGCGCAGGTGCGCGCGTGGTGCTCCTCGCCCGCCGCGAGGAACGCATCCGACAGCTCGCCGAGGAACTCGGCGAGTCCGTGGCCCTGGCCGTGCCATGCGACGTGACGGACCGGGCCCAGGTCACGGCGGCCGCAGAAGCCGCGATCGAGAAGTTCGGGCGGATCGACGTCCTGGTGAACAACGCAGGCCAGGGGCTACAGGCGACCGTCGACGCCATCGACCCCGAGGACTTCCGGGCCGTCCTCGAACTCAACCTCCTCGCGCCCCTGACCGCGACGCAGGCCGTCCTTCCGCAGATGCGCAAGCAGGGAGCCGGGGCCATCGTGAACGTGGGCTCCGGGATCATCTGGTCGTCGCTGCCCGGATCCGGCGCATACTCCGCCTCCAAGGCCGCCCTCGCCAAGCTCTCGGCCATCGCCCGCGTCGAACTCGCCGACGACAACATCGCCGTGTCGATGATGTTCCCGTCGATCACCGAGACCGAGTTCGTCGGGACGGTTCGCGGCGACGTCGCAGGCGCGCTGAAAATGGAGGGCTCCAGCGGCCTGGTACCCCAGTCGCCCGAGCGCGCCGCCGACACCATCCTCGATCTGATCAGGAGCGGCGCCGAGCAGGCCGACCTCGTCCCGGAGGAGTACGGCGGCACGCTCAAAAGCTGAGCCACCGAAAAGGAAAATACCCCGACGCACGTCATGAGGCCGGGCGGGCAACGCCTTCCGCTGCTGTCGACGAAGCACAGGCGGCGGCGGTGGAAGGACACGCACCACCCGGTCCGTTACCGAAGGAAGAGACACGGCACATGGAGATAGGCGTAGGGCTGCCGGGTCATGTCACCGGCGTTGAGGAGCGTACGTTGGTGACGTGGGCGCGGCGGGCCGAGGAGCGGGGATTCGCCTCGCTGATCGCCAGCGACCGCCTGGCCTGGTCCACTCCGGATCCCCTGATCACACTGGCCGCGGCAGCCGGGGCCACCGAACGCATCCGGTTGGTCACCAGCGTGCTGCTGGCCCCGCTGCACACCAACCCCGCATTGTTCGCCAAGGCCGCGGCGACCTTGGACCGGATCGCGGGCGCCGGACGGCTGCATCTCGGTCTCGCTCCCGGAGCCCGCGAAGACGACTACCGGGCGAGCCACCTGGACTTCAGTACGCGAGGGCGCGCCCTGGACACACTGGTGGAACGCGTCACCGCCATCTGGCGGGGTGAGGAGGAGGTGGGTCCGGCCCCGGCCACCCCCGGAGGGCCGCCCCTGTGGTTCGGCGGCGCATCGCAGGCGACGCTGCGGCGTATCGCCTCCCACGGCACCGGATGGATCGCCGGAACCGGCGGAGACATCGACGAGTTCACCACCTTCACCACCCGCCTCCACAGCCGCTGGAAGGAGGCCGGCAGGCAAGGACGTCCGCGGACCAGGGCCACGGCGATGTTCGCCCTCGGCCGCCACGCACACCGATCCCTCGCCCGCGCCGTCAACGACTACTACGCCTTCGCCGGCCCCGACTACGTCCGGACCGTCATCGACACAGCGGCCACCACCGCCGACATGATCCACGCAACCGTCACCGCCCACGAAGCAGCCGGACTCGACGAACTCGTCTTCGTGGCCAACGACACCGACCCGAACCAGATCGACCTCCTCGCCGACATCCTCGGGGACAAACTCACCTGAGGTGACCCCGGTGGTGTGGACACTCTGACACTGGATCTTGCAGATCCGAGGAAGGGTGGCCTGGTGGGACGTGGGTCTCCGGATCCGGAGGAGTTCAGGAACGATGCCATCGCGTCACAGGGGCAGCCTTGCTGTCACCCGGACCCACGCCCCGCGACCAGCGAAGGGCGTGCGAGAGTGGGGCGATGAAGACCATCGGGTTGATTGGCGGCATGAGCTGGGAGTCGACGGCCGAGTACTACCGGCTGCTCAATGAGCGGGTCCGGGAGCGACTGGGCGGCCTCCACTCCGCCAAGTGCGTGCTGTATTCGGTCGACTTCGCCGAGATCGAGCGGCTGCAGGTGGCCGGGCTCTGGGATGAGGCCGGCGAAGTACTCGCCGACGCCGCCCGGTCCCTGCAGGCGGCTGGTGCGGGCCTGCTGCTGATCTGCACCAACACGATGCACAAGGTCGCCGACCAGGTGGCGGCGGCGGTAGACATTCCGCTGCTGCATCTGGCCGACGCGACAGCATCTGCGGTGCGGACCGCAGGTCTGCGCCGAGTGGGGCTATTGGGCACCGCGTTCACCATGGAGCAGGACTTCTACCGCGACCGCGTGGCCGGGCACGGCCTGGAGGTCCTGGTGCCTGACGCGGACGACCGGGCCGTCGTCCACAGAGTGATCTACGAAGAGCTCTGCCTCGGCATCATCCGGGAGGAGTCCCGAGCGGCCTACGGTGAGGTGATCGGCCGGCTTGTGGCTTCTGGCGCGGAGGGCATCATCCTCGGCTGCACCGAGATCGAGCTCCTCATCAGCCCGGAGCACAGTCCGGTTCCTGTCTTCGCCACCACCCGCCTGCACGCCGAGGCCGCCGTTGACGCGGCATTCGCGTCCGGAGGGTAACCCAGGCCGCGACCGGCCCCGGCGGCCCGGCGTCAGCCAAGGACTGTGCCCGTGGATGCGGCCGGCCGGCGTCGGCGTGAGAAAGCACCGAGGTCGATGGTCTGGCCGGTGTGTTCGCAGGTGTGCGTGAGCGCACTGCGGTCGTGGTCGTGCCCGGCTTCGACACCGTGGATCAGGGTGGTCATGAGGCGGCCCACCAGAGGGGCGTTCTTGAACTGATTGCCGCTGGTGCCGATGGCTACGTAGAAGCCGGCAAGGTCGGTTCGGTCGTATACGGGGGTCCAGTCGTCGGTCACGTCGTACACGCCCGCCACCCCTTTGGGCTTGTTGGGAACGCGCAGACCGGGCAGTCGGCGAGCCGCCCGCGTCACCTGCGTCCTGAACTGCGACCCGGTCGGAGTGGGACTCCCGTCGTCCGGATCGTCGAGCCATTCCAGCGGGTCGCACTCGGGTTCCGTGCCGCCGACGAGCAGGAACTCCCTGCCCTCGGGCCGTATGTACGTGCCGAGGTCCATATCGAGCAGCACCGGTGTGTGCCCGTCGCCGCCGGTGTCGCGGTAGCCGGCGGGCGCCGCTACGTGGTGCACCTCCTGGCGCAGCGGCCGCAGACCGACGGTGAAGTCGTCGCCCACTTCGGCGAGCCGGTTCAGCTGTCCCGACCATGGGCCGGCCGCGTTGACGACCACTCCGGCGGACAGTTCCGTTCCATCGTTGAGGCGCACCCCGCGCACGCGTCCCCCGCGCCGCATCACCGCGGTGACGGTGGTCTTCCACCGGAGGTCGGCTCCGTGCCGCTGGGCCGCCGTAGCAAGGTTGTACGCGGCGAGTTGCGGGTCGTCGACGAAGCCTCCGTCGGGTGTGTGGAGAGCACCGAGCCGAGCGGACGCGTGGGCGAAGAACTCGTCGTCATCCACGGGGCGGGGCGGGAAGTACCGGCCGGTGTCCACGGCGGGCAACCGCCTGGACAGCTCTCGTGCACCCCATTTCTCGTACGGGACACCGACCTTGTCGAAGTGGCGCGTGAACATGCCGCAGGGTGCGAGGTCCACGTCCAGCATGGTGACGCCGCAGCGGTTGAACGCGGCGAGGGGTTCACTGGCGGGTGCCTGGAGATGGTCGCGCCATGCTTCCCAACAGTGACGGGACTCCCAAGCGGCAATGACACCCGCGATCGTGGGATAGGTGAAGCGGACCACGGCGCTGGAGGCGCTGGTGGAGCCGTTGCCTGCGCCGCCGAACCTGTCGACGACGACCACCCGCAGGCCGCTCCGCGCCAGTTCGAGAGCGATGGAGGATCCGATGACCCCGGCCCCGACGACGACTACGTCTGTGCTCTCAGTCACGTTTCAACTCACCTTCGTATCGCCGGACCAGACGGTTCCTGCGGGGGCGCGGCGGGTCACCGCTCCGCCGCCGTCCGCGCTGATCGTGGAGCGGGTCGGCCCTCGCGCATGCGCAGGATCAAGGTGACCGCGTCCTCCGAGAGGGTTCCGGGAGTGAGGAGTTCCTGCAGAAGGAGGCCGCGAATCGCGGCAACGGTGACGGTGGCCACATCCCGCGCTTCCTTCGCCTCGAGCCCTTCGCGTTCCGCGAGTGAGGACAGCATCGCGGTCAGGTCGCCGATCGACTCCACGACCTCACGGAAGTCCTCGGGGCCGTACGCGGCCAGTCCGACGACGTAGAAGAAGCCGCGGACACGCGACAGCTGCTCCGGCCGGGTGTAAGTACGCCAGATCGCCACGACGAAATCGTCGAAGGTGCCCTGCTGGGCGGCCTCCAGAAGTGCCTCGTTGTCACGGGATCGCTGCGCCTTGAGCATGGCGGCCAGGACGCCCCAGAGGGACCCGAAGTGGTAGCGCAGCAGGGCGTGGCTGGTCTCGATCCGGGCGGCGATCTCACGGAGCGACATCTCCGGCGGGGGCAGGGCCTCGCCGAAGGCGTCGAGAAGCCGTGCCAGGAGTCGCTCGCGCGCGCTGCCGTTGCGTTCCGAGGTTGACAGGATCACTCCCACAGTTTATCCATTGGAAAAGAAGATTCGCAACGGCGAAGGATCGACGATGAGACCTGCTCAGGTAGTCGGCGCGACGGTCATCGACGGAACGGGGCGCGATCCCGGCAAGCTCGACATCACGATCGAGAACGGCCGCATCACCCGTCTCGGGGCCTCCAGTGCGCACGGCGAGCGTCTCGATGCCGGGGGATTGACGATGACGCCCGGCCTGATCGACGCTCACGTCCACCTGGGCCTGTCGAGCCCGATCCAGCCGCACTTCTCGTTTCGGATCAGCGCCGCCGAGATCGCGGCGGACATCTTCGCCACGGCCGGCGCGGCGCTCGACGCCGGCTTCACCACCGTTCGCGACACCGGCGGGATCGATGGCGGTGTCGTCACCGCGATCGCGAAAGGCAAGGTCAGAGGGCCGCGCGTCCTGTCGTGCGGACCTGTTCAGTGCCAGATCGGCGGGCACGGCTACTACGGAGCCGAATGGGAACCCACCGAGCTGTGGAACAGCCACCACATCGCGGGCCTGTGCGCCCTGTCCATGATGGCGGGCAACGCGGACGAGCTGCGGCACAACGTCCGCGAAGCCTTCCGTCGCGGGGCCTCCTTCCTGAAGCTCTGCGTGACCGGCGGAGTGGTGGGCGCGCATGATCGGCTGAGCGACACCCAGTTCACCGTCGAAGAGATCGCTGTCGCGGTTCAGGAAGCTGCGGCACGGAACACCTATGTGACCGTTCACGCCCACAACAACGAGGGCATACGAAATGCGGTCGAGGCCGGGGTGCGCTGTGTCGAGCACGGCACCAGCCTCGACGAATCCACAGCGACCCTGATGGCCGCTCGCGAGGTCGCCCTCGTGCCCACGTTCGCTGTCGTCGAGCAACTGCTGCACGACACCGCCGGAGCCGGTCTCGCCGAGTCGACCCGCGACCGGGCCAAGGGCGTACGCGAGCAGATGACACAGGCGCTCGCCGCCGCCAAGCACGCAGGAGTACGGATCGGGCTGGGCTCCGACCTCATCGGCCCGGCCCAGGACCGTCGCGGCAAAGAACTCAGCCTGCGCGCGGCCCTGGAGACGCCGATGGAAGCGCTCGTGGCGGCGACCCGGACCAACGCCGAGATCCTCGGCCTGTCCGGCCAGGTGGGTGTCATCACTCCCGGCGCGCAGGCAGACCTCGTTCTGTGGAACGGCAACCCGCTCGAAGACCCGGAACTGTTCTCCGACCCCGCCAACGCCGTCCTCGTGATCCAGGCCGGCCGAATCGTAAAGGACCTCAGATGAGCACCATGTGGCAGGGCTGCCTCCCCCACACCGACTACTTCGAGATGCGCTCCAGCGGTGGGCACGACTACGGCGTCTGGGTCACCACGCCACCGGGCTACGACCCTGCCGCGGCGCAGGCGCCCGTCGTGTACGTGCTCGACGGCAACTGGGCCGTGGGCATGACCGCCCCACTCATCGTCACGCAGCTGGACCCCATGCAGTCGATTCAGCCCTACGTCCAGGTCAGCGTGGGTTACGCAGGCGAGGAAGCGGAGCACTGGTCGCGGTTGCGCAACCGCGACCTCGTGCCCCCCGGCGAACCCATCGCGCAGGAGTACCTCGACGCGGTGGAGATGGGGATCGAAACGGGGACGATGACGCGCGAGCAAGCCGACGCCTACCTCGCTGAATTGAGCGACAGCCGCGCGGATGTGTTCCTGGACTTCCTCACCGACGACCTGCACCCGCGGATCGAACGCGACTACGGCACAGCCCCGAGCGGTCACGGCCTCTTCGGCTACTCCTACGGCGGACTCTTCAGTCTCTACGCCTGGCTCACCAAGAGCACCTTCTTCGAGAGCATCGGCGCGGGCAGCCCCGGCATTGTCAATGCGGACAGTCAGGTCTTCGCTCGTCTTCAGGCAATGGGTGACACCCTGCCCGCCACCAAGCTTCACGTGACCTTCAACGACCGAGAGCTGCTCGGAGAGCTGGCGGTCTACCAGAATCTCGCGAAGAACGCGGCCACGTTCCTGCACCGCCTCACCTCACGCAGCGGATCCGTCACCAGCGCACTCATGCACGAAACGCACGTGACCGGGTTGCAGGCATCGTTCCTCAGCTACCTCAGGACCTGCCGCGCCCAGTGAGCCTGGATGCCGCAGCTCTCGTTCCGTCCCATGTGAGCCGACTTCACGGTGGTGGCCATCAGCACGGCGGTGACGCGTCCGGCGCCGAACTCGTCGGCGCCTCCGTGCACCGCCCACTGCGGTGAGACGGTGCTGCCCGACGACGTATCGGAGAGCGATCAGTGGCACTGGCTTGATCACGGCGCTCGCCCGCTCTCGGCATCTCCTCACGGACAACCCACAGACACCTCTCCCCCGTCCTAGGTGACGCGAGAGGCGCCCGGGACGGACGGGACGTCTGCGCACGGGGTTTTGAGGAGAGGATCATTGATCCGTGCCCGGCGAATAGGTGTGACCGCCTTGGCGGTGCTGGCGGCCCTGGCGGGCTCACCCGGACTGGCACAGGCCGAACAGCCGCGCCCATCCGGGCAGTTGAGCGCGACGGCCGACAGCCCACTCCCGCCGGGGTGGCAGATCGACGGGGAGGGTGGGGCGCGTGAGCTGGTCTGGCGCGCGCCGAAGGCCGTGCCCATGGGGGATGCGCGGGTCGAGTTCCGTACCGGGGGCCGGCTGCTCGGAGTGCCGAAACCGGCGAGGGACGGGCGGACCTTCCGGCTCGTACTCGGCACGACGCGGCCCGACCGGCTGACGGCCCTGCGCGTGACGGCCGCGGGGCGCCGGCTGGACGCGGCGGCCGACGACACGCACAGGTCCGGCTCGCGCGTGGCGCGGAGGCCCGCGCAGGCGCCGGCGAACGGCGTCGATCCGGGCAAACCCGGCTCGTACCGCACGGTCACCGGGGAGTACGACCTCGCCCCGGTGCGCCTGCCCGGGTTCGACACCCCGGTGGAGATGACCGCCGAGGTGGTGGCGCCGAAGGGGGCCACCGGCAGCCGGCCGCTCGCGCTGTTCCTGCACGGCCGCCACGAAACCTGCTACAAGCCGGGCTCCGAGGACGGCGTGACCGGCGACTGGCCCTGTGCGGACGGTTCCAAGCCGATCCCGAGTTACCTGGGCTATCTGCGCGACCAGCGACTGCTGGCCTCACAGGGCTATGTGACGGTGTCGATCTCAGCGAACGGCATCAACGCCCAGGACTGGCAGGCCGAGGACGCCGGCGCGCAGGCGCGTTCCTCGCTGGTACGGCAGCACCTCGCCCACTGGGCCGACTGGACCGCCCATCGCTCCTCCGCCCCGGCCGTCGTACGCGAGGCGGCGAAGGCCGACCTCTCCCGTGTCCTGCTCGTCGGCCACTCTCGCGGTGGCGAGGGCGTCAACCGGGCCGCCATGGACAGCCTCTACCCGCCGCCGGCCGCCGAGGACGGCTACCGGGGTCCGGTGCGCTGGAAGGTGCGCGGGACTGTGCTCATCGGACCGACGATCTTCGGCCAGAATCCCGTCGCCGACGTGCCGTCCGTGACGCTGCTGCCGGGCTGTGACGGCGACGTGTCGGACCTGCAGGGCGAGAACTTCGTCGACGGGACGCGCGGGATCAGCCGGGGTACGGCACTGCACAGCGCGGTCTACCTGGTCGGCGCCAACCACAACTACTTCAACAGCGAGTGGACCCCGGGCGAGGCCGCCGCACCGGCCATGGACGACTTCGGGACCGACCCGGAGCAGCCGGATCCGGTGTGCACGCCGGGTGCCGCGACCCGGCTGACCGCCGCCCAGCAGCACAAGGCGGGCGCCACATACATCGCCGCCGCGGCCCGGCTCTTCCTCGCCGGGGACGATCGGGTGCGTCCGCTGCTCGACGGGTCCGGCAAGCGGGCCCCGTCCGCGGGCCCGGCCCGGGTGCTGACCCACGCGGTCGGCGGCCGTCGCAGCGGTGGTTTCCTGCCGGACGGCGGGGTCAAGGTGACCGGCGCCCGGCTGTGTTCGGCGGTCGACCCCGACCCGGCCGTGGCCTGTCTGAACCCGGAGGCCCCCGGATCGTCACCGCACTTCGCGTGGTGGGAGGCGGAACCGGAGACCGGCCGCGGCGCGGTGGCCCTGAAGTGGTCCGCGCCGGGCACGGCCGCGCATATCACTCCGGCCAAACCGCTCTCCCTCCGCGACTCCCAGAAGCTCGCGCTCCGGGTCTTCGTACCGCCGAACACGACCGGCACGAAGTTCGACGTGTCCGTCACCGACTCCTCCCACCGTCGGGCGACACTGGGCTCGGTCCAGGTGGACGGGCTCCCGGGCTCCGCGAACACCGCCTCCTACTGGGCTCAGGAGCTGCGGGTCCCGCTGTCGGCCGCGACCCGGGCCGGGCTCGATCTCCGGCATGTCACGTCCCTCGAGCTGACGCCCCGTTCACAGTCCGGGCAGGCCTGGCTGATGGACGCCTGGGGCTGGGCGCCCGGCACGTTGCCGGTGAAGGCCGCCGCGCTGCCGCGCGTCGACGTGGGCCGCACGGTCGTCAAGGAGGGCGACTCGGGCACCCGCACCTACCGGATTCCGGTCGAGATCTCCGGGCACGGCAGCGGGCAGGTCCGCGTGTACGTCCTCGACCCGGACGGCGGCCGGGCCAAGAACCGGCTCGTGACCGTACGGCCCGGCAGCGACGCGATCGACGTGCCGGTCGAGGTGAACGGCGACACGGTCTACGGTGACGACGTGGCCCACGACATCGCCGTGAAGGCCGTCCACAACGCCGTCGTCGGCAAGCACCGGGGCGGGCTCACCGTCGAGAACGACGACCCCGCGCCGGCGATCACCCTCTCTCCGGTCGCGGACCGGGTGACCGAGGGAGAGAAGCTGACCTGGCGGTTGTCCCTGGACGCGCCCACGGCGGTGGACATCTGGCAGCCGGTGCGGGTACTTCCGGTCTCCGAGGGCGCCGAGCTGTCCACCAAGGACGTGGACCCGCAATGGCTCAAGGACTGGTCCGGTGACGCGCCCGACCCCGAGCGGCCGCTGTCCGACGCGGACCTGTGGGTGTGGCTGAACATCCCGCCCGGGAGCACCAGCGTGGACTTCGCCGTACCGACCGTGCGGGACCACGTGGCCGAGCCGGCCGAGTCGATGCGCCTCGCGCTGACCGACGACAACGCCGAGCCGCTGCCCGGCAAGCCGGTGCTGACGGGAACGGTGCTCGACAAGCCGTAAGCACCAGGTACGAAGGATCGTGAGCACCCTCTTGCGCGGGGTCCGGCCTGTCCGGACCCCGCGCTTCACAGGGCCGCGCGGACCCCGACCGCCCCGTCCAGCACCCCCGTCGGGGCGGGAGTGGATGCCCACCGTCCGGCCGGCCCTGACGATCGGGGCGAACGCGCTGCACGTCGCCCCGGCTCTCGAGCGGGCGACCAAGGACGGCTGAACCGCCGGGGGCACGGCCGGGCCGGTCACCACACCGAACGCTGCCGGCCGGCCAGGGCGCGGGCGCGTTCTGCCGCGCCGTGAAGGGTGCGGGCGAAGACGGTGTCGCCTTCGGCGGTCGCCTGGCGGGCCGAGCGGCGCCGGCATGCGCTGAACATCGGGCGCCCGCCGAAGCACGACTTACGCGAGATCATGAACGCGATCCTGTACGTGGACCGCACCGGGGTGCAGTGGCGCTACCTGCCGCACGACTTCCCGCCCCGGGAAACCGTGTACGGCTACTTCGCCAAGTGATCGTAGGCCGCAAGCGGAGCATCGTCACCGACACGCCCGGATTGCTCCTGGCAGTGCTGGTCACGGCCGCGAGCGTGCGGGACGCCGTCGCCGGCACCCACCTGGTCGGCCAGGTGGCCACCGCCCACCCCTCGGTCCGCAAAGCCTGGGTGGACGGCGGCTACCGCCGGCACCTCGTCGAACACGCCACCCGCCTCGGCATCGACATGGAAATCGTGCAACGCGCCCCCGGGACCAGGGGATTCACCCCGCTCCCCAAACGCTGGACCGTCGAGCGCACCTACGGTTGGCTGATGTTCCACCGTCGCCTCACGCGCGACTACGAGACGCTGCCCGCCCGCTCCGAAGCCATGATCCACCTCGCCATGACCGACCTCATGGCCCGCCGCCTCACCGGCGAAGCCACCATCTCCTGGCGCGACCCGACACTATGGGATCAAACACCAATTCCGGGATGAAACTCGGGAGAAAACGACCTCTTAGCCGACAAGATCCCAAAGAAAGGACCTAGCCTGCGAGCGGCCCGGGGTTGAGGCGGAGATCCGATTCTGCAACGGCTCCCACGACGATGGGGACATCGTCGAGGCGGGAACTTGGCGGGATGGGAGATCCTTTGCCGAGCCCGCCAGGAATGTCGTTTTCATCGAGAACCACAATGTCCGCGATGACCGCAGTGACGTTATCAGGGCCACCACCGCGCAGTGCCAGTTGTATCAGTTCCCGAATCGCCTCTTGCGGAACCTGCCGATCAGACAGCACCTCAAAAATAGACTGGGGGCCGACAACGCTCGACAACCCATCCGAGCAGAGGAGGTAGCGGTCCCCGGGATTGCATTTACGGATGGAGGCATCAGGCTCCATGTCGACACCATTTCCCAGCATGCGAATCAGCCGGGAATGCTGTGGGTGAGAGGCGGCCTCCTCCGGGGTGATGCGGCCTTCGTCGACCATCTGTTGGGCCCACGTGTGGTCGTGCGTCATCTGCCAGAGCTCGCCGTCACGGAGGAGATACCCTCGACAGGACCCTATGTGGGCGAGGGCCAAAGTCTCCCCGGTCCACAACAGTGCAGTAAGCGACGCCCCGACTCCCTCCACCTGCGGGTTTGCGGCTGCCAGGTGCCGTACTCCGTTACTTGCGAGCGCCACCGAATCGCACAGCAGCGAGCAGACGTCCGCACTGCTTGAGGCGGGAGGCTCCGTATCGAGTCCGACCAGCGTCGAGATCACCTCGGCTGAAGCAGCCCTCCCCATTCCTCCCGCTCCTACGCCGGAGGCGACAGCGAGCAGATGCGGACCGGCGTAGGCAGAATCTTGGCTGTGCGGGAGGGTCAAGCCCGCGTGGCTGCCGGCCGCGTATCTCAGAGCCAATCTCGGCCCTGGACGGTCTGGTCTGCTGTGGGTGTCAAGGATGGGCAGTATCTGCTGTTGGAGCAGTGTCGCATCACCTGGGCGGGATTCTGGGTCCTTGGCGAGGAGCCCAAGTATTAGTTCATCGACAGCTGATGGCAATTCACCATTAATGCTGCTTGGCGTGCTTGGTGTCAGCTGCACGTGCCCATACATGAAATTGACGGGACTCTCTCCGGCGAAGGGAGTGCTCCCGGTGCATAGCTCGAACAGTAGGCAGCCGAGTGAGTATAAATCGGAGCGGGCATCTGCGTGGTTGCTGGTGAAGCGTTCAGGCGCCATGTACGGAAACGAGCCGATCACCATGCCGGTGGAGGTCAATGCTTGCGGCATCGAGCTGTTCTTGGCGATGCCGAAATCAACGACCTTGGCTTCCCCGGATTTCTGGATCATGACGTTGGCGGGTTTGATGTCGCGGTGCACCACTCCGTTCCGGTGGGCTGCAGCCAAGGCGTCGCAAATCTGCAAAACCCACTTCAGCGCGTGCGCCAGCGGGACTGGCCCTGGATTCTTTTCAAGAAGGCTGCTCAGCGGTTCCCCATCGAGGAGTTCCATCACCAGATAGAGGAGATCCCGCCCCTCATGCATGGTGCGACCGTGACCATATACGGCCACTATGTGCTTGTTTCTCAGATGCCCGGCGGTGATCGCCTCGTCGATGAACCGCTGGACTGCCTTGGGGTGCTGGCTCGAATGCATGATCTTGATCGCCACGTCGCCGCGGGTGTACATATCCTGCGCACGCCACACCGCACCGAAGCCGCCTTTGCCCAACAGCCTGACGAGCCGGTAACGGGCATCGAGCACGTCGCCAGGTTCCATATCTCCCCTTAACACCCCGGAGGCCTGGAATAGCAGTCCAGCGCCCCCGTAAATCCGCCCACACGCCGGCAGAATGCTACCGACCCGCGCGCATGCAGGGGTAGGCCGCCCGCGGGGACGCAGACCACGTGAGGCGGCTGGGTCGGGGCTGTCCGGCGCCCCGCTGGAAACGGCTGCCCGTTCCTGGTACTCCAGTCTGACTCCGCGATCTTGCAGCGGACCCGGCTGGGAACGGGTACGGCCACCGCGTGATCATCGGGGGGGTGCGGACTCCTGAAGATCGTGCGGTGGCCGCAGGCCAAGACGTAGGCCCTCCCCGTTGGCGGGCGATGCCCGACCAGGCCATGGCCCGGATCTCGGCAGGTTCATGCGAGTTGAGCCTCGAGCCGCGGCCCGCGCCTGCCCGCTCGGGCTGCTGTCGCAGCGTCGAGCGGAAGAACTGCTGGCAGCTGGCCGAACAGGCCGGCCATGCCCGGCCCGAGCCGATGCAGCGTCTGCTGTGCTACGTCCGCTGGGACGCCGAGTCGGTCCGCGACGAGGTGCGTGCCTACGCCGCCGAACACCTCGGCGCCGACGGCAGGGTTCTCGTGGCCGACGAGACCGGCTTCCTGAAGAAGGGCCGGTCCTCGGCAGGAGGGCAGAGGCAAGACACCAGCACCGCAGATCCACGCCGGCGCCGGCGGTCACCGCCGCCGGCTCATCCGGCGCAACCGGTCCACCGCCGAACTCGCCTTCTGCCTGTGCTGGTCACCCCCCGAGGGGCCCCTGTCCGAACTGGTCCGCGTCGCCGGTTTCCGGTGGAGCGTCGAGGAGTGCTTCCAGGCCGCCAAGGGCCAAGTCGGGCTCGACCACTACGAGGTCCGCACCTGGGCCTCCTGGCACCGGCACATCACGCTCGCCATGCTCGCCCGGCCTTCCTGACCGCCCTCGCCGCCTACGGGGCCCCGAACGGCCCGTCGATGCGCACCACCCCGTCCGGGCGGCGCGGCGGGACGTGCGGCAACCGCGGCCCGACCCTTCTCGGCAGCTACCGGCGCATCGGCGAAGGCCCGTAGGCCGGGTCTGGTCAGCCCGGCGGACGGGTGTACCGGTTGCGCAGGTTCGTGATCAACCCATCGGTGTCGACGGTCGCGTGCTCGACCCCGGCCGCGGTCATCAGGCTGCCGTCGGCCCGGCGCGCCGCGACGACCCAGTGCGACTCGATCGTGCCGTCCTCGAGAATCGTGGTTGTCCAGTAGTGCTTGCTCTCGGCCACCGCCGCCACGAACACCCGGTAGAACTCCATGATGGCGGGCATGCCGGTCACCGGCTCGTCGCGCAGCCTCACGGTGGCGTCCGGCGCGAAGATCGTGGGGAGCTCCGCCAGCGCCGAGGGGTCCCGCACGGCGCGGTCGGCGAGCTCCATGTAGCGGTCGAGTGCTGTGTGCGTCATCTGGCCCGTCACGTCGTCTCCGTCATCGTGTACTCCTGCCGGATCCGCTCCTCCGGCACACCGTTGACCCGCGCCGCGCGAAGCACCAACTCCGGTGCCATCAGCGACGCCGGATGGGCGGTCATGAACCCCACCGCCCGCAGGGCCGTGCCGACCTGCTCGTCCCGGCCCGCTGCCTCCCGCACCTGTCGCAGGGCCCACGCCTGCCGCCGCCCCTGATCGGTGGCCGGTGGCGTTGCCAGGCCCAGCCGGATGGCGTCGCCGGCCGTGGACGTCTGCCACGCGGCCTCGACGACGACCTTTTCCAGCTCGAGGAAGTGCCGGGCCGGGGCGTCCAGGTCGGGGCCGGAGCACAGGTACTCCGACAGGCAGGAGGCGTGGAGCGCGGCCGAGGACATACCCTGCCCGTACAGGGGGTTGAACGAGGCGACGGCGTCGCCGAGGACCGCCAGGCGGGCGGGGAAGCGGTCGAGCGCCTCGAAGTGGCGCCACCTGCTGTCGGGGTGGCGGTACGGGACGACATCGCCGACGATTTCGCCCTTGACGGCTTCCTGGAAGATCGGTGGCAGCTCACGGCACCGGGCGACGAACTCGTCGGCCGTGCGGCCCTCGGCGCCGTTGCCGAAGTGGGCGAGCATCACCGCCCACTGCTGGTTCTCGATCGGGTTGACCGCCGCTCCGGCGATGTCCTTCGGGAAGTGCGGGCTGTAGCGGGAGATGCCGCTGAGGGGGCCGTCCCAGTCGGCCGAGCGCGTGAAGCGGGCAGACAGGTAGCGGATGTCGGCCTGGAGCCGTTGCGTCTCCGGTCGGGGCCAGCCGCCCTGCTCCAGCCAGTCACTCAGTCTGCTGCCGCGGCCGGAGGCGTCGACGACGAAGTCGGCTGGGACGACGACGTGGTCGCCGCCGACCGCGTAGCGCACCGACTCGACGGCGCCGCGCGCGTACCGCAGCCCAATGACGCGTCCACTCACCAGCTCGACGTTGGGCAGTGCGAGCGTGCGCCGACGGATCAGCGACTCCAGGAAGGGGCGACTGCTCCCCAGGAACCGCGCGTTGGGCGTGGCGATCTGCTCGACGTCGTCGAGGTAGGTGGCGGTGCGCTCCGGACCGCACGAGACAGCACCCCCGGCGAGGGCCTGTGCCACGACACCGGGGAAGAAGCGTTCGAGCTGGGCGCGTCCGCCGGGCAGCAGGAGGTGCACCTGGGAGCCCTGCGGGACGCCGGGACGAGCCGCGCCGCTGAGCGCGGCTTCCGGCTGGTCGGGCTCGATGATCACGACACGGGTGGCGTGGTCCGCGAGCACGCGGGCCGCGACCAGGCCGGCCACGCCGCCGCCGAGCACGCAGGCGGTGCCGAGACAAACCTCGGTGCGGACCGGCGGGACGGTGGTGGTGAGCCGCTCGAAGACCGCGGCGGGAGAGTTCGGCATGGGATCCCTCATGCGTCGTGGACGGCGTCTCGATCGAGAAGACTTGGCAGGAAAGCCTCCCGCACGAGACTGACGGGCACGGTTCCACGGCACAGGAGTGCGGTGACGGTCAGCACGGGAGCGTCGGCGTCGCAGGGCGGTCGCACGGCGGGTTCGAGGTGGGTCGGTTCGGACGTGACCATCACGCGCCGCACTCCACCGCCCGCGGCCAGCACGGGCCCCAGCGGTGCGTTGGTGGTGCTGAGCACGGCGCGTTCCTCGGGGCTTATGCGGTCGAGCGCCACGACGGCGCTCGCGGTGACGACCTTTTCGGTCCCGGCGCGCAGGTGAACGGTGCGGAACTGCACACGGGCACCCGTCGAGAGCCGCATCAGTTCGGCCACCCGCTCCGGCGGCAAGAAGGGGTCTCCCTCCGCCTGTGCCGAACCCCCGCCGAGTGTCCGCCCGGCCGGCGGGACGGGTAATTGGCCATCCGCGCGGTGGCGGATCTCCGCGGTGACCGGAGCACCGCACCACTCCTCCAGCACCTCGGTGGCCAAACTCGCCGGCTCCCGCAGGAGCGCCACGAACTGGGCCAGGCTGCGCGACTCCGTGCGCACGGACCAGGGGCCTGAGTACATGTGTTTCCTCCGCCGTCACTCCGGTGCGACCGCGTGGCCGCGCCTCAAAGGACCCTCCCCGCAACGATGGCGACGAGCACGAGCCACCCGAAGAAACGGTTTGCCATGAACTTGTCCCGGCAGTCGGCAGGGTTGTCGATGTCCACCGTCACCACCTGCCAGGCCAGGTGCGCCACGCCCGGCAGAAACAGCGCGTAGAACGTCCAGTGCAGATCGGCGACGGCTCCGGCGGCCACGATCCCGACCACGGTCGCCCCGTAAAACCCGGCGACCCAGGGCCGGGTCGCCCTGCCGAGGCGCAGCGCGAGGGACTTCACCCCCACCTGCACGTCGTCCGCCTTGTCCTGGTGGGCGTAGATCGTGTCGTACCCCAGCGTCCAGAAGACACCGGCGACGAAGAGCAGGAGCGCGGGAGTCTCGATCCTCCCGGCCACCGCGAGCCAACCCGCGAGGATATAGCAGCCGAAGACCATCCCCAGCCAGGCCTGTGGCCAGTAGGTGATCCGCTTCATGAACGGGTACGCGACCACCAGCGGATAGGAGGCGGCGACGAACACCGCCGCCGGAACGCTGGCCACAGCCAGCACGAGCAGCCCCGCCACCGCCTGCACCACGGCGAAGACAAGCGCTCCCGTGACCGTGACCGTACCGGCCACGAGCGGCCGCGCGACGGTACGTGCCACCCGGGCGTCGAACTTGCGGTCGGCAAGGTCGTTGACGACGCAGCCGAAGCCGCGCACCAGCACCCCACCGACCGTGAACAGCAGCACCTGGCGCCAGTCGGGCAGCCCCGCCGAGGCGAGCGCGATCCCCCACAGGCCGGGGAGGAGGTACAGCCAACTGCCTATGGGCGCGTGCATACGCGCCAGTTGCAGATAGGGGAGGACGGCCTTCGGCGTATGCGGCACGACCGACGCCGCGATGCTCGGCACGACAAACCGGTATCGAGTGCTCTGCTGCGAGGGTTGAGCGGAAATGTCGATCACCTGACCGGTGCGAGGACTATTTTCGTGACTCTCGCAGAAAGCCCACCTCGGCTGAACACGGTCTCCCCGTGATCTTGAACACGTTTGTTCGCGTCGTGCCGATCTCGTCCCGTTAACCTCAATTTGTCGGCCTGGGTGCCTTCCTGACTGACCATCGGTTCGTTGGCGGCGCAGTAGGCCGTTGCGTGGACGCCGCCTTGTCCTCACGGTGTTTGCCGAACCGAGTGTTCATGTTCGAGGCACATTCGACGCCGGACAGTGGCGATGGGGCTGGACGAACTCGTCGCCCTGTGCGCGGAGTACCCTGCGCAGCACCTTGCCGTTGCCGTTGCGGGGCAGTGCGTCCAGCCATACGACGTCCTGCGGAACCTTGTACCAGGACAGGGTGGATCGGGCGAGCTCGACCAACTCGGCGGCGAGCGCGTCGTCACCCCGCACCGGCCCTTCGCCGGGCGAACCGGGTGCCGCGGCGGCGACGACGTAGGCGCGCAGGCTCGTATCCCCGGCCGGGCGCCGCACGGAGCTGACCGCCGCCTCCAGCACGCGCGGGTGGCTCTCCAGCAGGCGTTCGACCTCGCTCGGCACCACGTTCTGTCCGCCGATCACCTCGACGTCGTCGAGCCGGCCGTGCGCGTGCACGACACCGTTCTCGTCGATGGAGGCCAGGTCGCCGGTCGGCCACCACACGTCGGTCAGGATGTCGGGTCCGAGGCTGCCGCGGGCGACGCCGCGGGTGGCGACGGGGACGCGGATGTGCAGCTCGCCCCTGCCGCCCGTGGGCAGCTCCTGTCCGTCGGCGTCGACGACACGTACCGGCCTGCCGGGCAGGGGCGGACCGACCGCCGACGGCACGTCGTAGGCCGCGGGCGGGCCGACGGCGATGCCACCGGCTTCCGTCGTGCCGTAGGTATTGAGCAGCCGGGGGCCCATGATCGGGACCAGCTGCTCGCGCAGCCGCGCGGTGAGCACTTCCCCGGCGCAGAAGGCCTGACGGACGTTGCCCAGTACCTCGGCATGGCCGGGTTCGAGCAGCAGCCGCGCCAGGAAGCTCGGCTGCGCGAACAGGACGGTGACGTTGTGGCGGCGCATGAGCTCGACCGCGGCGGCCGGGGTCGCGCGGGGCCGCGACAACACGGCCGCCTGCCCGGTTTCGAGGGTGGTGAACACCGACGCGCTCAGCCCGCCCACGAAGTACATGCGCGACACCGAGAGCCCGACGGTGTCGGGTCCGCTCACCAGGCCAGGCGCGCGTGGGGCGCCGAGGTCGCGATGGCGGAAGAAGCACAACTTCGGCGCCCCGGTGGTGCCGGAGGTGAACACGGCCAGCGCGGCGGCGTCCCCGCCCGTGGCGAACACCTCCTCCGGCTCTGCCGCCACGAGCGGACCGACCTCGCTGGTGGGAGCCGGCCCGCTGTCCCCGAGCCACCCGGCGGTCTCCGGGTCGACCACGACAAGCGCCGGTTCAGCCGTGACCACGTCGCGCGTCAGATCCTCCCGGCTCATCTGGACGTTCACCGGCACCGCGACGAGACCCGCCTGCCACGCGCCGAGCAGACACCACACCATCTCCACACTGTCGGGCAAGGCGAGCAGCACCCGGTCACCGGTGCGCAGACCGTGCGACCGGTATCCGGCCGCCACCCTCGCCGCCCCGTCGAACACCTCCGCGAAGGTCCACGCCCGGCCGTCGGCATGGAACGCGGTCCGTTCGCTCCACCCCTTCTCGCGCACATGATTTGCCCAACGGCGCGTCAAGTTCTCGGGTATGTCCACCCGATGCTCCTGTCTCATCCGGGAAACGTCGCCCCATTATGGCTGGCGCGAATTGGCCGGTCTCCGGCGTCGCAGGGGGGTTCGGGCGGCGTCAGGCCGTTTCCGCCGGCTCTTGGACGGTGTCGCGGAGCACGATGACGCAGCAACGCGAACGCGTTGGTCAGTCCCAGGTAGGCCAGTCACAGCAACACGGTCGATCATCATGACGCGTCGACCACCCGGCTACGCGAGAACACCGACTCGATGGTAGGGACGCTGAGCGAGAAGTAGCCGATGGTGTAGTACGTGGCCACGATGCCTGCCCGCTCGCCGGCGTCCACCCCGCTGAGCAGCAGACTCAGCGCACCATGCATGATCGCGCCGAATCCTGCGCCGGCCAGGCAGGTGCCGGCGATAACCCCGGCCAGCGAGGACAGTTGGAGGCTCAGCGTCGTCAGTGCGACCCCGGCGATCAGGAGGCTGCAGGCCCAGAGCATGACGGTGCCTGCTGGGCGGCCGTGGCAGGCGGCCACGGTGCAGGCGGCGGTGGTGGTGAAGGCGAGGAAGACCAGGTTGCCGGTGAGTGCTCCGCTGTGCGGGGCGATCAGGGACGGCAGGCGGGGGCCCAGGGAGGAGTAGAGGCCGCCCAGCGCCCAGACCGCCACCACCGGTGGTGCGGAGATCGCCAGGGCGCGGCGGGCGGTGGGTGGCACGGCCAGGCGTGGGCGCATGGCCGCGAGGGCTCCCTTGTGGGGGTGGGCTGTTTCCGGGATGACTACTGCCGTGGCGGCGGCCTGGAGCGCGAACAGAGCGAGGAACAGCAGCGGGATCGTGCGCGTCGGGTCGGGCACGTACGCGGCGGTGAGCGCGGCGATCAGGACCCCTGCCGCCATGCCGATGACCGGGGCCACGGCATTCACGAGTGCGGCGCGCCCCGGGTCGGCGTGAGTCGTCGAGGTCGAGCAGCAACGCGCTCAGCGCGGAGGTCACGGTGCCGGTGGCCAGGCACTGCAGGACGCGGGCGATGAGGAGTTCGGGCACGCCGTGGGCGAGGACCTGGATGAGCATCGCGACGGCCAGTACGGCGAGGGAGGCGGCGATGACCGGGCGGCGGCCGAGGTGCTCGGACAGTGAGCCGGTGGCGAGCAGGGAGAGGAGCAGGGCCAGGGCGGAAACGCTGAAGACGACGGTGAGGACGGGGTCGGAGAAGTGCCATGCCTGCTGGTAGAGCGCGAAGAGCGGGGTGGGGGCGGTGGAGGCGGCCTGGACGGTCGCGATGGCCGTGGCGGAGAGCAGGAACGCGCGGGTGCGTGAACCACTCGTGCGGGCGGGCCGGGCAGGGGCGGCGGCAGGTCTGCTGGCGGTGGTGGACGAGATTCTCCCTTTCGGGCAGCGGTGTGGGCTCCCTGAGTGGCGGGACGAGAGGGGGATGTGGGGCCGCGCTGCCGGGGCGCGCCCGGGCGGTCGGCCGGGGCGGTGCGGTGATGGCGTGGATGGCGTGCCCCGGCTGCGGACGGCCCCGGGGGGGCTTACTGCTCAGCAGTGCCCTTGTTGTCGACGGCGGTGAGGAAGTCCAGCAGGACGTCGGTCAGCTGCTCGGGCTGCTCCTCGGCGAGGAAGTGGCCGCAGTCGGTGAGTACGGCGCCCCGGACGTCGTCCGCGACCTGTGCGAGGCTGATCTCGGGGATCGGGCCTCCGGCGTGGTCACCGCCGACGCCCAGGACGGGGATCGCGAGGCTGCGGCGGCCGTATTCGGTGAACGCCTCGGTGTCGGCGGTGTAGTTGCGGTAGTAGGCCAGGCTCGCACCCAGCCCGCCGGGGCGGCCGTAGCTGCGCAGGTACGCGTCCACGTCGGCCTCGGTCACGGCGTCCGCGGCGTGGATGTGCTCGTAGAAGTGGGTGAGGAGCAGGCGCTCGCGGCCGTCGGCCAGATGCTCGGTCAGGCCGGGGACGGCGAAGAGGCCGAAGTGCCACAGTCCGGCGCGGTTGATGAACTCCTGCAGGCCGAAGCCGTGCAGGGGGACGCCGAGGACGGACAGGCTGCGGATCTCCTCGCGCTGCTGTGCGGCCCAGGCGTAGGAGGTCATGCCGCCGAGGTCGTGGCCGACCACGTGCACCGCGCCCAGGCCCAGCTGCTCGCGCCAGCGGTCCAGCAGGGCGGCGGCGGTGCGGATGCCCGGCTCGGCCAGGGCGGCCGAGTCGCCCAGGCCGGGCAGGTCGACGGCGTAGACGCGGTAGTGCTGGGCGAGGGCGGGGATGACCTTGCGCCAGGCGTACCAGGTCTCCGGCCAGCCGTGCACGAGCACCAGCGGTGTCGCGTTCTGGTCTCCGGCCTGCACATAGTGCAGGTCAACTCCGTCCACCGTCGCCGTGCGGTGGGTCCATACGGTCTCTCGGCTCTGGGCCGTGGTGGTGTTGTTCATGGCGGCCATGGAACGCCGCCGCCGCCACGGTTTCACCCGCCATATATGAGAGCTAAAAGACCTTTCATGATCGACATATGGGCCCCGCGGGGGCGTGTCCGCCGGGGTCACGATGGCGCCCACGCAGCCGTTTCCGGCTGATCCCTGACGTGACCGACCCGGAAGAAGGAGCCATGGCCCCCGATCTCACCCCCGGCAGCCTCGTCGACGTGCACGCCCACTTCGTCACCGACGCCTACCTAGCCGCCGCTCGCGACGCCGGCCTCATCCACCCGGACGGCATGGCCGCCTGGGCGAGCTGGAGCGCCGAGGAACACCTGGCCCTGATGGACGAGCACCGCATCGCCACCGCGTTCCTGTCCGTCTCCTCCCCCGGCACCCACTTCGGCCAGGCGGATGCCACCGCCCGGCGCGTCACGCGCGAGGCCAACGAGTTCGCCGCAGAGGTTGCCGAACGGCACCCGGGGCGTTTCGGTCAGTTCGCCTCGCTGCCGCTGCCGGATGTCGAGGGCGCGTTGGCCGAGACGGCGTACGCGCTGGACGTCCTGCACGCCGACGGCGTCGCGGTGGAGTCCAACGCCGAGGGCCGCTACCTCGGCGACCCGGCGTTCGAGCCGCTGTGGGCCGAGCTGAACGCCCGCGGCGCGGTCGTCTTCCTCCACCCGACCTCGCCGTGCGGTGCCGACCACATCGCCATCGGCCGCCCGCGCCCGATGCTGGAGTTCCCCTTCGAGACCACCCGCACCGCCTCCGACCTGATCTTCAACGGGGTCCTGCGCCGCTTTCCGGCGATCCAGTGGATCTTCCCCCACGGCGGCGGTGCGCTGCCGCTGCTCGCCGACCGCATGGAGCTGTGCCGCCGCATCTTCGGCTACGACCTCGACGGCCCCACCCTCCAGGAGCAGCTCTCCAGGGTCTGGTTCGACATGGCCGGCACCCCCTTCCCCCGCCAGATCCCCACCCTCACCGACCTGGTGGGCACTGACCGGATCCTGTACGGCAGCGACTACTGCTGGACCCCGCCGCACATCGTCGCCACCCAGGTCGACGATGTCGACCAGGCACCCGCCCCCGCCGGCGCCTCCTCCTGGCGCGAACTGACCACCCGCAACGCCACCCGCTTGCTGCCCCGGCTCCTCGGCTGACACCGGATCGCCGACCACCCTGCGCGCCGATCGCATCGAGGTGTGAGCCTGCACCGGGCCGAAGAGCAGGCTCACACCGGCGTCAGACCGCGCACCACTGCCAGGAAGTTCCGCAGCACCCTCTCCTTGTCCCGGCCGCGGAACGCCAGATGGATGTCCAGGCGCGCGTCCGTCGCCTCGATCGGCACGATCGTCGTGCCCACGTGGCGGAACCTGCGCATGCCCGCCGGCCCCACGCCCACACCCAGGCCGCACGCCACGAAGCCGAGCAGCGTGTGCAGGCCGCTCACCTCGGTCACGTCTTGCGGCTCGAAGCCGGCTGCCCGGCACATCGCCCACGCCGCCTCGAACGCCGCCGTCTCCTTCCGCCGCGCCGGAACCACCAGCGGCTGCCCCTCCAACGCGGCAGCCGAAAGCAACGGCTCCCGGGCGAACTCGTGGTCCGCCGCCACCACGGCCACGAGCGACTCCCGGGCGACCGGGATCGTCGTCAATTGCTCACGCGCACTGCGCGGCACCGGACCGCACACGAAACCCGCGTCCAGGTCGCCGTGCAGCAGCGCGTCCACCTGCTCGATGCTCGGCATCTCCCGCAGCTGAAGCCGCACATAGGGGAAACGCTCGCGGTAGACGGTGAAGACCTCGGGCATCACCGCCCCCAGCGCGGTGCCGAGGAAGCCGATGGCCAGACTCCCCGACGTCCCGCGCTCGGCGTCCGCGGCCTCCCGCGCAGCCAGCGTCACCTGGTCCAACGCCTCCCGGGCCCGCTTGAGAAACGCCTGGCCCGCCAGCGTGGGATGCACCCCTCGCCCGGTGCGCTCGAACAACCGCACCCCCACCTCGGTCTCCAGCGCCTTGATCTGCATGGACAGCGGCGGCTGCTGAATCCCGAGAGCCGCGGCGGCACGCCCGAAATGCTCATGCTCGGCGAGGACGAGCGCGTAACGCAGATGCCGAAGCTCCATCGGGGGACCTCATATACAAAGCTGAATGACGAGCCCTTCGATCATACGAGAAATCGGAATCATCACTGCCGGATCTGCGTCAGTCGCGGCGTCAGTCCGTCGCGTCGGCGTCGCGAGCTGCCGCCTGCCATTCGCTGGATGTCATGCCGTAGGCCGTCCGGAAAGCCCGGGTGAATTGGGTGGGGCGGGCGAAGCCCCAGCGCTGTGCGACCACGGACACGCCCGGACCGGACGGCCCGCCGCGGCCCGGATACCGGTCGCCGCACGCCGCCGCAGGGGCCGGCGGCGGGGGCGACCTCGCAGGCCCCGGATCGGCGGGAGCGCGTCATCCAGCAGTGGCAGGAGCTGGGTGACATCGTGCCGGTTTGCCGCCGGTGAGTGTGACGGCGAGCGGGGTCCCGTGACGGTCGACGATCAGGTGGTGCTTGGAGCCGGGTCGGGCCCGGTCGACGGGTGAGGGACCGACGTGATCCCCCTTTTCAATGTCCGGACGTGCGAGCCGTCCACGGCACAGTCGTCCAGGTCCAACAGATCGGCGCGGCGCAACTCGTTGAGCAGGGCGGCGTGCAGGCGGGGCCATACGCCGACCTCGGTCCAGTCCCGCAGCCGGCGCCAGGCCGTCACCCCCGGCGCAGCCCACCGTCTCCGCGGGGACACCACACCGGGCGACACCGGTCCGTCGCACGTACATGACGCCGGCGAGTGCCGTTCGGTCCGGAACACGCAGTCGCCCCGGATAGCGGCGGCGGCACTCGGGAGCCGGCGGCAACAGGCGAGCCACCCGCTCCCATAGGCCGTCAGGAACAAGATCAGCAAGCACTCGGGACAGCCTGCCGACCAAGATCAGCAAGGACAAGACCCGCACCTCAATTCATTCTGAAACGATCAGTCAACGCCCCCTGGGGTCGGAGCAGGTTCGAGGGACTGTAGGCGCTGGGCGATGGGTAGGTGATGAAATGCTGTCTCATATCCGTGTGCTGAGTGCTGTGCGGAGACTTCACGGTGGCTAGACAGGGGGATCCGTGGCGGGCGACAAAGGCTTGTCCATCGGTCGTGCGGGGTTGCTGGGGCTTGGAGTCGGCGCCCCCTTGGTCGTGGGAACGCAGCTGTGGCCGAAGGTGGAGAGTCATCCCCTATTAGCCGTTGGACTCCTCTTCGCCTATGAAGCGGTGCTGGCTGTCCTCGCGTTCGTCTCAGCCGTTTCGAAGGAGCTGGAGAACCGGCTGGCGAAGCGGGTGGCTGACGGGACTGAGCGGCTGCTGTTGGGGCGCCTCACACGGTACGAGCGAAGGTATCGTCGGTATTTGGCCGTGCGGCACTCGGCCGGCGGCGTCAAGGGCCTGACCATCCAGGGGGCGCGGAACCCTCGCCTCGAGGACGTGTTCGTCGACGTGAGCCTGAGGCCAAGCCCATTGCACCAGGCGCGGAACGTCACCCTCGCGGACGCCGAGCAGGAGGTTCCGGACGGCGAGCGCAGATCTCTCCAGGACATCCTGGACCATCCAGTCCTGCGGCCCCTGGTCGTCATCGGCGCTCCCGGTACGGGGAAGACAACGCTTCTGGAACACACCACGGTTGTGTACGCCCGACGCCGGGAGCGGCGGCGGGCGAAGCGCTGGCTTCCGGTCTTTGTCACCCTGCGCGACCACGTTCAGCAGATAGTCGGAGACGGCGTCGCTGGTGTGGGGTTGACAATGGCCGACGTCGCGCGGCTGACGCTCTCGGCCGCCGCTTTGGGGGACGCGCCCGCCGGATGGTTCGAGGATCACCTGGAGAACGGCCGCTGTGTGGTGCTGCTCGACGGCCTGGACGAGGTCGCCGACCCGCACACACGTCAGCGCTTGGTGCGGTGGGCAGAGACCCAGGCCGCCCGCTACCCGGACAACCGCTGGGTGCTCACCACCCGGCCACAGGGTTACGACGCCGCGCCAATGGACGGCGCCGAGGTGCTCGTGGTCCGCCGCTTCACGCCGGATCAGATCCGCCGCTTTGTGCACGGCTGGTACGGCGCCGTTGAACGCCTCTCGGGCAGCGGGAACACGGGCGCGGCGGCATACGCCTCGGCTGCAGATCTCATCGACCGGCTACGCGCCCAGCCCAGTCTCTACGACTTGTCCTCCAACCCCTTGCTGCTCACCATGCTCTGCAACGTGCACCGCTACCTCGGAGCGCTGCCCGGCACCAGGGCGGAGCTGTACGGCCAGATCTGCCAGGTGCTGCTGTGGCGCAGGCACCAGGCCAAGGGGCTCTGGGAGGACGCCGACGCGGGACCGACGCGTGAGACAGTGCTGCGGGAACTGGCGTACGGGATGATGGTCCATCATACCCGCTCGTTGCCCGTTGGCGGTCCGCTCGCCACAGATCTGCTGCTTCCGGCGCTCGCCCGCGAACTCCCGGGTGTGTCGGCGGACGCCTTCCTGACATCCGTCGCCCGCACCGGACTGCTGGTCGAACGCGAACCCGGACAATTCAGCTTCGCGCACCAGACCTTCCAGGAGTACCTGGCAGCATCCCACATTCATCGAAACGGGATGAGCCACCTGCTGAAGCAGAGGATTAGCGACGCCTGGTGGCGCGAGAGCATTCTGCTGTGGTCGGCGGTCAACCCGCCTGTTCAAATCATTGAGGCGTGCCTTGAGTTGGATACGGCCGATGCACTGGGGCTCGCGCTCGACTGCTACGACGAGGCCCAGGAGAAGCCGCATGAGCTCGGTCAGCGCCTGGAGCAACTGCGCCTGGAAGCGCTGCAGTCGCCGGCGGACTCACCGCGTCGACGGATGATGACAGGAGCCACGGTCGCCCGTCATCTGCGCCAGGTCGTCTGGCTGGCGGACGGAGTACTGGTCAGCGCGCTGCCGGTCGACCAAGACGTCTACCGTCTGTTCACCGACGCCCACCCGGAGTTCCGCCCCGAAGGGTACGAGTGGGAGAGGGGGCCTGCACGGTCACAGGACGCCAACACCAGTTACGGCACCACGTTCCTCGGCATTCCGCCGGGTGCGCCGGAGGCCCTGGTCCGGTGGGTGAATGACGTGCTCGACGGCTCTGCCATTTTCCGGCTGCCCACCTGGGACGAGGCATGCGATCCCGCCATGCAGCCGCTGCTGCCTCCGGCGTGCTCCCTATGGAGCCAGCCTCCGCGTGACTGGAGCAACCGGGCACCGGTCTGCTGGGCGCCGGAGGGCGTGTCTCATCCCTGGTCGGTGTCCCTGGAGCGGGTGTACGAGCGAGCCGTGAACGGAACCCTCGCCATCGAGGACTTCGACAGAAGCACCGGGTTCCCGTATCAGCACACTGACCCGCAGTTTCACGACTTACTAACTGGTACAGCCCGTGAGGTTTACAGCCACGGTGTTCCCTTCGACCCCGTCATCACCTTCCCCTCGATCAACATCAGTTCGAGTCAGGCACTGATCCGCCCCTCGTCCCCTGAACTTCTCATAGAGCTCCTCACGTCCCTTCCCGACTTGGTGGCGGAACAAGCACGACGGCTCTTCGGCGGTCACGAACCCTCTTCGGCCAGGGGCGATCGCCGCCTGGCGAACAGCATCGCTGCCCTGGGAGCGGAGATGGTCGCCCGTGGTGTCGGAGCAGAGCCAGAAGCCGCTGATCTACTGAGGGTGGCGGCCATAGCCCTCGCAGACCGCAGTGGCGGGATTGAAGTCGAGGCGACGTGCCGTGACATCGCTCTCGGCATCACCACCCTTCAAGACCGCGCTGACGGCATCATCCCGGCACGCGAGGTGGTCCTCCTGGTACGCGCATGAGTGCCGCACAACACACCGGACCCGAAGCCCCTTACAGAGCCGTGACAAGACGTCTCCACCTTCACCCCCGCGCGGGAGAGGCACTCTGGTCGCGGCACCGCGCTACGGGCACCACCAGCATTGAGACGTGCGCATCGTGAAAAGTACAGGTCGCGTGGGCTGGTGTGCGCGGGCTCGGGGGTGCTCGGACTGGTCGGCGGCGGGTGTCCGTGGTGGAGATCGTCTGACCGGTCGGTCGGGAGGGTTCTCTGGTCCTGCTGGGCCGATCGTGCGGTGTTCTCCGCGCTCGCACGGCACCTGCCACCCGTCTTACGCCGCCATCGGCTGGTCACCCCGGGCACCCTGCTGACCTGGCACCGCCGTCTGGTGCGCTGGAAGTGGCGCCAGACGACGGTCGGATCCGGTCGTCCGCCGTTGCCGGAAGAGACAGTCGCGCTCATCCAGCGCCACCACCGCGTTCGACGCCGTCTTCGCCGGCAACGGCACAGCCGTCATCCCGACACCGCCACAAAGCCCCCGGTCAAACGCGTTCGCCGAACGATGGATACGCACAGACCGCGCAGAATGCACCGACCGCCTCCTCATCACCGGCGAACGACACCTGCACACCGTCCTCACCACGTACGCCAAGCACTACAACACCGGACGAGCCCACCGCAGCCTCGCGATACGAGCACCCGACGACGACCCGCACACCATCCCCCTACCTGCTGGCGCAGTCAGGCGCCGCCAAGTCCTTGGTGGACTGCTCAACGAGTACCACACCACGCCGCCCCGACTGCCTCACCATCGACAGAGAACGCCCAGCTCAGCAGCCCGCTCGGAATAATGACACCCTTCAGGCGTGTGACGCATGCAGACCCCCTTTCGGGGCACGCGCCTCTCCCGTCGTCCCTGTCGACACAGTCCTAACGAGGCGTCCGGGGGCACCGCGCGGTCGCGGTCAACTGCCTGGAAGCAGGCGAGCCTTTCGCTCAGCGTGTCAGTTCGCTACCTGGTGGGGAGAGAGGGGGGCGAGGAGGGTTGGCCAGGGCCGTTTCGAGCGCGGTGGCTGCGGCTCGCAGCCGACGCGCCACCTCGTCGATCCGAGTGATCAGCCGGGATGTGGGGCCGGAGATGTTGACGACCGCCACCAAGTCGCCCGCTGGGTTGCGGACGGGCACAGCGACCGAGGTCAGACCGATCTCGACCTCCTCGCTGGCGACCGCGTAGCCACGTTCCCGTTCGATACGCAGCCGGGCCAGAAGTTCGTCAAGGTTACGGGGAACGGCGAGGCCATGGCTCGGGGCGAGCAGATCGTCGGCGGTGAGTGCCTCGACCAGTTCGTCGTCGGAGTCGAACAGCAGCGCGCGACCGGAGGCGGTGCAGTGCATGGGGGAACTGCGCCCTACCCAGCCCCCGGCGCGCAGTGACTGGGCCGATTCCTCCCGCAGCACGGTCAAGGAGCGGTTGCCCCGCTGGACCGAGAGCAGCGCCACCTCACCAGTGCGGGCGCCGACCTTGCGCAGAACCGGACGGGCCGCGCGCAGCAGTGCCGCGTCGCCTGCGCCGGAGGCGAGTACGAGCAGCGACCAGCCGAGCCGGTAGCGTCGGCTCACCGGGTCCTGTTCGACCAGCCCGCCGCGTTCGAGGGCGTGCAGCATGCGGGAGACCTGGCTGCGTTCGCGGCCGACCGCGCGGGCGAGGTCGCTGACCCCGTGGTAGCTGCCCGCGCCCCCCTTCCCGAAGGCGAGCAGCAGAGCCGCGACCCGTTCGGCAGATGTCGACCTGTCGGCCGGCCACCCGTTGGTGTCGGCTCCGCTCGCTGTCGTCACCCCCACCCTCCCTGGTGTTGTGTATACAGCAACATCGTTGGACGAACCTTACCCCAGATCCCAGTCAGCTCCGTTCAGCGTGTTGTTGGAAGAGCAACGCCATTGGCGCGGAGGCCATCCCGACCGCACACTTCCCGGCACTGCGGACACGCACTGCAACGACGCTTTCCAAGGAGAGGGTGAGTCGAACGATGACCGCCGACGTTTACGACACCACCGGAAAACGGCTCTATGGGCTCCAGACCGAACTGGGTGTCCGGAACTTCCCGCTTCGGGGCCCCGCCTTCGGAGACGTGCCGTCCTTCGTGCGCAACTACGCGCGGGTCAAGCTCGCCGCCGCGCGCGTCAACCACGAGTGCGGAGTCCTCGACGGTACGCGTCGGGACGCGATCACCGGCGCCTGCCAGGAGATCATCGACGGAAAGCACGCCGACCAGTTCCCGACCCCGCTGGTGCACGGTGGCGGCGGCACCACCACGAACATGAACATCAACGAGGTCATCGCGGCCCGGGCCTCGGCGATCGCCGGTGTTCTCGTGCATCCGAACGATCACGTCAACGCCTCGCAGTCGACCAACGACAGCTACCCGACCGCAATGGCGCTCACCGTGCTGGAACTGGTCGCCGCCCCGGTCACCGCGCTGCGTGAGCTGGCCATGGCGTTCGACCGGAAGGCCGAGGAGTTCGCCGCCACCCCGCATCTGGGCCGCACCTGTCTCCAGGATGCCGTCAGCCTCACCGCCGGCGACTCCCACCGCGGTCACGCCGCCGCCACGCGCCGAGTGGCCGACGCCCTGGAGTCGGCTGCCGCCGCCCTGCGCGAGGTGCCGATCGGCGCCACGGCGGTCGGCACCGGGATCGGCTCCCCGGACAGCTTCGGCGAGCGGGTCGCCACCGAGTTGGCGGCGCTGACCGGGCTGCCGGTGACAGCCACGGCGAACCGGTTCGACGCCCTGTCCCACCTGGACCCCTACGCGGCGATCGCCGCCGCGGGCTCCCGTGCCGCGATCACCATGGCCAAGATCGCGGCGGATTTCAGGCTGCTCTCCTCCGGCCCGCGGGGCGGGTTCGGCGACCTCACCATCCCGGCCGTACAGGCGGGGTCCTCGATCATGCCGGCGAAGGTCAACCCGGTGATCCCCGAATACGTCATGCAGCTCAGCCATCGGGTCCGGGGCGGGGCCCTGACCGTCGACTGCGCCGTCGCCGACGGCGAACTTGAGCTAAACGTGATGGAGCCGGTCGTCGTCGACGCCCTGATCACGATTTTCGGCGACCTCACCGCAGCGGCAGAGACCTTCGCCCGCCGCTGCGTCGAGGGGCTACGGTGGGACGGCCCGCACCGTGAACGCAACCTCACCGGCGCCCTCGACCACTGGGTCGAGCTGTCGGCCACCGAGGGCTACGAGAACACCACCACCCGACTGCGCGACACCACCGCCGGGAATGGAGTGACCGGGTCATGAGCACCTCCGCGCACCACTCCACCTCCGCCACCTCCGTCGCCTACGAGGATGCCCCGCTCACCCGTTTCCACATCCGGGTGGCGATCGCCGGGACCGGCGGCCAGTTCTCCGACGGGTTCATCCTCGGCATCATCGGCATCGTCATCGCCTCGGCCACCAAGGTGCTGGACCTGTCCCCGCTGTGGGTCGGCCTGCTCGGCGCGGCCACCCTGACCGGCCTGTTCGTGGGCGCCGTCATCGTTGGCCCGCTCGCCGACCGGATCGGCCGCCGGCAGATCTTCGCGTGGGACATGCTGCTCTTCGCGATCCTCTCCGCGGCGCAGTTCTTCGTTCAGTCTGCGACTCAGTTGCTGATCCTGCGCCTGTTGCTCGGCCTGGTTCTCGGCGCCGACTATGTGGTCAGCAAGTCACTGGTCACCGAGCACGCGCCGCGCCACGTTCGAGGCCGGCTTATGAGCCTGCTGGCCGTGGCCTGGTCGGCCGGTTATGTCTTCGCCTACCTGGTCGGCTTCCTGCTCTCCGGCACCAGCGACGACGCCTGGCGGTACATGCTGGCCATCAGTGCTATTCCCGCGCTGCTGATCCTCGGGCTCCGGCTCGGTGTGCCGGAGGCACCGCTGTGGCTGACGCGGAAAGGCCGCGACGACGAAGCCGCCGCGATCGTACGCAAACACCTCGGGGACTACGTGCGGCCGCCGCTCCGCGTCGAGGCCGCGCCGAAGCGCGGCATGCGGACCTTGTTCGGTCCGGCCTACCGCAGAAGGACCGCGGTCGGCGCGCTGTTCTATGTCTGTCAGGTCATCCCGTTCTTCGCTCTGGGCACCTTCACACCGCAAGTGATGGGGTCCCTGGGGGTCACCAGCAAGCTGGGCGCTGGCGCGCTCTACAACGTGTTCCTGCTGGCGGGCGCGATCGTGGGGCTTCTGCTCATCGACCGAATCTCCAGGCGCTTCTTCCTGATCAGCACCTTCCTGGTCGGTGGCGCGCTGCTGGCGGGCCTGACCGTCTTCGCCGATCTGTCGCCGGTGATCGCGGTCGTGCTGTTCACCGCGTTCGCGTTCGTCCTCGCCGCCGCGGTGAACCTGGAGTTCGTCTATCCCCCCGAGCTGTTCCCCACCGCCGTGCGCGCCTCCGGCGTCGGCATCGCCGTGGCCGCCAGCCGGATCGGCTCGGCGGGAAGCACCTTCCTGCTTCCGTTGGTCGCCGACAGCTACGGCATGAAGGCCGCCCTGGCTGGCTGCGTCGTCGTGTTGCTCGCCGGTGCACTGGTCTGCTGGGCCTGGGCCCCCGAAACCAGCACCGAAACCCTCAGCGAGATCGACGACGACACCCCCCGGGCCGCCTGATCCTGCCCAACGTCGTGACCCCGGGTGGGGTCGTGCTGCGGCCCGATGCTGCCTGACCGCGCGGTAGGAGAGCGCGGCTCAGCCCCCACCACCCCATCGAGCACGTACAGGCTGATAGCGGTGGGCGCGGCCCTCAGCGCGAGCACCGGTTTGACTGGATCGTCGACCCGTTTTCCCGCACAGCCCTGAGTGGTGCCGGGCGCAGCGAAGTCCAGCCCGTCGGGCCCGTGCCCACCGGTTTCATCAGGATGACAAGAGCCGTGTAAGCCGAGCCGCGAGGGCACCCGGGGTTGGCACCCCCAACTCGTCGGCGCGCGGTCGCCGAGTACTGGCACCCAGACCCGTAGGCGTGATTCTGGGCGGCGTACCTCACTGGCCATGGCCCGACGACCGGGGTTGTGGTTGTTCGGACGGGGCTGGGAAGCACACGGCTAGCGCTGAGAGGCTGCCCGGCTTATGTCACGACCCTGGCCAGGGCAAATACTGCCCTGGCCAGGGCCCTTGCGCGTCCGGCGGACTTCGTTCCCTCACCTGCGGCTTCCCGTGTATTCGCTAGCGAATGTGCACCGACCGGATACAAGCGGGGGAAGGGCTGCTCACCCCGGCCAAGGTGGTGGTCCCGGCCGCGGGGAGCGGGCGGCTGTCCCGGCCGTCCTCGCCCCGGCGGCCGCGCAGTCCGCGACCACGAACGGCCAGAAGGTGTCCGCCCGCACGAAGCAGCTGGTGGCCAGCGCCTGGACAGTGAGCGTCACCGCGTAGACGCCGCGCGCGCCGTGCCGGTCCGCCAGATGATGACCGACGGTGACGCCCAGGACCAGCGCGACCACACCGGCCATGCCGAGTTCGAGCCCCACCTGACCTGCCGAAAGGTGGACCGCCTCGGCGAAGTAGAGCAGACCGGCCGTCAGACAGAGGCCGTAGCTCATGGTGTAGACGAAGTTCGTGGCCGCGAGGACACGCTGCGGCGGGGTGTCCGGTACCAGGCGGGGCATCCGGGACTCCACGTCACGGGTGGAGAAGCGGGGGTCCGGCAAACCTGTGGCACGCCACTCGCATTATCAAAAGTGTTGCCCCGGCCACCCCGGCCGCCCGGCCGCCCCGGCTGATCAGCCGATGGGCTCGGCCACGATGAGCTGGAACCGCTCGAAGGACAGCTTCACGGTGTTGTGCTGAGCAGTGGCAGTTCCGAGTGACTTGCCGGTGAACGGGTCGGTCAGGCGGTACCGCGTGCGGCCCAGACCGCGCAGCTCGACCGTCCCGTCCCACTGGTCGGCGTAGAAGGCGTAGTGGAGGGTCCGCTTCTTGGCCACGACATGCGCCTCGGGCTTGTCGAAGCCGATGTCGTACAGCTCACCGCGGTACTCGCCGGTGGACAGCATGTTCTTCTCGTACAGGGACACCCACTTGCGCCAGAGGACCTCCTTCTCCGGGGTGAGGTCGGTCGCCTTGTCCGGGGCTCCGGTTCCGGGGAGGGTGAACTTGGTCGACAGGACGGCTCCGACCCCGTAAGAGGACGCGAAGTCGTTCCCGCCGTCGCTCAGTTCGACGTGGTCGCCGGCGTAGCTGCTGCCCGCGCCCATCAGCGCCTTCATCGTCTTGCCCTTGCTCCGGACCTGGTAGGAGGACTCCGGGTCCGAGCTGGGGTACTGGTCGACGTAGGGCAGGTTGTGGAAGGCGAAGGCGGTGCCGCAGGGGCATAGCTCGACGAGGGCGTCGGGGTTCGCCTCGTGCGCGGCTTCGTGGATCGCCTTCCAGAACAGGGCCACGCCCTCGGTGGATTCCTCGGGGCGGGCGTGCCGGTGCTTCGGGTTGTAGCAGGGCGCGACGCTGTTGAGGTGCTGGCCGTCGATCTTGAGCCCCTCGTAACCCCAGTCGCCGATGAACCTCTTCGCCTGCTCGACGAAGTAGTCCACCGTCGGCTGGTAGGCCGGACAGAGGGTGTAGGCGTCCCACCAGGTGACGTCCTGCTTGTTGCCGTCGCGGTCCAGCAGCAGCATGTCGGGCCGGTCCCGGAACAGGTTGCTGTCGGGGTCCGCCGCCAGCGGGGCCCACCACAGGCGCGGCCGCAGACCGGCGTCCCGTATCTCCTTGGTGAAGGCCCGCATGTCCGCTTCGCCGCGCGGGAACTTCGCCGTGTTGATGTCCCAGTCGCCCTCGTTGCTCTGCCAGCCGTCGTCGAGCACGGCCCAGCGCAGACCGACCTCGTGCGCCTTCGGCAGCGCTCCGGTGATCTGCTCGATGGTGAAGTCGCGCTCGTAGCCCCAGGCACACCAGATGGGCTCGAAGGCCGAGGCGGGGACCTTGGGGGCGCGCTGGCCGATGTCGCTCATGTAGTCGCGGTACCGCTGGAGCGGCACGAAGTGGTCGCCCGGGAGGGCGGTCAGGAACGTGGTGTCGGTGCTGAGCCGACGGCCCGGCTTCAGGGTGCGGGCGGTGCCGTCCTGGATGGCGATGCTCGCTCCGGCGTCCGTCTTGCGGACCGGCATGCGCAGGGCCGTCGCCACGGGCTCGACATGTCCGACGGAGAGGCCCGCGCCCCGGCGCCAGACGGTCGCCAGCGGGGTGCCGCCGCCGTAGTCGGAGGAGTCCATCCCCAACGAGTTCTGCTGGACATAGCCGTCATTCACCGGCATCACCCAGTCGCGGCGGTCCGTGTACGTGGTACCGGAGAAGGTGTAGAAGCCGTCGGGAGTCTCCAGGAGTTCATGGGCTCCGTTGCGCCACCCGGTCACCTTCAGCGCGGTGGAGGACCTGTTGGTGTAGGTCACCTTCATCACGATCATGCCGGTAAGACGCTCGAAGGAGGTCAGCACGACCGTCTTCTGTACGCCTTCCTTGGACATGCCCTCGATGGTCACCCGGACGCCCGCGCCGTGGCGGGGGTGCCGGATGCCGCGGGTCCGGTGCCCGCGGTAGGCGAACGCCTCGATGGCCTTACCACCCACCAGCAGGGCTTCGCCGGCGTCGAAGCGGGTGAGGTCGACGCCCTTGAGCGCCACCCGGCTTCGCAGTTGGTCGTCGAACTCCAGGGTGATGGAGGTGTCGCCGACTCCGACGAGGTCAGGATCCGAGTTCGGTGCGGCGGCCGCGGGTGAGGCGCCCATGGCCACGGCGGGGAAGGCGGCCAGGCCGGCACCCCCCAGCGCCACCTTCAGTACGCTTCGCCGGTTCATGTCCGTCATGTCGAACTCTCTTTCGGTCGTGCGTGCCCGACTGGGGCAGCCGCCTTTTGTCCGTCGTTGGGGATCGTCAAAGTCGAGCCGCACGCTCGCGACGAAGCGACCGTCCGTAAGGCTGTCCGTAAGGCTGGTCGGTGCCTGGTCTACTACCGGTTTTCGCAGTGGGTCGGCTGGGGTCGGGGGAACGGCTTATCGTCCGAACGCGTGCCCCAGCGCGAGGTCGCCTCCGGCAGCAGCGGACGGGCATCCTCGGTGAGCTGCGACAACGCTGCGTCGATCACCGGCGGGTGCCCGAGGCCCGGCGAAACGGAAGGTCGCTCACGGGCGACTTCTTTATCACCGGGTGGTCTGCTTCGAGAACGTAAGCGGTATGCGAGTGGCATGTCAACGGGTGGGGCCTCCTCGAGGAGGGTTCGCGCCGTCGATCGGATTGGTATGCTTCTGGTATGACAGATGCGAGCACGTCGATGCCCAGAGGCCTGTTCGGTGACGACGTCCTCCCGTTGTACGAGCGCACAGCCACGCAGTTGCTCGACGACCTGCGCGCCGCTGCCGCCCGCCCCGGTGACCGGCTGCCCTCCGAGCGGGCCCTGGCCGACCGGTACGCCGTGTCGCGCGTGACGCTGCGAGCGGCCCTCGCGCAATTGGAGTCGCGGGGCATCGTGCGGCCGTCGTCGTCGCGCGGGTGGTTCGTCGCCGAGCTCGGTCTGCCCCCCGAGGCGACGACGACGTCCGCCTCGGCGGCCCCGCAGGTCCAGGGGTTCGCCGACTATGCGCAGGTCAACGGCTTGACCGCGGCCGGCAAGGTGCTCTCCGCCACCGTTCGCCCGGCCACGGTGTCCGAGGCCGAGCAGCTCCGGATCGCTCCGGGCGCCGACCTCTTCGACCTCCACCGACTGCGCTTCCTCGACGGTCTGCTCGTCGCGCTCGAGCACAACCGGCTTCCGTTGGCGGCCTGCCCCGCCCTGGCCGAGACCGACTTCAATACGGCCTCGCTCTACGCCACCCTGCGCGCCGCCAACCCGCCGCAGCTGCCCCGCATCGCGGACTATTCGGTCGAGGCCCGCCACCCGACGCCACGGGAGATCGAGCTGTTCGAGATCGGGGAGACCATGCCGATGCTCGTCGCGACCCAGCTGACGTCGAACCAGGAATCACGCCCGATCGAACTGACCGTCCAGGTCTACCGGGGGGACCGCTACCGGTTCCGGGCCTCCATCACCAACCAGACTTAAACGATCACCAGCCGGACTTGGACGATCGCCGCGGATCCGCCGGCTCGGTTGCGCAATACCTTGTGCAATACCAGATGCAGACCAGAATAAGACTATTGACGACCCCAAATAAGACCAGTACTGTCCGAAATGAGCCGCAGGCCATGACGGCACATTGGCTTGAGATACACATTGAGTAAGGGGTTGGCAATGCAGAGCCCATTGAGCGAGGTGGTCCGGCGTCAGAAGGCCGGACAGCCGCAGGGCATCACCTCGGTGTGTTCGGCTCATCCGCTGGTCATCGAGGCAGCCGTGGTGCAAGCACGGGAGACCGGCGGTCATGTACTGGTGGAGGCGACCTCGAACCAGGTCGACCAGTACGGCGGTTACACGGGCATGCGGCCCGCGGACTTCCGCGACCTCGTGTACGGCATCGCCGCCGAAAGTGGTCTGCCACTGGACCGCGTGATTCTCGGCGGCGACCACCTCGGACCGAACCGGTGGCAGTCCCTGACGCCCGACGAGGCGATGGAGCGGGCCGACGCCCTGGTCGCCGCCTACGTGGCGGCGGACTTCACCAAGATCCACCTGGACTGCAGCTTCGCCTGCGCCGGTGACCCCGTACCGCTGACCGACGATGTGGTCGCCGAACGCGCCGCGCGGCTGATCCGGGTGGCCGAGGAGACGGCCGGCCCCGAGCGGGCCGAGCGGATCCGGTACGTGATCGGTACCGAGGTGCCCACACCCGGCGGCGCGCACGAGACGCTCGACGCGCTCGTCCCGACCACGCCCGAGGCGGCGCGCACCACTCTGGAGCAGCACCGCAAGGCGTTCGCCCAGCACGGCATCGACGAGGTCTGGCCGCGCGTCATGGCCCTCGTGGTCCAGCCGGCCGTCGAGTTCGACCATGTGCAGGTCGTCGACTACCGGCGCGAGCTGACCGAGGAGCTGCGCAAGGTCCTCGACGACGAGCCCACCATGGTCTACGAGGCCCACTCGACCGACTACCAGACCGCCGAGACGCTCACCGCACTGGTCGAGGACCACTGGGCGGTCCTCAAGGTGGGCCCCGGGCTGACCTTCGCCCTGCGCGAGGCGCTGTTCGCCCTCGCCGCGATCGAGGACGAGCTGGTCCCGGCCGCCGAGCGGTCACGCCTTCCCGAGGTCGTCGAGGAGCGGATGCTCGCCGAGCCCGCCAAGTGGGAGGGCTACTATCCGGGCAGCGCTGCCGAGCAGCGCCTCGCCCGCCGCTACAGCTACAGCGACCGGATGCGTTACTACTGGCCCGACCCTGAGATCGAAAAGGCCCAGGCCCGGCTGATGGACAACCTCTCGGCCGTGGACATCCCCCTGCCGCTGCTCAGCGCCCACCTCCCACTCCAGTACGCCCGCGTCCGCCACGGCGAGCTCGCCGCCCGGCCGCGCGACCTGGCCGTGGACCACATCCGCGACGTTCTGCGCGACTACGACCGCGCCTCCCACCCCCACCTGATGGAGCACGTGTGACCACGCCCTCCGGCGCCCTGTCCCTGGACGACGGCGCCACCCACACCGCCCGCGAGATCGCCCAGCAGCCCGCCCTGTGGCGGGAGGTCGACCGGATCGTCGCGGACTCCCGGGAGTCGCTGGACGCCTTCCTACGTCCGCTCGTCGCCCGCGGTGACCTGCGCGTCGTACTCACCGGTGCCGGCACCTCCGCGTTCGCCGGCCAGGTGCTCCAGCCCGCCCTGGCCCGGCGCCTGGGACGCCGCGTCGACGCGGTCCCCACCACGGACCTCGTCGCCGACCCCCGCGGCTGTCTCGCCGAGGACGTTCCCACGCTGCTGGTCTCCTTCGCGCGCTCGGGTGACAGCCCGGAGTCCGTGGCCGCCACCGCCCTGGCCGACCAGGTCCTCTCCGAGGTGCACCACCTCGTGATCACCTGCAACGAGCAGGGCCGCCTGGCCCGCGAGCACGCGGAGCTGCCGAAGTCCCACGTGCTGCTGATGCCGGCCGCGTCCAACGACCGCGGTTTCGCCATGACGTCGAGCTTCACGTGCATGACGCTCGCGGCACTGCTCGCTCTCGGCGGCAGCGCCTACGACGGGGTCGCCGAACGCCTGGCCGAGGCGGTCGAGTCGATCTGCGAGAGCGACGCCGTGGACCGCACCGTCGGCGCCCTCGTGGCCCGCGCGCCCGAGCGCATCGTCTTCCTGGGCAGCGGCCCGCTGAAGGGCCTCGCCGCGGAGTCGGCGCTGAAGGTGCTCGAACTCACCGGTGGGAGGCTCATGGCCGTCTCGGAGACCTCGCTGGGATTCCGGCACGGTCCCAAGGCGGTGCTCAACGACCGTTCGGTCGCCGTGGTGTACATGTCGAACGACCCCTACACCCGCAAGTACGACCAGGACATCTCCGCGGAGCTGCGCGGAAATCTTCCCGCCGGCAGCGTCGTCACGGTCTCCGCGGGCCCCGACGCGGAAGCGGACGGCAACGACGCCTGGCCGCTGCCGGGCCTCGATGGCGTCGAGGACGTCGCCCTGGCGCTGTCCGCTGTGGTGTACGCCCAGCTCATCGCCCTGCGCGCCTCCCAGGCCCTGGGCCTGCGGGCCGACAACCCGTTCCCCTCGGGTGAGGTCAACCGCGTCGTGCAGGGCGTGACCCTGCACTCCTTGCACCACTGATCAAAGGCATCAACGGCGCGGATCCAGGGCGCCGGACGGAGGTACAACGATGTTCCTAGGTGTCGACGGCGGCGGTACGAAAACCGCATTCTGCCTGGTCGACCGGGGCGGACAAGTCGTGGCGCGAGCGCAGGCGGCAAGTTCGTACTACTTCTCCCACGGCATCGAGCTCGTCGAGCGTGTGCTGGGGGAAGGCGTCGACGCTGTCTGTGCGGCGGCCGAGCTGACCCCCGCCGACATCGAGTACGCCTTTTTCGGCTTGCCCGGTTACGGGGAGGCGGCCCGCGATCTGCCCGTCCTGAACGCGACCCCGCGAGCCGTGCTCGGACACGACCGCTACGCCTGCGACAACGACATGGTCTGCGGCTGGGCTGGTTCACTGGGCGCGGTCGACGGCATCAACGTCATCAGCGGCACCGGCTCCATGACCTACGGCGAGCGGCTGGGCCGGAGCGTGCGCGTCGGTGGCTGGAGCGAGATGTTCGGCGATGAGGGATCGGCGCACTGGATCGCGATCCGCGGCCTCAACGCCTTCTCGCGGATGGGCGACGGACGGCTCCCCGAGGGCCCCCTGGCCGAGGTGTTCCGGCGCCACCTGGATCTCGCGTCCGACCTCGACGTGATCGACGTCGTCCACAACCAGTGGCAGGGCGACCGCGGCCGGATCGCCGCGCTCAGCCGCTCGGTGGCCGAGGCGGCCGGTCTGGGCGACGAGGCCGCCTCGGCGATCCTCGCCGAGGCCGGCCGGGAACTCGCCCTGCTCGTCGAAGTCACCCGCGAGCGGCTGGAGTTCGGCCCGGACGAGACCGTACCGGTCTCCTGCTCGGGCGGCACCTTCGGCGCGGACGCGGTTCTGGAGGCGTTCGCCACCGAACTGAAGAGTCGTTTCACCCACTACGAACTGCGACAGCCTCTGTACGAGCCCGTCGTAGGTGCCGCCCTGTACGCGGCGAAAATCGCCGGAATTCCGCTCGGCCGGCCCGCGCTCGACGCGCTGCGCATGGCCTCCGGGATCTCCGCCTCACGAGGGGAAGACCGATGAACAGAGGCACGAAGAGCTGGATCCCGTACGCGTCGCTGCTGGTCCTGTTCTGGGGTGTGTGGGGCGCCTTCTCCAGCGAGCCGAACAGCAGGTACGGCTACCCCAACGAGATGATCTACATCATCTGGGCCTTCACGATGCTCATACCCGCGTACTTCGCGATGCGCGGCCACACATTCGACCGCCGGCCGATCGCCGCCGTGTACGGACTGATCGCGGGGCTGACCGGTGCCGGCGGCCAACTCCTGCTGTTCCACGCGCTCGCCAACGGCCCGGCGTACCTGATCTTCCCCCTGGTGTCGCTCTCCCCGGTGGTCACCGTCCTCATGGCGATGGCGCTGCTGCGGGAGCGGATCAACCGGCTCGCCCTCGTGGGTGTCGTCGCGGCGCTGGCGGCGATCGTGCTGCTCAGCATTCCCAGCGGCAAGGACGACTCGAACTCGCACGGCCCGTGGCTGCTGATGGCCATCCTGATCTGTGTTGCCTGGGGCGTGCAGGCGTTCTGCATGCGCAAGGCCGCGGTGGTCGGGGTCAACGACGCGACGACCTTCGGCTGGATGACCATCAGCGGACTGCTGCTGGTTCCGGTGGCGTTCGCGATGATGGGCGAATTCCCGTCCGACGCTCCGTGGCAGGCGCCGGCCCTCACCGCGGTGACGCAGGTCCTCAACGCGGTCGGCGCGTTGTTCCTGGTCATGGCGTTCAGCCGGGGCAAGGCCACGGTCGTCGCCCCCATCACCAACGCGCTGGCCCCGGTGCTGACCATCGTGCTGTCCCTGGCGGTCTACCGGACGCTCCCGAACGTGTGGGGCGCCCTCGGTATCGTGCTGGCCCTCGCGGGCTCGACCCTGATGGTCTACAGCGACGAGAAGAGCGGCGAGAACTCCGTGGCCCCGGGCGCGGCGGACGACGGCGCGGACGTGAGTCCGGCCCCGCAGAAGTCCTGATCGCCCACATATCCGTACCGGCCGAACCACGTAGCGGTACGGGCCGACACCGGCCCGTACTCACCGAACCGACATGAAAGCGAGGGGACACCTTTATGCCCCTGGTTCCCACGCGCGAACTCGTCTCGAAGGCCGCCGCCGCAGGCCGGGCCGTCGCGGCGTTCAACGTGATCACGCTGGAGCACGCCGAGGCGATCACCGCCGGCGCGGCCGCCGCGGGCGCCCCGGGGGTGATCCTGCAGATCAGCGAGAACGCCGTACGGTTCCACGGCGGCCGGGTCGAGCCGATCGCGCGGGCCGCGGCCGAGGTCGGCAAGGCCTGTGACGTCGACGTCGCACTGCACATGGACCACGTGACGGACATGCGGCTGCTGCGCACGGCGGCGGACGCGGGGTTCTCCTCCGCGATGTTCGACGCCGGGGCGCGGCCGTACGCCGAGAACCTCGCCGCCACCCGCGCCGCGACCCAGTGGGCCCACGGCGCGGGCCTGTGGCTGGAGGCCGAACTCGGCTATGTGGGCGGCAAGCCCGACGCTCCCGCGAGCGCCCACGCGGCCGGGGTGCGCACCGACCCACAGGAGGCGGCGCGCTATGTCGCGGACACCGGCGTGGACGCCCTGGCCGTCGCCGTCGGCAGCAGCCACGCGATGACCGAACGCTCCGCGACACTGGACCACGCGCTCATCGAACGCCTGCGGGAGGCCGTGCCCGTACCTCTGGTGCTGCACGGTTCGTCGGGCGTCGGCGACGACGATCTGCGACAAGCCGTTCAGGCGGGCATCGTGAAGATCAACATCGGTACCGCTCTCAACATCGCGTTCACCGGCGCGGTCCGCGAGACGCTGGCGGAGCGCCCCGACCTGACCGACCCCCGCCCCTACGTCGCCCAGGGCCGGGAGGCGATGGCGGAGACGGTCCGGGTCCTGCTCGGTGTGGTGAGTGGCTGAGCGGGGCCGAAGCTTTCCCCGCACCTGATGTCGCCAAGGGCGTGTACGGAGTCGTGATCACCCGGGCTGGTGGAACACTCGTGTGGCGAGACGCGGAGCCGCCAGGCGGGGTCAGGTGGATCTCTCGCTGGTCAGCATCGACTCGACCATGGCCCGGGCCCATCACGACGCGGCGGGCCTGCGGGTCGACGAGGAGGTCTTGGTCGCGCTGGAGAGGGCCGTGCTGCGGGGCGACGGCGGCCGCCGGAGCCGCATTCATGGTGGTTCTTCACTGGGTGAGCAGGGTCAGGCTCTGCGGGTGACGGTGATGATGTTGCCGTTTCGGACGCCCAGGGCGGCCTTGACCTGGCTGGTCACCGAGACCGTGCCGACGGAGACGCCGATGCCGGTACCGCCGTACTTGGCCTCGGAGTACATGCTGGTGGAGCCATTGGACAGCAGCACGCTGTAGTAATGGCCGGCGTGGGGGTCGTATCCGTTGGCCCAGGCCGTGCCGTAGCGGGTGATGTGCACCGCCACCCATTCGCCTTCGTACCACCGGCTGCCGGGGCCGTTGTGCGTCATGCGGCAGTCGATGTCGTCGGCGTACCACTGGGCGCTGGGGCAGTTGATGTCACCCTGGGCGGCAGCGGCTGGGGGTGCGGCGGCCAGTGTGATCCCTGCTGCAAGCAGTGCTGCGGCGGCGGTCAGGGCTGCCACGGGGCACGCGGTGTTCATCTCGGACATCGTCAGCTCCTTGGGTGGGCGTGGAACGGGCGGGGCCTGGGAGGGGCCGGAGAGAGGAGGGTGGTGGGGAGAGGCGTGGCGGGCCTGCGGGCTGAGGTGCGGCACGGGCTCGGGTGCCCCGGGTGTGGGCCTCAGGTGCAGCAGGTGGTGTTCCTGGCCGCGGAGCCGGGGCGGCGGGCCAGACTGTCGTTGCGGCCGCGGGCGGGGGCGTGGACGCCGCGGTAGGCGCCTGGCCAGATTCTCGACGGTGAGGCGGGCTCGGCCGGCGTGGAGGCTCCCCTACGGCTCTGCGGTCGCACCCGCTCAGGCGGAAGCAGCGCCTTGGCGCTCTCTTTCGCCCTCGCAGGTGCGGCGCGTCGTTACGGTCGTACGGCCGGGAAGTGGTAACTCCACTGCGCTAAGCAGGCGATGGTTGTGTGGTCCGCGCTCCAGTACCTACACGGCCCGTCTGTTCCGGGGCCAGTCCACGTCCACCCATCAGCCAGTTCAACGATGAAGGCTGCCTGGATGGTGTAGTTCCCCGCGCAAGCGGCGCCTCCCGAGCAGTCCCACTGCCCGGGCGTGGCAACGCCCAGGCAGCCGCCAAGGTCCCCCTGCTCGCAGGAGTCCATGACGCCGTCTGCCCTCTCGACACCGTTGAGGATGATCTCGCTGTTCGCATCGAGATAGCCGTACTCGGAACCAGGCTCGGCCGCGAGACACTCCCAGTGGCCCGTCCACTGGTTGTGAGTATTGACCAACTTGTTTTCGGCGTACCAGGCCAACGCCTCCGTTCCCTGGTCCCAGCCCCATACACAGCTCGTCGGGGGCGCGGCCTTCACGGTTACGCTCCGGGCCTCCCGGTGGGCCGCGGGAAGATCGATAAGCGCTCCCTGGGGTCTGATCGCCAGTCTTTCCGTCCTTGCCTGCTCGTCCGCCGTGGCAGGTGCGATGGTGAACGTGCAGGCTGCGAGCCCGGCAAGTAGGGCCAAGAGGAGCCGCGCCCCTCGTGCGTGCCGTGAGATCACAGAGGAACCTCCATGAGTGCCTTGGACATCCACGTGAAGGGTTGCGCTGGTCTCACCCGGCGCCCCGCCGAGGTGCTTGCGCATCGCTGGAACGCCCCGTCCGTCATGAGTGATTGACGACTGCGACCGGAACGCCGAGCAGGGCTTCGTGCGGCGCTGGGCCCCCGTACCCTTCTCCCGCCTGACATCGTGGCACGCGCCGCCGGCTGCGAGTTGGCGATGCGTGCGGTGTTACTTGTCGTTCAGCGCAGCCCGTTGCGCGTATCCGGCTGACTGCACAGTGCCGCCTGCCGGAGTTCTCTGGGCGTCACGCCGTACGCGCCGCGGAACGCCCGGCTGAAGTCCGCCGGGCGCACAAATCCCCACCGGGCGGCGATGGCGCTGATGGACCGCCGCCGCTGCCGTGGGTCGGTGAGGTCGGTGTGGCAGCGTTCCAGGCGGCGCCGGCGTATCGAGGCCGCCACGGTCTCCCCCTGCTGCTGGAAGAGCGTGTGCAGGGAGCGCACGGAGATGTGATGGTGTGCCGCGATGTCCGCCGGTCTCAGCTCCGGATCGCTGAGGTTGTGGTCGATGAAGGCGTTGACGCGGTCCAGCATGGCCTGCTGGCGGGTCTCGACCGGAAGGTCGTCGTAGGCTCCGAGGTGCTGGGCCAGACAGGCGCCCGCCAGGTCGAGCGCCATCACTCCTAATCGGCTCAGTTCGCGGGGGTCGCAGTCAGGGCCGTAGGCGTCCAGTGTGGTCATGAACCGGGCGAGGATCGCTCCCATGCCCGTGCGGGCCGACAAGGGCTGGGCGAGGAGCCGGTGGACCTTGTCCGGCGGAAGCGGGAGCAGTTCGCGCGGCAACTGCATGATGACCACCTGGGTGTGGCGGCCTTGGTCGGGCACCGCGCCCTCGAACGGGTGCGATACGTCGAAGAGCACCATGTCGCCGAGCACCAGCCCGGAGTCCTGGCGCCGCTGGCTGATCCACAAAGAGGTGCCGGAGACGAAGGTCAGCTGGTACGTGCCCGGGTCGGACCGCCGGATGTCCGCCCAGGTGCGTCTAAGGTGCGCGGGCGGGCTGTCGAACGCGGCCACCCGTACGGAGCCCAGGGACAGCACGGAGGCCCGCGCGGGGAAGCCCGCGACGTTCGCGCTGCTCAGGGTGAGCGGTGCCAGCTCACGGGAGACCAACTCGGCCCAATAGGGCAACTGCTCCTTCGCGGGCAGTGCCTCATTCGACACCCTCTGCCACATCGCGCCCCCCGGAATCGCCACTCCGACGCCCCTGTCGCAACCCCGGCCGAGGCGACCCAGCCTCCTGCTCTGTATCCAACCCTGTTCGGTCGACGCTCTGGCTTTATCGTGCCCCGCATGAGCAAAGGATTCACCGGCTGGCCAGAGCGAGCCATGGACGTGTTGCTGCATTTGCAGGGCGAGCCGTCACACGCAGTGCGCGAGCAGTACCGCGCGGATCGCGAACGTCTGGTCCGGCAGCCGATGATCGCACTGCTGAATGATGTGGCAGACGCCGATCCCCGGTATGAGGACTTCTCCGTTTGGCACTACCGCAGGAACTCCTGGTGGTGGCAGCATCAGGGCGCGGTGATCCGTCTCGGCCGCAAGATCGAGATCGGTCTGCGGTTCGACCTGGACGGCCTGCGGATCCAGGGCGCTTGGTGGTATCCGGACCCCGGCCAGGTCGCCATGTTCCGCAAAGGCGTCGCCGCCGAGGGCAGCGGCCGCGAGCTCGCCGCCATCATCGAGGACTTGAGAAAGAGGGGCTACGACATCTCCGGGGACGTGATGAAACAGACCCCGCGGGGATATCCGCCCGGCCACTCCCGTACGGACTTGCTGCGCCACCGCTCACTGATCGCTGCCCGCCCCCTCGGCTGCGACGACTGGCTACACACCCCGGAAGCCGTCGACAAGGTCCTCTCGGCCGCCAATGACCTCGACGCCATGCTCACGTGGCTGGTCCGTTACGTGGGGCGCTCCGCGTGACTCAAGCAAGAGGAGCCGGCGCCGAGGCCATCAGAGAAACTGGTGCACGTCGCCAGCAGACCGTGCGTACAGACCCTCTCCCCCGGCCGTCGCCGAGGTCAAGCGCCGCTCACACCATCGGCAGACACGCTGAACACGGCCCGATACAGCGCTGGCGTGAGTCGGCGTTGGCGCTCGTACCGCAGCCTGCCGCCACGACCGTGTCGTTGTCGGTCGCGGGGCGACTGCCGGGCCGGCGAGCAGCAGCACGCCGACGGCCAGTCCTACGGCGACATGCCGGAATGTCGTTATATCGGCGGGCTCCGCCATACGTTCGCGGAGGACACCTGGCGCGGTCGCCGGGTGCCCTCCGGACGCGTTCCTCGCTCAGTCTTCGCTCGGCGCCGCCGGGAGCTTCGCCTGGATGAGGTCCATGACGGTCGCGTCGGTCAGCGTGGTGACATCACCGAGCCGGCGGTTCTCGGCGACGTCCCGCAGCAGCCGGCGCATGATCTTGCCGGAGCGGGTCTTGGGCAGCTCGGCCACCGGCAGGATCCGCTTCGGCTTGGCGATCGGGCCGAGGGTGGCGCCGACGTGGTTGCGCAGGTCGGCGACCAGGTCTTCGGTCTCGGCGGCCGTACTGCGCAGAATCACGAAGGCGACGATCGCCTGCCCGGTCGTCTCGTCCGTTGCGCCGACGACGGCCGCCTCGGCGACCGAAGGGTGCGACGCCAGCGCCGACTCCACCTCCGTGGTGGAGATGTTGTGCCCAGACACCACCATGACGTCGTCGACCCGGCCCAGCAGCCAGATGTCCCCGTCGTCATCCTTCTTCGCCCCGTCGCCGGCGAAGTACTTGCCCTCGAACCGCGACCAGTACGTGTCCAGGAACCGCTGGTCGTCGCCCCAGATGGTGCGCAGCATCGACGGCCACGGCTCGGTCAGCACAAGGTAGCCGCTATCACCGTCGGGCACCTCGTTGCCTTTGTCGTCGACGACGGTCGCGGAAATGCCGGGCAGCGGGCTCTGCGCGGAGCCGGGCTTGGTCGCGGTGACGCCCGGCAGTGGCGAGATCATCATTGCGCCGGTTTCGGTCTGCCACCAGGTGTCGAGGACCGGGGTGCGGTCGGCGCCGATGTTCTTGCGGTACCAGATCCACGCCTCGGGGTTGATCGGCTCACCTGCGGAACCCAGCAGCCGCAGGCTGCCGAGGTCGAACTTCGCGGGGATGTCGTCGCCCCACTTCATGAACGTACGGATCGCGGTCGGCGCCGTGTACAGGATCGTCACACCGTACTTCTGCACGATCTCCCAGAACCGGCCCTGGTGCGGTGCGTCCGGCGTGCCCTCGTACATGACCTGCGTCGCGGCGTTCGCCAGCGGCCCGTACACGCCATACGAGTGCCCGGTCACCCAGCCGACGTCGGCGGTGCACCAGTAGACGTCCGTCTCCGGCTTGAGGTCGAAGACGGAGTGGTGGGTATATGCGGTCTGGGTGAGGTAGCCGCCGGACGTGTGCAGGATGCCCTTGGGCTTACCCGTCGTCCCGGAGGTGTACAGGATGAACAGCGGGTGCTCCGCCTCGAACGCCTCAGGCGTGTGCTCGGCGCTCTGCCGCTCGACGATCTCGTGCCACCACACGTCGCGGCTGTCGTCCCATGCCACGTCCTGACCGGTGCGCCGGACGACGAGTACATGCTCGACGTTCTCCACGCGCGCCACCGCGTCGTCCACGGCCGGCTTGAGCGCAGTCGGCTTGCCGCGTCGGTAGCCGCCGTCGGAAGTGATGACGACCTTGGCGTCCGCGTCCTGGATCCGGGTGGCGATGGCATCCGCCGAGAAGCCGCCGAAGACGACGGAGTGCGCCGCGCCGATACGCGCGCAGGCCAGCATCGCGACCGCCGTCTCCGGGATCATCGGCATGTAGACCGCGACCCGGTCGCCCTTCTGGACACCCAGCTCCAGCAGGGCGTTGGCGGCCTTGCAGACCTCGTCCTTGAGCTCGGCGTAGGTGATCGCGCGGCTGTCGCCGGGCTCGCCCTCGAAGTGGATGGCGACCCGGTCGCCGTGTCCGGCCTCCACATGCCGGTCCACGCAGTTGTACGCGACGTTGAGCTCGCCGTCCTTGAACCACTTCGCGAACGGCGGGTTCGACCAGTCCAGCGTCTCGGTAGGCTCTTTGGCCCAGGTCAGCCGGCGGGCCTGCTCGGCCCAGAAGCCGAGCCTGTCAGCCTTGGCCTGTTCATACGCCTCCGCGGTGACGTTGGCGCCTGCGGCCAGGTCGGCGGGGGGTGCGAACCTGCGCTCTTCCTTGAGTTTTGCGATTGACGGACGCTCGTTCACTTTATGGCTCTCCCGACATGCAGACAACAATTGTCCCGTATGACAGGCCGACTTGCCCTCCCGTAATGAGGGAGGGCGTTCGGCCTCTAGTAGGGCGTGATCTTCTTGCTGCTTGGGGCAGCGCGTATCCGCGCAAGCCCGGAGTTGAACCAATAGTTCCTGGCCGTGGCCACGGACCCGACCCCCCTTTCCGCCTATACGCTTCACGCGATTTTGTTCCGTTGTGCCTCGACGAGGTGAGAGTTCCGAGCCATCCGAGAAAGAGTGCCGCTGGCGTGGAAAACAATCCTGCGTTGTAATAGGGGTACCAGTTGAGGTCCAGTGTCGGCCATAGCGAACTCTCGGTCCCTGAGACGGCCGGTGAGCCAATCGTGAACAGGGGACACAGTGCCAGCCCTCCATAGACCGACCAGAGAAGCCCTCTGCGATTGAACCTCGGCCAGAAGAAGGTGAGGTGTAGATCAGCGCAGGGAAGACGCATGAGGACGAAATGCTGAGCGCGTTGGGCTTCGCACGTTCGGGCCCCCGGGACCGGAACTGACCGCCTACCGCGGCCCGTAGAGCACCACGGTGTTGCCCCATGGGTCTCGAGCCACGGCCCGAACCTCGTGGGGGCCCTCCTCCGGTTCCCGAACAATGGCCCCGCCGCCCTGGACGAGGGCGCCGAGCGCAGAGTTCACCAGCGCCGAGCGGAAGGCAGCTGCGTCCACCCCTTGCAGTTGCTCAGTCATTCCACACCTCGCGGGCAGCTTGGGAGGCAGGGGCGTTGCAGGTGTTCGCGAGGATGAAGTCCATACACCAACCTACCCTTCCGTCGAATGTTATTCGGCAATAACGTATGGGGGTGGCCCGATCGAGGTCAAGGCCCGAGAGTGAGCCCAGATTCGTTAGTGTTCATTAACCAACTGAAGGGTCCGCTCCTCTCTGTGACGCGCGCAGGGCGCGAGGAGTGGCGGACAACTGCGTTAACACGTCGATATCGATCAAGGCAAGGGAGATGTCGCTCCACGTGGCCGGGTTGAGAGTTGAGTGCCTGACCTCGCCTGATATCGCGGACGTGGCGACGAAGTGTGGGCGCGGCGGTCTAGCCGCTGGGCGTGATGGAGCAGCGGGGGAGCAGTGCGGTGTCGATGGCGTCCACGGCGTCGTGGGCGGCTTGCTGGGTGAGGTGGCTGTAGAGGTTGGCGGTGGTGGAGAGGGTGGAGTGCCGCAGGGTTTTGGAGACGACGGTGAGTGGGGTGCCCGCGGTGATGGAGAGGGTGGCGGCGAGGTGTCGCAGGTCGTGAAGGGTGATGCGGGGGGACGCCTGCTTTGTGAGCGCGGCTGCCACGCGCGGAGGGATGGCGACCCAGTTCTTGCTGCTGCGGGTTTGAGGCGATG
>NZ_MAXF01000233.1 GCF_001704635.1 Streptomyces sparsogenes | reverse complement strand
ATCGCGGACGTGGCGACGAAGTGTGGGCGCGGCGGTCTAGCCGCTGGGCGTGATGGAGCAGCGGGGGAGCAGTGCGGTGTCGATGGCGTCCACGGCGTCGTGGGCGGCTTGCTGGGTGAGGTGGCTGTAGAGGTTGGCGGTGGTGGAGAGGGTGGAGTGCCGCAGGGTTTTGGAGACGACGGTGAGCGGGGTGCCCGCGGTGATGGAGAGGGTGGCGGCGAGGTGTCGCAGGTCGTGAAGGGTGATGCGGGGGGACGCCTGCTTTGTGAGCGCGGCTGCCACGCGCGGAGGGATGGCGACCCAGTTCTTGCTGCTGCGGGTTTTGGGTGAGGCGATGACCAGGCGGGCGTCTGACTGCCGAGCACGTACCATAAGCCCCGCCAGACCGTGCGTCCACATCGGGCCGGCGCGCGCCTTGTCATGCCGGTCGGGCCCGAGGGGGGACGCGAAGGGTGAGGGCGGTACCTGTCAGGCCGAGGAAGACGACGGCGGTGAGGAACGGGGCCGTGGGGAACCAGGAGAACAGCAGGCCCCCAAGGGGCGGAGCGGCCAGTTGTGCCGCCGCTTTGCGTGACTGTTCCCGTGAGAGAGCGGCCCGGCGTTGTCCCTCCGGCACGATCCGGCGAGGGAGCGGCAGTTCGGTGGCCGTGTAGAGGGAGTAGCCCAGCCCCTCCGGGACCACGGCGGTGATCAGGTGACCGAGGTGTGCCTCTCCTAGCGATATGGCAGCGAAGACCGATACCACAGCCAGGAACTGAAGGGCTGAGGCCAGGAGGAGCAATACGCGCCGTGGGTAGAGACCCACGAACACACCCGCGGGTGTCGAGCTGACGAACTTCGCCACGGCCGCGGTACCGGCTACGAGCCCCGCTTGCCCTGCCGAACCGCTGGTTTCCAGGATAAGCAAGGGAACCGGCGATGGTCAGCAGGTAACTGCCGATGTTGGATGCCGCCGCGCCCAACCACCACACCTGGTAGTCACGGTGGCAGCCAGTGCTTGGCGCCCTCGCTGCCATCACCGGCCCACAGCCCGAGAATCTCCCGCCGGCCCTCGGTGGTGACGGCGAGGGCCACGTAGACCGGCCGGTTGGCCACCGCACCGTCGCGGATCTTCACGTGGATGGCGTCGATGAAGGCCACCGGATGGACAGCGTCCAGGGGCCGACTCTGCCATGCGGTCATGCCCTCCAGCACCTTGTGGGTGATGGTGGAAATGGTCTGGCGGGAGACCTCGGCCAGGTGGGCCTGGACCTCGCCGGTGGTCAGGCTCCAGGGCGGACTCCGGCAGCCGGCTGTCGGTCAGGCGTGCGCGAAGTCGGTCCGCAGCTCTTCGGGCCGCTGGGGTGCCCAGAGTACGGCTGCGATGGCGACGACGACGCCGAAGATGAGGAAGGCGAAGGCCGCGGCGAAGGAAACGTGGTCCGCCAGCAGGCCCATGATGAACGGTGCGACAGCACCGGCGAGCTGGCCGCCCATGTTGATGAGTGCGCTGGCGCGGCCGACGACCTCGCGGGGCAGCATCCGCAACGGCAGTCCGAAGATCGGCATGAAACTCAAGAAGAGGACGAGCATGGCGAACGACTGATAGGTGATGAACGTGGTCGTGGACGTCGCGTATGCCATGAACAGCAGCAGCACGCCGCCGACCGCGCAGGACGGGATAATCAGCAGCCGGTGTCGTCCGTAGAAGTAGCGGTCGAAGAGGACGCCTCCAGCGATCATGCTGACGGTTGCGCAAAAGTTCGGAATCGAGGCGAGAGCTCCGGAAGCCGTGACGGATACTCCGCGTTCCGTCTGCAGGTAGCTGGGCACCCAGGAGAGCAGTCCCCAGACCACCAGGTCGAAGCCGCCGAACAAGAGGGTGAAGCGCCATAGTGCTCCGCTGCGCAGAAGCTGCGCCGTGCTGACGTCTGTGGTGGCAGATGTCGTCAGGACGCGCTCGCCGTCGCCTTCCGCGACAGTCGGCTCGGGGAGTGGGGCGGGCAGTGCCCACCAGATGACCACGGCCATGAGGAACCCGGCTCCGGCCACGGCGAAGAAAGTGTGCCTCCAGCCGACAGCGGTGATCACTGGAGCGGCGATGAGCGGGGCGAGCGCGGCTCCGAGCGTATTGGCACTGGTGACGATTCCGTTTGCGGTCATCCGGTTGTGCGGTTGGGTGCGTTCAGCGACTGCCTTCATAGAGGCTCCGGGGTACAACCCCTCGGTGACGCCGAACAGTGCCCGCACTATCAGAAGCATGCCGAAAGAGGACACCAGCCCGGTCAGTCCGGTGAAGAGGGACCAGGCGACCATCGCAGTGATCATGGTTCTCTTTGCCCCGATCCGGTCTGCCAGGAACCCGCCGGGCAGCTGGAAGAGGGCATATATGGCGAAGAAGACCGTGAGGATCAGGCCCTGCTGCGTGTGGTCAAGGCCGAATTCCTTGGCCAGGCTGGGCAGAGCGGTAGTGATCGCGAGCCTGTCGACATAATTGACGATCCAGGCGACGAACAGGATCGTGACAGAGACTGTGGTGACGCGCTTGGCGTTCAGGGATGGTCTAGCGGCGACTGCGGGGGATGCGGACATGGCCGTTTCTCCATATGGCTGCGGGGACTTTACCGAAGCGGCTCACTGGCGCTTCCGAGGCTTGGGCCGGCGCGGAAACAGGCGTCCTGGCTCTCGGGAATGGCGGTGTCGGAGTGGTACGCGTGCCGTGTGCCGACCGCACGTCGGCGCCGGGGGGCCGTGATGCAGGTTTCTGGTGTGTTTCGGTTGGAGCGGTGGCTGGCCTGACCCAGGAAGCGCCGCCCGGGTCAGGCTGCAGGGGTGAGGCGGCGTCCACGCCGCGGACCGAGGTAGGAGTTGTCCGCCACGGTCACGTGTCCCTGCTGCATGACCCAGGAGATGCCGCACGGGGGGCGCACCGGGTCGCGGTAGTCGGTTTCATGGTTGACGGAACTGGCATCGAAGGCGACAAGGTCGGCGATGTAGCCGGCACGGATCAGCCCGCGTTCAGGGATGCCGAACACTTGGCAGGGCAGCGAGGTCATCCGGCGGATCGCCTCGCCGAGTGGAAGCACGTGGTGCTTGCGCACGTACTCGCCAAGGATCCGTGGGAAGGTCCCGAACATTCGCGGGTGCGGCTTGCCTCCAGTGCCGGGAGGCAGGCCATCGGTGCCCACCATCGTGTCGCGGTCCGCGAAGGCCGTACGAACGTCGTCCTCATCCATGGCGAACAGCACCATGGTGGCCTGAAGGCGTTCCTCCCGCAGAATACGCACATAGGTATCCAGCGGGCTGCAACCCTCGGCACGGGCGATCTCCCCGAGGGTGCGGCCGTCGTACCGATGACTCTGAGAGTGGGCAATCATGATCCCGTCCCAGCCGACCGCCTCTGCATTGCTCTCCCAGCCGGGCACCCCTGACTTCATGAGTGCGGCCAGCCGCTCGCGCTCCGAGGCGGATTCGAGCCGAGCCAGGACACCTTCGTTGCCGTCGGCGAGGAAAGGCGGTGGCAGCAGCGCGGTGAGCATCGTCGAACTCGCCGCGTAGGGGTAGATGTCCTTGGTCACCCGTACTCCCCGGTCGGCGGCGTGGTGGATACGCCCGAGTGCCTCGGACATGCGGCCCCACTGCGGGCGGCCCATGGCCTTCAGATGCGAGATGTGCACGCGACAGCCGCTCTGCTCACCGATGCCGAGCGTTTCGTCGATCGAGGAGAACAGAAGGGAACCCTCACCGCGCATGTGGGTGGCGTAGGGGCGGTCGGGACCAAGACACCGGGCCAGTTGCACCAGCTCGTCGCTCTCGCTGAAGACAGCCGGTGGATAGATCAGTCCCGTGGACATCCCGAATGCTCCGCCTTCGAGTGCCCGCTCCAGTTCCCGGCACATCGTCCGCATCTGCGCGGCATCCGGAGTGATGGCGGCCGTGCCGAGGACGGCGATGCGCAGGGTGCCGTGGCCGACGAGCGGGGCCACGTTGGTGACGTAACCACGGCCGTCCGTGACGGCGGTGAACTCGTCCCAGTCAGACCAGGTGAAGTCCATCCGTGGGTAGATGCGCCGGGTGAAGGACGCGAAATCCTGAGCGGAAGCGGGGCGAACGGGGGCCAGTGAGAAGCCGCAGTTGCCGGTCACCTCTGTGGTGATGCCTTGAAGGATCTTGCTGGTGTCGTCCTCGGCGAGCAAGGGGGCGTTGTCGGCGTGAGAGTGGACGTCGATGAAGCCAGGTGCCACCACGAGCCCGGACGCATCCAGTACGGGAACGTGATCAACGGAGATCCTCCCGGGAGTGTCGACAGCCGTGATCCGGCCACTGCGTATCAGCACGTCTGCGGGGACCGGCTCAGCGCCCGTTCCATCGGCGACAGCCCCTCCCCTGATCAGCACGTCTCTGGCCTGCATGTTTGGCACCTCCATGGTGCGCGTGGACGGAAGTACGTGAACAGCCGCTGACAGCGACGTGTCGCGCAGGTCACGTGGGGTGTGGCCAAGTCTGAGGGCCCCCGGGCAAGGTGTCTTTTCCTGTGCGACGAAAAGGACGCGTCGCGATTGTCGCTCACACCAAAGGCTGTGAGACCACCTCGCTCAGCCGCAGCTGCAGCTGAGCCAGGAGCATCTGGTCGGCGTCCTCGAAGTCCAGCCCCGACACTTCACGGATCCGTCGCAGCCGGTAGCGCAGTGTGTTGACGTGCACGCGCAGGTGCAGGGCCGCATCGTCGGCCACCGATCCCGCGGCCAGAAAGGTGGCGAGAGTCCTGGTGAGGACGCCGTCGGGGCCGTCATGGGCGGTAAGGCGGCGCAGCGGACCAGTAACCTGCGGGAGATCAAGTGACTGTGCGATGTCACCGAGGTGCTGGAGCATCACCGGCAGCGCCATGTCCTCCACGGTGGCCACGGAGCGCGGGGGCTCCGCCTGGCCCAGCGCTCGCAGCACCGCATCAGCCTGAAGCCGTGCGACAGGGAGGTCCCCGGGTGCGGCAGCGGGCCAGGCGGCGGCCGCCAGGTAGCCCGGACCGGGGCCGGCAGGGGAGCGTGCGAGGAAGTCCTCCGCCAGGGACCGGGCCGCCGCCAGGGCCTCTTCCGCGCCGAGCCTGGGCCAGGCGGCCAGCACGTACACAGCCCTGTCGCCCCGTACTGCCAGGGCCGAGGGGTGCACGGCAGAGAGGTAGAGGGTCAGCACCTCCTCGAGTCTGCGCAGGTTCGCGGCGGCGGCGGCGTCCTCGGGGGAGGCGGTTTCACCCGCTGTGGGCGAGGCGGTCCTCCGCGGCCGCAGGCCCACAGCGAGCACACAGAACGGACCCTTCTCCAGCCCCGCCTCGCGTGCTGCGCCGGCCCCGGCTGCGCCGCCCGCGAGCATGGCGGCGGCGAGTTCGCGGCGCTGCTGGCGGGCCCAGGGGGAGCTGTCCGCGCGCATGTTGGCCAGGTGCAGGGCGACAACCGGTGTGAACAGCTCCAGCCAGCGAGCGTGCTCCGTGGGCAGGGGCCCACTGGTCACCGCCCAGACATAGCCCAGAACCTCGGAACCCGCGCGCACCGCGACAGCGACCCGCGGCAGCATCGTCGGCTCATACGGTTCGACATACACCGGCGCAGTGGAGGCATTGAGCCGCTGGAAGACGCCACTGTCCGCTAGCTTGCGCACCCGCCACGGTCGCACTGCACGACCCAGAATGGATTCCACCCGGGACTCGTCGGCCTTCTCCTGCCCCGCTGACCAGGCAAGGACGGCAGAGGTAGCGTCCTCGATGGTGACCGGGGCGTGGATCACCATGCTCATTGTGTTGGCTATGGCAAATAGATCGCTGGTGGCCCCGGCAGGTTCCCACGGTGCCCGCGCGTAGTCCTGGATCCGCTGGCGGATGATCGTTGCGACGTGCATCCAGGAGGCGTCCCGGTTCACCTCCACGACCGGCACGGGGCAGTCGACCGCCTCAGGTGGCAGGGGCGACTTCACCGCCAGTCCGCGCACACCGGCACGCCGGGCTTCCCGTCCGAGGCTGACAAGCTCACTTCCCGACGCCAGCCCGACACAGAGCACCAGACAGCCCGCCTCCAAGCCCACCGTGTCGGATGGATCGTGGATCAGCACCCCGGTCAGAGGCTCTGCTGCTTCATTGCGATCGACGGCAAGGCGCAGCAGCGGCTGACCGATGTCCGCTATCAAGCGCTCCAGGGTCAGGGTGTTCTCCATGTCCGAAAAGTACTGCACTTTGTCCCCAGGGCCCAACGGCCGAGGCGAACTTTGATCTGCCCGACAAAAGATCGGAAGGCCTGGTCCGGCAGGCTACGCAGCATGGTCGTGAACGTGGACATGCCGGAACAGACCGGCGACGAAAAGCTGCGGGCACGTCACCGCTGTCGTGTGTGCGCCCGCCCAAGCCGGAGTCGGGTCCCGGGACGGTGCGCCGGCGATAGGCCAACCGGCGCGACATCAGAGTCCCTCGGCGTCGTGAGGCGCTGTGCTGCGTCCGCTCGACGCCCGTGCCACGTGCCGAGCATCGAAGCCCGTCCGCACCGTCCATCGAATAAGGAAAGGCCACCATGTCTTCTGCTGTCCGTCGCCCACTGATCGCCGTCACCTTGGGACACGACCTGCCCGGACAGCCAGCCACCCTGCGACTGCCCAGAAGCTATGTGCAGGCACTGGCGAAAGCGGGTGCGACACCGATCGCGGTCCCGCCGGGCGTCGACGGCTCGTGCACCCGCCAGGTGCTGGAACAGGTCGACGGTCTGTTTCTCCCCGGCGGAGTCGATCCGCATCCGCGATGGTTCGGCGAAGAGGTGCACCCGAAGACCACCATCGACGAAGAGCTTGACGCTCTGGAACTGCAAGCGATCACCTGTGCCGTGAGCATGGGTATGCCCATCCTCGGAGTCTGCCGGGGAAGCCAGATCCTCAATGTCGCCCTGGGCGGCAGCCTGATACAGCACCTGGAACCAGGGACGATCAACCACTACCGCCCCGACCTGCCGTTGTCCACGGAGGTACACGAGGTGCGCCTGGCAGACGACTCGCGCCTGGCCAAACTGTCGGGCACGCAACTGCTGCGCGTGAACAGCCTGCACCATCAGGCGATTTCCAGACCGGCACCGGCACTCCGAGTGGTAGCCCAATCGGAAGACGGCCTCGCCGAAGCCGTCGAGGCCCTGGACCCGGCACGATGGATGATCGGCGTGCAGTATCACCCGGAAGAACTCCTCAACCACGAGGCGCACAGCAGCCTTTTCGACGACTTCGTCTCAGCATGCTCCGAGTTCGCAAGCAAACGCCGCGGAACTGCCTGACGTCCGCAGTCGGCGCTTTCCGCGACCTTGGCCACCCTCCAATGAGAGGGAGCGGGTTGCCGATCCGACGCAATCGGAACCATGCCAGGCACTCGGTTGCGATCAAGGACTGCCTCCAGCCACACCCACCTCTCCCCCGCTTACCACCCTAGGAATGGACAATGACCAGAACACAGTCGGCGAAGCGGCGCGAGCTGATTCTGCGAAGCGCAGTACAGCAACGACTCCTCGAGCCCGACCACGCCGTGCTCGCCGGCTTCGTCGACCTGGACGGCGTCCTCGCCAGCATCACCAAGCTCCGCGGCGCCTTCCCGGCCTCCCTGAACGTCATGCACACCGTCGCCGCGAAGGCGAACTGCCTCGTCCCCGTACTGGAAGCGTTCTCCCGCAACGGAATGGGCTGCGAAGTGGCAAGCCCAGGTGAGCTCGCCCAGGCACTTGCCGCCGGCTTCGCCCCGGAACGGATCGTCTATGACTCCCCGGCAAAGACGCGCGCCGAACTCGCTCAAGCTGTCGAATTGGGCGTCGCTGTCAACGCGGACAACTTCCAAGAGCTCGAGCGCATGGACAGCATCCTTGCCGGCCGGGCCAGCGACTCACGCATCGGAGTACGGATCAATCCGCAGGTCGGTAGCGGGGACATCGCCGAGATGAGCACCGCCACTCTGACCTCCAAGTTCGGAATCGCCTTGGAAGACGACGGAAACAGGCGACGGCTCGTACAGGCATTCCAGGACCGCCCATGGCTTACCTGGCTCCATGCCCACGTAGGATCGCAAGGATGCCCACTGGAGCTGATGGCCGAGGGTATCGCCAAAACCGTGGCCTTGGCCGAGGAGATCAACGCATCCCTAGGGCGGCGTCAGGTCGTCGGCATCGACATAGGCGGCGGCCTGCCCGTCAACTTCACCGGCGACGACACCGATCCTACCTTCGATGAGTACGTGGAACGCCTGCGTGCCTACGCCCCCGCGCTGTTCAGCGGGGCATATCAGATCATCACCGAATTCGGGCGGTCCCTGCTCGCCAAGAACGGATTCACCGCCGCGTACGTCGAATACACCAAGACCTCGGGCGGGCGTCGCATAGCCATCACTCACGCAGGAGCCCAGGTCGCCGCCAGGACCGTCTTCATGCCTGACTCCTGGCCGATCCGAATCACCGCACACAACCCGTCCGGGCACCTCAAAGAGGGAGCGACAGCACCCCAGGACATCGCAGGACCGTGCTGTTTCGCGGGCGATGTCGTGGCCCAGGCCCGGTTGCTTCCCGTTCTTGAGCCCGGAGACATTGTGACGCTCCTTGACACAGGCGCCTACTACTTTTCGACTCCTTTCCATTACAACAGCCTTCCCGACCCGGCTGTGTACGCCGTGCGCACCGATCCGGACGGCGACGTGAAGTTCGATCTCGTCCGACGCGCAGAGAGCATCCAGGAGCTTCTTGACCGAACCGGTGCGCACCAGATGTAAAGGACAGAGTGGAAGCGGGGGCGGGCGATACCGAGAGCTTGCCGCGGCGAGGACGACACCACGGTGACCGCGGGACCACGCCGCGTGCGATCTCCACATTGGTGCGTCCCTGCTCGAACAACTCGGCTGCCCGCACACACCGGGCCTCGGCCGACTGCGGTCGCGTCAAAGGGGGAACGACAGACTCACGGACAGCACACAAAGGGTCAAAAGACACGACAACAGGCGCCCATCAACGAGGCCGCCGTACCCACGGAACTCACGAAAGCCTCAGTAGTCCTCGGCAAGTACCACGACCGTGTCGCCCTCGTGGAGAACGAGCGGCGCGGTCTTGGACGGATTGAGGTGGACGCCATAGAGCGGTGGCTCATCGTTCTGGGCCGCCAGCCGGTAGCCGATGGCCGTCTCGCCACGCTGCGGAGCGGCTTCGATCACGGTGGCGAAGTTGGCCTCCGCGCCCGGCATGAGATAACTCGGAGCCGGCTTGAGGTAGATCTCCGACCCGTCGGGGTCGAAGAGATCGGCGAACACCGCGTACAACGGGATTCCAGCGACGACCGGCGGACGGGGTCGCAGTGTTTGTATCCGATCGTCAGGTTCTCCAGTTGGCCGCTCATGTCCTCTCGCGGCCGGTGTGGGGCCGCGACGTCCACTACGGACCCCGGTCTCACCAGACGGTCCAGCAGCGAAACAATCTCCGCCGCACGCGGGTTCCAGCCGATCATCAACGTCCGGTCCGGCAACGGCGAGAGGACATCGGCTGTCGCTATCGCGGACCGGACGATCGTGGGCCGTTCGGCCGCTACCTTGATGAGCAGATCGTCCTCCGCCACCATCAACAACTGGTCATCGCGCCCGATGACGGTGTCCATCGGCGGATTGACCAGCACCTGACCGTCCTCGCGGTGCAGACCGATGGGCACGCCCAGTTCGAAGGCGTTCAGGGCCTCCCCGTAGCTGGAGCCGGCCAGCAAGGGTTCGGTCCAGGGGTAGATCTCGTTGCCGACGAAGCTGAGCAGCTCGTTGAAGACGGTGGACAGCCCGGATTGCCGGTGGGACTGAACGATCAGACGGACAGCGATGTCGTCGACGTCGACCACCAGCGCGCTCTCACCCGCGGCCAGCCGTGCGGCCGCCAGGTTCTCGGAACTCTGCACAGCCGCCACCACATGCGGACGCGCTCCCCGCCACACACGGCTGTTCAGCAGCAACAACACCTTGATGACGTCGACATCCCCATCGCTCCCCACCGGCGGCAACACCATGATCGCCTTGGCGGTGTCCGGGCTCACCAGCTCCAAGTCCCCGCGCTGGAGCGGACTTCCGGAACGAAAGATCACGCGCGTCTTCCCGGTGTCCGGAATCCGCCGCCGGATCTCGTCGTCCATATCGACCTTGTCCCGGTCCGCGAGGATCACCAGACACGAGCGCCGCTCACTCTGATTGGCCTCCACCAACTCCGCGATCACCGGTGAAAATCTGCTCCGACCAGCCCAGCACGACTGTGTGCCCGTGCTCGATCAGCCGCGACTTCCCTTTGCGCAGCTCCTGGATCCGAGCCTCCAGGCCGGTGGTGATCACACCGATCAGCGCGCTGACGATGAAGATCCCCCCGATGGTCACCATCAGCATGAAGAGCAGGAACAGCGGCCGCCCGGTGTCCCCACCCATCGTGCCCGGATCGAGGGTGCGCAGCAGGCTCATCCACACGACGCCCGGCCAGCCGCCATTGTTCCTCGTGTCCTTGTCGGCGAAGACCACCACCAAGCAGGAGACCACGCTGATCAACGCCAACGATGCCAGTCCCAACCAGCCGATCAGCGCCGAGGGACCACGGTCCATCGTTCCGTCGAACCAGTACCGCAGCCGCTCCCGCAGCCTCCTGCACATCCCGAACACCTTCCACAACCATGCCGCTCCCAGTCACAACAGACTGGTGATCATCTCTGAACACCACGACGGTGTCCGCCACACTCCCTCGGGGGTCGATCAGGCATGGAGATCTCTGATCACCACCCAAGCTGCTTCTACACGGCTGTAGATTATGACTGCGGACGGGCCGCTCGCGTCGATCTTCCCAAGGCCGTCGGCTCACTTGTCCGCTTCTTGGAAATACCATGCATTCAAAGGGGAACACCTGATGGCCGTGAGCCTGACCAAGGGCAGCAACTTCTCCCTCACCCGTACCGACCCCGGCCTTGCCAGCGTGGTCGTCGGCCTGGGCTGGAAGGTGAACACCGGCCCTGGTGACGTCGACCTGGACGCGAGCGCCCTCGTGCTGGGCGCCGATGGCAGGGTCCTGTCGGACCAGCACTTCGTCTTCTTCAACAACCGGTCCACGCCGGAGGCGTCGGTCCGTCACACCGGCGACAACAAGACCGGCGAAGGCGAGGGTGACGACGAGCAGATCGCCGTCGACTTCAACCTGCTCCCGCCCCTGGCAGAGTCCGTGGTGGTCGTGGTGTCAATCCACAATCACGGCGGACCCGCCATCACCTTCGGCCGGATCCGTGACGCGTACATCCGCGTGGTCCACCAGGCCACCGGCGTGGAGATGTGCCGCTACGAGCTGACCGAGGACGCACACGACCAGACCGCGATGGTCTTCGGGCAGCTCTACCGACGCGAAGGCGAGTGGAAGTTCCGAGCCATCGGCCAGGGCTACGCCACCGGCCTCGCCGGAATCGCCAAGGACTACGGCGTCAACGTGTAACCGTCCTCTCCGGGGCCTCTTCCTCCAGCGGTGTTCCCTGGGACACCGCTGGAGGACGAGGCATCTGTTCCCGTACCTGCCCCCCAGCAACCCGGCTGCGATAAGCGCGTGAAGAAGAGCGAGATCCCGTCTGCGCCGGCACCTGGCGGCCGAACCGGGGCAGTCCGCCCGGACCGCTCCGCTGCCACGCCTCTACGGAACGGTGATGACCGGCCAGTGCGCCTGACTCACAAGGCGGCTCGCGAGGGAACGGCGGATGCGGTGAATCACCTGCTCGGGGGCACCCACAACCACCGCGTCGGCCTTGACCTGGTCTGCTGTCCGCGTGAGGCCGGTGAACACGTCGCCAGCGAACGTGTGGAACGTACACCATGAACAGCGCCGAACCCTGGCATCGTGCGAGCCCTTTGGCGTAGGCGCCTGCTCTCCAGGACCTTTCGGAGCCGTCCACCCCGACGACTGTCACCTGACGCCACCCGTTCCGTGTTCACCCGGCACGGCGGTCGCCGCTCAGCGACGGAGCGGCGGCGAATTCCGCGAACCACGCCAGCATCTCGGGGTGTGTCACAGCGCCCTCGCTGCTCACCTCGGCGACCTGTGCGCCCTGGAGGATGCGTTTGACCGGCACTTCGAGTTTCTTGCCGGTCAGCGTGCGCGGCACAGCGGGTATCCGCGTGATCACGTCGGGGACGTGGCGGGGCGAGAGTTCGCGGCGGATCGCGGCGTTGATGCGGGCGCGCAGGTCGTCGTCGAGCGCGACGTCGTCGCCCGTGACGACGGACAGGGGCATGAAGTAGCTGCCGTCGGGCTGCTCCGCGCCGATCACGAGGCTGTCGGCGATCCCGGGGAGTTGCTCGACCACCGCGTAGCTGTCGGCCGAGCCCATGCGGACGCCCATGCGGTTGAGGGTGGAGTCCGAGCGTCCGGACACCACGACCGACAGGTCCGCGCCGATGGTGACCCAGTCACCGTGCCGCCACACGCCGGGGTAGGTGTCGAAGTAGCCGGCCCGGTAGCGGGATCCGTCGGGGTCGCCGACGAAGTACAGGGGCATCGACGGCATCGGTGCCGTGACGACCAGTTCGCCCTGCTCGTCGGTCAGCGGACGGCCGTCGGAATCCCAGGCGGCCAGTGCGACGCCCAGTGCGGGGGCGGGGATGCGACCGGTGCGCACGGGCAGCAGCGCGGAAGCGGCGGCCAGGGCCGAGCAGACGTCGGTGCCGCCGCAGATCGACTGGAACCAGATCCCGGGCAGCTGCTGGTGCGCCCAGTGCCAGGCGGAGTCCGGGAGTGAGGAGCCGGTCTGCAGGACGGTGCGCAGCCGGGGCAGGTCGAACGTGGCGGACGGGCACGCGCCGGCCTTCTCCCCCGCGGCGAGATAGGCCGCGCCGACGCCGGCCACCGTGGCGCCGGTGCGCTCCGCGATCCGCCATACGCCGTCGCCGTCGGGGTGGGTGGGGCTGCCGTCGTAGAGGATGACCGTGCTGCCGTGGAGCAGGCCGCCTACCAGGAAGTTCCACACCATCCAGCTGGTGGAGCCGATGAACAGGAACCGGTCGTCGGGGCGGAGATCGGCGCCGAGGCCGAGCGCCTTGAGCAGCTCGACGGTGATACCGCCGTGGCCCTGCACGATGCCTTTGGGCACGCCGGTCGTGCCGGAGGACCACAGGATCCACAGCGGGTGGTCGAACGAGGTGTCCGCGAAACTCAGCGGGATCTCAGCCTCGGGAAGCGCGGACCAGGTGTGCTGCCGGATGTCGGCGCGGGTGGTCCACGGCTGGTAGGAGCTGGTGCAGAGGCTGTCCACCGTGAGCAGGTGGCGAACGGGGGGCAGCTTGTCGGCGATCTCGGCGACGGCCGGGCGCCGGTCGTACTCCTTGCCGCCGTGCCAGTAGCCGTCGGCGGCCACCAGCACGGTCGGCCGGGCCTGCCGCAGCCGGGCGAGCACGCTGGGGGTGCCGAAGTCGGGCGAGCAGACCGTCCAGACGGCGCCGACCGAGGCGGCCGCCAGCAGGGCGACCACGGTCTGCGGCAGGTTCGGCAGGTAGCCGGCGACGCAGTCGCCCCGTCCGACGCCCATGCCGCGCAGGGCCTGGGCGACGGTGGCGACCTGGTGGCGCAGCTCCGCCCAGGAGATCGCGCGCGGCTCGCCCCGTTCGCCCACGGCGACGACGGCGGGGCGGCTGTCGTCGTCGGCCGCCAGGCACCGCTCGGCGAAGTTGATCCGCGCGCCGGGAAACCAACGAGCCCCCGGCATCACGGAGTCGGCCAGCACCTGGCCGGGACGGTCGGCCGGGTGGCCCGTCACGGCGTCCAGGCCGTAGAACTCCCACACCGCGGACCAGAAACCGGACAGGTCGGTGGAGCTCCACCGCCACAGCTGCGCGTAGTCGGCGAGCCCCCGTTCCTCGTGCAGCCGGCGCATGAACGCGGCGACATTGGAGTTCTCCGCCTGGTCGGGGGTGGGCGACCACAACAGGTCACTGTCGGTGCTCATCATCGCTTTCCTGGTGGTGATCGGGCCGGGAGAAGGGGCGGTCGGCGCGTGCTTGCGTGCTGTCAGCCGTGTTCGAGGTCGTGCAGCAGTTCCTCGGCCCGCGGCCAAGGCCCGTAGCCTGAGGCGGGGTTGAGGTGGCCCGCGGCGCCGAGCTCGACCACGTGGCTGCCCCAGTCCCGGGCGAGCTCGACGACCTGGGCGAAGCTTCCCAGCGGGTCGTTCGCGCTGACGGCGACGATGCTGCGGAAGGGAAGGGGCGCCCGCGGGACCGGTGTCCAGCCGTGATCGGCCAGCGCGTCCGGCGTGGGGTAGCCGTCCGGGAGCGGGGTGGCGAAGTCCGGTGGGGTGGCCAGCAGGGCGCCGGCCACCTCGGCGCTGTGCTGCTGGGCCCAGTGCACGGTGGTGATCACCCCGGCGCCGGTCGTTGATGAAAAGGATCTTTTCGCCGGTCTCCGGGTGGGTGCGCACCACCGGGTGTTCCGCGTCCGGGAACATGGCCTTGAGGGCGTGGCGCCGCTCGGTCGGCATGACGGCGCCGAAGGTCGCCTCAATGCTGTGGCGGGCACGCAGGCCCTCGATCTGCGCCTTGATGTGCTCGGGCAGGCGCCGGTACGCCTCGACCATGTAGACCCAGATGGTGTCGCCGCCCACCGGCGGGCACTCGACGCAGCGCAGCACCGCGCCCATGGCAGGGTTCTCGCGCCAGGTGCCGTCCGTGTGCAGGGCGTTCTCGTAGTGCTCGGGCTCGCTGTCGAAGTCCTTGTAGATGCGGACAAGGCCGGGGTGGTCCGGGTCGCTGCCGGCGACGGGGTGGTCCTCGAGCGCGCCGAACCGCGAGGCGAAGGCGACGTGCTCGGCGCGGGTGATGTCCTGGTCTCGCAGGAACAGGACCTTGTGCTGGAGCAGCAGCTGCCTGATCTCGGCGAACAGGTCGTCGTCGCGCGCGGCGTCGGCCAGGTTCACGCCGGACAGCTGGGCGCCGATGGTGCAGGTCAGCGGCTCTGCCTTGATCGAGCCGAGCGTGTCGGAGCGCACCAGGGCGGGTGCGGGGCCGGTCGGGCTGGGAGTCGGGCTCATGACGGTTCCTTCCGGGGGCGGGCGGAGCCACGGGGGATGGTCAGAGAACGAAGACGGACGATCCGGTGGTACGGCCGGACTCCAGGTCGTGATGTGCCTGGGCGGCGTCCTTGAGGGCGTAGCGTTGATTGATCTCGATGGCGATGCGTCCGGCGGCGACATGACCGAACAGCTCGGCGGACAGCGCGTCGCGGTCGGCGGGGTCGGCGATGTAGTCGGCCAGCGCCGGGCGGGTGACGAACACCGAGCCGGCGAGGGCGAGCTGCATGGCGTCGATCGGCGGGACGGGGCCCGAGGCGGTGCCGAAGCAGACCAGCAGGCCGCGCCGCTTGAGCGAGGCGAGGGAGGCGGCGAAGGTGTCCTTGCCGACGCTGTCGTAGACGACCGGGACGCCGGTGCCGTCGGTCAGCTCGCGCACTCGCTCAGCCAGGTTCTCGCGCCGGTAGTGGACGATGTGGTCCACGCCGTGGGCGCGGGCGAGGTCCCGCTCGCGGTGTGGCACGACGGCCGGCTGAGCATCCGCTACGACCGCCTGCTGGTGGAGTCGGCGCAGCGCTTCCCCGAGGTGCCCCGGCTGGAGGCGGCGGATATCGAACTCTTCGACCTGCTCGACGAACTGGCAGAGTCCGAGCGCTTCCGGCTGGACCTGGATCTGGAGGTGGGCGACATGCTGCTGGTCAACAACCACGCGGTCATACACCGCCGCGAGGCGTACGAGGACTTCGACGAGCCGGATCGCAAGCGCCACCTGCTGCGTCTATGGCTGACTGCGCATCACCGGCGGCCCCTGTCTGCGGCTTTCTGGGGAACCGGCCGCCCGGACGAGCTGTCCACCGGGCGTGGCGGCATCGCTCCCGCAGACGTGATCGTCGCTGCACGGGAGGGCACTCGCCCGAACGCGGCTGCCGTCCGCTGAGCACGGCCGCCGTGCTGCCCACCGGCGGCCCCGTATCCGCCTCAGCACCTGCCGGCCACTGAGATCCGCCTCTTATTCCGCCCCGCTCCGCCCGCTCCGGAGGGAACCGCCGACATGACCAACCTCGCCACCCTGCTGGTGAACTCCGCCGCCGCGCACGGCAGCCGGACCGCCGTGCGCCAGGGCGTCGACGCGCTCGGCTACGCCGAGCTGGACGAACGCAGCGCCCGCGCCGCCGCACTGCTGCACACCCGCGGCATCCGCCCGGGCGACCGCGTCGGCCTGATCATGCCCAACACCGTCCACTTCCCTGTCGCCTACTACGGCATCCTGCGCGCCGGTGCCGTCGTGGTGCCGATGAACCCGCTGCTGAAGTCGCGTGAGATCGACTTCACGCTCCGCGACTGCGGTGCCCGGCTGGTGCTGGCCGCGCCGACGGCGGCCGTCGAGGCCGTCTCCGCGTCCGCGGAGACTGGAGCCGACTGCCTGATCACCGAGCCGGTGGCGTTCGAGGCCCTCCTCGACGACGACCTCGCCGTGATCCTCTACACCTCGGGCACCACCAGCACCCCGAAGGGTGCCCAGCTGACGCACCGCAACCTGCTGTCCAACACCGCCACCACCGTCGAGACGCTGTTCCACGTCGGTCCCGGCGATGTCCTCTTCGGAGGTCTGCCCCTGTTCCACGCCTTCGGCCAGACCTGCGCCCTCAACACCGCCGTCTCGGCCGCGGCGACACTGACCCTGCTGCCGCGGTTCGACGCGACGTCGGCCCTGGAGATCATCGTCCGGGACGGTGTCACCGTCTTCCTCGGCGTACCCACCATGTACACGGCCCTGTTGCACGCCGAGCTGCCCGACGGGTTCGACGCCTCCCGGCTGCGCCTGGCCGTCTCCGGAGGCGCGGCGCTTCCTGTGGAGGTACTGCACGGCTTCGAGCAGCGCTTCGACGTTCCCGTCCTGGAGGGCTACGGACTCTCGGAGACGTCCCCGGTGGCCGCCTTCAACCCGCCGGACCGCCGCCGCAAGCCCGGCTCCATCGGTCTGCCCGTCCGCGGCGTCGAGCTCAGGCTCGTGACCCACACCGGAACGGAGGCCGCCCCGGGCCAGATCGGCGAGATCACGGTCCGCGGCGAGAACGTCATGGCGGGCTACTGGAACCGCCCCGACGCCACGGCCGAAGCAGTGCGGGACGGCTGGTTCCACACCGGCGACCTGGGCCGCACCGACGATGAGGGCTACTACTACATCGTCGACCGCAAGAAGGACCTGATCATCCGCGGTGGATACAACGTGTACCCGCGCGAGATCGAGGAGATCCTCTACGATCACCCCGCCGTGGCCGAGGCCGCGGTCGTCGGCATCCCGCACCCCGTGCACGGAGAGGAGATCGCAGCCGTGGTCACCCTCAAACCCCATGGCAGCGCCACCGCCGAGGAAATCCGCGACCACGTCAGGACACGCGTGGCCGCCTACAAATACCCCCGCCTCGTGCGCTTCACCGACGCCCTGCCGAAGGGACCGACCGGCAAGATCCTCAAGCGGGAGATCACGGTCGATCCGGTCGGCTCCTGACCGGCCGGTTCTCCAGCGCCTGCGTCATCGCCCGCCCGGGTGGACCAGCCTGGCCACCATCTGCATCCTTGCCCCCCAGGACGCCGGCCCTGTGCCGCTCGACAAGTCATCGCTGCATGTCATGCTGCATATCGGTGGCGTACTCGACGTCGGAGACGGGGGCGACGTGCTGTCGATCCGGCTCTGCCCATCCGCGCTGAGCGCGGATGAGGTCGCGGTACCACGCGAAGGACGCCTTCGGGGTGCGGACCTGGGTGTCGTGGTCCACGTGGACGAGACCGAACCGCTGATGGAAGCCCTCGGCCCATTCGAAGTTGTCGATCAGGGCCGCACCGGCAGCGCACCTGAACATGATCAAGCGCCGCCCGCAGCGGGTGTCACTGTCACGTCGAGCACCACCCTTCGACGCCTCGCCTCCAGGGACGAGGTCCTCCACAAATCCTCCACACCTACTCCGGCCTACACCGAAACCGCCCAAAAACAAGGTCCGGACGTAAAATTGCCGCACCCCTGAGAGACCTGGGACGGGTGCTGATGGAACTCGAACTCCGACACCTGCGGATGCTGTGCACGATCGCCGACACTATGAGCCTCGGCCGGACGGCCACCGCCCTGGGGTGCTCGCAGCCCGCGGTCAGTAGTCAGCTGAAGCGCATCGAGCGGCTCATGGGCGAGGACCTCTTTGTCCGGGGCAGTGCGGGGGTGACGCCGACACGCTTCGGGGTCGAGGTGGTGGTGCAGGCCCGCAAGGTGGTGGCGCTGGCGAACCTGATCGGGCGCCCGTCCACCGCGGGCCGCCACGGGACCGATCGGGTACTGCGGATAGCCGCGACGAATACGCCCGTCCTGCCGGGGCTCCTACAGCGGGCGCGCACCGTCCTGCCGACGCTGACCACCCAGGTGAGCAGCGTGTACTCCTCAGCCGAGATCATCAGGCTGATCGAGGACGACAAGCTGGACATCGCCGTCGCGGTCGACTATCCCGGACGGGAGCTGGGGCATTCGGACGCCGTGGGGCGCCGCGGCATCGTCACTGAGCCCAGCTTTGTGGCCCTGCCCGCCGCCCACCCGGCGAGCGGGCAACTGGACGTGTCGCTGCGCGACCTGGCGGAGGACGCCTGGTTCCTGACGCCGGACGACGGTGCGGGCTGGCCCGGTGTCTGCTACGACGCCTTCCAGGCGGCCGGCTTCACCCCCGCCACCGTGCACGAGTTCCTCGGTGACCGGGACCAGTTGCAGCGGATGATCGCCGACGGGCTGGGGGTCTCCGTCGTCCAGGCGACGTGCAAGCCGAACCCGGGTGTAGTCGTCAAGCCGCTGGCCGGCACGCCGCTGTGGTGCCGCTATGTGCTGGTGTGGCACCGAGAGCGGGTGCCCGACGAGGTCACGGAGACGATCTTCGGCGCGGCCCTGACCACTTACGAGGAACTCATCGGCCGGGCAGCACACTTCCAGGCGTGGGCCGCCCGCCATTACCGGACCACGCGGACGTAGGCGTACGGGGTGTACGACCTCGGCCCATGCCGAGGGCCGTGGCCCGGTCGACCGGAGTCGACCGGGCCACGGCCCTCGAGTCATGCAGTCGGTGTCGTTCCGGGGAGGATCAGAACGACGTGGATACGGTGACCCCGCTGAAGTCGGTCACCGCGTACAGGCTGATGTACCGGTAGCCCGCCTCGGTGTTGCTGACGGTGATGCTCTCCGTGTTGCCGGGGTTGGTGGACTTCTCGGTGAAGGTGGACGGGCCGGCCCATGTCGTCGGGTCGTAGTAGAGGTCGGCATTGCCGCTGCCGCCGCTGGTGGTGACCTTCAGAGTGGTGGTGCCGGCCGGCAGCCAGATCCACAGGTAGTCGGTGTCACCGGCGACCCGGGACTGGTTCGACCGGAAGCAGTTCTGACCCATCGCCTGTGGATTGGTGCCGGTGCAGGCCGTGGTCGAGCCGCCTCCGTTGCCACCGCCCAGGGTGTCGAGCCAGGCATCGAAGTCGGCGTCGTAGCTGGTGCCGATGTTGTTGTAGACGGCGTAGGCACCCTGGTAGTCCCCCGTCCGCATCTTGGCCAGCATGGCCTGGATCCGGTCCGGGTGCTTCTCGGTCATGTACCGGACGGCCAGGTAACCCCACGGGTAGGTGCGGGTTTCGTCGTCGATGGTGTAGGTGTTCTGGAAGAGCTGGCTGAGCTTGTAGGTGTGCCTGGCCGCCTCGGTCAGCGCGCCGTTGTCGGTGAGGTTGCGGTAGGTGTAGGAGACGTACTCCGCCTGGCCCTCGATCCACCAGACGTCCGGGACGGTGATCTGGGTGCCGAAGTCACCCTTCATGTCGTAGATGGACTGCTGGACGTGCGCGAACTCATGGTTGAGGTTCCACGCGCGGGCCGTGAAGCCATTGTCGGTCGGCCACTGGTAAAGGATGGAGTAGGCGATGTTGTTGGGGTCGGTCGGCGTGCCGGTCAGCGTCTCGCCGCCGTTGTTGGTGTCGTTGCCGAAGATCGCCCACGAGTAGGTCACGTAGTCGGCCCTGCTCCCGAAGATGACCATCTTCAGGTTGAAGTACTCACCGGGGATCGGCGTGGTGGTCTTGACTTGGTTCTGGTAGAACGCGACCTCGTTCGACAGGCTCGTGCAGACGTCGGACTGCTCCTTCGCTGTCAGCGCCTGCGCCATGATGGTGAAGTTGCTACAGGCGTAGTTGATCGGCAGCGCGGCCGCGGTGAGCTGCTTCCTCAGGTCACAGACGCCGTAGTAGGAGCAGTGGTCCGGGTCCCCGGTGCCGGCACGGTAGGCGACGTGCACCCACAGGTTGTTCGTGGCACCGGTCATGGACGAGCCGTCCAGCAGTCCCTTGACGAGGGGTCGGATCTTGCTCCGCAGGGCCGGTATCTGGATGAAGTTGGCCAGGTCGTTGCCCGCGTTCGAGTCGAGGACGTCGTTGTTCCCGCCGAGCAGGTCGCGGTGGTTGAGGGTGAACTTGTAGAGCGTGTCGGCGATACTGGAATCCGCGATGATCGCGGTGACGAAGTCCGACAGCCACGGGCCGCGCCACAGCGGGGTGTAGATCGCGTTCAGCGCCCGGTCCATCTCCGGGACCGCGTCCCAGGAACTGCTGGTGTAGGCGTTGAGGTACCGGCCATAGACGTCGAGGTAGTCGGCCTGCACCTGCGCACTGTCGGTGAGGATGAACGCCTGTTCCAGCACGGCGCCGTTGCCCGCACTGATGTCGTTCGCGTGGCTGCTGGCGAACAGCGTGTTGAACCCGTTCTCGATGGCGCTGCGGAGCGAGGAGTCATACGGGCCGACGTCCTGGGGGTCTCCGTACTGCACGTAGTAGCCGGCGCGCATGAAGTACATCAGCTCGTACAGGCCACCGGAGTCGTCACCGGTGTAGGAGCCCGCCGCGCGGGCGATGCCGTTCGACACCGCGAGCATCTGGGACTGTTTGAACACGGCGTGCGCGTCTGAGCCGGTCAGGCTGAACAGCGGGTTGATGCAGGACCTCCAGTCCACCGTCTTGATGTACGACACCAGGTCGCTGCCGGACCGGCTCGAGAAGTCCGACGTGGTGCACGACGTGACGGCGGCGGGCTGGGTGGCTCCGGCCGCATCGAGAGTCGCGTGTGTCGACAGGTGCGGCTTGGACGGCTTGGCCGAACCCAGGGCAGCCGGCCCCCCGCGCAGTTTCGCGGGCAACGGCTTGGCTCTGGTGGCGGCGGCTTGGGACTGACCTGTCTCGGCTCCGGTCGGCGTGGCGTTCCCGTGCTGTTCGGCGTTCTGCACAGCCGTGGCGGTTGCCAACGCAGCCGGTGGTGGGGCATACCTCGTGTTGCCGGTTGCCGCAGCCGCCTGAGTGCTCGTCAGGCCGGCCACGAGCCCTCCGGCCGCCAGAACGGCGGCCAGAACTCTGGGCAGAATTGATCGACAGTGCATCGCATCTCCAGTGGGGGAGCGAAGAGGAAGCCGCCCAGAAGGCGGGCAGCGATGTGTACCATTGCACTGGGGTGAAGTCTGGACAATGCTCCGGGACCCAGCAGTGTTTCCGGTTGCCCCATAACACCGACGCACAGGGCGCCGACGCCTGCCTGGAAGTGAGATGCGGCTGACGAGGACACAGCCGATCGAGACGATGGAGGGGCACACCGGCGGCGTACCGTTCCGGATCGTCGTGGACGGCCCGGTGAGGCGACGGGTGAGGGACTGACCTTTGCCGAGCGCAGGATCGTCGCGACGCGAGGTGAGGACGTGCAGTGGGTGCGGGCGCTGCTGTGCCGCGAGCCGCGCGGCCACTCGGGCATGTACGGCGGATTCCTGGTTCCGCCCGACGACGCCGACGCCTACCTCGGTGTCCTCTTCCGGCACAACGACGGTTTCTCCACGGCGTGCGGGCACGGAACGATCGCCCTGGGCGCCTGGACCGTCGCCTCGTGCCGGGTCCCGGCACCTGCCGACGGCCTGACCGACGTCGTGATCCGTGATCGATGTCGTGATCGATGTCCCCTCCGGGCGCGTCACGGCGAGCGTGCGGACCAGAAACGGCCAGGTCCAGCACGCCACGTTCGCCAACATGCCCGCCCTTTGTCCACGCGCACGGCGTCGACGTGCGGATCTCCCGCGGGAAGGTCACCGTCGACATCGCGGTCGGCGGCGCGATGTACGCGGTGTTGCCGGCCACGTCCGTCGGGCTGCGCGTCCGGCCGCGGGATGTCACCGAACTCACAGCCGTCGGGCGGGAGATTCGCGACGCGCTCAACGCCGCCCGCGCCGCCGGTCGCCACCGTCCGGGCCATCCACGACGTGCGGGCCGCGGGCCTCGACCCGGACGGCGAGATGCCGCGGGTCATCACCCCCGTGGTCAACGGGCAGGCGCTGCTGATGCCGTCCGAGGCCGGCGGCTGGTTCGGGGTGAAGGTCGCGACCGTCGAGCCGTGCAACACCACCGTCGCCTGAACCGCATCGACGCGACATATCTCCTGCACGACAGCCGGACTCTGACGCCAGGGGCGAACCTCGACGGCGTCGCGTTGACGACGCTGCGCACTCCGGCGGTCTCGGTCGCCCCCTGCCTCGACCGGCTGCACAGCTCGCGTCGAACGCCGCGGACGTGCTCCGGCTCGTGGTCTTCGGCGCGGGCCCGCAGGCCGAGTGGCACGTCCGGACGAGCCGGGCGCATGCGCGGGTCGCCCACGTCACGGCCGTCACTCGCCGCGGCAGCGCGACGACAGCTTGGGCGGACCGCCACCTGGCCGCGGACAGCGCGGCTGTCGCCGATCGCGTCCGCACCGCGGACGTCGTAGTCGCCGCGACCTCGGCCCGCGAGCCGGTCCTCGACGGGCGCCTCGTCCGCGACACGTGGCGGAGGGCCGCCTCGACCCGCGCACGCTGATGACGATGGCCGACCTGCTCACCTCCGAGGCAGCCCTGCCCGGCGACCGTCTCACGGTCGTCAAGACCACCGGGATGGGAGGGGAGGACCTGGTGATCGCCGTCGCGGCGCACCAGCAGGCACAGGCGTACCGGCAGGGGCACGGGCGGAGTAACACCGCACGCCCATGCCATGTGAAATGGCACCAGCCCCCCGCAGAGAGTTCCCGACGGACGGAGCATACGGTGGTGCGAGACGACAGGCAGCCGTGCGAGGGCGTGAGCCACGACCGCGCGGTTGCACCAACGCTGGCGGAGTGCTTCACGCAAGGGTGGGCCGAGGCGGCTCCGGCGGTGCCGGTACTGTCCGGAGTGGCGTACGCGTAAAGGGCGTCAATATTCCACTCAGGCTGCTGAGCTGGCCTTTCCTGTGGATGATGAGGTAGCCGGGTTGGCATGGTGTAGTACTCGTTGAGCAGTCCGCCGAGTACCTGCTGGCGCCTGACCCTGGCAGCGGGCAAGGCGATGACGTTCGGGTCGTCGTCGGGTGCTCGTAGGCCGAGGCTGCGGTGTGCTCGTCCCCCGTTGTAGTGCTTCGTGTACGTGGTAAAGACCTTGCGCAGGTGTCGTTCGCCGGTGATGAGGGTCGGTGCA
>NZ_MAXF01000232.1 GCF_001704635.1 Streptomyces sparsogenes | reverse complement strand
GGGTCGTCGTCGGGTGCTCGTAGGCCGAGGCTGCGGTGTGCTCGTCCCCCGTTGTAGTGCTTCGTGTACGTGGTAAAGACCTTGCGCAGGTGTCGTTCGCCGGTGATGAGGAGGCGGTCGGTGCATTCTGCGCGGTCTGTGCGTATCCATCGTTCGGCGAACCCGTTCAACCGCGGGCCTTGCGGCGGAGCCGGAATGACGGCTGTGCCGTTGCCGGCGAAGACGGCGTCGAACGCTGCAGTGAACTTGCTGTCACGGTCCCGGACGAGGAACTGGAAGCACCCAGCTCTGTCCGCGAGGTCCATGAGCAGGTTACGGGCGAGCTGAGTGACCCATGCGCCCGTAGGGCGGGCGGTGACACCCAGGACATGAACGCGCCGACTCTTGATCTCCATGACGAAGAAAACGTAGAGACGCTTGAGGAAGACGGTCTCCACGTGCGTGAAGTCGCAGGCGAGCAGCGTGTGGGACTGGGAACTGCCCGTCGAGGCGCGAAGAGAGCTGTGTGGCACTGGAGTTGTCCCCCGTGAGAGCTACGTGCAGGTGTCCACCGTGAGGTGACGATTCCCGGGGCGCGAATCCATAGCGTTCTGAGCACCCGCGGCGCTCCGGTCGCGGGTCCGGAACAGGAGTCGTCATGAAACTGGTGTGGCAGATACTGGCTGTGGTGACGGTCAGCGCGGTCGGTGGTCAGAGCGCCAGCGCGGTGCAGGACAACCCGTGGCTCTCGCTCCTGCTGGGCGGCCTGACAGCGGTGCTGGCGGTGTTCGTCTACCGGTGGGTCGTGGGCCGCACCGAGGGGCGTCCGGTCACGGAGCTGGCCCGGGAGGGCGCGCGGAGGTCGCTGTACCGGGCGACGGGCATTGGCGTCGCGCTGTTCGGGTGCGTCATCGCGAACATCGCCCTCCTCGGGGACTACGACGTCCACGGCTTCGGCTCGCTGACGGGTGCGATCGGACTGGTCGGCTTCATGGCCGCCGCCGCCGTGACGGAGGAGCTGATGTTCCGCGGCCTGCTCTTCCGACTGGTGGAGCGAGGCCTGGGCACGTACGCGGCGTTGGCACTATCCGGTGTGCTGTTCGGCGCGATGCATCTGTTCAACAAGCACGCAACCCTGCTGGGTGCCGTCGCCATCGCGATCGAGGCCGGCGGGATGCTCGCCGCCGCCTACGCCGCCGACCGCAGCCTGTGGCTGCCGATCGGCCTGCACTTCGGCTGGAATTTCGCGGAGTCCGGCATCTTCGGCACCGAGGTCTCCGGCAACGGCGCCACGCATGGACTGCTGGATGCCTCGACGTCGGGCGCGACCCTGATCACGGGCGGCGAGTTCGGCCCGGAGGCCAGCCTGTACTCCATTCTGTTCTGCGTGCTGGCGACGATCGTCTTCCTGCGGCTGGCCCGCCGGCGCGGCAACCTGGTACCCCGGCGGCGTGCCGAGCGCGTCGACGCCCTGGCTACACTCGGCCGGTGATAACACCTCACCAGGCCGGCCAGGTGTGGCGCCGGCTGGACGTCACGGTACGGGACCTCCCGCTCGGCCTGCTGATCCTCACCGGCTCGTTCGTGCCGGCGCTCCACGCCAACGGCACCGAGGTCGGTGGCGTGCCGACCCGCCCCACCGACGCACTGGCCGTCGTGACGATTCTCCTGCAATGCCTTCCGCTGGGCGGGCGCCGGCGCTGGCCGGGCGTCGCCCTCGCCCTGGTGGCGTGCGGCTTCGCCGTCGACCAGCTGCGCGGCTACCACGCGTTCGCGACAACCGCGCTGCCCATTGCGCTGCTGAGCGCCGGGTCCCATCTGGAACGGCACCGCCGGACCTGTGTGGTCGTCCTCTCCGTGGTGTACGTGCCGCTGGCGGTGGCGCTCTCCAGGCTCGGCACCGGCGAGTCGCCGGAGGAGTTCGTGACGTTCTACCTGGCGCTTGTCCTGGCGTGGGGCGCCGGGGCGTGGCTGCGCTCCACCCGGGCCGCCGAGGCGGACCGGCGGCGCCGCGTCGCCGAGGACACCCGTACCGCCGAACGCACCCATATCGCCCGCGAGCTGCACGACGTGGTGACCCACCACGTGACGGCGATGGTCGTACAGGCCGAGGCGGCACGCTATCTGACGGCCGCGCCCGAACGGCTCGACCAGGCGCTGACCGCTGTCACGGACACCGGGCGGCGGGCCATCACCGACCTGCGGCACCTGCTCGACCTGCTCAACCCCGATCACGGCACCGGGACGGCGGCGGACGCGGCCGAGCCCAGGACGCCGCCGGTCGGCAGGCTGCTCACCCTCGTGGAGCAGACGCGCCGGGCCGGCCAGCCGGTGGAGTTCACCGAGAAGGGCACACAGGCCGAGTCGACCGGCAGCGCCGACCTGGTGGCCTACCGAGTGGTGCAGGAGTCGTTGACGAATGCCCTCAAGTACGCCCACGGCAGCCGGACCTCGGTCCAGGTGTGCCACGGGGAACGGGAGATCACCGTGGAGGTCAGCACGGACGGCTCCGGCTCGGGGGCCACCTCCCCGGGCGGGAGCGGTCGGGGCCTGGCGGGCCTGCGCGAGAGGGTCGGCATCCTGGGCGGCGACTTCAGCGCGGACCGCAGTTCGGGCGGCGGCTTCGTCGTACGGGCGCGGATACCGGCGAGGAGCACGACGTGACCGTACCGATCCGGGTGCTGGTCTGCGACGACCAGATGCTGATCCGCACGGGGCTGGTGACGATCATCGACGCCCAGCCCGACCTGGAGGTCGCGGGCCAGTGCGGGGACGGGCGCGCCGCCGTCGAGCTCGCCGGCCGGCTGCGCCCGGACGTCGTGGTGATGGACATCCGCATGCCGGTGCTGGACGGCCTGGAGGCCACCCGTCTGCTGGCCGGGGCCGGGGTGGAGCATCCCGTGAAGGTGCTCGTGGTGACCACGTTCAACCTGGACGAGTACGTCTACGAGGCGCTGCGCGGCGGGGCGAGTGGGTTCCTACTCAAGGACGCTCCGCCGGACCGGCTGCTGCACGGCATCCGGACGGTGGCCTCGGGCGCGGCACTGCTGGATCCCGAGGTGACGCGCCAGCTCGTGGGCAGGTACGCGGCCCGGATCCGGCCCGCCGCGGGCGGGGCTCCGCAGGACGTACCGCTGACCCCCCGTGAGCTGGAGGTCCTGCGTCTGATCGCGGACGGTCTGTCCAACGGCGAGATCGCCGCGGCCCTCGTGATCAGCCAGGAGACCGTCAAGACGTTCGTGTCACGCATCCTGAGCAAACTCGGCCTCCGCGACCGCGTCCAGGCGGTCGTCTACGCCTACCGCCACGGGCTGGTCACCTGAGGTACGCGCTGACCGTCCGGTACGGCGGCCGGCGCCCCCGTGACCGTGCTCCCCGTTGCTGTGCCGTTCAGATATGCGTCACTGCTGGTCATGCCGCGTATCTGTGCTCATTGATCAGGCCACCAAGGATACGGCTCTGGAGTAGCCGTCCTGGGGTTTTCGATTCGCTCAGCGGCGCGGTGTGGTGGTCGGCGAGTGGAGGTAGTTGCTCTCGGGCCTGATGCGGTCGATGCCCGTTGCAGTGTCCGGAGGGCGGAGCCTTGCCCCCTTTCTGGAGACCCTCTGCGGCCAGTCCAGCAGTTGCTTGGCACACTTTTTCCGACGGCGAGGGCACCTGCCGACTGTCTCGCTACGGCGCCACAGAGCCGGGCACGGCGCCCACGCCCTGGGAGTGTCCTATCTGCCGGCGGACGGCAAGGGGCTTTGTCCCTCCTTGACGCGGGGCGCACCCGGCGACCAAAAGCTCCGCATACACGCCACCTGCGAAAACCGCCACGAAGAGATCGCCAGCGGTCCGCCCTGCCCCTTTCGCATGGGGAGCACGACAACGTGCTCCCCATGCGAAAGGCGCTCGATAGCCGGCAAGGGGTCCTCATGGCTCTCGATGCAGGAGACATCCGGATCGAGAGGGTGACCAGAAACCGGCGCCCGGGCCCACTACTGCCACGTCAACAGCACCTCGCTGCAGCACCTCGACCGCGTCCTCGGTCTGAACGAGGAGTCACCGGAACCCATCACCACGGAGGCCTACCCCTACGGGGCGGGATCGACCATGATCAGTGCCGAAGGGGCGTGTCCGAACAGGCTGCGATGCCGACCTGGTCGTGTTCGGCCCCGCGACGATCAACGACCACGCCACCTACCTCGCAGGCGCTCGGCCCTCAACCGGGTATGCGGCAGTGTTGGTGGCCGGCCGGTCGGTCGTCATCGACGATGACCTCGTTCTCGATTGCCTGCCCGGCCGCCCTGCGACCGCGGCGAGTGGCCCCTGGCGCAAGCGCCGAACGCTACCACCTCGGCCGACGCCCGACCGGCGTCAGATTCGTGCCGACGGCACGCTCGTTGTTGAGGAGTAGAGCATCGACATCGGGCGCGTAGCAGCGACGAACGACGCCGCCGCACCACTTGCGCCCATCCCGCTGAGGCCCCACGGGTCGTGGATCATGTTGACTCCCCCGTGCTGCCACTCGTTGATCCACACCAGAGCGGCGTTGATCTCCGTGCATCGCCGCAGGTTTTCAGGATTCGAGCCTGTGGCGCACTTTTGAGGATGTCCATCTCCTCGGCGGCAAAGACGGCGTCGAACGCTTCGCTGTACCTGCCATCGCGGTCGCGTCATAAGAAGTGCAGGGACTCGATGCGTATGCCCAGGTCGGCGGTGAGATTCCGCGCCTGCTGCGCCGACCAGTCCCGTGTCGGGCGGGCGGTGACCCCGGTGATGCGCAGCCGCCGGGTGCCGTGCTCGAGGAACACCAGCGCATACAACCGCCTGCCGAGGGCGGTGTCGATGTGAAAGAAGTCTGCCGCGATGATGCCCTCGGCTTGCGCGGTCAGGAACTCGCGCCAGGTGGGACCTGAGCGACGTGGAGCAGGGCCGATGCCGGCCGCGTTGAGGATCTCCCACACCGTCGAGGCGGCGACTCGATACCCGAGTCGGGCCAGCTCCCCTTGGATCCGCCGGTGCCCCCACATCGGATTCTCCCTCGCCAGCCGCAGGACGAGCTTCTTGATCGTTCTCGGGGTGGGCGGACGGCCGGTACCCCGGCGCGCGGTGTAGTCCCACTTTGCGGCGATGAATCTGCGGTGCCAGGCAAGCAGGGTGCCGGGGGCGACAGGGAAGATCTCGCGCCAGTGGTGCCGGGCTATCAGTCCGGGCGGCGAAC
>NZ_MAXF01000231.1 GCF_001704635.1 Streptomyces sparsogenes | reverse complement strand
TAACGGACCGGTCCGGCCAACTGGCGGCGCAGGACCCCGTTCTCGTGCCGCAGCACCAGCGGTTCCGCCTCCTTCGCCGTCCCGCGTCGCAGGAGCACCGATGGAACAGTGAGCAGCTTCCGGGTCGCCTTGTACAGCAAGGACACGATCACGGAGGACATGATCCCAGCGGACTGACCGCATCCAGCTCACCTGCGGCGATGACTGTTCGAGCGGCACAGGGTCCGGGACCTGTGCGGAACGTTCCAGCAGATCCGGAAGATCGCTCCCGGACACTTCCGGATGCGGTCTGAGCTGTTCTGAGGCAGGGGAGGTCACAGATGATGCGTCGGCAGTCCCAGGCAATCCAAGGTTATAGAGCGTAGAGAACTCCGTAATCGCGGACATCCATGCCTGCCATGCACCGAACCCCACCCAACAAGACGAGACGTCAGCAACCGGGCGTCAGCCGACTACGCTGAAGTCCTGACCGAAGAGGGCGCGGTGGTATGCGACTTCCGGTTTGCGCACTCCATCCCGATTTTGTTGCCAGTGGGGTCTCCCAGCTGCGCCGTGGGACCATCCGGTTGGTTTCCGCTGCGCTCTTCGAGATGCACGACGAATGGATCGCCTTACCTCGCCAGCACCTACCCGAAGGTGATATGGGTGATATCTGTCGCAAACTCTCTTTTGGTTCCTCCGCGCTACCCAACGTACCGAAATGCAACGTCCAGTTGATCCCCAACAGCATGTCGAGGGACACTACCTGGCGGACCGAGTGGCACTCGCTTCGGCGTCCTCCCGCGCAGGTCATCGGAAGCCATCTACCCATGGATTACTGGGCGGTTGACCTCAGGGTTTCGTGATAGCGTCCTTGATCGGAGGGACAGTGCAACCTGGAAGGGAATTCGTGAACACGGAGAAGATCACCGCTCGCCGCCTCTCGCTGGAAGAGGTGACGAAGCTCAGCATGAAGGACAGGCTGTTCATTTCCGCCGACACGGCACAACTCAAGCTTCCCGACTGCTATGTCCCTGCTTTTCTGACCAAGTCCGGTGAGGATTTCGAGGGCGGCTCGATCACGGCGAGAACCGTATTCCAGGAAGAGGTCTCCTGCCTTCCCGACGACGAGAATGACGCCGGAGTCTACTTGGCTGACGAGAACGGCTCGGTGACTATCGAGGTCCTCCAGTCCGCCGGTGTCGTGCTGGACCTGGCACTTTTCGTCCCTGGTGGGGACAAGGGCGCTCTCACGGCCCTTTACGCCGCGGCCCGGCAGGCCTTCGGCGCCGACACCGTACAAATCTGGCGCCAGGGCCTCAAGGAGGTTCCCGACGTGAAGGTCGACATCTTCGAGGAGCAGATTCCCCGGGGGCGCAAGGGGACCGACAACCCCAAACGTGACCGTCGCGCGTTCGACACCTACCCCACCCGTGCAGACTTCATCGAGTTCTCCGCGGGGTGGAAGCCGGTCATTGAAATTCACAGGCCGATTGTTGACGACACCCCGACCATCTGAAACGGCGTTACTGATGGCGGCTGGTTAGGGTGATGTGGGGGTGTCCAGGGGCAGGCCAGTCGCATCTGGGTGACATACTTTCCGGCACCGACAGGAAGCCGCCTGGCCCTATACCCTCAGCGGGCGGACGCCAGCACGGCGCCCGCCCGTCCGCATTCCTGTCAGGGGAAGCAGCCGGGCGGGCTCCGTGCATCACACGCTACCGGCCTCCGCAGACCACCGTCCGTACTTGATCGCCTCCACCCCACGACACCCGCGAAACGTCACCCGAGCGAGGGGGCGGCGCCACTTCATACCGTTCCTCTCCAGCACCGCCCCGACCCTGTGGGGCTCGGTTATTCACCGCTGCTGGTAAAGAGCTGCGACCATGGTGAGATGATCGTGTCGCTTCTGTACCAGGTGACTCGACGCCTTCTCGCCGTCCCGACGGTGCTTCTACGGCGGGACACCTCGAAGGAGGCCGAACTTCTCGTCCTGCGCCATGAAAACGCCGTGCTACGACGCCAACTACAAGGGCGAGTACGGTACGGACCCGCGGACCGCCTGTGCTTCGCCTCTCTGTCCTCGCTAATCCCCCGCCGCCGCTGGGCAAAGGTCTTCCCCATCACGCCCGGCACGCTATTGGCTTGGCACCGCAAACTCGCCGCCCACCGCTGGGACTACTCCCGACAACGCCGCAGTCCCGGACGGCCGCCCCCGCAGGCCGCCGTCAAGGACCTCGTACTGCGCCATGCCCGCGAGAACAGCCAATGGGGCCACCGCCGGATTCAAGGTGAACTGGCCCGGCTCGGACACCCGATCGCCGCCTCGACCGTCTGGCAGATCCTCCACACCGCAGGAATCGACCCTGCACCCCGCCGCACCGGCCCAACCTGGCGCGAGTTCCTCTCAGCGCAGGCCACCAGTCTGCTCGCCTGCGACTTCCTCCACATCGACACCACCAGCCTGCAACGCCTGTATGCCCTGATCTTCCTCGAGCACCACACCCGACGCCTGCACATCGCCGGCGTCACCGCACACCCGACCGCGGCCTGGACCACCCAGCAAGCCCGCAACCTCGCCACCGACCTCCGCATACGCATGGATCCACTGCGCTTCCTCATCCGAGACCGCGACAGCAAGTACACCGACGCCTTCGACGCCGTATTCCAAGCCAAGGACATCGAGATCATCAAGACACCGGTCCGCGCGCCCAAAGCCAACGCCCACTGCGACCGAGTGATCGGCACCCTCCGCCGAGAAGCCCTCGACCACATACTCATCCTCGACGAAGCTCACGCCCGCCATGTCCTGGCCGAATACCAGAGGCACTACAACGCACACCGCCCCCACCGAGCCCGACACCAACTACCTCCCCAGGCCCACCAACAACCACCTCCGGTCCTGAAACCAGCCAGCCGACGAGTCCTGGCGTACCCGCGTCCTCGGCGGCGTGATCAACGAGTACAGCTATGCCGCTTGACCAGGAGCGACGATTATTCGAGCCCCACACGATGCGGCGCCAGCGGCGTCCGCTGGTGCCGGGTTCGGTGGGGTGTGCGGCGGTGCGGGAGCGGCAGAGGACCAGCGGGCGCCACAGGTACCACAGCGGGATGCTCCAGGCGTGGACGAGCCGGGTGAAGGGCCGCACGGCGAGGATGGCCCAGGCGGCGGTGGCGTGGATCTGGTAGATCCCCACACCTGCCCGAGGTACTGCGCCCAGAACCCGGCCGCCACCACGGCCGCGACGAGCACCGGCCGGCGGCGGCGCCATCGCCCTGGCCGCGGTCCTGGCCACCCTCACGGTACGCGGGCTGCGCCGGGCCGCCGCAGCGACGGTGATCTGTGCCGCCGGCTGCGTCGTGCTGTGGATTCCCGCCTGGCAGCGCGATTACGGGGGCCCGGGTGCCCGCGGTGCCTGGCCCACCCCGCTCGCCGTGGGGCTCCTGCTGGCCGGGGCCTGGGTGTTCGGCGAGTACGTCCGTGCCCGGCGCGCCTATATCGCCGAGTTCGAGCGGCGGGCCGCGCTCGCCGAGTCGGAACGACTCGCCCTGGCCCGGGTCGCCGTCGCCGAGGAGCGGGCTCGCATCGCCCGCGAGATCCACGACGTCCTCGCACACAGCGTGAGCGTGATGGTGCTGAACGCCGAGTGCGGCAGGCTGATGCGGCACGCCGACCCCACGGTCGTCGACCGCACCCTCGGCGTCATCAGCGCGACCGGCCGCGACGCCCTGGACGAACTGCGCCGACTGCTGGAGGTGCTGCGCACCCCCGACGAGGACGCCCCGGCCGGCAGCCCCGGGGCCGGGCCCGATCACGGTGGGGCCGGTGAGTCCCTCTCGGCCGATCTGCGGCGGCTGGTCGGGCGCCTCAACACGAACGGCACGCGCGCCCGGCTGGACCTTCACGGAGAGCCAGGCGGCCTTCCGGCGGATCTCACCGCGCAGACGTACCGCATCGTGCAGGAGGCGCTCACCAACGTCGTCAAGCACGCGCCGCCGGACGCAACGATCCATGTACAGCTCGACACTGGTACCGACGGGCCGGGGTGGCTGGTCCTCGTCAGGGTGGAGAATTCGGCCGGAGCGGGAGTCGTCCCGGAGCACCCCGCCCGACTGCTCTCCTGCGGTCACGGACTAACCGGCATGCGCGAACGCACCGCCCTGTACGGCGGGGGCGTCGACGCCGGACCCACACCCGACGGGGGCTACCGAGTCACCGCCTCCTTGCGCCCCACCGAGCCCGAGCCCACCACGGCGACCCCATGACCAGCCCGGCCCCCGCTCCGTCGTCGTCCCGGGTGCTGGTCTGCGACGACCAGGAGCTGATCCGGATGGGACTGCGCATGGTCATCGACAGCCAGCCCGACCTCACCGTGGTGGGCGAGGCCGTCGACGAGGATGCCGCGATCACCGGCGTGGCCGCCCTGGAACCGGACCTCGTCCTGATGGACGTACCCATGCCCGGCCTGGACGGGCTCGCCGCGACCGAACACCTCTGCGCGCAGCCCCACGGGCCCCGCATCCTCGTCGTCACCACCTTCGACCTCGACGAGTACGCCTACGCGGCCCTGCGCGCCGGCGCCAACGGCTTCCTCGTCAAGGACGCCCCCGCCGAGGAGATCCTGGTAACCGTCCGGGCGGTACTGCGGGGGGAGGTCATGGTGGCGCCCTCACTCACCCGGCGCCTGGTCGAACGCTGCGTCCTGCAATCCCCCACGTCCGTGCCCGCCCAGCGCAGCCGCCTGGCCGCGCTCACCGACCGGGAACGAAGTCCTCGCCCTGGTCGCCCGAGGGCTGACCAACGGCGAGATCGCCGACCGCCTCTTCGTCGGGGAGACGACCGTCAAGACCCACCTCGGCCGCATCCTGACCAAACTCGGCCTCCGTGACCGTATCCACGCAGTGATCTTCGCCTACGAAAGCGGGCTGATCCAGGCCGGGACCTGAACAGCGACGGGCACAGCGTCAGACTGCCCGCATCGCCGTGTTCCCAGAACTACCTGCGGTGGGTCCCGCGTTCCTGCCCCGCTCCGGGAGCCAGCAGCCGGCGGATGCGCTCGTACTCGGCCGCCATCTCCGGTGTGGCGAGGATGTCGTCGAGGTCGGCGGAGACCTCGTGGTCGATGTCCTCGATGGAACGGATGGCGAGTTCGTAGACCTCGCCGCGCCGGTTCTGCTCCAGGTAGCTCTTCCAATGCGCCAACGCGCCGATGGCGGTGAGGACTCCGGGGTCCAGATCGTCATCGACCAAGATGCCGTCATAGATCGTCGCAAGCTCGTCGTGCAGCTCGGCGGCGCTGATCGTCAAGACGTTCGCGCAGGCGGTGGCCAGTGCCGCCCGGGCCTCTTCGGTGAGTTCGTCCTCAGCCGCACCGCGCAGCAGCTCCGGCCGCACCAGACGAGTGACCGTCTCCTCACCGAAGGCACGAACGCCACCCTCGGTGGCCCCGACGACCAGCCGCAGAACGTCCGCCTCAAGCTCGCTGTAATCCACGACCACAGCCTAAGCGGGGTGCCACCGAGACCTGGACCCAGGGTTGACGGGAAGAGCCCGAGGCTGTGATGCGCTCGGGTTCACCCGCACCGACGGGCGACGGCATCGCCACAGTGTCCCGCCCCTCCGGGTCAGGACGCTGTGGCGGAGCGGGTGTTCTGCGCGAAGACCGGCTCCACCGTTTCCAGCTGCTGCCTCGTTCCGGAGGAGGTCGGGACCGCTAGTCCCGTACTTCGCGGGTCGTTGATTCGTATGGTGTGACCGGTCCGGGGGTGTCCTTGGCCGGTGGTGTGGCGTTGGGTTGGGTGTGTCGATGACTTCCCGGTCCCCGCGGCCACGGTCTGTCCGTCAGCGCCTTGATGTGGTGGTGACGTCCGTGGTGGAGAAGCGTCTGGGCGCTCTGCCTGTCGCTGCCGAGTTTCTGCGCCGGCTGGATGTTGCCGGGATCGTCGACGAGCTGTGTCCGGGCGGTGCGAGCGCGCATCTGACCCACGGGCAGGTGATCGAGGCGCTGGTGGCCAACCGGCTGACCTCGCCCGCACCGCTGGTGCGGGTCGGCGACTGGGCCCGCACCTGGGCGGTGGAGGAGGTCTTCGGCCTTGAGCCGGACCTGCTCAACGACGACCGTCTGGCCCGGGCCCTGGACGCGATCGCACCGAAGCTGGAGCAGATCGCGGGCACTATCGGCGCGCAGGCGATCGCCGAGTTCGGGATCGACGTGTCGAGGCTGCACTGGGACATGACCAGCATGTCTGTCCATGGCGCCTACCCGAGCGAGGACCAGGACGAGCAGTACCCGGTCATCAGCTACGGGCATCCCAAGGACCGGCGGGTGGATTTGAAGCAGGTCCAGACCGGGCTCGCGGTGTCCGCCGACGGCGGCATCCCCGTCCACGCCCGCGTCTTCGGCGGCGGCGTCGCCGAGGTCAGCCAGGTCGTCGGGGCGATGAAGGACCTGCGGGGCATGGCCGGTGAGCGGAAATTCTTGATGGTCGCCGATTCCAAGCTGGTGTCCTACACGAACGTCACCGCACTGCTCGCGGCCGGGGTGGACTTCATCGCGCCGGTCCCGGCCGCGCAGGTCAAAGACGAGGTCTATGCCGCCTTGGACCTCACGCAGGCACATCTGGTCGACTGGGTGCCCGAGAGGGACGAGGGCAAGCCGGCCGGTGAGCGGGAGGTCTACCGGGTACTGGAGGACGTCCACACCCTGGCCGGGCCCCGCAAACGGGATCTGGTGCACCGGCTGCGCCGGATCCTGGTCCATTCCACCGCCGTCGCGGCGGGCCAGCGCAGAGCCCGCGAGAAGCGTCTGGCCCGGGCCAGGGAAGAGATGGACAAGCTCGCCGGCGCGGCAGGCGGCCAGCACTACAAGACCCGGGAGAAGGTCGCGGCCCGGGCCGGCGTCATCGCAGCCAAGCGCCGCGTCACCGCCTGCCTGCGCTGGACCATCACCACCGACGAGCACGACACCCCCGCCCTGGCCTGGTACTTCGACCAGAACGTCCTGAACGCGGAGGCCGCCGTTGACGGCTGGTACGCGATGCTGACCAGCATCCCCGCCGACCAGGCCGACCCGGCCCAGGTCCTGATCCACTACAAAGGCCAGGGCGCGGTCGAGCGCCGCTACCACGACTTCAAAGGCCCCCTCGCGGTCGCACCGGTCTTCGTGCAGCACAACCGGCGCGTCGCCGCCCTGGTCCAGGTCATCTGCCTGGCCCTGCTCGTCTTCTGCCTCATCGAACGGCAGGTCAGACGCGCACTCGGCCCCGAGCAGACCATGACCGGCCTCTACCCGGACAACCGCCGGGTCCGCCCCACCGGCCGCATGATCTTCTACCACCTCGGCGAACTCACCCTGCGGATCGGCAACGTCACCGACCCGCCGTCCGTCCAGATCACCCGCGGCGTCCAACTCCACCTCCTCGACCTCCTCGACACCGACATCACACAGACCCGCTGGCCACAGACCTAAACCGGTGACCCGCGAAGTCCGGGGCTAGTCTGCCGGAATGGAGATCGTCGAGCGGTCGCCCGCCGTCGGCGTGGGGCAATGAACGGCTTCGCGGGGCACGTGTGGGGCCTCTCCCTCGTCGCGGCGGTCTGCGCGCTGATCATGGTCCATCTGCTGGCCGTACGCACGACCGCCGGTTCCTCCCTCACGGGAGCCGTCGTGCTCACGCTGGCCGCCGCCGCGCTCCCCGCCGTACGCGGTGAACCGCCGCACTACGTGGCGGGGGTCGCGCTGACGGCCGGTGGGGTGCTGGCGGTCGTCTGGGCGACGGGCCGCTCCCGCCGGCACCGGTCGGCCCGCCGGTCCGCGCTGGCGGACTACGAGGCCGGCACGGCGGCGGTCCCGCTGTTCGCCGCGCTGGCAGAACGGGACCGGCTGGCGGCGGAGCTGCACGACGTGGCCGCGCATCGGCTGACCGGGATCGTGGTGGCCGCGGGCGCCGCGCTCAGGCTCGCCGACCGGGAACGGACCGGTGACGCGCTGCGCCACGCCGACGAGGCGGGCCGGGAGGCCGTCCGCGAACTGGAGCGCCTCACCGAGCTGGACGCGACCGCGGCCGGCTTCGCCGAGGTCGACGCGCTGGCCGCCGCGCACTCGGTGGACTACCGGCGCACGGTCGACAAGGCACCGGCGGGCAGTACGGAAGCGACGTACCGGGTCGTCCGGGAGGCGTTGACCAACGCGGCCCGGTACGCCGAGGGCGCGACAGTGCGCGTCCGGATCGAGCCGACGGACGACCGGGACAAGCCCGTACGGGCCGGCGGCGATCACCTGTTCGTCGTCACCGTCACGGACGACGGCGGTACGGCCGTCGAGCCGGGCCTCGGGACCGGGCGCGGTCTCGCGGGGCTGGCGGCCACGGTCACCGCGACGGGCGGGACGTTCCGCGCGGGACCCGTGAGGCAAGGCCATCGAGAGGGCTGGAGCGTGCGGGCCTCGCTGCCTGCGGCCACGGTTCTTCCCCTCCGCCGGTGGCCCTTGTGGCGTGGGACGGCCGCGCTCGACTACGCGCTGGTGGCCCTGGCGATCGCGCTGTCGCTCGGCGCGAGCCTGCTGTCGGCCGACGTACCAGCTCCGTTCGGCGGCCTGCTGCCCGCGCTGGTGACCGTCGTGCTGTCGGGCCTGCACGCCGTGCCGCTGGCCTGGCGCTCACGGGCGCCCGGCCGCGCGCTCGCGGCGGTGCTGTCGGCGCTGCTGCTGTGGTGGGCCTGCGACCGGACGGGCTGGACCCAGCCGCCGGTGAGCGACATCTTCCTGGTATACGGGTGGGTCGAGCTGACGCTCGTCCACAGCGTCGGAGTGCGTCTGCCGTGGCGCCGAGGCCTGTTCGCGCCGCTCGCCGTGGCCGCCGTGGGCGGGCTCGCGCTGACGAGCGGCAGCGGCATCACCGGCAGCCGTACGGCGGCCTGGGCCGTACTGGCGGGCGTGCTGGCCGTCCCCACCCTCGCCGTCTGGTCGTGGGGACGCCTGACCGCCCGGCGGCATGAGCGGCTGCGGGCCGCAGACACCCGGCGGCGGGTTCTGCTCGACGGGGACGCCGATGCGGCGGTGTCCGCGCAGCGTCTGCTGTTCGCCACCGGGCTGCGGGAAACGGCGCTCCGGCACGCGCGGGCGGTCGTCGCCGCAGCGGAGGAGGGGGACCTGCGGGCCGTGCGGGAAGAGGCCCGCGCCGGACTGACCGCTCTGCGGGACCTGCTGTCCGGGCTGCGCGCAGGGAACGACACCGACGACGCCCCTCCGCCCACCGTCTCCGGGATCACCGCGCTGGCCGCGCGCTACGGCGCCGTCGTCCGGTACGTCGGAGCACGCCGTCCGCTGCCCGCCGCCGTGGAGGTCTTCGCGTACCGGACCGCCTCCGCGCTCATTGCCGTGGGCGTCACCCTCACAGTGCGCACGCTCACCGACGGCGTGGAGGTTTCCGGTCCGGCACCCGCCGTTCCCGCGGTGGAGCGGCGGCTGCGCGCCCTCGCGGACGCCGCCGGCGGTACCCTCTCGACGACCGACCGCGGTGCGGTACGCGTATGGCTCCCGGAGGCGTTCCCATGGCGATCAGAGTGACCGTCGCGGACGACCAGGCCGTCGTACGGGCCGGGATCGCGGCGATCCTCGACGCGGAACCCGACCTGTGCGTCGTCGGGCAGGCGGCGGACGGCGACACGGCGGTCGAACTCGCGCTGTCGGCGCGGCCGGACGTCGCGCTGATGGATGTCCGGATGCCGGGGATCGGCGGGCTCGCGGCGACCGCCGCGATCACCGAACGCAGCCCCGCGACCCGTGTTCTGGTGCTCACCACCTTCGGTCTCGACGAGTACCTGTTCGCCGCGCTGCGCGCCGGGGCCGCCGGTTTCCTGCTCAAGGACGCCGAGCCGGAGCGGGTGATCGACGCGGTACGGGTGGTCCACGGGGGCGCCGCGCTGCTCGATCCGGCGGTGACCCGCACGCTGATCGACCGGTTCACGGACGGGCCCGGTCCGCTCGACACGACCCGGCTCGACCTGCTCACCCCACGCGAGACGGAGGTGCTGCGGCAGGTCGCGCGGGGGCTGTCCAACGCGGAGATCGCGGCGGTGCTGGGGGTGAGTCCGCCCACCGTGAAGGACCACGTCTCCGTCCTCCTCGGCAAGCTCGGCGTACGCGACCGGGTGCAGGCGACGATCGCCGCGTACGAGACGGGGCTGATCCGGCCGGGCAGCGGGCCGTGAGGTGAGTCGGCACCCCGCCGTGAGGTGGGGGTGACACCCCGCCGCCAGGCGGCCCTCGCACGCGGCGGGACCATCCCTGAGCTGGACGGATCGCCCGCGTCGGCTTCCTAGTCTCGAAGGCATGTCACGCATATTTCTCCACCGTGTCGCCGGCGGGGTCCTGCTGTTCCTGGCGCTCTTGCTGACCCCTGCCGTGGCGGTGGCCGGTTTTCTCGGCGCGGCGTTCGTCACCGCGAGCGTGCCGGTCCTGGTCATCGTCGGTCTCGTCTGCGGCGCCGTGGCCGGCGGACTGCTGGGCCAGGCGGCGTTCGCCCTGTTCGGCCTCGACCGCCGCCCGGCCCTGCGGGCGTCCGCGTTCCTCACGGTCGGCCTGACCGCGGCCGTCGCCGTCCTCGCCGCCGTCACCGTCCTCCATCCGATGCCCACCACGACGGCCGCCTCCGCCCCGCCCGGCGTGCGGTTCTGGGATCTGCCGACCGGTTCACGCATCGCCTACGTCCACACCCCCGCCACAGGCAAGGCCAGACCGACTCCGGTGATCTTCCTGCACGGCGGCCCTGGCACCCCCGGCGAGGGCGTCCACACCGGGGGCCGTGAACTCGCGGCGGACGGCTTCGACGTCTACTCCTACGACCAGCTCGGCGCCGGCCGCTCCACCCGGCTGCGGGACGTCACCGGATACACCGTGGCCCGACAGGTCGCCGACCTGGAAGCGATCCGGCGCACACTCGGCGCCGACCGGATCATCCTGGTCGGCCAGTCCTGGGGCGGATCACTCACCGCCCAGTACCTGGCCGCCCATGGCGAGCACGTCGCCAAAGCGGTCTTCACCTCGCCGGGCGCGCTGTGGGGCCGTCAATACCCCGGCTCCAAGGCCGGGCAACCCTGGAACCGCCTCTCGACCGACCAGAAGGCCCGGCTCGACCGGCTGAACAGCGCACCCCGCATCATCGCGGCGAGCCTGCTCCTCCAGATCAATCCCGGCGCCGCGCACGCGCTGGTCGGCGACCGCGAGGTCGACCACTGGATGCACGAAGTCGCCCTCCAGGGAAAAGACAGCACCTCGTGCGAGGGTGCTTCGCCCACCACGGCGCACGACAACCCTCAGGGCTTCTACAGCAACCAGATGACCGTCAGGGACTTCGAGCAGCTCCCCGACCCCCGGCCCCGTCTGCGCACCCTGCACGTCCCCTCTCTGATCATGCGAGGGGAATGCGACTTCATCAAGCCCGCCGTGACCGCCGAGTACCAACACACCCTCGCAGGCTCCGAGTTGGTAACCGTCCAGGGAGCCGGACACTCCATCTCAGGCGAACAGCCCGGCCGCTACACCGCACTGCTGCGGGCCTTCCTCCGGGACGAACCGCTGCCGACGGGCACCGGCTGAGTCGGAACCTGGATCGGCTCACCGACGTCCCCACCCCCGCCGGGCCGACACCTCGCCAGATCGGTGTTCCCGCGACTGCAACATCACTGTCGATCGTCGACGTCCAGCAGGGCAAGACGGGAGATTCTTGACAAAGCTGATTCCACAGAACCAAGAGCTGGGTGGCGGAGAGGTCGCTGGCCTGGATCATGCACGCGTGTCGGCACGCTCGGGACTGCGAACGGCCCATCCAGCATTCGGAATCGTTGATCACTTGGGCCGTGATCACGCTCATGACCAGGCGCATCACCAGTCGGACATCGCGCAGGAGCGTGAAGGGTGTCAATATTCCGCTCAGGCTGCTGAGTTGGGCGTTTCCTGCGGATGGTGAGGCAGTCGGGGTGGCGTGGCGTGGTACTCATTGAGCAGTCCGCCAAGTACCTGGCGGCGCCTGCATGTGGTGGCGGGCAGGGGGATGATGTTCGGGTCGTCGTCGGGAGCTCGTAGGCCAAGGCTTCGGTGGGCCCGTCCCGTGTTGTAGTGCTCGAGGTACTGGTTGAGGACCGTACGCAGGTGTCGTTCGCCGGTGATGATGAGCCGGTCGGTGCATTCGGCACGGGCTGTGCGTATCCATCGTTCGGCGAACGCATTGGACCGTGGGCTCTGCGGAGGCGTCGGGATGACGGCTGTGCTGTTGCCGGCGAAGACGGCGTCGAACGCGGCAGTGAACTTGCTGTCCCGCTCCCGGATGAGGAACCGGAAGCACCCAGCCCTGTCCTCGAGACCCATGAGCAGATTGCGGGCGAGTTGAGTGACCCATACGCCGGTAGGGCGTGCGGTGACACCCATGACATGGACGCGCCGGGTGGCAATCTCCATGACGAAGAAGACATAGAGACGCTTGAGGAAGACGGTCTCCACGTGCATGAAGTCGCAGGCGAGCAGCGCGTGGGCTGGGCGCGGAGGAAGGAGCGCCAGGTCTGCTGGCTTGCTCGTTGCGGTGCGGGTGGCAGGCCGGAGCGGCGCAGGACGCGCCGGATCGTGGTGGCGGCGACCCGAGGGCCAAGCCGTCGCAGTTCTCCTTGGATCCTGACGTATCCCCAGGTCGGGTTCTCTCGCGCCAGTCGCTGGATGAGCGCGACCGTCTCTTCCGGCAACGGTGGACGACCGGGTCCGACCGCCGTCTGGCGCCACTTCCAGCGCACCAGACGACGGTGCCAGGTCAACAGGGTGCCCGGAGTGACCAGCCGATGGCGGCGCAAGGCGGATGGCAGGTGCCGTGCGAGAGCGGAGAGCACGGCACGATCAGCCCATGAGAGCTGTGGCCGCTTGATCTGCCGACGCAGCACGGCGACCTCATGGCGAAGGGCAAGATCATGCCCACACTTGGGCGAGCACAAAGCCCCGCACCGGGTCGGCCGGAGAGACCGCCCAGCGGCCCGGGGAACACCTGAATCAGCGGCGGACGCGCCTCAGCGAAGGGGGAGCACGGTCAGCCGACGGGAGCAACCGAGCCCGGTGCCCGAACCTCGCCGAGCGCATTTATTGATCGTTTAGGCCAGGGGTTGGGCGGCCTGGACGGCCGATCGGCCGGGACTGAACCCTCGACCGTACGCGGCAGGTGCCTGAATCGCGGTGTCCGGCCGTAGCCCGCCGGGTCGCACCTCATGCGGTCGGCAGTCCATCGCCGGGGGCGCTGCCCGAGGAGCGTGACCACGGTGGCCGGGGTGTGGTTGGTCAGTGCATGACCATGCGCGCCTGAGGGCGCTCTTCGAGGAGCGCGGTGAGCGCGACGTTCTTCGCACCCGTTCGCCCGGCGTGACAGGCGCAGCGGGAGGCTTCGGGTGCCTGATTGACCGCATCCATGACCCGTCCCGGTGATAGCCGAGGGTGCGCTGCCTTGTGCACAGCGTATTGGTTCGGCCGGTGCGCGCGGGCGATTTGCATGACATGCAAATGGTTCGCAGCCCCAGGACTACGGGCTGCCGCGAGGGGAGTGAGTGCGGTGCTCTTGGAGCGCGGCGGTCGGCATCCGCGGCCGTCTCCTTCGGGCACCTGGGAGGTCTCCGGTGCAACTCTCCAATCCCACCCTTTCCACGGCTGGTACTGCGACTGTGGATGTCCGTCTCACCCCGAGCCACTACGTCCAGCCGGCGGGCCTCGGGGGCTTCGTCGAGGGACTGCTGGCGACCTGCCGGACGGTCTTCGACGTCAAAGGCGCCATCACCCTGGGGCTGGACTCTCCCGCCGCGGCCGGGGTGCTGCCCGTTGGGCGCGGTGTCGTGGAGGCCGGCGCGGTCGTGGAGGGCGAGGTGATCGTGGAGGCTGGCGCCCGCGTCGAGGCGGGCGCCTGGGTCGTCGGTCCGGTCCTGATCTGCTCCGGCACGGTCATTTCCCGGGGCGCCCTGGTCCGGGATCACAGCGTGGTCGGCCCCGGCTGTCGGATCGGTTTCGGCGCGGAGATCGCGCGGAGCCTCCTCGCTGGGGACTGCTTCATGAAGCATCCCTCGTTCATCGGGGACTCCGTCATCGGACGGGGCGTCAACGTCGGGGCCCTGTGCTCCACGACGGGGCTGCGCTGCACCAGGCCGGTCATCGAACCCGCGATGGACGAGATCACGGTCACGGTGGACGGTCAGCGCATCGGCACGGGGCAGACCACGTTCGGCGCGGTCATCGGCGATGGGGTGGCGCTCCCGGCCGGTACGGTCCTGTCCCCCGGGACGCTGATCGGGCCGGGCTCGTCCGCTTCCTCGGCGCGGACCTGCGGGTCGGCACGGACGAGGCAACCGGCACCTTCACCGCGACGAGCCCCACCGTGCCCTGCCACCCGGTCCATGCCATCGCCCTGATCGAGGCGTACCTGCCGGGCCCGGACCTCGACCGCACCGCGGACCCGCTGCTCCGCCACCTGCGCCACCTGCGCCACGGCGGCGCGCTCTCCGAGGAGGTCATCGCCGACACCGCGCACACCCACCGCTCCGGCCGCCTCACCGTCACGCCGGACAGCGGCCACGTCGTCGACCCCGGCGTCGGCTGTCCCCACCCCCGACGTATCACGCTCGGCGCCCCCACCAACAGCCGTGCCCTCGCCGCCTTCGCCCGGCCCCGTACCAACGCACCCGCCTTCCGGCAGAACGACGCGGGGGCCCGAGCCCTGCTGACGACACTGACCGGGCCGGCCGCGGCCGACCACCGCCCGGAGCGCCCGGCGGCTCCCGTGGGCCTTGGAGGCTGACGTCCGAAGCCCGGCCGACACCGCACCGGTACATTCCGGAAACTGCCTATTCGGTGGCATTTAGGGGGCTGTAACGCCGTAGGGTTGTATTATGGACGGACGGCTGCGTCTGCTCACCACCGTGGGCGACGACGTCACTGAGAGTGAAGCACTGCGTCTGGGCCTGCAACAAGCTGTGGCGGAGCTGAGCGGTCTCGGCGGAATGACGCATCATTTTATCCCGGATTCCGCCCTGATCCTGGTGTCGGTGGCGGGGCTGCCGCAGGCTCTCATCCGGCCCTGGGAGTTGCTCGACGTACAAGACACCACGGCCCCGGCCCGCGCGGTCCGGACGGGCAGTGCGGTGTGCGTGCCCGGTGAGTCCCTCGCAGACTTCTATCCAGGTGCCGGCTTGGCGGCTGTGCCGATTTTCGCCGGCGACCGCGTAATCGGCGCGCTCACCGTCCTGATGGGTGCGAAGTCAGAGCCGACTGGGGAGCAGTGGGACTTCCTGAAGGCTGTGGCGGTGTGGACCGGGAAGCGGATGAGCCAGGCGCCGCCGCTCGCCCAGCCGTCCCAGCATGGACAGCGCAGCAGCCACCTCTGGCAGGCATTGGAGGAGGCCAAGGTCGGCTCGTGGGAATGGAACCTCCGCACCGGCGAGATGTTCTTCGACGAGGCGGCCATGGCCATTTCCGGCTTGGACCCGGAAGAGTTCGTGCCCCATATCGAGAGCTGGGTGCAGATCGTCCACCCCGACGACCTGCCGGGGACGCTGGCCGAGGCCCGCAGAGCGATCCGTGAGCGGGGTGTGTACGACGCCGAGTACCGGATTCTGCGCCCGGACGGCACGTATGGCTGGACGCATGCCCGCGCCGCAGTCGTGCTCGATGACGAGGGCGAGCCGGCCCGGGTGGTCGGCATGTGGTGGGACAGCAGCGCGGTCGGCTCCACCCGGGACGCGCTGAGCCGCACCCTGCGCCACATGAGTGACGGCTTTCTCTCGGTGAGCGATGACTGGCGGATCGCCTTCGTCAACCTGGAGGCGGAGCGCATCCTGGGCTCCCCCGAGGAGGAGCTGATCGGCCGGGTCCTGTGGGAGCTGCCTGCCGTACAGCAGATGCCCGGCCTCAAGGACCGTTATCAGAAGGCCGCGGAGGCGTCCGTGCCCACGGGCTTCGACGTCTGGACAAGCGGCACCGATCGCTGTTTCCACCTGCGGGTCGTCCCGCTCCCCGAGGGCACCACCTGCTATTTCACCGACGTGACCGAGAGCCGGAAGCGCGAGGCCGAAGAACAGGCTGCCGAGCGAGCCGCCGCCGAGCGGGCCACCCGGATCACAGAGCTGACCGCGGCGTTGGCCAAGGCAGTCACGTCCCGGGATGTGGTGGACGCGGTCGCCCGGCGGGTGCTGAGGCCGTTCGGCGCCACCGGACTGCTCGTGCAGGCCGTCGCGGGCAACCGGGCGCACACCGTTGGAGCCGTCGGATATCGCCGGCCAATCCTCGACCAGTTGGAAAGACTGCCCCTCTCGGAACAGACGCCGGTCATGGAGACACTGCTCTCCGGCACGCCGCTGTTCATCTCATCCCCCGAGGAATACGCGGCACGCTACTCGGAGCTGGCCAGCAGGCCCCACGAAGTCGGCAAGCGGTCCTGGGCCTTCCTGCCCCTGACCACGTCCGGGCGCCCCTACGGTGTCTGCGTGATCAGCTTCGACCACACGCGTCGGCTGACCGCTGAGGAGCGCATTCTCCTCAACGCGATCAGCGGCCTGGTCTCGCAGGCCCTGGAACGGGCCCGGCTCTACGATGCCGAGCACAACCGTGCCCAGGAACTGCAGCGCGGACTGCTCCCACGGGAGCTGCCCTCGCTGCCCGCGTGCACCGCTGCGGCTCGGTACCTGCCGGCCGGGCAGAGCATCGAAGTGGGCGGGGACTGGTATGACATGATTCCGCTTTCGGCCGGTCAGGTCGCGCTCGTCATCGGCGATGTGATGGGACACGGCCTGTCCGAGGCGGCCACCATGGGACAGCTGCGCACTGCGGTCCAGACACTCGCCGACCTGGAACTGCCTCCTGAGGAGATCCTCGGGCACCTCAACGAGGTCGTCGGTTCCTTGGGGGAGGACTCGTACGCCACCTGCTTGTACGCCCTCTACGACCCGGCTACCCGGGTCTGCTCCTTCGCGTGCGCGGGACATCCGCCACCGGCGGTGATGCACCCCGACGGCACGGTGCTCTTCCCCGGGCTGCCCTCCAACCCGCCACTGGGTGTGGCCGACCCCCCGTTCGAGACGGTCGAGCTGACGATACCCGACGGCAGCCTCTTGGTCCTGTTCAGCGACGGGCTGGTGGAGTCGGCCGCCCGTAACATCGACGACGGCCTGGCCCAGCTCGCGCAGCTGCTGCGGACGGCCCGTGACACCGCCCAGGACACGGACCTGGAGCGGCTCTGCGACATCCTCACCGCCGGTCTGCTCCCCGCTGAACACCAGACTGATGACGACGCGGCACTCCTGGTCGGTCGCCTGCACGCCCTGGCCGCCGACGAGGTCGTCTCCTGGCCGCTCCCCGAAGACCCGAAGGCGGCGGGTCTGGCCCGGGCGTACGTCCGGGAGCAGCTCTCCACCTGGAGCCTGGAGGACTTGGCGACGACCACGGAACTGCTGGCCAGCGAGCTGGTGGGGAATGTCGTACGCCACGCGAAGGGCCCAGTGCGGCTGCGGCTGCTCCGCACCGACTGTCTGGTCTGCGAAGTCTCCGACGGCAGCCTGACCACACCCCGGATCCGCCGCGCCCTGGAAACAGACGAGAGCGGCCGGGGCCTGCAACTCATCGCCGCCCTCTCCCACCGGTGGGGCACCCGCTACACGGCGACCGGCAAGTGCATCTGGACCGAGCAGTCGCTGCTCGGCGCTGGAGGCGATGCTCCGGCGGCATGGTGAGCCCGCCCGGCTGACAGCGGGTCCGGGTGTGGCCTGCCAGACGATTTCGCGCGCCGAGAAGACAGCGTGGGGTCGCTTCCCGGCTCAGCTACGGTGCCTGTCGGCCGAGAGGAAGTACTATCTGGCTTCGTTTGTCTCTAGGAACAGCACTTGTCGACCGCTTCGGGAGGCAGTTGTTGATCAACTGGTCCAAGGATGTCGATGAGAAATGACGGCAGTTGGGGGCGATTCCATCGACTACGACTGCAATGTGGCAGGCGGGAGTGATGGGCCCTGGATCTCCAGGACGACCGCCGTTCCAGCGACAGTCCGGTCCTCGTGCATGGTGATCACTTGACCGGGTTGAAGCTGCTGCCACTTCGACGGGGAGAGCGGGGCGAGACGGACCGTGGCCTGTCCTCCGGGCTGCATGAAGGGCGTGAATTCCACCCAAAGGGCGGCTATGTGAAGGTCGGGTTCCCCTGTCGGAGTCTTTCCTCCGATGTTCCACATCGGTCGTAGGACGCCGGCTCCAGAGAAGGGTGTCTGCCGGCGGGCCCAGTCACCCCGCGCATCGAGCAACCGGAGGCGCCGGCGACGGCGTACAACGGGCCGGGCCGCACGGACCGCGGCACCGGCCGCGCCCCGGGGATCCTGCGCGAGGGCAGGGTCCGTCCGCGCAAGCTCGGACACGTCGTCATCGGCTCGACGGACCAGGAGGCCAGCCAGCGCTTCTTCGCCGAGGGCATCGGCCTGAAGATCAGCGACGAGGTGCCCGGGCTCTCCTCGTTCATGCGCTGCTCGACCGAGCACCACAACATCCTGGTGTCAAGCGCGCCCGTCAACTTCGTCCACCACACCTCGTGGCAGGTCGACGACGTCGACGAGATCGGCCGCGGCGCTACGGCGATGCTGCGGGAGCACCCCGAGCGCCACATCTGGGGTCTGGGACGCCACCACGTCGGCTCGAACTTCTTCTGGTACCTCAAGGACCCGGCCGGCAACTTCTCCGAGTCCTACTCCGACATGGACTGCGTCGTCGACGACGCGCTGTGGAAGCCCGAGGTCTGGGAGGCAGCCAAGAGCCTCTTCAGCTGGGGCCCGCCCCCTCCCCCCTCTTTCCTGCGGCCCGACGACCTCGCCGCGCTGATGGCCGGCGCCCACTCGGCCCGCTGACGTTCACCCACCTGGCTTTGTTCACGTTCAGCGGCTCTGGCTCATCTTCTGGATGCTGTTGGTGATCTCTAGGAGGCGGATGATGTTGGCCCCGGCAGCGGTGAGCACGTGCTGGACGTGCGTTTTCGCCAGGCCGCGGTAGCGGCAGTGCCGCAGTCCGTGCGCGTGGACCGTTTCGGAGACGGTGGCCTCGCAGCCCGCGCGGATGGCATAGCACCGCTGCCAGTTGCTGCTCTTCTGGTCTTTCCTCACCTGCGTCCGGATCTTCTGCTGGAACTCAGTCCCGCGGCGCGGTACCGGTGCACTGCGCGTTGAGTCGGACGGTGACGGTGGTGCCGACGCCCACGGCGGACTCCACCGAGACCTGACCGTGATGGGCATGGATGATCGCCTCCACGATGGCCAGGCCCAGGCCGGAACCGCCGCAGGCGCGGCTGCGGCTGGCCTCGGCACGCCAGAAGCGCTCGAAGACGCGCGGTAGGTCCTGGGGTGCGATGCCGGGGCCGTCGTCGGCCACCTCGACCTGGACGCGTCCGGGGGTGGTGATGACGGCGACCTGCACGGCGGTCTGTGCCGGGGTGTGCTGGACAGCGTTGCCGACGAGGTTGCGCAGCACCTGCTGAAGGCGGGCGGTATCGCCGGTCACCTGGGCGGGTCCACCGGCGGTCAGCGTGATGCTGCGGTCGGGGTAGATGACCTGCGCGTCCTCCACCACACTGGCGGCCAGCGCGGTCAGATCGAGAGGGTCCTGCTCGATGGGCCTGCCGGCGTCGAGACGGGCGAGCAGCGAGAGGTCCTCGACCAGCAACCGCATGCGGCCGACTTCGTTTTCGATGTGGCCGAGGGCGGTCTCCAGCCGCGGCCCGGTGAGTCCGCCCTGACGGTGCAGGTCGAGCCAGCCGGAGATGGTGGACAGCGGAGTGCGCAGTTCGTGCGAGGTGTCCGCGGCCAGCGAGCGGACGGTGGCCTCAGCGCGGGCCTGCGCGTCGAAGGCCCGGTTGACGGCTTCTGCCAACTGGTCGGTCTCGCTGCGGTTTCCGCGAGTGGGAAGGCGTTCGGTCAGGTGTCCTTCCGCGATGGCGTCGGCACTGTCAGCGCCGACGCCTGCGAACGAGACGGGAAGGAGTATGAGCGCGGTCGGCAGCAGTGCGGACACCGCTCCGCCACGCTGCGTTCCGTTGCGCCAGCCGCTGCAACACCCGACGCCGGCACCCCGCCTCGGACAACGCTCCCCGATCGTCGACGAGAACGCGCCCTTCGCATCCTCACCCACCGACGCGCCCTCAGGGCTTCCGGGGCAGCACCCGGGATGGATGGCCACCGCCCCGACGGCCCCGAGGTCCCTGGGCACAGAACCCGGCGTACAGCCCGCCTCGTCCACCGGCGGCCGTGGTCATGGCGGGCGACTGCTGCCGCCCTCAGCGCCTGATGCCTGCACCCGGCCTCGCCATCAGCACACCCCTAATGATCAAGGAATGTTGCGACAAGCGTTAGCCTCGATCGTTCATGAGCCGTCATCGGGTCGCTGACGACTCCGTCCTTGTGTGGTGCGGATGCTCCGAGGCCGGGGCAGGCTGAGGGCTTCGGCGGCCGTGTACTCCTCGACCGCGATGCCCCTTATGCCCGCCGTCCGCCGTCGACCGACAGCGCGATCCCGGTGATGTAGGACGCGGCGTCCGAGCAGAGCCAAACTGCGGCTGCGGCGGCCTCTTCCGATGTGGCCATCCGGCCGAGGGGGGTGATCGCCTCCTGTATCGCGATCAAGTCGGTGCCGGCCGCCACCCTTTCGAAGCCGGGTGTACGGGTCGGGCCGGGGCAGACGGCGTTGACGCGGATGTTGTGCGGCGCGTAGTCCACGGCGGCGACCTTGGTGAGCCCGACGATGCCGTGCTTGGCTGCCACATAGGCGGGGGCGGTCGGGATTGCGTACAGGCCGCCGTTGGAGGCGACGTTGACGATCGCGCCGCCGCCGCGGCTGCGCAGGGCGGGCAGCTCGTACTTCATGCAGAGGAAGGTCCCGCCCAGGTTGACGTGGGTCACGCGCTCGAACTCCTCCAGACTCATTTGGTCGAGCTGCCGGTGGTGTGAGTCCAGGCCGGCGTTGTTCACGGCGAAATCGAGGCCGCCGTACATCTCGACGGTGCGTTCGACGGCCGTCCGCACCGCGTCCTCGTCGGCGATGTCGACGCTGAGTGCCAGTGCCTCTCCGCCGTCCTTTCTGATCATTTCGGTGGTCTCGACGGCTGTTGCCTCGTTGATGTCGGTGACGGTGACAGTGGCGCCCTGCCGGGCCAGCTCGATCGCCGTCGCGCGGCCGATTCCGCTTCCAGCACCCGTCACGAGTCCGATTTTTCCTGAGAAGTTACTCATGATGACCTTCCGATAGAGTTACTCGCACCAGGCGATGCCTGATTCGCCCAGGCGACCTTGTTCGGGGTACCGCGACGGCCGGTGCCCGTTGACCTCGGCGTGCCGGACGAGGGGCAGCCCCCTGTCACGCGTCGGTGCCGGGCACGGCCGTCTACACAACCGCGATCGCGGTTGCCGATGGTGGTTCGCTCCCGCCCTGGGGACAACGGGGACTGCCGCGTCAATCGATGACCAAGAAGTCATCTCATTTGGCGGCTTCGACAGCCTGTCGGCGTGGGAATCGTTGAGCGGCTGGTGCCGGATGAGCTGTGGGAGCCGTTCCAGAGAGTGGTGCCGCAGGCGCCGGTCCGACCTCAGGGCGGCGGCCGGCGCCGACATGGTGACCGGGAAGTGCCGGCTGCGATCGTGTTCGTGGCGACATCGGGCTGCACGTGGCAGCAGCTGCCATCCCCACATCGTTCGGGCCGTCGGGAGCGACAGCCCACCGGCGCTTCGCCGAGTGGTCAAAGGCCCGGGTATGGGCGAAGCTCCATCGCCTGGTCCTCGATGAACTCGGCTCCCGCGGTGAACCGGACTGGTCCCGCTGTGCGATCGATTCGGTGAACATGCGGGCTCTGAAAAGGGGGGACTGACAGGTCCGAATCCTGTGGACCGGGGCAAGTACGGCTCGAAGATCCACTTGACTACCGAGCGGACCGGGCTGCCCCTCTCTGTCGGGGTCTCCGGCGCGAACTGCACGACAGCCAGGCCGGCGAGCCGCTCGTACGCGGCATCCCGCCCATCCGCTCCTGCCGCGGTCCTCGTCTCCGACGACCCGCCAAGCTCCACGGCGACAAGGGCTACGACTACGACCACCTACGCCGATGGTTACGCCAGCGCGGCATCCGGCACCGCATCGCCCGCAAAGGCATCGAATCTTCCAGGCGGCTGGGACGACATCGCTGGACCATCGAACGCACTATGGCCTGGCTCGCCGGATGCCGCCGCCTGCATCGCCGCCATGAACGCAAAGCCGAGCACTTCCTGGCCTTCACCAGCATCGCCTGCACCCTCATCTGCTACCGCAGACTCACCAAATGAGATGTTCTCTAACTCAGGGGTACGACGATTCCGGCACCGTGTCGGCCCGTCTCCGCCTCGTCCAGCAACAAGGAGGCCAGCGTGGCCCGGGAGATTCGGGGCGGCAGCAGCGGACGCCGCAGGTCCGCCAGTGGCACGATGTGGCGGGTAGGGCTGAGAGGGCCATCGGTGACGTCCGGGGCGTGGAACACCGTAGCGCCGGCATTCAGGGCGATCTGGTCGGCCTCGACCTTCTCGGCCAGCTCCGAGCCGACGAACATCCGCATCACCCCCGCATAGATCAGCCCACCCGATCGACTCGACACGCCCGAGCCCAGCGCGCCGAGCCATACCGTCGCGCGAACGTTCGCCGCCGCGAGCACCCGGGCCCCGGCGACCAGTGCGCCCGGGCCGTCGCCCTTACCGATACCGATGGCAGAGACGGCCACGTCGACGTCGGTCAGGTCGGGGAAGCTCTGCGGGACGGTGACATCCGCCTTCCGGACCTCGACCTGCCGCGACGCAGGCACGGTGACCTTGGCCGGCGTGCGAACCAGGGCCACGACCTCGTGTCCCCGTTCCAGCGCTTTGTCGACGAGCGCGCTGCCGGTCCGCCCCGACGCTCCGAGTACGGCTATGCGCATGATCATCCACCCTCTAACTGAACAACTGTTGGTTATGTCAGTAAACAACCGTTGGTTAGCGCTGTCAAGGCGCGCGCTGCCTGTACGGTGAACATCTGTTGCTCAACTGTTCGGCACCGGTCAGAAGGGGGCGAAGATGTCGTCTCAGGAGCGCTCTGCTCCCCGTCGCCGCAATCCACGCGGGCAGGGGCAGGTTCTCAAGGCCCAGCTCGTAGACGCCGCGGCGAAGCTGCTGTCCACCCTTGATCAGCCGGAGACGCTGACGCTGCGGCAGGTAGCGCGTGAGGTCGGGGTGGCACCTGCCAGCATTTACAGCCACTTCCCCGACCTGAGCGCATTGATCCAGCACGTGCTGCGGCTGCGCTATGAGGAACTGGCCCGTTTGATGGACCAGGCCGCGCAGTCAGCCCCAGATCCACTGGTCGACCTCGTCGCCCGGTGCGCGGCCTACGTGCGCTGGGGAGTCGGCCAGCCCGGCCATTACCGCACTCTCTTCGGCGGACGGATGCCGGACGACCTTGTCCCCGGATCAGCACACGGCGCCGGGGCCGAACTGCTCGAGGCCGTCGTGACCTCCCTGGCGGCCGCCGCCGAGGGAGAGCGCAAGCAGCCCTCGGCGGAGCAGCAGTGGCAGGCCGGCCTCATGCTCTGGACCGCGCTGCACGGCCTGGTCAGCCTCTACAACGACCACGGGAACATTCCCTGGCCACCCCTGGACGACCTGATCGCCGACCTGCTCAGCCTGCACACAGCCCGCCCGGCAGACGAGATCGCGGCCCTCCTGCCCCAGTGCGGGGATGCCCCGGGCTTGGCCCCGGACTCCATCTGACAGCTGAACAGGCGCCGGGGAGGGTGCGATGCCCGTGTCCGCCTCCTCCCCCGTCGGCGCCGAGCGGCCGCCCGCCACGCCGTCTTCTCCGGACCAGACCCCCTGCCCGAGCTGGGCGACCCTGCCGACGAGGGGCTGCGGTCAGATGCGCAGCACACGTCTGGCGTTCAGATGGGCAACCTTCTCCTTCACCTGGGATGGAAGGTCAGCCTTCTCGATCGAGGCCACCGCGTCGGCCGTAACCTCGTACGGGTAATCGACCGCGAACATGACCGCGTCGGCCCCGATGGTCAGCACGGCGGCTTGTACGGCCTCCGGAGCCAGTACCCCGCTCGTGGTGATCAGGATGTTGCTCCCGAAGTACTGCGACGGCATCCGCTGGAGCGGTTCGTCGACCCGGAGCGAGCGGTAGCGCGAGTCGAGGCGGGAGCGTTGGAACGGCAGGAACTCGCCGAGGTGCCCGAGGATCAGGGTTGCGGCGGGGTGCCGGTCGAACACTCCGGCATAGATCAGCCGCATGGCGTGGCCGCCGGTTTCGGCCTGCCAGCTCCAGCTGGCCCCGTACATCTCAGGCCGTCCGCGCATCACGTGCCAGTCGTCGCAGGGCAGCGAGCCGGGATGCAGATACAACGGCACACGGAGCTCTTCCAGCGCGCTCCACAGTTCGTCATATGCGGGATCGTCCAGGTATCGGCCCTGCGTGTGGTCGTTGACCAAGGCACCTTTGAATCCGAGCTGCTCGACGCAGCGTTGGAGTTCGGTCACGGCGGCGGCAGGGTCCTGCAGGGGCAGGGCGGCGAACCCCCTGAAGCGGGTGGGGTGGCGGGCGATGGTCTGGGCGAGGAAGTCGTTGGCAAACCGGGCGTTGTCGACGGCGGCGACGGCGTCGGTGTCGGCTTGGATGCCGGGGACGCTCAGCGACAGGATCTGAATGTCGATGCCGTGTGCGTCCATGTCGGGAAGACGGTGCTCCTCGAAGTCACCCAGACGCCGTCCCCAGTCCTTCACGTACTGGTCGCTGACCTGGATCTTCTGGGGCGACGAGGGTTGGCGCGAGAACAACTCCGGGATGATGAAGGCTTCTTCCAACGCGATGTAGGTCATTGCAGGGCTCTTTCGTCGTGCCTTGTGGCTGATCGGGACGGAGCGGAACCGAGAGCGATGCCACGTCGCGTACGGTGAGCGGCGCCGATCCGTGCGTACCAGTCGATGAGTTCTGGTCTGTCGACGCTGCCGGGGTCGACCACGGTGTCCGGAGCGTCTCCGCGCAGCAGACGTTTCACGGGGACTTCGAGTTTCTTGCCGGTGCGGGTGTGCGGGATACCGGGGGCTTGGATGATCTCGTCGGGTACGTGGCGGGGGGAGGCTCCGTGGCGTATGGCGTTGCGGATCTTCTCGCGCAGCACGTCGTCGACGTCGGTGCCGTCGGTGGTGGTGACGAACAACGGCATCCAGTAGTGGCCGCCGTCCTGCTCGATCCCGACGACGAGAGCTTCTGCGATCTCCTTGAGCTCCTCCACCGGGCCGTATATGTCGCTGTGCCCATGCGTATGCCGTGGCGGTTCAGGGTCGCGTCGGACCGGCCATGCATGATCACCGAGCCCTGATCGGTGATGGTGATCCAGTCGCCGTGCCGCCACACTCCCGGGTATACGTCGAAGTAGGCGTTGCGGTAGCGGGAGCCGTCCGGATCGTCCCAGAAGAAGAGCGGCATCGACGGCATTGGCCGGAGTACCACCAGTTCCCCCACCTCGCCCCGCACCGGCTTCCCGTCCGGGCCGAAGGCTTCCACGGACACGCCCAGGCAGGGGGCGGACAGCTCCCCGGCCCAGACCGGAGTGGTGGGGGTGGCACCGAGGAACGCGGTGACCACGTCGGTGCCGCCGCTGGTACACACCACCTGTACCCGGGGCCCGAGTTCACCGGCGACCCAGTGCTGCAGGTCGCCGGGGAACGTCGAACCGGTGACGCCCAGGCGCTCGAGCGAGGCCGGATAGTGGTCGGTGATCCGCACGCCAGCCTTGCGACACGCCGCCAGGTAGCCGGGGCTGGTACCCAGGACCTTCACCTCCAGACCGGCCGCGAGCTGCCAGAGCGCATCGGTCTCGGGAAACGTCGGGCTGCCCTCGTAACACACGGCTGTGGCACCCAGCAGCAGACCAGCGACCAAGACGTTCCACATCATCCAGCTCGGCGTGGTGTGCCACAGCAGGCGGTCCCCGGCGCGCAGGCCAAGCTGCAGGCCCAGGTTTTTGAGGTGCTCGAGCACGACCCCGCCGTGCCCGTGCACGATGCCCTTCGGCCGTCCGGTCGTGCCCGAGGAGAACACGACCCACAGCGGATGGTCGAACGGGACGGGGCGGGGTGCGAAGTCGGCGTCGTGCTCGGTGAGCGCGGACCACCCAAGGGCGTCGGGCACCCGTGTCGCGTCCCCTACAACGATGGTCGCCGCCAGGGTCGGCAGTGCGTCGCGCAGGGCTTGTACGTCGGGGCAGCGGTCGATGTGCTTCCCGCCGTGCAGGAAGCCGGTCGCGGCGATCAGCACGGTCGGCTGGAGTTGTGTGAATCGTGCTTCGGCCGCGGCCGCGGTGTAGTCCTGCCCGCACACCGCCCAGGTCGCGCCCAGGCTGGCAGTGGCGAGGAAGGCTGTGATGGCTTGTACCCCGTTGGGGAGGTATCCCACCACCCGGTCACCCATGCGCACGCCAAGTCCGGTGAGTGCCTGCGCGAGTGAGGCGACCTGGTGGCGCAGTTGGTGCCAGGTGATGGCCACCGGGCCGGTGTCCTCGGTCACCGTGATGACGGCGGTGTCGGTGCCGGTCCGGTCACGGAACACCTCGGCCGTGTAGTTCAGCGTGCTGCCGGGGAACCACACGCTTCCCGGCATGGCCTCGGTCGCCAGCGCGGGTCTCGCTGGGCGCTCGGGCAGACGGAAGTAGTCCCACACCGCGGCCCAGAAGCCGTTCACGTCGTCAACCGACCACGCCCACAGCTTGTGGTAGTCACCGCTCAGGTCACGTCCTGCGTGCTGTGAGGTGAACCGTGCGAAGTCGGTGATCCGGGCATTTTCGACAGCCTGCGTCGTCGGGGTCCAGTCCGGTGGCTTCGTGCTCATGAGGTGTCCCCCGCCTTTGCTACTTCGAGCAGTGCGACCGTCGTGTGCACTGCCTTTGTGGCCATGGCCTCGCCCAAGGGAAGGCCTTGGGTGTCGGCGAGGGTAACGAAGAGCCGCTTCCCGCCGTCGCTGCAGCATGCGATCGGCAGCAGCGTCCCGGTGCCGATCGAGGTGACCAGCTCGTTCTCCCGCACCAGGGCGACGGCGTGTCCGGTCGTGGTGGCCACCCAGACCCCGTCCTGTGTCGCCCAGATTCCGTCCGGTCGGACGTCGTCGCCGATCAGGTGGGCGAGGTCGGCGTAGGTGCGACGGCCCGTGAGGGCGCCGTCGTCTGCGACGGTGAAGGCGGTCAGTCGTTGCCGGGTGGTCTCGGCGACAACCAGGGTGCGGCCGTCACCGGCGAACGCCAGCCCGTTGGGGAACTCGACGTCTTCGGCGGCCACGTGTACAGCTCCGTCTGCAGCAACGCGCAGCAGCCGCCCCGGTCGCACTGGTTCACCGGCGTGCGCGGCGAAGCCGACGTCATCCACGTAAAGGTTGCCGTGCGGGTCGCCGACCATGTCACCGAGCGGGCCGGTGGCCACCGCGCTCAGGTCCGCGTAGGTTTCGAATTGCTCACCGGTCCACACGCCGATACGCCGTTGATGCATCATGGCCCCGACCAGCCGCCCGTCCGGCAGGAACCAGAGGCCGTTGGGGATGGCATCCAGCGGAATGCCGCGCCAGGGGCCGTCGTGGTCGGTCCACAGCTTTCCGCCCTGGGTGTCGGACAGCCACAGTGCACCGCGCTGCCAGCGGGGGCCCTCCCCCCACGTCATTCCGGCCGCGTACTCCTTCACGCGCCCACCCCCTGTACCGATGCCGTCCGCGCCAGGTCGCGCGTGGCCCGTTCCAGTTCCGCCGTGTCGGCGACGAGCGCGAAGGTGTAGCGATCCGGACGGATGATTGCCGCTGCCGCCGCGTGTTCGGCCAGCCAGCGGTCGATGACCGGCCCCGTCTCCGGGACGGCCACTACGCCGAGTTGGCGCCATAGCTGCTGCACGTCCACGGACACAGCGGAGGTGACCTCCGGCTTACCCACGACGGTGAAGCCGTATCCGCTCACATCGTCCAGCTTCTCCCCGTTCGCGCCGCGTGGCTGCGGGCTCAGTTGCCCGATGGCTCCGCCGGGCTGGGCAACCACGCCTGGCCCTAGCAGCGGCCGGTACCTCTCGATCGTCTGCGTTCCGTTCAGCTCCGGGAACGCGCCCATTCCGAGGGCTTCGATCAGGTTGGACTGCCGAGCGGATTCCTCAATGTAAGGGCGCACGTGCGCAGCCCGCTCGCTTTCGTAGGTGTCGAGCAGGGCTTGGGGGCTTTCGCCCTTGACCACGGCGGCGAGCTTCCACGCCACGTTCGCGGCATCGCGCAGCCCGGAGCACATGCCCTGGCCGAGCATGGGAGGCATTTCGTGCGCGGCGTCGCCGGCGAGCAGCAGGCGGTCGGACCGCCAGCCGTGCACGAGCCGGGCGTGCCATTCGTAGGTGTCAGTACGCATGATGCGGTAGCTGCCAGGTGCCAGCCAGCGGCTCAGCAGGTCGTACACCGACTGCGGTCGTTCGAGCTCTGCCGCGTCGTCCTCGTCGAGCAGCATGAACTCGAAGCGGAGCATGGGCGGGAAGATCGGGACGTAGGTCACGGGCCGCTTCCCCTCGCACCAGATGAATCCGCTGTCCGCAGGGAGCTGTGCAGGGTGTTCGAAGGGGTGGATGTCGATGATGAGGGAACGCTGAGTGCCGTGGAGGTCCTCGACTTCGGCGTTCATCGCCTGCCGGACGAAGGAGTTGGCGCCGTCCGAGCCGACGGCGTAGCTGGCCGTGAGAGTGGTTTCGGCTCCGGTCGACCGGTCGAGCAGCGTGAGCCGCACCGCTTTGTCGTCCTGCTCGATCGCGGTGGCCGTCCAGCCGAACCAGAGGTCTGCGTTCGCGTCGGCCGCCAGCAGACCCCGCAGCCGCGACTCGAAGTCGGGCTGGTGGAACTGGTAGTCGGTGCGCCAGCCCTGGTCAGATTCCTCCTCGGGGAGCGTCTGCTGGAGGAAGGCCTGCCCGTCCTCCCGGTGCAGTGTCCAGGCGGCTTGGCGCAGGAACTGGTGTTCCATGTCCTGCGCGCCGAGGGTCTGCAGAAGGCGCATGGTCTCGTCGTCGAGATGCGTGGCGCGCGGATGCTGGCAGACGAGCCGGTTGGGGTCGATGGCGGCGACCCGGGGCCCCTTCATGGCCAACAGTCGTGCGAGAGCCAGTCCGACCGGGCCGCAGCCGACGACGGCGATGTCGTAGGTATCCATGATGCGCTCTTTCATTTTGTGTGTCCGGCCGTCGGCTCTTTGGCGCGCGGCGCGGGGGCGAGACGGCCCTGGTTCTGGGATGTCCGTCCGCCGACAGCCAGGGCGAGGGCTGCGCCGAGGACGGCGGGGACGGCGAAGAGGACGAAGTTCCAGCGGGGTTCCAGGCCGGCCGCGAGGATCCAGCCGCCGAACGTGGGGCCGGCGATGGCGCCGATGCGGCCTACCCCGAGCGCGACACCCACCGCGCTGGCCCTTGCGGTCACCGGGTAGGAACGTGAGACGTACACGTTGATCAGTCCCTGGACGCCGACCGCACCGCAGCCGTCGACTATCACGATGCCGTAGAGCACCGGCAGCGGCAGTTGGGCGCTCATGGCGACGATCGCGGCTGCTCCGAGGGCGAAACTGGCCGTGATGGGGCCCCTCGATCCGGCGCGGTCAGCCAGCAGCGCCATCGCGAGCCCGCCGACGGTGGCACCGAGGTTCAGCAGCACGAGGAAGGTCTGTGAGTCCTGCAGCGGATAGTCCGCCGTCTGCATCAGCCGCGGCAGCCAGGTGTTCATGCCGAAGATGAGCAAGAACGACAGGGCCGCCATGGCGCAGAACATCAGGGTGGTGCCGCGGTAGGGCGGTCTGAGCACCAGCCGGACACCACGGTTGCCGAGGTCGGAGGTCGACGCGCTGACCGCCTGGTGGTACTCCGTGGACTCGGGCAGCCAGACGAAGGCCACGGGCAGCAGAAGCAGACCGGCGATGCCGCCGACCAGGTACTCCTGGCGGAAACCGTGCCCACTCAGCAGTGTGTTGGCGACAAGGGCCGCGAACGAACCGCCGATGGCGGTCCCACACTGGACGATGCCCGAGTAAAGGTTCTTTCGCCTGTCCGGGGCCAGTTCGAAGATCAGTGGGCCCATCGCCGGGTAGATCGCACCGACACCGAGCCCGACGACGAATCGGCCGGCGCCGAACAGTGATGGAAGGGGTGCCACGGCGCAGGCGAACATCCCGGCACTGACCACCGCGATACTGATCAGGGTCGTGCGGCGCCGGCCAAACCGGTCGGTGAACTGGCCGACCAGCAGGGAGCCGACGAGCATGCCGATCGGAGTGAGGCTGCCGAGCAGGCCGACGAAGGCGACGGAGAGGTGCCAGGGACGGTAGCCCAGCAGCAGCGGAGTGGTCGCACCGTAGGCGACGAGGTCGTAGCCCTCCAGTGTCATCACGGTCAGGCCCACGGCGAGTGCGGTGCCTGACCGCGATGAAGGGCCCGGGGACGGTCGGCCGCGCCGGCGGACGAAGGCTGGTGTGCTCAATGGTCCGGCTCCGATTTCAGCAGTCTCACCCGTCGCGACTGCTGACCGCGGCGCTGCGGGAAGGGGGCGGAGGTGTCTCTGTGCGGCTCGCCGACGGCGGGTCGGCGAAATGCGGCTCGGGGCCTCATCCGTGTGATGCGGGCGGGGCAACGCGCCTCGTCGCGGTTTACGGTGTCGGGCGCTCTCAGTTATTGGCCTGATGGGCGCCGGCCATCAGCGCGGCCAGGTCTTCCGGAGCGAGGAACGACGGCGGCGTCGGAGGCCCCCAGGTGTAGAGCGCCTGCATTCCTTCGAAGGATCGTGGCGTCCACAGCTGGTCGTCGACGATGCAGTCCATGTCGGCGTAGTACTCGCTGAAGTTGCCGGCCGGATCCCTGAGGTACCAGAAGAAGTTTGAGCCGATGTGATGGCGGCCGAGCCCCCACACATGGCGTTCCGGGTGCTCGGTGAGCATGCGCGTGGCGCCCCGGCCCACCTCGTCGACATCCGTCACCTGCCAGGAGGTGTGGTGCAGGAAGTTGAGCGGCGCCTGCTGCACCAGGACGTTGTGGTGGTCGGTGGAGCAGCGCAGGAACGCGGCTGAGCCGGGCACAACATCGCTGACCTTGAATCCGAGTCCTTCGGTGAAGAACCGCTGTGTCGACTCCTGTTCCACCGAACCGATGACGACGTGACCCAGGGCCAGGGGCCGGACCGGGTCGGTGCGGGAGAGTACGGGTGCTCGGGTGCCGGCACGGTCCAGGCGTCCGGGACCGTTGTACGGGGTGGCCGGCACGGTGATCCGGGTCAGCCGGGGGGCGATGCGCACTTCCACCGAGATACCGGCGATGGGTTCCGTGGTACGCAGGGCGTTGGCGTCGCGTTCGCAGGACAGCTCGAGCCGTTCCAGGTTCGTGGCGATCCGGTCCAGGTCGTCGCCGTCGTCGGCGGCGACCGTCATCGCCAGCAGGCGCCGGACGGGGGAATGTTCGAGGAAGAACTGTTCACCGCCTTCGACGGTGGCGAACCGTCCGGGTGCCACCTGTTCGAGTCCGAAGTCGACGTAGTAGTCGGCAGCCTCGGCCACGTTCGGCACGCCGACGGTGAGTGACTGCAGTCTGTGCAAGGCCATGGCGGTGCCCTTCTCTCAGGCGGCGACGCAGGTCTGCCGGAGCTGTCCTATGCCCTCGATGCGGGTGATGACCTCGTCTCCTGGCCGCAGATAGCGCTGAGGGGTGCGGGCGTGTCCGACTCCTGCGGGAGTGCCGGTGAAGATCAGGTCGCCCGGCAGCAACGGGCAGACCGCGGACAGCCCTGCGATCAATTCCGCGACCGGGAAGATCATCGACGAGGTACGGGACTTCTGGACGCTCTCCCCGTTGACCAGGCATTCGATCGCCAGGTCGTCCGGATCCGCGAACTCGTCGGCCGTAACCAGTACCGGCCCGGTCGGCGCGAAGCCGGGGAAGGACTTGCCGAGGGAGAACTGCGGGACGGGGCCGACGGACTGCACCTCGCGCTCGGAGTAGTCCTGCCCCGCGGTCAGCCCGGCCACGTAGGACCAGGCGTCCCCGGCGGCCACGTGCTCCGCCCGGCGCCCCATCACCACTACAAGCTCCGCTTCCCAGTCGACGCGGCCGCTGGGCAGCCTCAGCTGCGTGTCCGGGCCGGTGAGGGCCGTGGCGAACTTGGTGAAGACCGACAGGGACTCAGGCGCCGCCAGACTGGCCTCTTCGGCGTGGCCACGGTAGTTCAATCCGATCGCGAACACCTGCCGCGGCGTCGGCGAAACGCTGCCGTCCGGCCCAGTCGCTCCGTGGGCGCCTGCAGGCTCCACCTTTGCAGCCCACGACCGGAACGCGTCCCACTCCTCGAACACTGCCAGCGGATCAGCCGAAAACCGACCAGCGCTGGCTTGCTCGACATCGATCACCGCCTCTCCGGTCACCAGACACATCCGTCCGGATCGGGTCGTCGTCCTCATGGTGCGCTGCCTCCGGTGCTCTTGGTACTGGACGTCTGGAGTCAACGCCCTCCCCGTCGATACGTCAATGAAATCTCGAGATTTTTAGAAAATACCTAGAGGGGTTAGTATCTTCGACATGCCCACGACCCGCCCCATGACACGCGCCGAGGAGATCTACAAGCGGCTGCGCGCGGACATCCTCAACGGACGGCACGAGCCCGGTTCACGTCTGCGTGTGGAAGCCCTGAAGGACACCTATGGCGCCAGCAGCGGGGTACTACGGGAGGCGCTGCCCCGGCTGGTCGGCCAAGGACTGGCGACCTTCGCGCCGCAGCAAGGGTTCCGGGTCGTCACCGTCTCCCCCGAGCGCCTGCAGGAGCTGACCGAGGCCCGCGTATTCATCGAAACCCACGTGGTCCAGGAGTCCGTCGCCGCCGGCACCATCGAGTGGGAGTCCGATCTGCTCGCGGCACACCACCATCTCGCCCGCACTCCGTACTTCAGCGACGACGGAGCCCTCAGCGAACGCTGGCTGAACGCCCACGCCCGCTTCCACCGCGTCCTGCTGGAGGGATGTCCCAACCGGCAGCTGCGGGACATCGCCACACAGCTGCGCGATGCCGCTGAAATCTACCGCTGCTGGGCCCGCACACCGGCCGAGCACAGCCACCGGGATGTCGCCGCAGAACACAAGATGATCTGCGATCGCGCCATCGCCCGGGATGTACCGGGCGTCGTCGAGGCACTCAGCCAGCACATCAACATCACCACGCAACTACTGCTCAACGATTACGGGCGGCACAAGGAAAAAGGCAAGCAGGACCCCGGCCCCTCATTTGATTGTTGAAAGAAATGCGCTGGTCAGCGCCGATGTGCCGTTTGCGGCCCGGCACCTTCTTCCCGCCGTCGTAGCCGCGTGCGCCGGCACCGTCGTGGCGGCCCGCACCGGCTGCGCGTCGATGACCCCCACCGTGGGCTCCGCCTCGCGGTCCTCGCACTCACGGACCCTCCCGCGCAGCCGGTCGTGGAACTCGGCGATCAGCCCGTGCTCCTGCCAGCGGCGGAAGAAGGCGTAAAACCGGCCCCAGCCGGGGAAGTCCACGGGCATCGCCCGCCACGAGATCCCGCCCGCGACCAGGTAACGGATCGCGTCCAGCAGCTGCCGGTGACAGTAACCCCCGGGCCGTCCGCCCCGCCCCTGAAGCCAGGCCGACACCGGCAACAACGGCCGGACCTCCGCCCACTCCGCGTCCGTCATGTCCGACGGATACCGGCGAACCCGATCAGGATGATCGGCCTCGTTGCCGTACACGTGCGCGAGGCAATCGCACGACACGGGGGGCGAGTTGAAGTCAACGGGCTCGAGCCGTACAACAACGCCGACAGGGCCTCCGGAGACCGCTCGGAATGGGGCCGCACCCCCGAGCCACCAGGAGGCCCTGCCTTCATGCGCGCACCGCCGGAAGATCACCCGACCAGGAACTCCGCTCGATCCACACGTTTCAAGACCGGTTGATGCGCGGCACGCGGATGGCCTGGGGGTTCCATTCCGTGAGCGCTATCAGAAAAATCGACGCGGTAACGATAAAAATCGACACGGTGTAGACTTTTGCAGAGGAGGGCGACCCGGCTCCTCGTGAGACCTCTCTGGAGGAACAATGGAGAAGCAGAACTGGCTCATCACCGGCGTCAGCACGGGCCTGGGGCGCGCTTTCGCCCAAGCCGCCCTGGCCGCCGGGCACACCGTCGTCGGCACCGTCCGCTCCGAGAAGGACCTGCGGGCCTTCGAAGAGCTCAGGCCCGGGCACGCTCACGGCCGTATCCTGGATGTGACGGACGGTGACGCCGTCTCCGGCGCGGTCGCGGAGGTCGAGCGGAGCGTCGGCCCTCTGGACGTCGTCATCGCCAACGCCGGCTACGGCCTGGAGGGAACCTTCGAGGAAACCCCGCTGGCCGAGGTGCGACGGCAGTTCGAGGTGAACGTGTTCGGGGCGGTGGCCACCCTGCAGGCGGCGCTGCCCCACATGCGCCGCCGCCGCCGCGGACACCTGATGGCCGTCACCTCCATGGGCGGGCTCATGGCCGTGCCCGGCATGTCCGCCTACTGCGGCAGCAAGTTCGCCCTGGAGGGAATCCTGGAGGCGCTGGGCAAGGAAGTCGCGCAGTTCGGGATCCATGTGACGGCGATCGAGCCCGGCTCCTTCCGCACCGACTGGGCCGGACGGTCCATGACACGTGCCGCGCGGACCGTCGACGACTACGACGAGTTGTTCACCCCCATCCGTGAAGCGCGACAGAAGGCCAGCGGGAACCAGCTGGGCAATCCGGCCAAGGCGGGGGAAGCGGTCGTGCACATCACGACGGTCGAGCGGCCGCCGGCCCACCTCGTCCTGGGCTCGGACGCGCTGCGGCTGGTCACCACCGCGCGCAGGGCCGTGGACGAGGACATCCGCGCGTGGGAGACACTCTCGCGTACGACCGACTTCGCCGAGGGCGCTCAGCTCTGATGCCCGGCCGGCATTCCGCGCGCAGCCGTCGCGCCACCGAGCGCAAGGGGGATCTCCGGGAGCGGGCCATCCTCGACACCTGCGAAGCCCTGCTGACACACAAGGGCTACGACGCCATGACCGTCGGCGACATCGCCCAGGGCGCCGGCATCACACGCGGGGCCCTGTACTTCTACTTCGGCTCCAAGCAGGAAGTGGTCACAGCACTCGTCGCCCGGACCGTCGAGCACCTGTGGGAACGGTCCCGGGTCACCGCGCAGACCGACGAGCCACGCCAGGCCATCGCAGCAGCCATGCAGCGCACGGTCGAGCTGTGGAACGAACACGGCCCGGTCATGCGCACGGCGATCGACCTGTCGTTGACCGTGCCGGAGATCGGTGAACTGTGGAAGCACACGGCTGACCTGTTCATCGCGGCCATCACCGCCGTCCTGGAACGCGCCGGCATCCAGGCCGGCGCTGCACCGGACCAGGCCTCGGCGATGGCACGCGCCCTGTGCTGGATGATCGAGCGGACCTTCTACCACGCTTCACAGGAATCCCGCGAGAAGCTCCAAGAGGCGTCGGCGACATGCGAACACATCTGGCTGACCAGCGCCGGCCTGATCACGTGAGGTATCTGCCATGGACGCGGTGAGGCGCGGAACCATGAAGTCCGGGTCGAGCCTTGCCCTCGTGAAGTGGACACCTGTTCGCGTCGTTATGCGGTAAGGGTGCTGGTGACCAGATGCTGTTCGTAGGCGATCGGAGCCCCAGCTCCTCACCCCAGGGCCGCCGCCGGTCTGCCCTCGGGGGCGCGCGGCACGGGTACGGTGTCCCGGGCGGTCAGGTCCAGGTCGAGATGTCTGTTCATATCCAGCTCGAACCGGCCGTAGGGATTCACGTGGGTCCAGAACAGCGGGGAGAGCGCCCGCCCGTCCGCGCCAGTGAGGGTGTCAGCCCATTTCGGATCGGCAAGGACCTGCTGCATCAGCAGCGTGTTGCGGCCTTGAGGGGGCGTCCGCCCCAGTGGACGCCTTTCTCGCTGCGGATGACCGGTGCTGCGGCCCTCGGGCAGGCCCAGCACTCGGCCGTAGAAGTGACGGGCGGCGGCGCCGTCGGCCTCGACGCGGGTCTCGATCGATACCGGGCCGGTGGTGACGATTTCGCTGTGCCGGTTCACGGGCTTCTCCGCTACCGGATGCCGTGGGTGAGCTCGACGCGGAGAAGGGCGGCGTTGCGGACGAAGCCCTGCGGCGGGGCGGTCGTGCCGCCGTCCGTGGTCACGTACAGCGTGCGGCCCTCATCGCCGGGCTCGCGTCCCCAGCAGGCGCTCGACGGGCCGACGATGACCGGGTCGAACGGCTCGCCGAGCAGGTGGCGCACCTCGCTGCCGTGGCGGGGCGCCAGCGGCACGCGGTCGAGGGTGTTGGCGCGGTGCCGAGTGACGTAGGCGAAGCCGACGTCCTCGTCGACGCAGAAGTCGTCGCCGTTGTCGATGGCCGCGACGAACTCCGGCGGGCCGGAGGCGTCGAGGGTGGCCGGGTCGACCGGGACGCGCATGAAGACCCGCTAAGCGGTGGAGGTGTAGTACAGGTAGTCGGCCCGTGCGCCGTAGCGCACGCCGTTGACGCCGGGCTGCGGCGGCCAGGGCACCCCGCCGTCGGGGTCCGGGGCCATGGTGTCGTGCTCGGCCCAGACCCGCGCGGTCGCGCCGGGGGGCCCCTTCGGTCAGGTCGACCCGCCAGATCAGGCCGGCGAAGCAGTGGCATCCGGCGCGACGGCCGCGAGGTCATCCGCGGCCACTGCGCCGCCCCGGGGCGGGCAGCGGGTACGGTTCCGGCCCGGACTGATTCTGAACAGGCAGGCCCGGCATCGGAAAGCGACCCACGTCGTTGGACGGAGTTGAGCAGGCACTCGCTGCACCCGCCGCACCGCGTCGGCCAGTCGGCCACGGAGCGGGGCGGAAGAGGAACCGCTTGTGTGGTGAAGCAGCCGGTGACCACTCGGTCTTTGGGCACTATTTATTTCGACGAACCCTCCAGGGGCCATCTCGCTACAGCGCCACAGAACCGGGTACGGCGCTCACGCCCTGGGAGTGACCTATCTGCCGACGGCCGGCAAGGGGCTTTACCCCGCCTTGGCGCGGAGCGCACCCGGCGGCCAGAAGTCCCGCATACGCGCTGCCTGCGAAAACCGGCCTGAAGAGAGCAGGAGCGGTTCGCCCTCCCCCGTCGCATGGGGAGCACGGCATCGTGCTCCCACCGCGAAAGGTGCTCGAGAGCCGACAAGGGGTCCTTATGCCTCTCGATGCACAAGACATCCAGATCGATCGGGTGACGTCGGAGGCCTGTGGTTGACGACGGCGCGTGGGAGCGCGGTACGGCGATTCTACCGGAT
>NZ_MAXF01000230.1 GCF_001704635.1 Streptomyces sparsogenes | reverse complement strand
TGAACCTGCGACCCCTTGACCCCCAGCCTTGCGGCAACTCTCCGTGACGATCCGCACCGCACCGTAGCGCTCGGTTCGGCGCCGAACCGAGCTCTTGCGCGCTACGGAGAACACGACAATCAGCTACTTCCCCAATCGCGAAAGACAGGCCATGCGACGGGTGCGGAGCAGACCGGAGTCACCCACGGCTGCCGCACCCCCACGGTATGGTGCGACGAGCAAACCACGTACCGGAGGTCATCGTGAGCGCGCAGCCAGACGGCCCGTATGGGCCCCTTGTCCCCATGCCTGACCTCACCCCTGACGCCTTGCGCGCAGCTGTCGCTCGGATCGCACCCAGCAGAATCCCTGCGCTCACTCAGCACCTCTTCGAGGCGACCACAAACGCACAGCAGACACAGAGCCTCGCGCCCCTGCGGGCTTTCGTCCACTCATGGGCCGTATTCGTCGCCATCGAGCGGCATCCGGAACGCGCCGCCCGCCTCCGGGAACTCGAGCGGATTGTCGATATGGCCGAACAGGACCCGACGGCGGCCATCCACGAAATTCAGCAGATCCGCAAGGCCGCGGAGGCCGAGGCGGGGCTGTGACCGACTGGACCTGGGAGTACAACCCAAGCGAGGAGTACGTCGCCGACGGACTTGCACCAGGCGTCGTGGCAGAGGTCGAACGGCTGGCGACCGAACTCGCCGCGCTGGGAGTCGACGCGGCGAAGGTGGGCCGGCCCTTCGACCGAGAAGGCGGACTCCGGGAATTCGACATTCTCGGCGGACGCGGCTTCATCAGCTTCCTCGCAGTACCACGCCACCACTGCATCTATATCTGCAACGTCACCTGGTACGGTTAACGTTGCTCTCGTTCCAGCGCCATTGACAATGGCTGCCATCATCCGTGTGAGTGGAATGTCTGTGCCGCTCTGTATCCATCGTTCGCCGAATGCGTTGGACCGGGGGCTTTACGGCGGGGTCGGGATGACGGCTGCGCCGTCGCCGGTGGACTTGCTGTCCTGGTCACGGATCAGGAACCAGAAGCGCCCGGTTCTGTCCTCGAGATTCACGAGCACGTTGCGGGCGAGTTGGGTGATCCACGCTGTGCTGTTCAGAAATGCGTAGCTGCAGCTCCTAAGACCGTGTCCTACGTGGTGAGGCGGAGGAGTCGTTTGTAGCAGCACAGGGCGGCGGCGAGGCCGAGAAAGGCCAGGTAGTTGCGGGGATCGCGCTCGTAGCGAGGGCTGAGTCGCCGGTAGCCGGACAGCCACGACATGGTGCGCTCGATGACCCAGCGGTGGCGCCCTAATCGCTCGCTGGACTCGATGCCCTTGCGGGCGATGCGCACGCCGATGCGCTTCCCGCGGAGCCATCTGCGCAGGTCGGCACGGTCGTAGGCTTTGTCCGCGTGCAGCCGTTGGGGCTTGAAGTACCGGCCTCGATGGGGGTCGTGTCTCGTTTGGTGACCCTCCACCATCGGCTGCAGTCCTTCGCTGTCATGGGTGTTGGCAGCCGAGACGCCGACGAGAAGGGGCAGTCCGTTCGCGTCCGACAGGACATGCATCTTGGAACCCGGCTTGCCCCGGTCCACGGGGCTCGGACCTGTGTGTTCGCCCCTTTTTTAGCCCGGACGTGGGCGTGTCACCTCGGCGATCTTCGCCACGCTCATGCGCTGCGCGGACAGCAGCACCATCTGCGCACGCCGCCAGGTCACCACCGACCCGGTGCCTCGACGGACGATCCGCAGCAGTCGCTGCCCCTCGCCGCTGTCCATCTCCCGCACCTGCACCCGTTCCGCCAACGAAAGCTGCTCCGATCTCCGTCAGTGGTGACCGGTATCGATGACACAGAAGCGGTTGCCCTCGGGGTCGGCGAGCACGACGAAGTCGGCGTCGTCCGGATAAAGATCCCAGTCCACGCGCTGGGCCCCCAGCGACACCAGCCGCTCGACTTCGGTGGCTTGGTCGACCGCATCACCGGCATAAAGGTCCAGATGGATCCGCGGATGCTCCTGAACCGGCGTCTCGCTGAGACCGAGCGCCAGCTGCACCCCGGCCCCTTCCGCCGGCACCAACACCACCCAGTCGTCTTCCATCTCCTCGCGCGGGACGTACCCCAGGGCCTCCATCCAGAACGCAGCCGCACGCGGCACATCCGAGACACCCAGCACAACGGAACCGACTCTCAACATGCGCCGATTCTGGCGGACAGCAGCGAGCCAAGGCCACCGGCTAGGCTCCCCCAACAGCGAGGCGCACGTTGTCTGATGCGGCACTAGAAGGCGATCGAGCGGTCGGCCAGGTGGGCGAGTTCGGTGAAGAAGGCGCGGTGGAGGGGCTCGTCGGCGGTCGGGATCCCGTGCCTGAAGAACACGGGTCCGGCGCCCGGCACGCTCCCGTAGATTGGTTCGCCCAGGTCTTCGGCGATGCCGAAGTACAGGCGGGTCAGACCGCCTCGGTGGGCCTCGGCACGCACCGTCACTCAGGCCAGCGGGTACCGGTGCGGCCCGATGACGTTACTGCGGCGGAAGACCTCAAGGATCCCGCGGTCGGCCTGGATGTGCACACGCTCGTGCTGGAAGACCTTCGGCTCCGCCGGATCCATGTCAGACCACCCTCCGGTCGGCGAGCGCGGCCACCTCGGTGAAGTACGCGCGGAACAGCGGCTCGTCACCGTGCGGCACCCGGAACGCGGGCGAACTGCTGTACCAGAAGGCGGACTGGTCGGTGCCGTAGAGGGCGGCGTGCGGATCGCGTACGGAACCGATGAGCAACTTGCCGGGCTGGTGGGGCTTCTTGTAGTGCACCAGCGCCCCGAGCCACCGCAGCGGCACCCGGAAGCTGCTGGCGGGATTGGTCAGGGAGAACAGTTCGAACACCCCCCGGTCCCTCGCAGATGCAGGGACTCGTAGTCGAACGTCAGCGGATCCATGGCGGGAAGATGGCCCAGCTCCCGTGTCACAGCGCGACCACCCCCACCACGGCCGCCGCCGCCACGACCAGCACACCCACGACGTTGACGGTCATGTCCCGCTTCCAGGACCGGCGTTCGGCCTCCACGTCCAGGACGAAGACCGCAGGGTCGTCGGGGGCGTAGTGGATCGTGACGTTCAGGCCCCGCGATCCGGCGGGGTCCGTCAGTCCGGACTCGCAGTAGGCCGTGACGGCCCTGCCGTCGAGGGTGGTGAAGGTGACGACCGGTACCAGGTGGGTGGAGGTGCTCCCGTCGTTGGAGTCGACGGTGACGCTCTTGAGCACGGCGACGACACGGCCGGGTACGGCGGCCATGGCGGCCAGCGCGTCGATACGGCGGTTCCTGTCGCGGACGTTCCCGGGCAGGTGGTACGCGCCGGACACGGCCCATGGTCCGCAGAAGCCGAGCAGAGCCCACGGCCAGCCCCAGTCGATCGCGGCGGCGACGACCAGACCGGCGTAGACGAGGAAGAGCGCGAAGGTCGGCCAGCCGAGTCCGCGCCCGCCTTCGGAAAGGTGGTTGGCGAACCGGAAGGCGTGGGGCCTGCCGCGCGGGTAGTGGACCCCGATCTCCCGGCCCGTCCATGCCACGCTGATCCTCTCACCCCGCTCATCGTCGTTGGTGACGGTGAACTCCTGCCCGGTGGCCGGGTCCTGGAAGGAGACGACCACGGCTATCCCGTCCTTCGGGGAGCTTCCGTGCCGGGGCTCCCCCACCCGCTCGATCCGCCCCTTCGCCCAGACCGTCCGCTGCGCCCGGGTCATCCCGGCCAGCGACCTCCCGTACCCGACCAGCGCCACCGCGCCGAACACACCACACCACAGCACCAGATATCCGTGCCAGCCCATCCGTCTCTCCTCCTGCCACTTCGGGGACGGCCACCGAGCACACCCCTTGCCGTCCGGAACAGTGCGATCCCAGGGCACCTCACCGTGCGGGCGCGCGCCGCACCACCTTGCCCTGTCCGTCCGCCTCCAGTGACGCCGTGCCCTCGGCCCCGGTCACAACGACCCTGATGACGAGAGAGCCGGTGAGACGGTCAGCGGTGATCTGCCAGGTCTGCGGGGAGCGGACGCCGAGGGTGGTCGTGGCCTCCTCGACCAGGGCGGGGAAACCGCCGTAGGGCAGCGCACGGGGGTCGAACCCCGGAGTCTGCGTGCCGGCGGGCGAGAACACGACCGACAGCAGGCGCTCCTGCACGACGACAGTGAGCGCCTGGCGTTTGTCCCGTGTGTCCCCACCCTTGGTGAGCGAGCCGAGGGCCCGGTCCAACTCGCCCTTGTCGAGAAACGACTGGCCCCGGCCCAGGGCGACTGTTCCGGACGCCGACGACACAATCGTGGTCGACGACGTGGAGGAAACGGACGGCCGTGCGGCCGAAGGCGACTTCGCGGTGTCGTCCCGGTCAAAGAGGTCCGCGCGGAAAGCCAGGAGCACGGCGGCCACGCCGAGCAACAGGCCCAGGAGCACGACGAAGCCGAAGGCACAGCCTTGCGGGGGCGCGGCCACTGTGGCCGTCCCCGGCACCGAATCGAGTTGGGCCGAGGCCGCCCGGTCCTCCCACTCCGGCGTCGGCCGCTTGACGATGCGCACCCGCCATGGCCGGTCCGGCGGGTACTGGACCACCACGACACCGCGCGGCCGGTAGTCGGCCAGGTCCACGAGGTTGATGTCCTGCGTGATTTCCACCCGGTACACCGGCCCGTCGTCCGGTACGACGGTGAGCTCGAACCGCACCGGTACCTCGCTGGTCTCGCCCCCGACGGCTTCCCGGCTCTCGATCACCGCGAGCGCCGTACGGGGCACGACCGCCGCCTCCCGGGCACGCCTCGGCATACCGGCGAGGAACCACAGCAGTCCGTAGACCACGGGCAACACCAACCCCGTGACGAACAGCGATGCGTTCTCGACAATCCCGCCCACGACGAGCGCGGCAAGCGACGTCCCGACCACGCCACCGGTCAGGAAACCCCGGGCGAGCGCGACAGGCAGGTTGTGCGTGGGCGGCGGCGCACCCGTGGTGATCGTCATACGAGCGATTGTGCTGGGCTCAGGTGACGGCCGGTAGACCTCAGTATGATCTGCCGGCAGGCGGGCCAGGCAGATGCCGGGCCCCCTCCCACGTTGCTCTGCCGTCAAGGACTGTCCGGCCCGCCTTGCCGAGGGGTGGGGGTCCCCGCAACTCACACGCCGGCCCCGCTCCTGATCCGCGCCTTCTCGAACTCGGACACCGGGTCGCCTCCGACGTTCCAGGGCCAGGCCGCGACCGTACCGTTGATCGCCTCGAAGACCGGACGGGCCTCGCCGCGCCGCTCGGCGGCCATCAGCGCGTAGGCCAGCAGGTTCAGGTCGGCGAGGGCCGCCGCGTGGTGGAAGAACCCGGGCTGGGCCCAGGTGTGTGCCGCACGGTCGAGGGCCTGGGCGGCCGATGCCTGGGACCAGTGGTTGCGTGCCAGCAGCGCCTCGACTCCGCCCAGGGAGAGGACGGAGTGGTACTGCAGAACCTGGGCGGTGAGCTCGGTGGCCGCGCAGGGCGCGTTCGAGGGTGTGCGGGCGCGGACCGCGTCGACGAAGTCCAGTACCTGGATGCGCGATCCCATCTCCTCCGGCCCCAGATAGCGCAGCATGCTCAGGTGCGCCTCGCGGTTCCAGCGGTCGCGGGTCAGTGCCTCGTTCCACAGGCCGAACACCTCCGGCTGACCGCGGCGCTCCAGCCGTGAGAGACCCAACAGGACCACCCAGGGAGTGGGGTCCTCCGGCGCCAGTTCGGCGGCGCGCAGACAGCTGTCGGCGATGCCGGCCGCGTCCTCCAGACGCCCCCGGGAGCGTCCGCGTTCGAGCTGCGCCCATGCGGAGAGGACGAGCGCGCTCGCGTTGTGCGGCTCACGAGTGGCCCAGGCACGGGGCCCGTGCGATTCGGACAGGCGGTACGCCAGCACGGAGAGCTGGTGGGTGCGGCGGTCCCAGTCGGCCCGGCTCTGGTCCAGGAGACGGGATATCTGGGCCATGTACAGGTCCGTCGTCGCGATCGCGCCCTTACTTGCCGTCGCCTGGGAGGACTTCAGCAGCCGGCTGAGGGCAGCGTCGTCGAGCTCCAGGAAGAGACGTGCCCGTCTGCGGCGACTTGAGAGAAATGCCATGCACGGAGGCTAGGGGTTACGAGCCGTGACGCAAGGTGTGCACCGAGATCGTTATTTATTACTCTCTGCAATCAAGTCGTTACCTAACGGTACGGCGAGGCGATGCCCCTCAAGTGGCCAGGAACGGCGCGATCACGTCGGTGGTGGCGGGTGGCGCCCCCACGGTGATCCGCATGGCACGACCAACAGCCGGCGCACCGACTGCGGCCTCGGCGGTGTCCGCGCGGGCTACCGGGTCGCGGGCCAGGGAGCGCAGCACTCGGATTTCCGTGGCGGTGGTCCCCCGGGAGGCGGAGGAGGCAGGACGCCTTCATGCCTCAAAGGCATGAAAATCAACCCTCTCAAGTATTTGAGGCTATGACTGACTGGCCGCATTCTTATTCCATCGGAATTTTTGGTTATCGGCGCCCGAATCTCCGTCGACTTCTCTGGGTAAAGTGCTCCCTTCGATTGGCTGGTGTTCCCGCATGGCCCGCCCTCTGCCCCTGATCCTCGCCCAGGCGCCCGGCCGCCCGGCCGACGACCTCGCAGGCTTTGCCACCGACGTGGAGCGGCGCGTGAAACTGCGCGCACCCGGCGCCCTCGTCGTCTACCCCGAGCTGCACCTCGGCGAGAGCGTCCCCGGCGTCCCGGCCGACCCGGAGAAGGGGGCCGAGCCGCTCGACGGCAAACGCGATGCGGCCTTCGCCGAGATCGCGGGGGATCTGGGCATCTGGCTGGTACCCGGCAGCGTCTACGAGCGAGGCACCGGCGACCGCGTCCACAACACGACACCGGTCTATTCACCACGGGGTGAGCGCCTCGCCGCGTACCGCAAGATCTGCCCGTGGCGCCCGTACGAGACGACCACACCCGGCAACCGGTTCGAGGTCGTCGACCTCGCCGGGGTCGGCCGCATCGGACTGTCCATCTGCTACGACACCTGGTTCCCGGAGATCTCCCGCCATCTGGCCTGGATGGGTGCCGAGCTGATCGTCAACGTGGTCCGCACGTCGACCAACGACCGCACGCAGGAAGTCGTCCTCAGCCGCGCCAACGCCATCGCCAATCAGGTCTTCGTCGCCAGCGTCAATGCCGCTGCCCCATCCGGGATCGGCCGCAGCCTCGTCATCGATCCACAGGGCACGGTGCGTGCCGAAACCGTCGATGCCGGCGACTCCACCCTCACCGACGTCATCGACCTCGACGAGGTCAGCAACGTCCGCCGCTACGGCACCGCCGGTCTCAACCGGATCTGGGGCCAATTCCGCCCCGGCGACCCAGCCCTCGAGCTCCCGCTGTACGGGGGCCGCATCGACCCCGCCACCTGGACCGCCGCCCACACCACCGAGGAGCCACCACGATGAACAGCGAGACCACTGGGAACACCATGAGACTGAAGGGCGACCTGAGCCTCTTCTCCGTCGTCCTGTTCGGCCTGGCCTACATCTCCCCCGGCATCGTCGTCACGGTCTTCGGCGTGGTCGCCGCCACCAGCGGCGGCGTGGCCCCGACCGCGTTCGCCGTCGCCACCCTCGCGATGCTGCTCACCGGGCTGAGCTACGCGAAGATGGCGCGCGCCGTGCCCGGCGCGGGGTCGGTCTACACCTACGCCCGCAAGATGCTCGACAGCCGCATCGGTTTCCTGTCCGGCTGGGCGATGCTGCTGGACTACTTCTTCATCCCGATGGTCGGCTGGCTGATCACGGCGATCTACTTCAACGCCCAGTTCCCTGACATCCCCAAGTGGGTCTGGCTGATCGTCTCGGTGGGCATCACCACCGCCATCAACGTCTTCGGCATGAAGCTCGCGGACCGCGTCAACAAGGTCCTGATGTTCATTGCTCTGGGGTCGCTGGTCCTCTTCGCCACCCTGTGTGTCGTCTTCCTCGGCAAGCACGGCTCGTCCGCCCCCGCCACGGACGCTCTGTGGAACTCCGGCACTTCGATCGGCGCGGTCACTGCGGCCGCTGCTATCGCCGCGTACTCCTTCCTCGGCTTCGACGCCGTCTCCACGCTGGGCGAGGAGGCCAGGGGCGGGGCGAGGACGATCGGCCGCGGCATCGTCGGCTGCGTCATTGCCGCCGGAGCGATCTTCATCGTGCTGTCCTTCGTGATGCAACTGGTTCACCCCGGCGCGAAGTTCGCCGACGTCGACGCGGCCGCCTACCACCTGAAGGTCCAGGTCGGCGGCGAGACGTACGCCGAGATCATCAACTTCGTCACCATCGCCGGATCCATCGCCTCCTGTATCGCCCTGCAAGCCTCCGCCGCCCGCCTCATGTACGTCATGGGACGCGACGGCGCCCTGCCCAGGGCCGTCTTCGGCAACCTGTCGGGGAAGACCGGCACGCCCGTCCTGAACCTGCTGCTGACCGCGGCCGCCGGTGTCATCGCCATGAAACTCGACCTGACCACAGCCACCTCATTCATCAACTTCGGCGCCTTCCTCGGCTTCACCCTGGTGAACGTCTGCGTGATCGCCCACCTGGTCCGAGAGCGCCGACTCGGCCGCACCCCCAACCTCTTCTCGCACCTGGTGATGCCGGCCCTCGGCGCCGGCGTTTCCCTCTACCTGCTCACGAGGCTCGATGACGTCGCACTCCAGATCGGCGGCGTCTGGCTGGCGATCGGCGTGGTCTACCTGGGCGTCCTGACCAAGGGCTTCCGACGGCCCGCACCGGAGATGATCTTCGACGACGACACCGCGGCCAGGGAGGCAGTCACCGCGTAGCTCCCCTCCCGATGCGAGGAGACGAGGATGCCCCCGACCACTGCTGAACTGGTGCATGACCGGAGCCTCGGAGACCTGTTGATCCACCGTGATGTGGTGCTCGACGGGCTCGATGCTCCGCAGCGCGCCGCCCGTACCGTCCTGGCCGAAATCCTGGACGGCAAGGCGGAGGATCACCTCTTCGACGCCATGCTGGTGGCCGGCGAGCTCATCGCCAACGCCATCCAGCACAGCAGCGGTGCGGTCCTCATAAGGGTTGAGGCTTACGAGTTCGGTGCGGCATTGGGCGTCGTTGACCGCGGGGCCGACATCACTGCCGTCCCTGTCCGACCTTCGAACTCATCTGTTGACGAAGGGACGGTGGCCGCAAGCGGGCGCGGGCTGTTCATCGTGGACAGCCTCGCCAGTGCGTGGTCGGTCGAGGAGATCGAGAACGGAAAGATGGTCATCGCCATACTCCCCCTTGCGGCAGGCCCTCGTCGATGACCGCTCTCGACCTCATGCGACGCCCTCTCGCCCGACCACTCTTCGCCCATCCGCTCGGCGCCCACTGCGGAGCCATCGGACTGTCACAGGGCACTGAGTCAGAGACGGACGACGCGCTTCCTCCTTCCGGGGACTTCGGTCCGCAGGACCGATACCTGGGCACCGCGATCGGCCGGATGCCGACGGCACCGGCAGCCCGCCACGGGTCGAGGCCGCCGTCTGCCGTCAGTCGGCGACCAGGCTGGTGCGCGGGTGGTCGGCGATGGGGCCAGCCGACGACCCTGCGGCTGAAGCACTCCAGCACGGTCGCGAGATAGAGGAACTCCCCGCCCGCGAGCGGGAGACACGTGATGTCGCGCATGTATTTCGCCCCGGATCGGTGACGGTGAAGTCCCGCTGGAACAGGTCCGGAACCTGTGAGGCTGCCGGGTCCCCGACGGTGGTGCGGACGCGTGTCTACGCAGCGGATCCGCTCGGCCAGGAGCCGGTCCTCGCTCTGCCGGGACGCCCTCGCGTTCCTGCCGGAGAGCCACTTTGACGTAGCTGGACCGGTTCAGGTCCAAGACCCCGCAAAGCCGCTTCACGCCGCAGGCGTCCCGGCGGTCGGCGACGAACCGTAAGCGACTCACCCGTTGGTCTCCCCGGCGAAAGACTTGACCGCCCGCGGAGTATGTCCCGCTCGGTCGCCGGCTTCCGCTCCCTCGGCTCTGCCTCGACCACCCGGGCCCCCAACTGCCGGGTCGCATCGGACCTGGACTCGTCAGGGTGGTCCTTCATCGCCATCGGCGGTCTTCTCGCTTCCTCCGGATCAAGCAGATCCAGGATCAGCCTGGTCACCACTCAGGGGGAGGCCCCAGCGCGGCGATCTCCTCCCTCAGCCGCCGGCGGGCCCGGAGCCGCTCCAAGGGGTTCACCCGGGCACCGCGGAAGAACCTCGCTGAATGAAGTCCGCTGTCTGAGCCTGCCGGACAGACCAGAGGGCGGCCACGCGTTGAGCCTCGGCGGATATCTGCGCTGCACGCGAGCCGCTCTCGCCTGATCCCGACCATCATTCGCCTGAATCTTCGCCCCGAGCACGCCGCCGACGAGACCGCCGACGCTCGCCGGCACTGCCACCAGCGCGGCGAACAGCTCCGGATCTCCCCCGAAGTAGCTGCTGACCATGTCATATGCGCACCCTGCATCGAACAGTGCTGGTGGCGTGCGCGAAGAGGCGCCCCAGCCTCGGGGGAGAGACTGGGGCGCTGCTCGGACTGCTGGGTCGTACCCGTCGAGCCGGCGTTCCTCGGCCCACAGGTCGTCGTAGTGGTACAGGGCCGGTGAGGTAGTCCTGAACTTCCCCGTCCATGCCGTGGAGCACGCCCAGGACATGCACGACGACGGCCGGGCAGACAACATCACCGTCAGGCGATAAGCTGTTGTCGAGCGTTCCCGTCTCGATGCCCTCGGAACTCCTCGGTGTTCTGCGCACGAGCACCGGCAGACGCGGCGTGTCCGCCTACGCGACCGCGGCAGTCCGGCACCGGTGGGCGATGGACGGTCTCGCCGAGATCGTGGCCTTCTGCGAAGCCGGGCACGAACCGCTGAGCGAGACCGGGGTTCAGGCCGCGCAACGCGACCTGTTCGGTGACCACGGCTCCGTACGCATCCGGTTCGGGACGACAGATACCGCCCGGCTGCGCTGGGCGCTCTTCCGGCTTCGGGTCCAAGACGTCACCCAGGCGGACAGCCTCACTGCGGTGCGGCTGCCGAGCGATGCCGGCGGCCTGCACGGCCACAAGGACGCCATCGACGTTCTCGTCGGCTCCGCTCCCCAGCTCCCGTACGGGAACGGACCTCCGACCGGGACGACTGGCCGAAACTGTGCGACTGCCGCGAACAGATCAGGGACGTGCGCCGGAGGCCATGGGGGCGAGCTTTTGGGACTCGGATACTGCCGCGCTCCAGCCGTACTCGTAATTGTCGCTGAAGCAGTAGTACGTGGAGCCGTTGGGCATCATCGCGACGGTGATGCCTCCGAATCCCGACATGAACGGTACGTGGAACGGCTTGGTGTAGGCGGGGTTGTCCGCGGCCGTGAACTCCCGGTCCCAGAAGCCGTTCTGGTAGCGCATCGGTGTGCTGCCTGTGGTGGTGACGCCGCGTTCTGACGGGTTCTGCTGCATGGAGTCGGCCAGCAGGCCCGGGTGCAGCACCTGGCGGCCGCCCACCGCGCCGGCATCGTTGTTCAGGAACTTGGCGAACTTGGCGATATCGTCCTGGGTCCAGAACATCCCGTACCCGCCGAAGGGGACCCCGTGCGCGCTGTTGTCCGTACGGGAGGTGGCGCCGGCGTCCGGGCTGATACCGATCGGGGTGAGGACCTCGTCGCGGAGCATGTTGAACAGGTCCGCGCGGGGACCTGTCTTTTTCCGGAGGTAGTTGTTCAAGGCGCGGGTCGCCAGGAAGGTGTCAGAGGTGTGGTAGACCCACTGGCTGCCCGGGGTGGCCTTGCGTGGGAAGGACAGCGCCTTGTTCATCTTGGCGGTGTATGGCTCGGCGAGGAAGAAGTCGAGCATGGTGCTGCCGGCCTCGTCGATCTCGAAGCCCGCCGAGGTGTAGTTGCCGGTGGACATGTCCAGGGCGTGGTTGATGGTGACACCCGACCAGGCCCTCTTCCCGGCGGTTTCCGGTACCAGGTCGGTCAGGCGCTGGTCCGCGACACCGGTGCCGTAGCGCTGGGCGAGCCGGAGCATGGCGGTGCTGGCGAAGGCGGACTTGGCGGTGGAGTAGGAGGGCAGCAACATCTGCCCGCAGAACGGGTACTGACCCCGCCTGGTCTGACAGCCGCCGACGTAGTTCACGCCGTCGTAGTAGAAGCCGTAGGTGCTGAGCGCGCTGGGGGTGATCTCCCCCCCGAATTTCGAGGTGTCCACGTCGGCGCCGGGGTGGTCGGTGGCGAGCTGCGCGATGGGTTTGGTGGGCAGCCGGCCTGCGACCTCGGCCGCGTAGGCCTTCCGCGCGGCCTTGCCCCCGGGGATCGGGCCCGGCCGATAAGTGGCGCCCACCTGGCCCCACATGTCGAACTGGTGGTAAGCGCAGGTTTCCGCGGTGATCTGGTAGCGGACCTTGGAGATAGAGGACGCGTCGAAGAGGAAGGAGAGGACCCCGTTGTGCACGCAGTTGGCGTTCCGTTCGACCAGCGCGAAGGGCAACGAGGCGCGCGTGGGGCCGCCGTCGCCGTCCTCCTGCCAGGCCCTGCCGACCCCCACGGCGAGGTTCCAGGCGGCGTTCCCGGTGTAGCGCAGCCCGCGCACGGTCGGGATGAGGTGGCTGCCGTTCTGCACGAGAGTGGCGCTGAAACGGGGGAGGTGCTTGGTGGCCTCGAGGTCGGAGTAGCCGGCGGTGTCCTTGAGCATACGGTAGCCGCCGGCCCTGGAGGTGCCGTTGAGGGTCAGAGTGCCCTCGAAGGTGTGTGTGGGCGGCGCCGCCTCGGCGGGCAGAGCGAAGGCGCTGTCCGGGACGGTGTCGGTGGGGGTGCCGCGGGAGAGCTGAGCCTTGGTGAGGACCGTACGGGGCACGGCGCCGCTGCCGGTGAGCGGGTCGCCCGGCACCGGGGTCACTCTTTTGGCGACCGCGGAGGAGGGAGCGGTGAGCATGCCGCCGACTAGCAGGGCGAGCAGTGCCGTGGACGTCGCCAAACGGCGCATGCCGCGCGGGTGGCGAGTGGGTGGACTGGAAGTCACGGGTGTCCTTCTTTCAGGCGTCTTTCGGACAGAGTCTGTTGTGGCGGCATGTTGGGTGCGCACAGCGAGAGCTGTCCAATGCCTGAGAGGACTGGCCAAGTTGCCTGGGAGGTATCGAGGCAGGTTCTCCCGGCGGAGTGCGACGCATCGCCGGGGTCGGTGGCCGGGCAACCAGATCTGCCCCCTGAGCTTGCCGAGAACACCACAGCTGATCTGCCACCCTGGTCAGACGCTGCGCAAATCGACCGGCTCCTGGTGCTCGGACAGGACCACGCTCGCCTACGGGGTCGGCGAGCGGCTGGGGCGGCTCGCCGTGCACGACTTCGACGAGCTCGGTCCCGGGGGCCGGCCGCACCGGACACCAACTCGAGCCGGCCACGACTCCTGCACAACTTTCTCACCGGACCGGCCCAGTTCCAGGAGGGGTCAGCTCCCCGCTGCCTGCGGCCCGTACTGCTCGACGCAGAAGCGGGCCAGGCCGGTGGCGAAGGACTCGATGGTGCGCAGCGCGTAGTGGCCGGCGTCCCAGGCCGCGTGCAGCCGGATCTGCAGGGGCTCCCCGTGCTGGTCGAGAATCAGCAGTGGGTGCAGCCCGAAGCGGGGGTCGTCGGAGACGACGGCGATGCCGTGACCGGAGGCGGTCATCGCCTGGGCGACCTGCGGGGTGTCGCACTCCAGGACGATGTCAAGGGACCTGCCCGCGTCCTGTACCGCCTGGTCCAGGATGCGGCGGGTGCCGTGCGCGAGAGTGAGGACGATCAGCGGCTCACCGGTCAACTCCTGGATGGTGATCCGGTCCCGGCCTGCCCAGGGGTGTGAGGGTGGCACGTAGGCCCACAGCGGCAGCCGGGCTACGGGCAGCCCGGCGTAGCGGCGGCGCGGCGGGGCTGAGGAGATCGCCACGTCCGCGCCCCGGGTGAGGGCCTGGTAGGCGCGTAGCGGGTTCTCCGCCTGCACCGTGACCAGGGGGTCCTCCGGACCCCAGGTGGCCAGGAATGGGGCGATCACATCGGTGATGGTGGTGGCGGGAGCCGCCACGGTGATCCGCATCGCCCGCCCGGACGCCAGCGAGCCGGCGGCGGCGAGGGCGGTGTCGGCGCGGGTTACCAAGTCCCGGGCGAGGGGCAGGAAACGGCGGCCGGCCGCCGTGAGTTCCATCCGTTTGCCCGTGCGGTCGAACAGTGTCACTCCCAGAAACGCCTCGAGTCCGCGCAGTTGGCGGGAGAGCGAGGGCTGGGCGATATGGACTTCGGCCGCCGCCCTGGTCACCGAGCCGCTCTCGACGACCGCCAGGAAGTAGCGCAGCACCCTCAGCTCCACAGTGTACCTCCTATCCATGCCTCATAGGCATGGAAACCAACCCCATCAAGTATTTGAGGTTATAGCTCACCGGGCCCATTGTTGTCTCACTTTGAACGGCCGGCGAATGTGCCTTCCCTGAGGAGCGAACTCATGGCCACGTCCCGAAGAACACCGGCCGCCGCCGCTCTGGTGGCCTGCGGTCTGCTCGCGTCTGCCTGTAGCGGTACCGGCAGTGGCACCGGCAGTGGCACCGGGCAGATCCTCAATGTGGCAACCACCGCCGAGGTGACGACCTGGAATCCGGTGAAGTCGTTCTCCACCGAGGTCTACTACCTCAGCAACGTCTACGAGCCGCTGCTGTGGATGAACCCGCCCGGCTCGAAGGAACGCTTCCGCCCCGCCCTCGCCGAGCGCTGGGCGTCCTCCGCCGACGCCAAGACGTGGACCTTCCATCTGCGCGAGGGGGTCACCTTTCACGACGGCGAGCCGATGAACGCCGCGGCGGTCAAGGCGTCCCTGGAAGCCTCCGCCAAGGACGGTGGCGCAGCCTTCATCTGGTCGGCGCTGGACACCATCGAGACACCGGACGAGCACACGGTCGTGCTCAAGCTGAAGAGCGCCGCCCCGGTCGACATGATCGCCTCGTCCATGTACGGGGCGTGGATCGTCAGCCCCAAGGCCCTGGCCAGGGGCGAGGACTACTTCGCCAAGGGCGTGGACGCAGGCACCGGCCCGTACCGGGTCTCGGAGTACCAGGCCAAGAAGAGGGTCGTACTCAAGGCGTACGACAAGTACTGGGGCGGCTGGAAGGGCGGGCGCTACCGCACGGTCGTCGCCAGGATCACCGCCGAGCCGACCGCGCAGCAGCAGATGCTCCAGTCCGGCCAGGTCGACTACGCCGCCTCGCTGCCACTGGAGAACGTCGCCCAGTTCAAGAAGGACAAGCGCTACACCGTCACCGAGTGTCCCACCTTCCAGAGCCACACGGCCTTCTTCAACACCGCCAAGGGCCCGCTGAAGAACGTGAAGCTACGCCGGGCGCTGGCGCAGGCCATCCCCTACGACGACATCCTCAAGGTGGGTACCGAAGGCTTCGGCACCCGTGCTCGCGGCCCCGTACCGGCCGGTGCCTTCCCTCACGACGAGCAGCTGCCGCAGACGCCGTACGACCTTGAGGCCGCCCGCCGGCTGCTCACAGAGGCCGGATACGAGGGCGGCAAGGGCCTGAAGCTGACCCTCAGCTACGCGGCGGAGAACGCACAGCAGGCCAAGTACGCCCCGCTGATCAAGGACTCCTTCGCCAAGGTCGGTGTGTCGGTCGAGCTGCAGCCGATCCTGTTCAACCAGCAGTGGGAGAAGGCCAAGGCGGACCCGGCCAAGGCGCAGGACATCTTCCTGCTGATGTACTGGCCGACCTACTCCGACGCGGGCTCGGACAACCTGGTCTCGCTCTTCCGCAGCAGCGACAAGCCGTTCTTCAACCTCAGCTACTGGAAGGACACCACGTACGACAAGCTCGTCGACGAGGCCGGCACCCACACCGCCACCGACCGGGACAAGGCCGCCGAGCTGTACGGCAAGGCGCAGCGCCGGCTGCTGGACCAGGCCCCCGGCGCGTTCCTCTACGACGTGCGCACCCCCGTCGTGATGAACAGCGAGGTCAAGGGCTTCGCCTGCAACCCGAACTACTCCTTCTCCATCCCCTTCCACCAGCTGCGCCACGGAGCCAGCTGATGGGGCGCTTCCTGCTGCGCCGGCTGCGCGGATCCCTGCTGGTCCTCCTCGGGGTCAGCGCGATCACCTTCGTCCTTTCCCGGGTGATCCCCTCCAACCCCGCCCTCACCTACGTCGGTGCCAAGGCGACGCCCGAGGAGGTCGAACGGGTGACACACGCCCTCGGCCTCGACCAGCCGCTGCCGGTGCAGTACCTGTCGTATCTGCGCAAGGTGCTGACCGGGGACTGGGGCACCTCCATCGCCACCAAGCAGCCGGTCCTCGGCGAGCTCGGCGACCGGCTGCCCGCCACCCTCGAACTCGTCGGCGCCGCCATGACGGTGGCGCTGGTGCTGGGCGTCACCCTCGGCTGCATAGCCGCGGTGCGGCCCGGCAGACTGATCGACCAGGCGGTGCGGCTGCTGTCCATCGCGGGCGTATCGGTGCCCGCCTTCTGGCTCGGGCTGCTGCTCCAGCTGCTGGTCTTCGGCCGCCTGGGACTGCTGCCGCCCACCGGGCGCATGGACAGCGACCTGGAGTTCACCGCGCCGATCCACTCGATCACCGGACTGAACACGGTGGACGCGCTCCTCACCGGCAACGGGGCGGCGCTGGCCAGCGCCTCGGCGCACCTGATCCTGCCGGCCCTCACACTGGCCGCCTACCCGCTCGGCGTCGTGGCCCGCATGACCCGCACCAGCATGCTGGAGGCGCTCCAGCAGGACTACATCCGCGTCGGCCGCGCCTACGGCGTCCCCGAACGCACCCTCGTCTGGCGCGTCGCCCTGCGCAACGCCCTCCCGCCCACCGTCACGGTGCTCGGCCTGACCGCCGCCTACGCCCTGACCGGCGCGTTCTTCGTCGAAGTGGTATTCGACTGGCCGGGCCTCGGCCAGTACGCCGCCTCCGGCCTGCTGAGCCTGGACTACCCGGCGGTCATGGGCGTCACCCTCATCGGCGCCGTCGCCTACGTCCTCGTCAACCTCGCGGTGGATCTCGTCCACGCGCGCCTCGATCCGCGAGTGAGGCCGGCATGAGTCACAGCCCGCAGACCATCCCACCGCGCAGCGCCCGCTACACCGCCCTGCTCCGCGACCCGCTCGCCGTCCTCGGCCTGGTGCTGCTCGCGGCCCTGGTCGCCGCCGCCCTGCTCGGCCCCTGGCTCGCCCCGCACCCTGATCAGGGCGCCGGAGCGGCCGAGGTCGCCGCCCGCCACCTGCCACCCGACGGCGGGCACCTGCTCGGCACCGACAACCTTGGCCGCGACGTGCTCAGCCGCATCATCTACGGGGCCCGGCCGGCGCTGACCGTACCGCTCCTTGTGGTCGGACTCGCCGTGCTGGTGGGCGTACCGCTGGGGCTGATCGCGGGCTTCCGCGGCGGGCGCGTGAGCGAGGCGATCATGCGGCTGTGCGACATGTTCCTGGCCTTCCCGCCCCTGCTGCTCGCCATGGCCATCGTGGCCACCCTCGGCCCCGGCCTGGAGCACGCCGCCCTCGCGCTGGCCATCGCCTGGTGGCCCTGGTACACCCGGCTGGTCCAGGGCCTCACCGCATCCATGCGTGAGCGGCCCTTCGTCGAGGGAGCGCGCGCCCTGGGGCTCAAGGACCGAGTCGTCATGGTGCGGCATATTCTGCGCAACGCCGTCTCACCGATCCTGGTGCAGGCCACCGTCGACATCGGCACCGTGATCCTGGCCGCAGGGTCACTGGCCTTCCTCGGCCTGGGCACCCGCCCGCCGCAGGCGGACTGGGGCCTGATGGTGGCCGAGGCCCGTGCCGACCTCCAGACCCACTGGTGGGCGGCGCTCTTCCCGGGCCTGGCGATCCTCCTCACCGTGCTGGCCTTCAATCTCATTGGCGACGCTCTGCGTGACGTGTTCGACCCGCGCACGGAAGCCCGTTCCGCCACCGCCCGACGCGGCCTGCGCACACTGGCCCGGCAGGCCGCCGCTCGGTTGCGGCGCCGGCCGGAGGGGAAGGCCACCGACGCGGCGAGCCCCCTGCCCGCCACTCAGGACGAGACCGCGCCCGGCCTGGGCGAGCGGCGCGCAGACGGCCAGGCGGCACCCCTCCTGGAGATTTCCCGGCTGCGCGTCACCATCGGCGACGCCGCCGTCGTACGCGAGGTCTCCCTCCACGTGCGCGCGGGCGAGGTCGTGGGGGTGGTCGGCGAGAGCGGCTGCGGCAAGTCCCTGACCGCCCTCAGTGTCCTCGGCATGCTCCCCGCTGGAGCCAAAACCTCCGGCGCCATCCGGCTCCAGGGCCAGGACCTGCGGGCTGCGGGCCTCCACGCGGTCCGCGGCCGGCGAGTGGCCATGGTCTTCCAGAACCCCGCCGCCTCCTTCGACCCCGTCACACCGCTAGGCCGCCAACTCGCCCGGCTGGTACGCCTGCACCAGGGCGGCACCCGGACCGAAGCGGCCGAGCAGGTGAGCATCGCACTGGCAGAAGTGGGCCTGGACGCCGAGCGCGTCACGCGCTCCTACCCTCACCAGCTCTCCGGCGGCATGCTGCAGCGCGTCATGATCGCCGCCGCTCTGCTGTGCCGGCCCGATCTGCTCATCGCCGACGAACCGACCACCGCCCTGGACGTCACCGTGGCCAAGGAGATCCGCTCCCTGCTGCGCCGTCTGCAGGCCGAGCACGGCTTCGGAGTCCTGTACATCACCCACAACCTGGGCGAGGTCCGCGAACTGTGCACCCGGATGTACGTGCTCTACGCCGGTCAGGTCGTCGAATCAGGCCCGGTGGCCGACGTACTGGACACCCCGGACCACCCCTACACCCGCGCCCTGCTCGCCGCCCTCCCCGACCGGGCCGCCCCCGGCAAAGCGCTGCCCGCCATCCCCGGCAGTGTGCCGGACCGCCCCGACCTGCTCACCGGCTGCCCCTTCGCCGACCGCTGTGCCCACACCACCGAGGCATGCGCCACCCCGCCGCCTCTGCACGCCGCCGGAGCGCGGGCCAGCGCCTGCCACCTCACCCAGCCGAAGGGAGTCCCCGCGTGATCCTCGACGTACAGCAGCTCGTCAAGACCTTCGGCTCGCACACCGCCGTCGCCGGCGTCGACCTCACCATCACCGCAGGCGAAGTACACGCGCTGGTAGGCGAGTCAGGCTCGGGCAAGACCACCCTCGCGCGGTGCGTGCTCGGCCTGATCCAGCCCACCTCCGGCACCGTCCGCATCGCGGGCCACCCGCTCACCGGGCTGAGCCGCAAGGAGCTGCGGCGGCTGCGCCACCAGGTACAGATCGTCTTCCAGAACCCCTACGCCGCCCTCAACCCCCGGATGACCGTCCGGCAACTCATCGCCGAACCACTGCGCGAAGCCGACCGGCCCGTGACCGACGTCACCGCGGAACTCGCCCGCGTCGGCCTTCCCGCGACCGTCCTCACCCGCTACCCCCACCAGCTCTCCGGCGGCCAGTGCCAGCGCGTCGCCATCGCCCGCGCCCTCGCCGTCGGCCCCTCGCTGCTGGTGCTCGACGAACCCACCTCCGCCCTCGACGTCTCCGTCCAGGCGCAGATCCTCAACCTGCTGCTCGATCTGCGCGACCACAGCGACCTCGCCTTCCTTCTCATCACCCACGACCTGGGCGTGGTCCGGCACATCGCGGACCGGGTCAGCGTCATGCTGCACGGCGAACTCGTCGAGACCGGGCCCACCGCCCAGGTCCTGGACTCCCCCCAGCACACCTACACCCGCAGGCTGCTCGACGCCGTCCCCGGGCTCCACCCACCGGACTTCCCGTCAGGCACACCCGACATCGCAGCCCTCACACAAGGAGCCGCCCAGTGAGCCGAATCCTCGGCGTCGCTCTCGCCCAGGTCGCACCCGTAACCGGCGACCCCCAGGCCACATTTGCGAAGTTCAGCCGCGAGGTGCGCTCCCTCAAAGCCCTCTCCCCGTCCATCGGCCTGGTGGTCTTCCCCGAGCTGTACCTGAGCGCCTTCGGCAGCTTCGACGCCCGCCACCCGACCGGCTACCTCGACCGCCTCGCCGAACCGATCCCAGGTCCCACCACCGACGCGGTGTGCCGGCTCGCGGCCGACACCGGGCTGTGGATCGTCCCCGGCAGCATCCCGGAGCGGTCGGCCAAGGGCGTCCACAACACGGCCGTCGCCATCTCCCCGCAGGGTGAAGTGGTGGCCTCGTACCGCAAGATCTTCCCCTGGATGCCGTACGAGACCTCCGTGCCCGGCGACACCTACGCCACCTTCGACATCCCCCAGGTAGGCCGCTTCGGCCTGGCGATCTGCTACGACGGCTGGGTGCCGGAGATCTCCCGCACCCTCGCCTGGATGGGCGCCGAGGTCATCATCCAGCCCACCTACACCCGCACATCCGACCGCGAACAGGAACTCGTTCTCGCTCGCGCCAACGCCATCACCAACCAGGTGTACGTTCTCAACCCGAACATCGGCGGCCTCTTCGGCACCGGCCGCAGCATCGCCACCGACCCCGAAGGCCGCGTGCTGGCCCAGGGCGGCGCAGGCGAGGAGTTCCTCACCTTCCACCTCGACCTCGACCTCGTGGCCATCACCCGTGAACACGGCACCCTCGGCCTGAACCCCCTGTGGAAGCAACTGCGCGACGCTCCGCCCCCCTTTCCGCCCGCCAGCGAGGGCTACGACAAGGGCCAGATCATGACCGGCCTCGGCCCGCTGCGTCCCGCCCGGGCCGGATCGCCAGGAGCCTGAGACGCCCAGCGGTCCCGCGGTCGCGACGGGCTGCCCGGCGCCTGACGCCCTGGCTCCGCAGTGGGCGCCGAGTTTCCGCCGCCGAGCCCTCTCGGAGCCGCGTTCGGATACTCTCCGGCGGCCGGCAGATGCTCGCGATGTGGCCGCGCATTGCGCCTGGGTCCGCCCACTCGCCCAGCCGAGCTCCCGTCTGCCCCTCATGTGCCCGCCGACCTCCCCGGAAACCGCCATGCCCGACCACCCCGCCACCACACACCAGGCCGACCGGCTGCGCGAAGCAGCCGGCAAACACCTGCTCCTGCACTTCGGCCAACACGCGAGCCTGCGCAGCGGTCAGGGAATGTTCCTGCCCGACCGGCCGAAGGCGTCTACGTCTACGACACGACCGGGAACCGCTATATCGACGTCCTGTCCGCCCTGTTCTGCGCACAGCTCGGCTACTCCTACGGCCCCGAGTTCGCCAGGACGGCCGAACGGCAACTCAGCCGCCTACCGTTCAGCACCCTGTGGAACACCGCGCACCCCGCCGTCATCGAGCCGGCCGAGCGACTTGCCGCTCTGGCACCCGACGGCATCCATCGCGTGTTCTTCACCTCCGGCGGCTCGGAGTCCGTGGAGTCCGCGTGGAAACTCGCCCGCATGCACCACGTCACCCGAGGCTGCGGGAGGAAGGCGGCTCACGCGGCTTGTGCCGAGGGCGGCTGCACGGAGCCGGACGGTCTCTTCGTACTGGGCGACGAGCCGTGCCGGAGCCTGGGCGCGGAAGCCATAAGCTCGTTGATCGTCTGCCCGGATCGGGTCAGCCGTTCCCTGAGCTTGGTGCTCTCCACCTTGAGCCGGACAATCTGGGCTTCACAGAGGTCGGGGATGTCTCCGGCCTGCTGCAGGGCCTGGCGGCGACGCTCGAACTCGGCACGGAGCTGGGAGTAGGGACGGCTGCCATAGAAGGCGGTGCGGTCGACGCGCGCTTCGCGGGTGAGGGTCATCCACTCCTTGACCGCTCGCGCGTACTTTTCCCACGAGCTCGGCGCCGGCGCCCCGCTGGCCGGGAACTCACGCAGCCACTTGGTGCCAATGGGGCGAGGAGGCGGATGAAGCGGCCACACCGCGGCCGCCGGGTTCCCTCACACCGTGCGGGAGCCCGGCGGCTGATACGGCACCGGCTTCTTCAGGTGAGCAGTCGGTGTCTGCCGTGTCGGATCCGGTAGGTCAGGTGTGGGTGGGCCAGCGCTGGGTCCGTAGCATCGTCATCCGGGTAGGCCAGGCCCCGTTGGCCCCGGCCGGAGAAGGAGTACGTCCCGGCGACCCCGTGATGGGGTGTGGAGCGCAGATAGCGCTGGACACCCAGATGGTTCCACGGTCGGTCGACTGCGGCCCACGCCGCGGCCAGGACGTGGACGAGGTCGTAGTGGACTGCTGCGGCGCCCAGCCCGGGCGGGACCCCGTAGGCGGCGTGGTAGCGCTGGGCGAAGACGTCGGAGACCGAGGACTCGCGTACGCCGACGACCGTCGACCACATCAGTCCTTCCGCGAGCGGCCCGAGCCGCTCGGTGAAACCGGGAGTCGTGGGGGCCCAGGCGGTGTGTACGAGGCTTCGGCTCCGCAGCTCCGTCGTCGCCTCCAGAAACCGCCGCAGGACCGGTTCCGGCATCACGGACAGGAACACGGCGTCAGGATCTGCCTCTTCCAGCCGTTCGGCGATCTGTTCCCACGACGTGTGTTGCTCATCGACGCTCTCCGCCACAGCGAGATCCCAGCCGGCCGCTGACACCGCATCGCGAAGGTCCTCGCTGAGGACTTCCGTGATGGTGCTGCGCCGCAGGAGAAGTGCCAGCCGCCGCCCTCTGGGCCGCCAGCTCCCGCTCGTCTTCAGCAGGCCGAGGGTACGCAGGAAACCCCGCAGGTAGGAGGACTCGTCTGCGGTGGCCTGAAAGACGTGACCCAGGGTTCGTGGATTGTGGAACACGGCATCGGTGAGGGAGGGCGCGATCATCGAATGCATGATCGGGGTGCCGGCATCGGCAGCCAGGGCGAGTGCTTCCCGGGCGGCCTGGGCCGGCTGGTTGCCGAGCAGCACGGCGTGAGCCCCGGAAACGATCATCTCCTCGAGGGCCGCCGGAAGAGCGTCCGGAGTGGCCTGCCGGAGAGCGAACCGCACGCGCCGTCCAGCCGGCCCGCCGCGCTGTTCCAGTTCGTCCAGGGCGAGCAGGGCTCCCTGCCGCATGTGCAGGTGATCAACGCCGGAGGCCGTCGGGCCGTCCGGATAGATCAGCCCGACGGTGATCGGATGCGGCTGCGGAGGCGGAGGCGAAGGCGGGCGTGGAGTCGACGACAGCACTTCCGCGAGGGCTGGCGGAAGGACCAGAGCCTCGGCGGGGACTGGCAGCGTGTGCGCCTGAAGTGCGGTGATCAAAGTGGCGACCGCAGCCCGGGAGCGCAGGCCGCACTTGGTCAGGACATGCTCCGCGTGCGTGGAGGCGGTGCGCCGGGTGCATCCCAGTGCCGCGGCGATCTCGGGGGTGGTCAGCCCGCCCGCCATACACGTCGCCACCTGCAGCTCCCGGGTTGTCAGGCCGTACGGAGCCTGGCAGGCGCCCGTCTCAAGGCGGACAGTGCGGGGCAGCGTGCTGGTGGCCTCCAGCGTGACCCGCATCAGTGAGCCGCCGTGGCTGTCGAGAAAGGACAGCGAGGCATCGGACGCGCGGGCCAGCGCACGCCGGGCGAGGTCTTCCAGATACGGCCTCTCCGCGAAGAACCGGCGGTCCGACACATAGCGGCGCCCGGCCGAGGACACCTCGAGGAACTTAGGCGTCGACGGGCGAGGGGCGGGGGACTGGCCGGAGCCGTTTGTCTTGCTCATGAGTACTCCGGTTCTGCGGCACCGGTCGCTGGCCGGCGTGCCGTGCACCCCGGTACGGCGACAACGAGGTCCGGTGATTTTAGGACGAATCTTGCACGACGCTCAAGGAATGCCGGGGAGAACTGGAAGCGACGATGACACCGCTCTCTGACGACCCTCCGTGGCCGGACGGTATCGGGTGAATGCCCGATGCCGCGCTGACCTGCCGTTCCTAGGGTGATCCGGACCAGCGCGCAGGTGCGCTGCTTGGGCCCGATGGGAGGACCGGCCGTGAGCATGGACAACAAGGTCGTACTGATCACCGGAGCGGCGCGAGGTCTCGGCGCCGCCGTGGCCGATCACCTGACGGCAACCGGGGCGCAGGTTGTGCGAGCCGATCTGTCGTTCCACGGAGAGCGGAGTCTGGACACGATCGCGCTCGACGTGACCAGCGCTGCCTCCTGGGAGCAGTGCGCGCAGACGCTGCGTGAGCGATTCGGGCGGCTGGACGTCCTCATCAACAACGCCGGCACCAGCAGCCGAGCGGATGTGCTGACGACCGGGGACGAGGACTTCGACCGCATCCTCCGGGTCAACGTCTGGGGCGTGTGGAGGGGAATCAAGACGTTCGCCGAAGACTTGGCGAAGGTCCAGGGATGCGTGGTGAACATCGGTTCCATCTACGGCACGACCACAGCACCGCCTTCGCAGGTCAGTCCCTCGTCCGTCGCCTACCAGGCCAGCAAGGCCGCCGTGCACCAGATCACCCGCGTAGCCGCTGTGGAACTGGCGCCCCGCGGTATCCGCGTCAACGCGGTCCTGCCGGGAGTGTTCAGGACGGCCATGCTGGCCGACCTGCCGGCCGCCGAGCTGACCCGTCGCGTCGACGGCGCCCCTCTGCGCCGCCCGGGCGAGCTGTCGGAGCTGGGCCCGGTCGTGGAACTCCTTGCGAGCCCGGCCTCCTCATTCGTCACCGGAGCCTTGATCCCCGTCGACGGCGGCTACCTCGCAGCCTCCTGACCTCCGTTTCCCCTCTCTCCCGTCCCGCTTCTTCCAGGAGACACAATGTCTTCGGTTTCCTCCCAGCCGCATCCCCCGCTCCAGATGCTGCGCCAGCGCCGCCTTGCACTGGCGGCTACGAGTGTCGGCAATCTGCTGGAGCAGTACGACAACCTCATCTACGCCTACTCGGCCACTACCCTCGCCACCCTGTTCTTCCCCAGCGACAGCCCCACGTCCGGGGCCCTGTCCACCTTCGCCGTCTTCGCCGTGGGCTTCTTCGCCCGCCCGATCGGTACCGTGGTGTTCGGACACATCGGCGACCGGTACGGACGCCGCCCCGCCCTGTTCATCAGCGTCGTCCTCATGGGCCTGGCCACCGCCCTCATCGGCTGTCTGCCAACCAATGACACCGCAGGCATGCTCGCGCCGACCCTCCTCGTCGTGCTGCGCCTGATCCAGGGATTCGCCGTGGCCGGAGAATGGGCCGGATCAGCCGCGATGCTGGTGGAGTTCGCCCCCGAAGGCAAACGTGGCCTGTTCGGAAGCTTCAACCAGGTCAGCACGGCGGCAGGATTTCTCCTCGCAGCCGCTGTGATCGCCATCAACACCGCCGTCTTCCCCGGCGACGCGATGCTTTCCTTCGGCTGGCGTGTCCCCTTCCTTCTCGGCGCGGTCACCGCGATCGTCGCAGCGTTCCTGCGCTTCGGACTGGAAGAGACACCGGCCTTCGCCGAACAGGAGTCCGGAACCGCCCCACGGACCAGCCCTCTGAGAACCGCCTTCGCTCACCAGAAGGCGGCGATGCTGCGCGGATTCTGCTTCACCGTCGGCTGGACCGTCGCGTACTTCTTCTTCCTCACCTACCTGCCCACCTACCTGCGCACCGAGGCAGAGGTGGCAGAGGGCGTGGTGAACGCCTCCACTCTCGTGGGCCTGTCCGTCCTCACCACGTCGATCGTCGTCTTCGGCTTGTGGTCCGACCGCATCGGACGCAAGAAGCTGATGCTCACCGGCGCCGCGGGATTCGTCCTGCTCTCTTTCCCCATCATGGCCCTGCTCGACACCGGGTCCACCGCCGCCGTCTACACCGGGCAGATCATCATCGCCCTGTGCCTTGGTTGCATCTCCGGACCCGGTCCTGCCGCCCTGGCCGAGCTCTTCCCGACCTCGGTGCGCTACTCGGCACTGGGCATCGGCTACAACTTCGCCGTCATGGCATTCGGAGGAACCGCCGCCTTCCTCGCCTCCGGCATCGTCGCCGCCACCGGCACGCCCCTGGCCGTCGCCATCCTGCCGACCACTGCCGCCCTGGTGACCCTCGTGACGGTGTACGTCATGCCCGAGTCCTACCGCTCTCCCCTGCGATGAACTGGAGCCCCACCCGCATGAACCCCGTTCCACCGCTGATCGCCGTCGAAGGAGACTACCGCTCCATGGGTGAGCAGATCGGCGTCCGCACAGCCGACATGATCGCCCGGAGCGTCGAGACCTACAGCGAACGGTTCCGCAGCCAAGCCCGTCTGGACGACGAGACGATCGACCGCTGGGGCCTGACGTACTACGACCTGGCCCAGCAGTACGACCCCGACATCGCCGCCATGCTCGACGGGATGGCGGCCGGATCCGGACAGCCCCTGTCCAGGATCGTGGCCCTGAACGCACGCACGGAACTCCTCTACGGCACGGGCTACCGCGACGAAGGCTGTACCTCCCTGGCTGTGCTGCCCAGCCACACCGACAACGGCCACACCCTCCTCGCACAGAACTGGGACTGGCATCCCGAACAGGCCGAGGTCACCTTCCTCCTCGCAACGCGCGACCCGTCCGGCTTCACCGTCCTGTCACTGACCGAGGCCGGCATGCTCGCCAAAAGCGGCCTCAACTCCGCCGGACTCGGCGTCTGCGCCAACCTCCTCGTCTCCGATCGCGACGCCGGCGGCGAAGGAGTTCCCTACCACTTTCTGTTGCGCGGCGCACTTCAGTCCACGACCATGGCCAAGGCCCACCAGCGGCTTCTCCCCGTACGCCGCATCTCCTCGGGAAACGTCCTCATCGCCGACGCCTCCGGTGGCGAGGCAATCGACTTCGAGCTGGCCCCGGACGTCTTCGGCACCCTGTTGCCCGACAGCGGTCTCCTGGCCCACGCCAACCACTTCCTGGCCGACCTCCCGCTCACCGACCTCAAAGCCGCAACGAGCGCACTCACCCAGCTTCGTCCCACCCGCGTACGCCACCTCCTCGCCCCTGCGATCGCACAGCACAACGTGTCGACCACGGACGTCGTGCGGGTCCTGCGCGACGAGTGGTCCTACCCGGACGGCATCTGCCGATACCCCGACCCCCAGGCCCCCACCGCGGACCAGGTGTCCACCGTCTACTCGATCGTCATGGACCTCACCGCGCGAACCCTGTGGATCGCACCGGGCCCACCGAGCAAGCACCCTTACACGCGCTGGGAGCTGGACGCCCCGTTCGGCTCCCCGGCGGCCGCCGCCGCCCACGACTTCGCTCCCGAGGACTGACAGTGACCGAACGAGGAACCGTCTGTCTGACCTTCGACTTCGACGCGATCTCCCTGTGGGCCGCGCGTGACATGACCAGCCCCGGCCCCGTCTCCCGGGGCGAATTCGGCGCCTACGCCATACCGCGGATCCTGCGCCTGCTGGACACCTACGGCATCACATCGACGTTCTTCATTCCCGGACACACCCTGGAGACCTACCCCGAGCAATCCGAAGCCGTCCACGACGCCGGCCACGAGATAGCCCTGCACGGCTACCTCCATGAGCCCGTGTCCACTCTCGACCGTGAGGCCGAACTCGCGGTACTGAAACGAGCCTCCAGCCTCATCAAGGACCTGACCGGCACCCCACCGGCCGGCCACCGCACCCCCAGCTTCGACTTCACCCCCCACACGGTGGAACTGCTGGAAGAGATCGGAGTCGACTACGACTCCTCCCTCATGGGCACCGACCACAAGCCCTACCTGGCCCGAACCGGCGACCAGCACCACCCCGACGGTCCCTTCGAGTTCGGCCGGATCAGCCGCGTCGTCGAACTTCCCGTCTCCTGGACCCTGGACGACTACCCCCACCTGGAGTTCGTCCGCACCCCCGCCGGTGTGATGCCCGGACTGCAGGACCCGCACGCCATGTTCCGCCGCTTCCTCGGCGACGTCCGGTACATGGTCCGCCACACCGAGGACGGGGTCCTCACCGTCACCCTGCACCCACAGGTCATCGGACGCGGCGACCGCATGCTCGCCCTGGAAGAGTTCATCGTCGGGTGCCTCGACCTCGGTGTGGCCTTCGCCCCCTGCAACGACACGAGCCGCCGCTACCGCGACCATCTGGAGGCTTCCCTCTGATGGCCCCTTCCTCCAAAACCGCTCTGCTCCTCGGCGCAGGGGGCGGACTCGGCCGAGCCGTCCACGCCCGCCTGCGTGAAGACGGCTGGGCAGTGATAGCGACGGATGTCGCCGAACTGGATCTGTCGAAACCCGGCGTCGTGGCATCGTTCATCAAAGACTCGTGGGAGGCCAACGCCGGTTTTGACGCGCTGGTGCACTGCGCCGGCCTCTACCCCGCTCACCGCGTGGTCGACACCACCGAAGAGATCTTCGACCGGGTGATGAACGTCAACACCCGCTCAGCCCTGATCTCGGGAGCCGAATACGCACGCCTGTGCGGCTCCCACCGCAGGAGCGGCTCCATGGTCTTCGTCTCCAGCGGCGCGGCCCGCCGGGCCCGGCCCGGCACAACCGCATACGCCGCGTCCAAAGCGGCCCTCGAAGCCGTCGTGCGGGGGCTCGCACTGGAAACCGCCGCCCTCGGCTTGCGCTGCAACGCTGTCGCGCCCGGCTTCGTCGACGTCGGATCCGAGCTCAGCCCGGTACCCCCCGCGTACATCGAGCAGATGGCAGCCGCCAGCCCACAGGGCCGCGTCGCGCAGGCCGCTGACATCGTCCCCGTGATCGCATGGCTGCTCGGTGACGAGGCGGCGTGGGTGAATGGACAGAGCATCCCGGTCGACGGAGGCGACAGCATCGGCACACGGAACGCACCCAACTGGCTGGGCTGACCCCACGCAGGCGCCCCGGCTCTCGCATGGTGGTCGTTCGGCAGCGGCAGCCCAGATGCGGCGCAGGTCAGGCGCCTTTGCCGGAACCGTGCATGGGTGCTCCTGCGCCGCACCACGGGGAATGGGCCAGAGTGAAGTTTCCCCGTGATCTTGGACACTCTTCTCTTACGCTGCGAGTGTTTGGTCGTTCGGGAGCCGCTGGCGTGTTTCCTGGGGCGTGAGATACCCGAAGACAGGGTGCTTGCGCAGGCGGCGCCGGTTGTAGAAGGTCTCGATGGACGCGAAGACCTCGGCGCGGGCGGTGGCCCGGTCGGGCCAGATTCGGGTGCCGATCTCTTCCTTGAGCACCACCCAGAAGCTCTCGGCTGCGGCGTTATCGAAGCACGAGCCGGTCCTGCCGGTGCTCTGCCGAAGCTCCGATCTGTGTATTTCGGCGCGGAATTCGGCTGAGGTGTATTCGCTTCCGCGGTCGCTGTGTGTGATGCAGCCGGGTTGCAGGCCGCCGCGGACCGGGCCTGCTCGGCCTCCAGCCAGGCGTGGAACGAGGAGCGGACCACGCCCAGGACGCGGCACAGCAGGGCCACCGGATAGACGGCCTTCTCCGCGGCGATGAACCGGTAGACCTCGTTCACCGGTCGCTGTCCTTGGCGAAGAAGGCCGCGGCTTTTTGCAGGATCTCGATCGTCCTCTGCTGCTCGGCGTTCTGCCGGCGCAGCCGTGTGAGCTCTTCACGCTCGGCGGTGGTCAGCTCGCCTGGCCCGCCCTCGCCGCGGTCGATCCGGTCACGCTTGACCCAGCCGCGCAGGCTCTCCGGGCTCACCCCCAGATCCCGCGCGACCTCCGTGATCGTCTTGCTGGAGGAGCGGGCCAACGCGATCGCGTCCCGCTTGAACTCCTCCGAATACCGCTTCGAGTACCGACTACCCACCTGGCACTACTTCCTCTGGAACCTCGTCCCAGTCTCCAGGTGTCCACGATCAAGGGGAAGCTTCAGTCGCGGTCCGCGGCTATTCCCGGACGGTCTGCTTGCCGCAATGGTGCGCGACGGTGTCGGCGAACGCGCGGGCCAGCGGGGAGAGGGCGTCCCAGCGGCGTACCGCCCAGCCCGCGGTGAGGGCGGGGAGCGCGGGGACGGGGATCAGCCGCAGGTCCGGGTGCCCGGGGCCGTTCCAGGCGGGCAGCGCCGGGACGACGGCCAGGCCCAGTCCCAGTTCGGCCAGCAGGATCGCGGTGTCCCAGTCGGTGACGCTGGTGTCGAACACCGGCCGGATCCCGGCTTCGGCGAGCCAGGCGCCGAGTTGCAGGCGGGAGGTTGAGTTCTGCGGGAGCCCGATGAGCCGGGCGTCCTGCAGGTCGGCCGGTTCAACGTGGGCCTTGGCCGCCAGCGGATCGGACGCCGAAACGGCGAGCGCCCAGGGGATTTCGACGACAGGACGTTGCTCGATGGCGCGGACCGGGAGCCCCAGGGTGATCCAGGCGAGGTCGACGCGGCCGGCTGCGAGCGCGTCGAAGCAGCCGCGGCTGGAGGTCTCGGTCTGGAACTCCAGGCTGGCCCGGGGAAAACGCCGCCGGAAGTCGACGACGGCCGCGGCCATGAAGTGCCGGACAGTCGTGGCCCCCGTCGTGACACGCACCGATCCGCCTTCCGCGCGCGCGGCTTCTTCGAGTCGGCGCAGTGCGTGGTCGATGCCGCCCAGGCCCTCGGTGACCGCCGCGCTCAGCGTGTGCCCGGCCGGCGTGGGCACCACGCCCCGTGTGTGCCGTTCCAGCAGGCTCAGGCCCAACTCACGCTCCAGCCGCTTCACGTGCTGGCTGACCGCCGACTGCGTGCAGGAAAAGTCGCGGGCCACCGCGCTCAGCGAGCCGGCTCGACAGACCGCGGCGAAGACACGGAGATCTTCAAGAGTCACGACGACCCAAGGTATCGCTTGGAGCGATACCAGTAAATCCGTTGATTGACTTGGGTCTCGGGGCGCTTGATCATTGCTGCAGGAACCAGGGCGGCAACCCGCCCGTCGCTCACCCGTTCCGGACGCGGTGCGGTGAGCGGCCGGCGGGTGTCGACCCGCATCGCGCTGAGGGGAGATGCCGTGGTCCACGCGCCACTCCTCCCGTCGGCACCCGTCGGCCCTCCGCCCGGCTGAACGGGTCTCCCAAGGACGACAGGAGCTCAGATGAACACAGCCCCGCTGACGGTGGCCGTCCTCGGACCGGGTGGTGTCGGAGGCCTGATCGGTGCGCTCCTCGCCCGTGACGGGCACCGCGTCATCTGCCTGGCCGGTGAGGCGACCGCCGCCGCACTGAGCCAGGGCGGCCTGCGCGTCGAAAGCGCCCAGTACGGGGCCTTCACCGCAGCGGTCGAGGCGGACACACGGTTGCGAGAGGCGGTGGACGCCGTCTTCGTGACGGTCAAGCAGACCTCCCTGGACGAGGCACTCGACCGCGTCCCGGGCCCCGCCCTCGGCAACGCGGTCGTGATCCCGTTGCTCAACGGCCTCGACCACCTCGGCCTGCTGCGCGATCGCTACCCCTCGGCCGAGGTCGTCGCCGGCACGATCAGGGTCGAAGCCACGCGCACCGCACCAGGACGCATCAACCACACCAGCCCCTTCACCAAGCTCGAGCTTGCCGCACCGCTCGACGAGTTCGCGGAGCAACTGCGGCACGCCGGTCTCGGCGTGACCCTGCGGAGCGACGAGACGGCGATGCTCTGGGACAAGCTCGCCTTCCTCGCCCCGCTCGCCCTGCTGACCACCCGACACCGCGCGGACGTCGGCACGATCCGCAGCGACCGGCGACCGGAACTGCTCACCGTGCTCGACGAGATCACCGCCGTGGCCCAGGCCGCCGGCGCTCCGGTGACGACCGAGACCGTTCTCTCCTTCTTCGACCGCGTCCCGGACACCATGAAGTCCTCCATGCAGCGTGACGCCGAGGCCGGACGCCCCCTCGAAGTCGACGCCATCGGCGGAGCCGTCCTCCGCGCCGGCGCCGCCCACCACGTCGAGACCCCGGTCACGGCCCGACTGGTGGCAGAAGTCGCACGCCTGACGACCCCGGAGGCCTGAACCCGATGCGGCGATCCATCCCATCCGACGGCGGCTCACCAGGAAGCGACCGTGACCCTGCGGCGGCCTGGCCCGCGGTCCAGGCCTTCCTGCGCGCCCGAGGCGCCGGCGAGACAAAGCATCCCGGCGGTACGCTCCTGGACCATCTGAACCGCGTCGCCCGCCTGCTGGCGGAGTGGGGCGCCGGTCCGGACCTGAAGGCCGCCGGGCTGTGTCACGCGATGTACGGAACCGACGGGTACGACCACGCCCTGATGGGCACCGACGAGCGCGAGCTTCTCGCCGAGCTGATCGGCGAACGGGCCGAGGCACTGGTCCACCTCTACGCCAGCTGTGACCGCGCAGTCGTGTATCCCCGGTTGGCGAGCGGGCGATCGGCGGTCTTCCGCGACCGCTTCACCGGCCGTGAGCACACCCCATCGCCGCCGGACGTGCGCGCCTTCGTCGAGATCACCGCGGCCAACGAACTCGACGTGCTCGCGCACAATCCCGACCTCGCCGAGCGCCACGGCCCCACCCTGCACCGGCTGTTCACCCACTCACGAGACCTGCTCTCCGCCCCGGCATGGGACGCCTGCGAACGGCAGTTGGGCCGGTATTCCCTCGAACCGGGGCCGAGAATCCGGATCACCGGCCTGGACCACCTGGTGCTGACCGTCGCCGACATCGAACGGACCGTCGACTTCTACGAACGCGTCCTGGGCGTGCGCCCGGTCACCTTCGGGGAGGGACGCCGCGCACTGACCTTCGGCGCCAGCAAGATCAACCTCCATCAGGCCGGCCGCGAACTCCTCCCGCACGCCACGCACCCCACCCCTGGCAGCGCAGACCTGTGCCTGGTCACCGACATCCCGCGAACGGGTTCATCGCGAAGGCGCTGATCAGCCAGATGACACCGTACATCCAGGCGCGGGCCGCACTCGCCTCGTCCGCACTCCGCGCCTTGCGGCGCGGGAATACCGCAAAGCCGGTGGCGATGATGAGCGGCCTCAGAAGGTACGCGAGATAGATCACCGTCTGCGCCGGGACCGCGTCGAGCTTGAGCCAAGAGATCACCGAGTAAATGATGGTCACGTACGCGACGAGGAAGACCACGATCTGCAGCTTCGTGCCGCCCTTATCCTCGGAGCGGGGGTTGTCGACGAAGCGCGAGGATCTCGGCGTTGTCCACGGCGGCCGACCGGCCCAGCAGGAGGAGGCAGCCCAGGAGTCGGCAGAAGATCAGGCAGAGCAGTCGCAGACCCTCGATCACTGATCACGCCCATACATGGCGATCGCAAAGCCCCAGGTCGGCCACCGTACGGCAATAAAGACACGCTTCAGGGCACGGGCAGTGGTGGAGTCCACACCGACCAGGGACAAGTCCGTCCTGCCCCGGCGAGCGGCCTCAGCGATCAGGCCCTCCAGCAGGGCGGTGAGAACACCGGCATTCCGCCAGACCCGGAAGCGTCCATAGACAGTCGGCCGCGGCCCGAACCCGGCCGGCATCTCACGCCACTGCGCGCTGGTCCGAAACCGCCAGATCACACCCTCGAACTGATCCCGCAGCCGCTGGGAGTACGGACCGACTCACCTATCGGCAGGAACGGATCGGTCAACTTCCACCGCCCGTCGGTAGGTTGCCTGCACGTCAGGCCACCTTCCTACCGGATCCGCCATCCGGGCGGACCAGGCGGCAAGATGATCACGACATCACACAGACCCTAGCGGTCCGAGCCGGTTGACTGGGTGCCTGTGTCCTCTTTGTGGGTCGTGGTGACGGGACGGAATGCCTTGGTGCTGTCCTTCAAGCGCTCCAGTGCCCGGGTGAGCTGTCGGAACGGGGACGTTGCCCGCGTCCCGGACGGCTGGTGTCCGGCGGGAGTGGCGTCGGCGGATTCGCGGTAGGCGGCGAGCGCCTCATGGGCACGTTCGGTCGCCTCCCGGTACAGGTCCCGGGACTTCGTCATGGCCTCCAGCGCCTCGGCGTACATCGCCACCCGTTTCCGTTCCCGGGAGAGTTCCTCCTGGAGGGTGAGCAGGTGCCAGTCCTCCCTCAGCGCGGTGAGGGCCTCGCCGCCGCCGTCCGGCAGCGGACGCGACAGCGCGGCGAACCGCGTCACCGCCGCGACGAGGTCGGTCGGCTCCGAACCGTCGAGGAACACCGTGCGTACGGCGAAGTCCTCAGCGTGGTAGCCGGGCGGGGCCGGGGTCCCGGGCAACACCACCGCACCACCGCGTGGCACCGCCACCTCGAACTCCCGCAGCGCCCAGTGCACGACCCGCAGCTGATGCGGCGCGGCCCGGTGTTCCACGACACGGTGGCGCAGGCTCGGCGGCAGCCACCGCACGACGGGCAGTCGTCCGCGCCCGTCCGGGGCCATGGCCTCGTGGACGACCACATGGATGCACCATCCGTCGCGCGCGGAGTCCCTGAGCAGGCGCCGTGCGTCCTTGTCGTCCTCGGGCAGGGGGTTGATCCTGTTCAGCGACAGCCCGGTGGCCGCATCGTGGTCCCAGTCACCGTACTCCGGCCAGAACCGGGTGACGGGGGACGGCCATGCCGTGTCCCACGGCTGTTCCGCCTCTGCGAGCAGGGTCCACTCCCGCCCGCCGCCCACGTGGGGCGCCAGGCTCAGCCGGGCGCGCACGGTCACGTCACCGGGAACTCGCCAACGCGCCTCGAAGACCCGCTCCGGGGAGTCGCCGGCGCCGGGCTCTTCCAGGAAGTCGTCGATGACTTGATCGTCCTTGAGTCGGCGCAGGGTGTGACGGAGTACGCCTTCGGCGTCCGGTCCGACGTGGCGACCGCGAGCCGGCCACACCGTGCGTGGGGTCGTGGGACGGGCTGTGGGAGAGGAGGGCATGAGTCCTTCGTCAAGCAGGGGCACGTGCGCGTGCCAGTATGGTCGCCGCGGTCCGGCTGCGATCACTCGGGGGCCCGCCGCCCTTCGCCTCTGCTGTGCGACCTTCCCGAGGCGCCTACCGCTGCTCGCCCTCCGCAGCGCCGGGGAGGGCGCCCCGGGGCGCAGGTCCGCCTGCGGCCCGAGCCCGGCTCGTGCGCCCCGACCACAACCCGGACCGGCCACCCGGGGCCCACGTCGCCCTCGTGCAAGTGCTCCGGGAGGCCGCCCACCGACGCCGACGCGCCACCGGCCCCTCCGGCCGGGCGCGCGGACCCCTGGGCTTCCCGTGGCCACCGGACTCGACCGTCACGGCTCCCCTGTCATGTCCCGTGTTATGTCCCGAGCAGAGAGTGGTACTGGGCATGGCCCGCGTTCGGACACGTCTCCACCGTGGATGTCGGCTTGCCGAACAGCACCGTGCACCGGCCGGCGGTCGGCACGGCCGGACGCCCGCGGTGGCCTTTCCCGGGCCCGGCGGCGGGACCGCCGGGCCCGGGGACGGCGCGACAGGTATCCGGGTGACACCTATGTGCGGTCAGGCCCTGGCCGGCAGCTGCTCCGCGAGGTCCGGGCCGCGGCCAAGACGGCGGTGGCAGTGCACTGGGCGCACCGCGTGAAGGATCGTTTTTCCGGCGGGCAGCTGTTCGTCAACCTGCGCGGCTACAGTCCAGGGGACCCGGTGAGCGCCGCCGACGCCCTCGAAGCGATGCTGAGGTCGTTGAACGTCGCGCCTGAGCGGATCCCCGCCGGCACCGATGCCCGCTCCGTGCTCCTGCGCAGCGAACTGGCGTGCCGGAAAATACTGCTCCTGCTCGACAACGTCCGGGACAGCGACCAGGTGCGCTGCCTGATCCCGGGCGGCGACGCGCTGGTCCTGGTCACCAGCCGGGCGAAGCTGCGCGAGCCGGCCGCCCGCGACGGCGCACGGCACAAAACGCTCGGCGTACTGCCGCCCGTGGACGCGATCGAGCTGCTCTCACGGGCCATCGGACCCGGCCGTGTCGCAGCCGAGCCGCCGCAGCCGCGCTGGCCGGGATTCCGCTGCCCCGAGCCGCGACGGCCCTGGCCCAGCTCGCCAACGCCAGCCTGCTCGAACGGCTCACCACCGGCCACTACGAGTTCCACGGCCTGCTCCACGAGTACGCCCGCGAGCAGAGCGCGGAACACCACGCCGACCAGGACGCCGCCTTCGGCAGACTCCTCGTGCGGTATGTGCACACCGCGGCGGCCGCCCGCGCGCGGCAGGGCAGCAGCACCATCCCCGACGTACGCCTCCCGGGACGTCCCGGCGTCCGGGGTCGCCCCCCCCTGGAGTTCACCGGTTACCAAGGGGACCGCCAACCCCGCCGTGCGGCTGGGCACCAAACGGGGCCGCGGCCGCCAGCTGACCGCCGTCGGCACGCACGACGAGGCCAGTGCCGTGGGGCGGGAGGCGCGAGACCTCGGCCCGGCCTGCCGCCCCCTCGACCGCCGACCGCGACCGGCTGCTGGCCGCCCCCCTTCGCGGACTCCGGGGTCACCACGGGCAGCCCGGCCGCGAGTGGACGAGTAGGCCGCAGCCCGCCGCCGAGCCGCCGGGCTGCGGCCGGACGGCGAACGTGGCGCCCCCAAGGCCGCCACTTCACCGCTGGAAGCCCCCGTCGGCCGCTCCGCGTCACAGCACGCGGCAGTACTTGGCCTCGGTCCAGCTCTCGTTGATCTGCCGTGCCGAGACCACCGTGCAGTACGTCTGGTCACCGGGCGCGTCCGGCAGGTAGTACGGGACGCCGTAGCAGATGGTGCCCTGGTGCCCTCAAGGGGGGCGCGGTGGCCGTAGCGGCGGCGCCAGTGGTCAGTGTCCTGCTCGGTCTCTGGCCGCGGGGTCAGGTTGCGGCCGGTTGCGGCGTCGGTGCACGAGGTCCGCAGTTCGCAGGGGCCGCAGTGCCGTGCGGCGCAGCGGACGCGGGTGACAGAGGCGCCGCGCTGGCTGTGGACGTCCCGTCACTGGAGGCTGGTGAGACCGCCGGGGCAGACGGCCTGGCACGGGTCCCGGGCGACGGTGAAGTGGCTGCTGCCGATGACGCCGCCGGCCGCACGGACAACTGCCAGATCGGCGTCTTCGCCGCCTGGGCCACCACAGCCGGACGCGTCCTGGTCGACCGGGAGCTGTGTCTGCCCAAGTGCTGGGCCGAGGTCCGGACGCGCTGCTGTGCGGTGACAGGTGACACCCTTACGGCGAGACGGTCATCGTGCCTGGAGCCGGGGGGCGGCTCGGCGTTCCGGCCTCCCTTTCGAAGCGCGGCAGCCAGCGCCCCTGACTGCACTGCCGCAGCATCTCACCGGTTAGGAGGGCATCCGACCTGCCTCATTTCGCCAGGCGGCCATGGATGGCTTCGCTGATGAGCCGCACCGCACGGTCAACACCTCGCAGCGTGGTCTCGGGGGAGAGTTGTTCGGATTCGTAGATGAACGCTGTGGAGCCGCGCCGACTGCCGCAGTAGTCGACGATGCCGTGCTCGATCTGTGTCCGCAGTGCACTCTCGTATCCGTGGCGCTCGTACGCACCGGAGTCGTCGCCGGCGATGGGTAGAAGATGCGTGGTGAGGTGCTGCAGTCTCGGACGCAGACTCGAAGCGGAGGAGTGCTCGAAGGCCCAGCCGTTGACGAAGACACGGTCGATCCACCCCTTCAACAGTGCAGGCATCGACCACCAGTACACGGGGAAGACCAACACGAGATCGGTGGCACGCTCAAGACGACGGTGCTCAGCCATGACGTCGGCCGGATAATTGCCGCCCTCGTGGTACGCCCGGCGATCCGCCTGAGTGAACCGGGGGTCGAACCGTTCCTCGGACAGGTCGGCGATCTCGACCGAACCGGGTTGAAGCGCTGCCTCGAGTCTCCCCAGCACGTAATGCGTCAGGGACCGGGGATCCGGGTTGGCGGCGACCAGCAGGGTATGCATCGATGGCTCCGGTTACATGAAGAACGGACGTCAACAAGTGGTGTGGATGTGCAGGATGGCGCGCGGTGCTCCGCCTCCCGGAGCCCGGTACGCCAGGCGGGGGCCCGCGGGACTCAGCAGCGCCAGGCATCCGCTGCCGTGGCCCGCAGGACGAAGTCCTCGAAGGTCCGCGGCGCGCGTCCCAGCACGGTGGCGACGTCGTCCGTCGTCCAGGCGCCGGCCCCACGCTCAAGCAGCACGAACATCTCGGCGAGGTGCTGGGCCTCGTCCTCGCTCCAGCCCTCCTGAACCAACGTCGCGGTGTACTCGGCCGGGGAAATGCGCCGGTACACGATGGGCAGCCCGGACGCCCGGGAGATCAGCTCGACTGCCTCCGCCCAGGTCAGCGCGCGCGGCCCGGTCAGCTCATAGACCCGACCGGCGTGCCGGCCGGGCTCGGACAGCACCGCGGCCGCTACGTCGGCGACGTCCTCAAGGTCGATGAACGGCTCGGGGACCGCACCCGCCGGAAGCGCCAGCTCGCCGGCGGCCAGCGGGACGCGGAAGGGGTGTCCGTCGAAGTTCTGGGCGAAGTTCGAGGCACGCAGGACGGTCCATTCCAGCGCCGAGCCGCGCACGGCGTCCTCGGCCGAGCGCATGTCCAGCCCGAACGCTGAGTCGCCCCAATCGTCGGCGCCGTGACCGGAGAGCAGGACCAGGCGCCGCACACCGGCTGCCTCGGCCCGCGCCACCAAGTCGTGCACCGGACCGGGCACGGGCGGGGGCACCACGTAGGCGACGGTGACGCCCCGCAGGACCTGATCCCAGCCGGCGGGGTGGAACCAGTCGAACGGGGGATGACTGGAACGGGAGGCGGCGCGTACGGGGGTGTCGCGCAACCGCAACCGGGCGGCCACCCGCCGGCCGGTGTTGCCCGTCGCGCCGAGGACAAGAGTGATGTCGTTGCTCACGAAAGCGATTCAACGGCACGCACCCGGACGGTTCCATAGGTGATAAGCCAGATCACCTGGGTGATCGTCTGAATCGTTTAGCCTTGGCGGGTGGATGCTTTCGGCGACCTACTGCGCGGATTGCGGGCCCAGGGCTCGTTGTTCGGCAGCTCGACCCTGACCCCGCCCTGGTCCCTGCACTTCGTGGACGGCGCGCCGCTGACCTTGTGCACCGTCCTCTCCGGAGGCGGCTGGATCGTGCCTGAGCGCCGCCCGCCCGAGCGTCTGGGCATCGGCGAGACAGTGATCGTGCGGGGCCCCGCGCCGTTCCTCTTCGTCGACGAGGTGGGCACTCGGGCCGAACCCGTCGCGTGCGGCGCGTTCTGCTCGACGCCCGAGCAGGGCGGGACCCGGTACCGGCTCGGCTGGCACGACGCCGGTACCGGCGGGGAGGACACGACGACCCTGGTCGTCGGTGCCTATCCGGTGCGCGGCGAGATCAGTCGCAGGCTGCTGGACGCGCTGCCCGTCGTACTGCGCGTGGGATCCGGCGGCGGGCCCGACCCCGTGTGGGACCACCTCGCCGCCGAGGTCGCCGCCGACACGCCGGGCCAGCAGGTCGTCCTCGACCGGCTGCTGGACTGGATGCTGGTGTGCGCGCTGCGCGAGTACTTCGACCGGCCCGGCGGCACTCCGCCGGGCTGGTACTCCGCCGGGCGCGACCCGGTGGTGGGCAGCGCGCTGCGCCTGCTGCACGGGGAACCGGCAGCGCCGTGGACGGTGGCTTCGCTCGCCGGCCGGACCGGGGTGTCGCGGGCCACGCTGGCGAAGCGGTTCACCGACCTGGTCGGCGAACCGCCGCTGACCTACCTCACCCGCTGGCGCATGACGCTCGCGGCGGACCTGCTGACCGAGCGCGAGACGATGACTGTCGCGGAGGTCGCCCGCGCCGTGGGCTACTCCGACGCGTTCGCGTTCAGCGCGGCGTTCAAACGGGCCCGCGGCATCAGCCCCAGCGCGTACCGGCGCACCGCAACGACCCCACCCCCGCAGCCGGCCGGCACACCCCCATGACCAGGGTTCTCCCGCGCCAGACGCACGACCAGGTGGCGCAGGGCCTCTGGTTTGGGTGGTCGGCCCGGACGACGGGAGGGGCAGGTCCACTTCCATGCGATGAGCCGTGCGTGCCGGCGAACGACCGATCGCGGAGTGATCAGCAAGGCCACCTGAGTACGCTGCTGCTTGGTGACGAGCCGGAGCCTTGCCGCCATGACGGCTCTGTCGCTCCAGGAGAAGCGGGGCCGTCGCTGGACACGGCGTGCGATGGCGAGGTGATGCCGGAGCATCAGGATCTCTGCGTTCTTCGAGGCATTGGAGCGGGCGAGCAGGGCAAGCCATCGGGGGTCGGCCAGTCGCAGCAGCACGGTCGATCATCATGACGTGCTGGCGGCAGCCGCGCGAGAGCGTCGGCTCACTCGGAAGCTGCTCGCGGTCCCGGCGGTGCTGCTGCGCCGGGACACAGCCAAGAACGCGGAATTGCTCGTGCTGCGGCACGAGAACGCGGTGCTGCGCAGGCAGCTCACGAGGCCGGTGCGCTACGAGCACGCGGACCGGCTGTGGTTCGCAGCGCTGTCCTCGCTGATCCCCCGGCGCCGGTGGGCGCAGGTGTTCCCGGTGACGCCCGCGACGCTGCTGGCGTGGCACCGCAGGCTGATCGCCCGGAAGTGGGACTACAGCAAGCGCCGACGCAGGCCCGGGAGAGACCTTCGACGGCGGGTGCCGTGAAGGCTCTGGTGCTGCGACTCGCCAGGGAGAACCCGCGTTGGGGCTGTCGACGCGTTCAGGGCGAGCTGGTCCGGCTCGGACACCCGATCGGCTCGACAACGATCTGGGAGATCCTCACCGCTGCAGGGATGGATCCAGCCGCTACGCCGCAGCCATCCGACATGGCGCCATTTCCTGACCGCCCCACCCCCCAGCCATCATCGCCTGCGACTTCGTCCACATCGACCTGGTCGTTCTGCGCCGGGTGTACGCGCTGGTGTTCCTCGAACACGGCACACGCCGGCTGCACATCGCGGGAGTGACCGCCCGTCCCACTGGTTCCCCGCTGCTCCCCGCTTGTTCTGGTGCGGGTTGTGGGGCAGAGCTGCGGCGACCAGGAGGTGATCAGCCGAGTACGTACCATTCATAGAGGCGAATTTTGGTCGCCGCCGAGCACTACGCCCGTACCGGCGTCCCGATCGACACCACGACCCTCCGCGCTCGCCTCCGCGCCCCGACCCCGATAGCCGAAGCCATCGCCGCACCATGACGTGCATCAGAAGTGGATCTTGATGTGTCAAGATCCACTTCTTGGGGAGGCGCGATCTGACGAACGCGCAGTGGGCGAAGCTGGAGCCCCTGCTCCCTGCTGGGAAGAAGTCCAGACGACCGCCGGTACACACCAAGCGGCAGCTGATAGACGCCTACTTCGCCTTCACCGCGACGCCGAAGAACAAGACCCTCGAGCTGTTCGGCCGCAACGGTGCCGACGGGAAGCCGCGCGAGTTCCACCTGTACTCGATGAAGCAGGCGATCGTCGGTGATCATCGCGCGTCCTACGCAGTTCAGGGACGGCCCCGCACCGCGTGATCGCGGTATGGTGATGCAGAGTGTGCAAGTCGCATGCAGACAGAGGAGCGGCATGGTTACTCGGGCGACCGACGCGGGGACGAACCAGAGTGTGGAACGAGCCGTCTCGGTGCTGCGCGCGCTGGATTCGGGGCGGGCCGAACTGCGGGTGTCCGACGTCGCCGAACTGACCGGGCTGGGTTCCTCCACGGCGTCCCGGCTGCTGTCCACCCTGGAGCGGCTCGACATGGTCGAGCGGGATCCGGTGAGCAGTCTGTACCGACTGAGCCTCGGCACGCTGCCGCTCGCCGCGACCGCCGTCAACCGGCATCCGGTCCACCGCGCGGCACGCATGGTGCTGCAGGAGCTGGCCGCGCGCACGGGGCTCGGCGCGAATGTCGCCGTGCGCCGCGGGGACGTGCTGATGTTCCTGTGCAACTTCGAGGGGGCGCGTGCCCCGAAGTCGTACACGCAGGCCGGGCACACCGCGCCGCTGCACGCGACCGGTATCGGCAAGTGCCTGCTGTCCGGGCTGTCCCCCAAGGAGCGGCGCGAGCTGCTGGCCGAACCGCTCGAGGCGCACACGGAGTTCACCACCGTCAGCCACGACCTGCTCGACGAGGAGCTCGCGGCCGTGCGCCGGAGCGGGTACGCCGTCGAGGCCGAGGAACGGGCGCTTGGCCGGGCCTCGCTTGCGGCGCCGGTGCGCGACGCGTCGGGCGAGGTGGTCGCCGCGGTCTCGCTGTGGGGGCCGACGTCCGTGCTCGGCGGGCAGGACGCGCAGGGGGTTCCCGAGGCGCGGACGGCGCTGGCGCGTGAGGTGATCGAGGCGGCGGACGCCGTCAGTCAGGCGCTGGGCGCCGTGTGAGAACGGCCCGGCCGGCCCCTCGGCGGAGGGGCCGGCCGCCGGCGGGGGCTACTCCCCGTACGCCTTCAGCGCGACGACGTGGGCATGCCGGGCGCCATGCGTCGCGTCCACCCTCAGCCGCAGGGCGCTCGTGCGTACCGGGGTGTCCAGGCGGTGGACGCGGTGGCGGCGGCGGTTGCCGGTCACGGCCAGCAGGGTGCGCCAGGTGCCGTCGGGTCCGAGGGCCTGGATGCGGTAGTCGCGGACGAGTTCCGGCATGACCTCGAACGGGGTGCGGTGGCGGTGCAGGTTGTTGAGGTACTCGTCGACGTCGTCGTCGAACACCACGCGCACTTCGGCCAGTTGCCGCTCGTGGTCCCAGTCCAGGCGCAGCCATTCGTCGGCCCGCCCGGGGTCGGTCAGCGACTGTGAGGACCACATCTGGGGGCCTGCGTAGGGGCGTTGGAAACCGCCGACGGCCTGTTCGGGGGTGAAGGCGCGGGTGTCGGGGGCGGCCCGGAAGCCGAACGTGTGGCGACGCAGTCCGCGGGCCTGCCACTCCAGGACCAGCTGACCCTCCTCCTCGGGGATGTCGTGGTCGACGGCCGCGTCACCGTCGGCCTTGCGCCGCAGGGCGAGGACACCGTCGACGCGTTCGGGGAGCAGGACCAGCGCGGCTTCGGGGCAGGCGCGGACGATCAGGACGGCATTGCCGGGGGTGTCCGGGCGGTGTTCGAGGCGGGCGGTGACCCAGTGGGGGCCGCCCGGCGGGACGGTCACGGTGGTGGTGGACAGGTGGTCGACCGGGACGGCGTTCTCGGGGCGACCGGTGCCCCACAGCTCCACCGTGAGCTCCCGGCCGTCGTCGGGGGCGCCGTGGACGAGCAGGTCGACCGTGTCGAGTGCGGGGTCCACCGGCAGTAGGAGCGCGAGGTCGCGCGTGAGGGGATACGGCTCGCCGGGCGCGGCCGGTGTCGGTTCGGCGGCGAGGCGGCGCAGGTGGGAGGAGGCGCTGACGCGGGCTGCGCGGGCGAGGTCGGCGGGGTCGTCGTCGCGTATGCCGATGACCGAGGCGTCCTGCTTGAGCAGCGTGCGGCGCACCTTCTCGGGGTGCCTGTGCGCCAGTTCCCGGGGTGTCAGGCCTTCGGTGACACAGAGCGCGGCGGCGGTCCCGGCGGCCTCGCCGAGCGTGGCGCAGGTCGCCATCACGCGGGTCGCGCCGAAGGCGATGTGGGTGGCGGAGATGTTGCGGCCGGCGAACAGCATGTTGGTGACGTTCGCCGAGTACAGACAGCGCAGCGGAATGTGGAAGATGCCGTCCGCGTAGCGCTGGCGGGCGCCGGGCTCGTCGGCGTACATGCCCTGGACGGGGTGGAGGTCGACGGACCAGCCGCCGAACGCGACCCGGTCCTCGAACTGCCGCTGCTCAAGGATGTCCTGCTGGGTCAGGACGTGGTCGCCGACGAAGCGCCGGTACTCGCGCTTGCCGGGGATGCTGCCGACCCATTCCAGGGTGAGGTTCTCGGCGTCGGGGAACTCGCCCGAGTTCTTGATGTGGTCCCAGATGCCCATGATGACGGCCTGGAGTTCGTCGCGGATGCGCTCGTTGTCGTGGACGGTGTCGAGCTCGCCGCCCCATTCGATCCACCAGTAGTCGCAGCCGTTGTCGCCGGTGCGCAGGACGCGGTTGCGCAGGATCGGCGTGGCCGACAGGTCCTTGGCATGGGCGGGCGCCACGAACTTGACCGGGCGGCCCGTGTCCTTGGTGTGGAAGAGGATCGTCGAGCCGAGCAGCGCCTCGTCGGCCTCATCAGGGGCCCAGGGCTCGCCGTGCTCGGAGCGGGCCTCGCGGCCGGTGCGGTGGCGGGCGCCCGCAAGATGGCCGAGCAGACCGTCGCCGGTGCAGTCGAGGAACTGGCGCGCGTGGAAGGTGATGCGTCGTTCCGACCCCATCATCCAGCCGGTACATGAATGCAACTCGCGTGCATCATGTGGGCCGCTGGCGTCGACCTCGTGGACGTCGGTGTTCAGGTACAGGTCGAGGAGCGGTTCGGCGAGGACCGCGTCCAGGACGACCTGGTCCCAGTAGTACGGGTTGCCCTCGGGGTTGCGGTACTGGTTCTCGGTGTAGAGCTCGCCCATGATTCCGCTCTCCCGCGCCCACCGGTGCACCCCGTGCGCGGTGGCCCCGCACACCCATACGCGCACCTCACTGCTGGCGTTCCCGCCCAGGACGGGCCGGTTGTGGACCAGGGCGACGCGGCGCCCGAGCCGGGCGGCGGCGATGGCCGCGCACGTTCCCGCGAGCCCGCCGCCGATGACGGCGATGTCGTAATGGGCCTCTTCTTCCCGCACGGTGCGGCCTCCTCGATGTGATGCTTGGATGCGGCCATGAACGTACATCACATGCATATTGTGCAACTACTGTTCAGCCAGTGGGATCTGCTGTAAGTTCGCGCCGCAGCGGAGGGCGAGCAGCGGCCCCCGCGTGCCGGACAGAGCCGCGCAAAAGGCAGGGTGAGCGAGATGACCGACGAGACGACGCAGTACAGAGCACGTCCTCGCGACGAGGAGGGCGCCGGCGACACGGGCCGGGAGGTCGATGCCGCCGGGCTGCGCAAGGTGCTGGTGGCCGCGGGGCTCGGCCACTTCGTCGAGTGGTTCGACTTCGGGATCTACGGCACCCTCGCGGTGATCCTGGCCCACCACTTCTTCCCCTCGGGCAATCCGCAAGCAGAACTCCTGTCCACCTTCGCCGTGTTCGGCGCCGGTTTCGTGATGCGTCCGCTCGGCGGCCTGTTCTTCGGCTCGCTCGGCGACCGGATCGGACGCCAGCGCACCCTGGCGATCGTCGTCCTCGCCACCTCGGCCTCCACGCTCGCGATGGGCCTGCTGCCCACCCACGCGACGGTGGGCGCGCTCGCCCCGGCACTGCTCGTCCTGTGCCGGCTCCTCCAGGGGTTCGCGGCGGGCGGGGAGAGCGCCGGCGCGAACACGCTGCTCGCCGAGTACGCCCCCGAACGCCGGCGTGGCTTCGTCACCTCCTGGATCGACGCCTCCGGCTTCGCCGCGTTCGTCGCGGGCTCGGGCATCGTGCTGCTGCTGTCGGCCGCGCTGCCCGGTGACGCGATGGACGACTGGGGCTGGCGGCTGCCGTTCCTGCTGGCCGCGCCGCTCGGCATCGCCGGTGTGTATCTGCGTACGCGCCTGGAGGACAGCCCCGAGTTCCGCAAGCTCAAGAGCGAGGGCAACCACTCCCGCTCCCCGCTGCGGGAAAGCTTCGCCACCGCCCGCTCCGCCATGCTGCTGTGCACCGGGTTCATGCTGATCAAGGCCGTCGGCCACTGGGCACTGCAGACCTTCATGCCTGGTTATCTGCAGACCACACTGGAGTTCGGCCGCGTCCAGGCCTTCGCCATCACCACCGCCGGTCTCTTCGTGGTGGCCGCCGCAGTGCCGTTCATGGGAGCGCTCTCGGACCGGGTCGGCCGCAAGCCGCTGCTGATCGCGGGCTGCGCCGGGTTCGTGCTGCTGTCCTGGCCGGCGTTCTGGCTGCTCAGCCGCGGCAACGCCGTCCTCGCCGGGGTCGCGATGATCGTGCTCGGCCTGTGCATCGCCGCCTTCGACGGCGCCATCTCCGCGGCACTCGCCGAACTCTTCCCCACCCGCGTGCGCTACGGCGCCATGGCCGTCTCCTACAACATCGCCACGGCCCTGTTCGGCGGCATGACCCCGTACTTCGCGACCTGGCTGATCGGCGCCAGCGGCTACGACCTCTCCCCCGCCTTCTACCTGATGGTCGTCGCCCTCGTCTCCGGCACCGTCGTGCTGCGGGCCCGCGAGACCGCGCCGCTGCGGCGCTCCGCCGCCTGACGCCTTTCCACCACGTCCCCGAAGGAGTCACCCATGCGAAACGTCGGCGCCCGCGCGTTCACCACGTCGGCCGCGGCCCTCACCGCCGCGGTCACTTTCGCCGCGACCGCTCAGGCCACCACCGCGACGACCGTGGTCGAGAAGGTCCCGTACGCCATGGACTCGTCGAACCAGGCCGCCTGGTGGACCCCGGCGGCCACCTACAAGGGCAACGGCGAGTACACGTACTTCGCGTTGAACGAGCCCGGCACGACCGAGACCACGCACCGCCCGGCCGTCGCCCGCCGCGCCCCGGACGGCACCTGGAGCCGTCTCCCGCTGCTCAAGGGCGATGGAACGCGGGCCGAGTTCACCGACGACAACGGCCACAACCAGCCCTCCGTCGCCCGCGACGGCAGCGGCCGGCTGCATGTCTTCACATCCATGCACTGCGACACATGGCGCTACTTCCGCTCCGACGCGGCCGGCGGCTCCCTGACCGATCACGCCGGCGAGCTGCCCGACCAGGGCGCGGGCATCACCTATCCCGTGCTGACGACCGCTCCCAACGGCGATCTGTACCTGGCCGCGCGGGTGGGCTGCGCCGCGGACCAACGCCCCGGCAAGCTCTACCACTGGGACAACGCCACCGCGACGTGGAGCGTGGTCGCCACCTTCGGCTCCGCCCTGAACCGTGCCGCCTACCCCGACGACCTCCAGGTCGACGCCGCCGGTCGCGTCCATCTCCTGTACGAGTGGTCCAAGGCCCCCGCGTCCGCCTTCCGCCACCAGCTCTCCTATCTCCGCTACGACCCGGCCACCGGGGAGTTCACCAACCATGCCGGGGCCGCCGTCACCGTCCCCACGACCCCCGACACCTCGGACGTCCTTCAGGGCCTGACCGCCGGCGAGGAGTGGAGCACCGACAACACCGGGTACACCGGGCCCGCGGTGCAGAGCGCCAAACTGACCCTCGACGGCTCGACGCCCAAGGTCGCCTTCCGCTACCGCTCGGCCGACAGCGCGGGCGACTTCCGTGTGTACTACGCCTACCCGAGCGGCGGCGGCTGGGCGCGACAGACCGTGTACGCGGGCGGCCAGACCGCCGCCGCGATCGGCATCACCTGGGACGGGACGGAGGGCAAGCGCGTCTACTACGTGACCGCCGCTGGAGCCGACCGCGTCTTCGCGGCGACCGAGGCCGGCGGTGCCTGGGCGTCGTCGTCGGTCACGCCGGGCCTGACGGCGGACCGGCTCGCGGTGCGGCGGGACGCGGACGGGCAGGACGTGCTCTACCTGCCGGACACCGCACACAACTCGCTTTACTACGCCCGCCGTTGAGGCTGGGCCCGGCCCGGGGCGGCGTGCTCGCGGCACGTCGCCCCGCCGTACGGCGGGCTCGCGCTCTCGCGGGCGATGCGCGCGGGAGCCTCCACGAGCTTGCCCGCGGCGCACGGGGCCAAGCCGCCTCAGGTCGCGGGCCTGCTCGCCAGATACTCCTCCAGGCCCTCGCCCGTGAGCGGGTAGTAGTCGGACAGGCGCCCGCCCTCGTCGAGTCGGCGGCGTGCGAACGCCTCGCGGTCCTGGTGCAGCAGCGCGTCGTCGGCCAGCGCCATCGCACTGTGCTGCGGCACCACGACCGCGCCGTCCTCGTCGGCCACAATGAGATCGCCCGGGGTGACCAGCGCGCCGCCCACCCCGACCGGCACATTGAACGCGGAGGGGAACAGCTCCGTCTGCGACGCGTAGTGCGGTGTGACGCCGGTGCACCAGATCGGCACACCGAGCGCCCTGACCCGGGCCGCGTCCCGCACCCGCCCGTCGACCACGATGCCGGCGCCGCCGCGCAGCTTGAAGTAGCGCACCAGCATGTCGCCGAGGCAGCCGGTGAAGTGGCTGCCGTGGGCCGACACCACCAGCACGTCACCCGGCCGGATGGACTCCAGCACGCCCCACAGCGCGGTGTCGCGCTCGGCGTCCTCCTGCTCCGCCCCGTTGAAGACGTCCTCCCGGCGCGGCAGGAACTGGAGGGTCACGGCGCCGCCGGTGACCTTGACGTCCGGCTCCCGGTGCAGCGGCACGGGGCCGTCGATGAACGTCCGGGTGATGCCCATCTGATGTAGCTTCGCGCAGGCCGTCGCCGCGCTCACGTCCTCGAGCGCCTCCACCATGCGCGCGGTCGGCCGTGCGAAGGACGCGGTGTGCACCGGCGCCCTCATCGACTCGTAGATCCGGGTCTCCCCCACCGACGACGTTCCTCGATCCCTGCTCGGGTTCATTCACTTGCCTCTCCGCGCGCTCCCCGCACGCAACACCAGTGACAACATCGCCTATCGATGGTAGATAACAGCTAATCGATTGGTTATGTCAATGCCATCAGTCAACGCCAACAGGAGCCCTCCGTGCCCTCCCTTCCGCCCTCGCCCTCCGAGCCCCTCGCACCCGCCGGCTGGTTCGAGGCCGCACGCTTCGGGCTGTTCGTCCACTTCGGCCTCTACAGCCTCGCGGCGCGGCACGAGTGGGTGCGCAGCCGTGAGGCCATGTCCCAGCAGGCGTACGACCGTTACCTCGAACACTTCGACCCGGATCTGTTCGAGCCCCGGGAGCTGGCGCGCGCCGCCCGCGGGGCCGGGATGCGCTACGCCGTGCTGACCGCGAAGCACCACGACGGCTTCTGCCTGTTCGACTCGGCGCACACCGACTACACGTCGGCGCGTACGGCGGGCCGGGACCTGGTGGCCGAGTTCGCCGACGCGATGCGCGCCGAGGGGCTGCGCGTCGGCCTGTACTACTCGCTTCTGGACTGGCACCACCCGGACTTCCCCGTCGACGAGCACCATCCGCTGCGCGGCACCGGGGCCGCCGACGAGCCGCGGGACCTGGCGCGCTACCGGTCGTATATGCGGGCGCACGTGCGGGAGTTGCTCACCGGGTACGGACCCGTCGACCTGCTCTTCTTCGACTTCTCGTATCCCGGGATGGGCCCCGAGGAGTGGGGTGCACGCGAACTGCTGGCCATAGTGCGCGAGTTGATGCCCGACATCCTCGTGAACGACCGGCTCGGCATCCCCGGCGACTACGTGACGCCTGAGCAGTACCAGCCTGACCGCCCCCTGGAGCGGGACGGCGTCCCGGTGAGGTGGGAGGCCTGCCACACCCTCAACGGCTCCTGGGGCTACGACCGCGACAACCACGACCACAAGGACCCCGCGCTGCTGGTGCGGATGCTGGTGGAGTCGGTCGCGTGCGGCGGCAATCTGCTGCTCAACGTCGGGCCCACCGGCCGTGGCGCGCTGGATCCGCGGGCGCAAGGCACGCTGCGGGCGATCGGCGAGTGGACCCGGCTGCACGGGCGGGCGGTGCACGACGCGGGACCGAGCCCGTACCAGGCACCCGCAAACGCCCTCTACACGCAGTCGGGGCGCCGCCTCTACCTGCATCTGCTCGCCTGGCCGCTGCGCCACGTCCATCTGCCCGGGCTCGCCGGCCGAGTGCGCTACGCCCAACTCCTGCACGACGGCTCGGAGATCGGCTTCCAGGAAATCGACGGGGCGCGCCACGAGCACAACAACCTCGCTCCCCCGGGCAGCCCCGCGGGCACGCTCACCCTGACGCTCCCGGTGGCGCGGCCCGATGTGCTGCTGCCGGTGGTCGAACTGTTCCTCGACGAGGACCCGGGAAAGCGGTTGCCGCAGCACTCTTGAACATGCGAGGGCGCCCGCCATAACATCAGTAATCGATAGACGATTACTGGACTCGCGCGGCAGCCGCATCTCACATCCCGCGACCCTCTTCCTTCGGCCGGCCCCCTCGTATCGCACGCCACGAGCTCCGCCCGAACATGACCTATCGATTATTCATGACTACGCAATGGAGCGTGTCCCATGAGACCAATGTGGCGCCGGACCTGTGCGCTCGCCGTGGCTCCGCTGGTGATGGCGTCGGCCGTCGCCTGCGGCGGCGGGTCCGACCAGGCCGCGGAGGGCACGACCCTCCGCGTCATCGTGAACATCACGCCGAACCTGACGGAGAAGTACTGGAACGACCTCTTCGCGAAGTACGAGAAGGCGCACCCCGGCGTGACGGTCAAGCTCGAACTGACCGGCACGGTCGCGGCGGACGCGAAGCTGCGCCAGGACCTGGCCGCCGGCGATCCGCCGGACGTCGCGCAGCAGATCACGCCGACGGCCGACACCGCGCAACTCTTCGCCGACCTGTCCGACCAGCCCTGGGCCGCGAAGACGCCGCTGGCCGACCAGTACGCGATCGGCGGCAAGCACTACGTGGTCGGTGTGGGCGAGCAGATCCAGTCACTGGTCTTCTACAACAAGGCCGCCTTCAAGAAGGCGGGGGTGAACGCCGGCGCGATCCGGACCATGGACCAGTTCACCGCGGCCATGGGCAAGTTGAAGGACATCGGCTACAAGCCCCTGCAGACCGCCGGGCAGTGGGTCACCGGGGGACAGTTCTCGATGATGGCCGACGCGGGCGTGCTCACCGCCGACCCGAAGTGGACGGCCGAGCGCAACAAGGGCAAGAGGTCCTTCGCCGACAGCGGCTATCTGCCCTATCTCCAGCACTACAAGGGCTGGATCGACAAGGGCTACCTCGACAAGAGCGCGCTCGGCCTCACCTACGCGGACGGCCAGACGGCGTTCCTGAACGGCAAGTCGGCGATGTACATCATGGGGTCGTTCTTCGTGCCCGCCGCGGACGCCGCGAAGAAGAGCGACGGCATCGGCGTGTTCACGATGCCGACCGACGGGGCGTACCCGTCGGGCCAGTTCGGCAACATCTGCAACCCGTACGTCGTGGTGAACAAGTCGCGCCACAAGGCCGAGGCCATCTCCTTCGTGAAGTGGGCGACCACCGACCCGGAGGCCATCAGGAGCCAGCTCGCCTCCGACGGAAATCTGCGCGGCGGCTTCACGTACCCGATGTCGAGCCTGGGGACGTCGGTGCAGAAGATCCTGGACAAGGCTCCGTCGGTGATCGTGAAGTCCGGTGCGAACCAGCCGATCGCCGGGTTCAGCGACGAGCTCAACAAGCAGGTCCAGTCCCTGTACATGGGCGCCTCCCCCAAGGCCGTCGCCGACGGATTGGACAAGTGGTGGAACTCGCAGGGATGAGCGGGCCGCAGCGGCTCGGACGGCGCCGGGCCCGGCTGCGGGAGACGGCAGTCTCCCTCGGGATGATCGGCCCGGCCGTCCTGCTCTACACGCTGATGACGGTCGTGCCGGTCGGGGTCGCCCTGTATCTCAGCCTCACCGACTGGGACGGGTTCTCGACGGCCGCGTTCATCGGGCTCGACAACTACAAGCACCTCTTCGACGACCCGAGTTCGACGGACGCCTGGTACGTGACGGCACTCGTCGCGGCGTTCGGAACCGCGCTGATGGTGGGCCTCGGGCTCGTGTACGCGCTCGCGCTCAAGGCCAAGTCGCGCACGAACTCCTTCTTCCGGGCCGTCGCCTACTTCCCCCACGTGATCAGCGCACTGATCCTCGGCTATCTGTGGGCGGCGATCCTCGGCACGAACGGCGCGATCAACAACACCCTCGCGAAGTTCGGCATCGCGCCGGTCGGCTTTCTCTTCGACGAGAAGTTCGCGCTGATCTCGCTGATCGCCGTCATCGTGTGGGCCGGATTCGGCTTCAACGTCGTCCTGTTCGTGGCGGCGCTGCAGACCGTACCGGCCGAGCTGCTCGAGGCGGCCGCGATCGACGGGGCGAGCAGGCGGCAGACCGACCTGCGGGTGGTGATCCCGATGATCGCGCCCGTGGTGACCGTGGCGACGGTGCTGAACCTGGTGGGGCTCATCCGCGCGTACGACATCGTGGTGAGCCTGACCGGTGGCGGTCCGGCCGGATCGACCCAGACGTTCACGTATCTCATTCTCGCCCGGTCCTTCGAGGGCACCAAGGTCGGCTACGCGACCGCGCAGGCGGTGTTCCTGATGGTGGTGTCCGCCGTGCTCGCCCTCCTCGTGACGGCGCTGCGCAATCGTCAGGACCAGGCCGCGACAGGTGGTTGAGGAGCCGGTGGTGGTGGTACTAGAGGCAAAACCCGACGACAGGCCGACGACCGGGCCGGCGCACAGCGCCGACGGCAAGCGCGGCACCGGGCGCAAAGAGCCGCGCTCGCCTGTGCGCTGGGCGCTGCTCGGCGTGCTGTTCGTCGTGATGATCGTGCCGATCTATCTGCTCGTCGTGAACGCTTTCAAGTCGCAGCAGGACATCCTCGACAACCCGTTCTCGATCCCGCTCGGCAAGCTCACCTTCGCGCACATGTCGGCGGCGATCAGCAGCCCGCAGTTCAACGTGATCGGCGGGTACGGCTTCACGCTGTTCCTCGTCGTGGTCGTGGACGTGCTGTGCATCCTGCTCGCGGGCCCGGCGGCATACGTAATCGCGCGGAGCCTCAAGCGGCGTACGCAGCTGGTGCTGCTGTACTTCCTGGCCGGGACGTTCATCCCGGCTGCCGCCGTGATCATTCCGGTGATCTACGTGCTGCGCGAGGTCGGCCTGGCCAACACGGTGACCGGTCTGATCGCGCACGACGTGGCGTCCACGCTGCCGGTGAGCATCTTCTTGTTCGTCGGGTTCATCCGCACCATCCCGGTGGACATCGACCATGCGGCGACGATCGACGGGGCGGGCCGCTACCGGACGTTCTGGACCATCGTCTTTCCCCTGATGCGTCCGGCGGTCGTCACGGTCCTGATCCTCAACTCGATCGGGATCTGGAACGACTTCGTCTCCCCGCAGATCCTGCTCAGCCCGTCCTCCGGACACTACACGGTGACGACGGCGATCTACGCCAGCATCAGCCAGTACTCGACGGACCTCACGAAGGTGTTCCCCAACCTTCTGCTCGCCGTCGCGCCCGTCGTCATCTTCTTCATCTACATGCAGCGCCACATCATCAGCGGGCTCATGGTGGGTGCCGTGAAGGGCTGACCTCCGCATTGTCCGTCGACCTCAGAAGGAAGGATCACGGAGTGTCCAGGAGATGGAGACATCTGTCCGCGGCCACCCTGCTCACTGCGCTGACAGTGGTCGCGGTCGGTCATCCGGCGGCGGCCCATCCGCCCCGGTCCCAGGCGGGCCGGACCTACTATGTCGGCCCGTACGGCGATGATGCCAACGCCGGCACCGACGCCACGTACCCCTTCCGGCACATCCAGAAGTGCGCGGACATCATGGTGCCCGGCGACACGTGCGAGATCGTCTCGGGCTCGTACGAGGAGACGGTGGTCCCGGCCCGGTCCGGCACCGCGGAGCTGCCGATCACGTACAAGGCCGCGGTGGGCGCCGACGTCACGGTGAACGGGGCCTCACGGCTGACCGGCTTCGATCCGGTCACCGCCGCCGACATCACCGAAATCGCGAAGAGTGATCCGTTCGCCGCCGGCTCGCAGTTCAGCGATGCGGTGGCGGCCGGGCACATCTACAGCACCGACGTGGACCTCGGCTCGGACGTGTCGACGGTCCAGGTGTTCACCGACAAGAAGATGGACATCGAGGCCCAATGGCCTTATCCCGGCCTGGACTTGCTGGGACCCACGCTTCAGTACGCCGGTGCGGGCAGTGCGAACGCCACGATCTCCGACGCGGCGCTGACCCGCCCCGCGGGATACTGGGACGGCGCACGTGCCCTCACCGGCTACTGGTACGTCTCGGCCACCGGCACCGTGAAGAGTTCGGCGGTCGGCTCGGTGACCCTCGACGTGGCGCCGCCGTGCGTCCACAAAGTCGTACCGAACGAGACCCGGTACTCCCTCTCCGGGAAGATCGGTGAACTCGCGCGCCCCGGCGAGTGGTTCTACAACCCGACGGCCAAGAAGCTGTACGTGTACGGGGACGACGATCCGGACAACCACCGGGTGGAGGCCAAGCGGCGCGCCCTGGGCTTCGACCTGACGAACACCAGCCACACGAAGGTGTCGGGCATCAAGCTCTTCGCGACGACCGTGCAGACGGGCGCGACGAGCACGGGCGTGACGCTGGACGGCATCAAGGGCCAGTACCTGTCGCACTACACGGACATCACGCGCGGCGCGACGGACTGCGGCACGACGGTGACGCGGGGCGTCGCGGACACGGGCCTGATCATCAACGGCACCCACAACAAGGTGATCAACAGTGATCTGTCGCTGAGCGCGGGCAACGGCATCGCGCTGCGCGGCCAGAACAACACGGCCACCGACAACGTGATCCACGATGTCGACTACATGGGCACGTACGCGGCCGGCATCGCCGTGCAGGGCAACAGCCAGACGGTCACCCACAACACGATCTCGCGGGTCGGCCGCAGCGGCATCAACCTGCAGTGGAACACCGTGGAGGGGCTCGAACCCGGCAAGGACGTGATCGCGTACAACGACATCTCGGGGTACGCGCGGCTCAGCCTCGACGTCGCCGCGATCTACACCTGCTGCAGCGCGTACATGATGGGCTCGTCCCTCGACCACAACGTGCTGCACGACCCGGATCCGAGCACCAAGTCGTCGACGTTCGGCATCTCGGGCATCTACGCCGACAACGGGCAGAGCGACCTGGTCATCGCGAACAACGTGGGCTGGGGCAACCGCGAGGGCACGGTGATGCTCAACGGGCTCGGGACCGGGTCGCACGACAACCTGGTCACCAACAACACCGGCGGGATGACCCTTTTCTACGTGAAGGAGCCGGGGCAGTCGACCGGCACGAAGATCTACAACAACATCGGGACGATCCGGGGACTGAGCGGCGCGACCGACGGCGGGCTCGTGCTGTCCAACAACCTGCCCCCGGACGTCGATCCGCTGTTCGTCGACGCGGCGGCGCACGACTACCGACTGTCGGCCGACTCACCGGCACGCAACGCGGCGATCGCACTGCCCGGCATCAACGCCGGATCGGCCGATCCGGCGCCGAGCCTGGGCGCTTACCAGTACGGGGCGCCCCAGTGGACCGCGGGAGCCCGCGGTTAGCAGGATGACAAGGCCGGACCACAAGGCCGAGGCCCGAGCCGGGATTCCGGCTCGGGCCTCGGCCGTCGTGCGGTCGGCGGGTCAGGGCTTCTTTGCCGCGGCCTTCCGTGGCTTCTTCGCCTTCCCGGTCGCCCCGGGCGCTCTCGTCGTGCGGGCGTCCGGGACCGGTCCGCGGCCGGCGGCGTGGTCGGCGAACGCCGCGGCCGCCTTCCCGGCGTCCCCGGAACGCAGCAGTTCGACCAGGCGGCCGTGCTCGTCGGCCATGGCGCTCCAGTCGCCGTCGAAGAGCGGGTCCGAGATGGCACGCAGGGTCCGCAGGCTGGGCTCGAGGACCTCCCACATGCGGGCCAGGAACGGGTTGCCCGAGATCCGGCTGACCAGCGTGTGGAACTCGATGTCGGCGTCCCGGAACCGGCTCACGTCGTGCGCCGCGACCGCGGCGTGCATCCGCTCCACCAGCGCGTCGAGCTCACGCAGATAGTCGTCGGTGAGGTGCTCGGTGGCGAGCTGGGCGGCCAGCCGCTCCATCGGTTCGCGCACCTGGCGGGCGTACTCGGCGTCCTTCGAGGAGATCTCTACGACGAAGTGCCCGCGGCGCGGGACGTGCATGAGCAGGCCCTCACGGGCGAGCCGCTTGACCGCCTCGCGCACCGGGGCCTGGCTCACGCCGAGGCGCCGCGCGATCTCCGACTCGACCACGCGCTCGTTCGGCGCGAGGTCGCCGTCGACGACGGCCTGGCGCAGCAGGTCGTACACCTGGTCGGAGATCAGGGTCTTGCGGAAACGGTCCTTGTTGGTGGCCAGCGTGGAGACGAATCCAGCCGACGCATTCGATGCCATGGATTCCCAATCGTGCGACGGGGCGAGCCGGTTGTGCCATGATACGCGCTCATCGTCTATCGATGGTGTCCACCAGCCGCTTGGCGAGCCAGTCCAGCTTGACGACCTCGTGGGCGGGGCCGCCGCCCTCGTGGTCGTTGAAGGGGTACGCGCAGATCTGCTTGTCCGCCTGGGCCGGTACGCGCTCGGCACCGTAGTGGTTGAAGGCCGCGTACACCGTCGACGGCGGGCAGATGTGGTCCATCAGGCCCGCCGAGAACAGGGCCGGCGCGGTGGCCCTGCGGGCCAGGCTGACGCCGTCGAAGTAGGCCATCGTGCGGGCGACCGTGGCCGCGTGCTCCCGGTGCAGTTTCACGAACTGCGCGACCTCGACGTACGGCGGGCGGTCGGTGAGCGTGGTGGCGCGCGGGAAGTGGCACAGGAACGGCACGTCCGGCATGACGCCGACGAGGTCGGGCACCAGGCCCGCCGCGGCGAGCGCGATGCCGCCGCCCTGGCTGGTGCCGGTGACGACGACGCGCGCCGGGTCGACGGCGGGGTGGGTGCGCACGGCAGTGACGGCGCGGACCGCGTCGGCGTAGAGGCGCCGGTAGTAGTAGCGGTGCGGGTCGAGGACGCCGCGGGTGAGGAAGCCGGGGGCGGCTATGTCGCCGGTGGCCGGGTCCGGGTCGGGGGTCTCGGCGCCCTGGCCGCGGGTGTCCATGACGAAGTGGGCGTATCCGGCGCAGGCCCACAGCCGCTTCTCGTGCGGGGCGCCCCGGCCGCTGCCGTACCCCAGGTACTCCACGACGGCGGGCAGCGGACCGGTGCGGGTCACCGGCAGGTGCAGCCAGCCGCGCACCGGATGCCCGCCGTATCCGGCGAAGGTCACGTCGAAGGTGTCGATCGTGGCCAGCCCGTTGTGGACGGGGTCGAACGTGGCGGCGGTGGCGAACTGCTCCTGCTCGGCGAGGGTTTCCTGCCAGAACGCGTCGAAGTCGGCGGGCTCGGGCAGGTCGGGGCGGTATCTCTCGAGCTCGTCCAGGGGCAGGTCGAAGAAAGCCATGGAGCGTCTCCGCGGAGGTCGTGGCCGGCCGGGCCGGGCCGGGGCAGTAGGTCATCGCCTATCGATCATCGAGGGAATCGAATCAGGGTGCTTCGCGGCGTGTCAACCACGCAGCCCGTACACCCGCACGGCGTTCGTGTGCAGGACGTCCTCCCGCTGCCGGGCCGTGAGGTGGGCGAGGCCGAGCCGGGACAGGGCCAGCGAGTCGGCACGGCTCCCGCGGGGCAGGCAGATCGGCCAGTCGGATCCGATCAGGCAGCGCTGCGGGCCGACGGCGTCCACGACGCGGCGGACCAGGGCCGCGACCCGTTCGTGCGGGACGCCGTGCTGCTGGGTCAGCAGGCCGGAGATCTTCACGACGACGTTCGGCGCCGCGGCGGCCCGGTCGAGGTCCGTGTACCACTCCCCCGGGTCCGTGTGCAGGTTCGGCGGGTTGCCGAGGTGGTCGACGACCACGGTGAGCGCCGGATGCGCGGCAGCCACGTCGGCCGCGGTGCGCAACGCGCCTGCGAGGAGGTTGAGCTCGAGGACGACACCGGCGTCGGCGAGGACCGGGACCAGGGCGCGGGCGGGCACGGGGGTGTCCGTCCAGCGCGGGCCGCCGAGCCGCATCCCGTTGGGGCGGCTCTCGCCCGGCTCTGTGAGCAGGGCGCGCAGCCGGTGCGGTCCGGCGTCGGCGTGGGCGTGCAGGTTCGCGACGTGTCCCGCGACGAGGTCCGGCCGCAGCAGCCGCGCCTCGCCCAGGGCGTGTGTCTCGCCGGCGTCGCCCCGGGAGGCCTCGACGAGGATCGCCCCGGACAGGTCCGGGTCCGTCCCCGAGGCGGCCAGGTCGTCCGTGTCGAAGGTCCGGTGGTGTGCGCTGTCGGGGCGGATCCAGGGGAATCCCAGGGCCGGGTCCCACAGATGGACATGGCAGTCGATCATGGTCGGCAGCCTCCTCGGGGGCCGTTCCGGAGTATTGACACGTCGGCTCGCGTCGGTGAGTCTAACCATCGGCTATCGATGGGCGATTGCGAGGGGCGGGTGCACATTGATGCACGGGACTGAGCGGAGCGGCGCTGCGGACACGGCGGAAGCGGTGCGTCGATGAGGGCCGCGGCCGGGCCCGGCCTGCGCCTGCAAGCTGACAGCCCCGTCGCGGACGTCCCCCGATGGGCCACGCTGCAGCGGGAGTTGTTCGCTCTTCAGGACAAGGCGTGGCGGGTGTTCGCCGACCGGTACACCGAGAGCGACGGACGCCTCGTGTTCCGCGACACGCTGGGCCGGGGCCTTGACGGCCGCGACGGCGTGGACGACTTCTACGAACCCTTCTTCAACTGGCCGACGCTGTACGTCCTCGGCGGCAGCACGGAGCTGCTGGCCGCGGCGCGCCGCCACTGGCACGGGGTGAGCGCGCAGCTCACCGAGATGGGCATGCTGCAAGACGGCCTGGAGCGCGGCTACGACTGGTTCCACCAGGGCGAGGGGCTGCTGCTGTTCTACGGGCTGTGCCTGGCCGATCCGGGCGATGCCCAACTGCGCCAACTGGCGCTCCGTTTCGCCGACTTCTACCTTCCGGGCGGCCCGAACTACGACCCCGTACACCGGGTGATCCGGGCGCCGCACAACGGGTCGGCGGGCCCCCGGTGGGGGTTCAGCGACGAGGACGCGTACTTCCCGTGGAGCCTCGCGCTGCGCCCCTACGGGCTGCCGCTCGACGGCATGCCGGACGTGACGTCCTTCGACGAGCTGGCGGCGTCCCCCGAGCGGGCCCGCGCCTACGGCCGTGCGATGCGGGACCGGATGGGCCGCGGCGACACGCTCGTGAACCTGGCGGCGACCGGGCTCGCCACCAACGCCCATCTGCTCGGCGGCGGGCAGCGCTACGCGGACTGGGTGGCCGAGTACGCCGGCGTCTGGCTCGAGCGGCTCGCCGGGCGCGACGTCGTACCGGACAACGCGGGGCTGAGCGGGCAGGTCGGCGAGTACCTGGCCGGCCGGTGGTACGGCGGGCACTACGGATGGTCGTGGCCGCACGGGTTGTCCTCGGTCGCCAGCGGCACCCTGGTCGGCGGGTCCAACGCCACTCTGCTGACCGGTGACACGGCCTTCCTGGACCTGGCCCGCAATCCGCTGGACGCGGTGCTGGGCCGGGCCGAGCAGCGCGGTGCGGACGAGCGGGGCACGCTCGGCGGACGCTGGGACCCCCATCTCGCGGCGATGACCGCCGACCGCACCCTGATGGTCCCGCAGCGCCACAACGACTCCGGCTGGTTCGACTTCACCGTCATGCCGGGACAATTCCCGCTGTCCCTGTGGCACTTCAGCAGGGCGGAGGCGGACCGGGAGCGGATCGAGGTGCTGCGGGCCGGCTCGCACTGGGACTGGACGGCGGTGCACACCCAGCGCATCAAGGACGAGGCGGGGCACGAGGAGCCCTGGTACGAGTTCTTGCAGGGCCGCAATCCGGACTTCCCCGAGCGGATGCTGCGCAGCGCGCTCGCCTCGTGCCAGGAGCGGCTCGACGCCATCGCCGGGGACCCGGTGGACCCGGCCGTCGGGCCGGACGCCCTCGGCATCCACCACTGGCAGCAGCTCAATCCGGTGCTGACCGAGGCACTGCTGCAGCTGACCACGGGCTCTCCGCAGGTCCTCTACAACGGCGGTCTCGCCCATCTTCATCTGCGCTACCACGACGCCGTGGAGCGGCGCCCGGGGCTGCCGCCGGACGTCGCCGCGCTCGTCACGGACATCCGTCCGGACCACACGGTGGCGGAGCTGGTCAATCTGGGCGACGCGGCGCGCTCGGTGGTCGTGCAGGCGGGTTCCTTTGCCGAGCACGTCGTGCACACCGTCCGCGTCGACGACGGGCCCGCGCACGAGGTGGGCGGCCCGTACTGCCGTGTGGAGCTGCCCGGCCGCACGCGGGTGCGGCTGACACTGACCATGACCCTGCGGGCCGGCCGGCCCGCGTACAACTCCCCCTGGCAGGAAGCGTGATGATCGCGTCCACGACCGGCCGGGCCGCGTCCCGGACGCCCTTCGCCCTCCCCCGCATCGGCATCGGGACCGCGCCGCTGGGCGGGCTGTTCGAGGAGGTGTCCGAGCAGGACGCCGCCGCCACACTGCGCGCCGCTGCCGAGGCAGGGATCAGCTACTTCGACACCGCGCCGCGCTATGGGCACGGCCAGGCCGAGGAGCGCCTCGGCCGACTGCTCGCGCCGGCCGGGATCACCGAGCCGGTCGTCTCCACGAAGGCCGGGTGGCTGCTGCGCCCCGGGCCCGGCGGCGCGCCGGGCGAGGTCGTCACGGACTGGACGGAGGCCGGGATCCGCCGTTCGCTGGAGTCGAGCCTGACCCGGCTGGGCCGGTCCTCGGTCGACGTCCTGTATCTGCACGACCCGGACGACTACCCGGAGGAGGTCGGGCGCACGGCCTATCCGGCGGTGCGCAGGCTGCGCGACGAGGGGCTGGTGCGCGCGATCGGGTTCGGCATGAACCACAGCGCGCCTCTGGCCGCGTACGTGGCCGAGTTCGAGGTGGACGTGGTCCTCATCGCGGGCCGGTTCACGCTGCTCGACCACGAGGCACTGTCGACGTTGCTGCCGCTGTGCGCGCGGACCGGGACGGCCGTGGTCGTGGGCGGCGTCTTCAACACCGGTCTGCTCGCGGACCCGTCGCCCGACGCGATGTTCAACTACCGTCCGGCGCCCCGGCGGGAGCTGGCCCGGGCGCAGGAGTGCCGGGCGCTGTGCGACGGGTTCGGGGTGCCCTTGTCCGCGGCCGCGGTCCAGTTCCCGTTCCTGCATCCGGCGGTCGGCTCGGTGGTCGTCGGCTGCCGGTCCGCGGCCGAGGTGAGCGCGAACGCGGCGGCGGCACGCTTCCCCGTCCCGGACGAGCTGTGGGAGCAGCTGGCCGCCGGCGGGTTCGTGCCGCGGTCGTTGCTGGAGGGCTGAGGCGTGGCAACCATCGTCGATGTCGCAGAGCACGCCGGTGTCTCGATCGCGACGGTGTCCCATGTCGTCAACGGCACCCGCCGGGTGTCGGACAGGACCCGCGCACGGGTCCTCGCCGCCTGTGGATGCCGGAAACTGTGTCACCCGAGGTGACCTGCGGGGTCGGATCTGCCAGTGCACAGGAAGCCAGCGCTGTGCGGCATCATGCTGGGTCGTGGCGATACGTCTGATCTATCAGCTCGCGTGTCAACTCTTCCGATGGCTTGCGCTGCCGGCCCGGTCGAGTGCGGCGAAAGACGTCGAGATCTTGATACTCCGGCACCAGCTCACTGTCGCGCAACGCATCCAGCCACGACCTCAATTTTCCTGGAGCGATCGGGCCGTCATGGCAGCGCTGCTCCCGGTGGTCAACAAGCACCGGCGTGCACGGCTTGCGTTGCTGGTCACTCCACGGTCGGTTCTGCGCTGGCACGCACGCCTCGTCGCCCGGAAGTGGACCTATCCTGCGCCGCTCGAGAAGTCGTCGTCGCAGGTGGGAGTGGTACGGCCAGTCCGCTGGGATCATGTCCCCCGTGATCGTGCCCTTGCTGTACAAGGTGACCCGAAGCCTGCTGACGGTTCCATCGGTGCTCCTCCGTCGCGGGACAGCGAAGGACGCGGAACTGCTGGTGCTGCGCCACGAGAACGCGGTCCTGCGCCGCCAGTCGGCCAGACCGGTCCGCTACGAGCCCGCCGACCGCTTCTGGTTCGCCGCCCTGTCCGGGCTGATACCCCGACGCCAACTGGCGCGAGATCTTCCCTGTCACCCCCGGCACCCTGCTGGCCTGGCACCGCAGATTCATCACCGCGAAGTGGGACCACACCGCGCGCCGGCGCACCGGACGCCCACCCACATCGGCAGCGATCAAGAAGCTCGTCCTACGGCCGGCCCGGGAGAATCCGAGGTGGGGACACCGGCGGATCCAGGGGGAGCTGACCCGACTCGGGCACCGGATCGCCGCGTCGACAGTCCGGGAGACCCTGCATGCCGCAGGCGTCGATCCTCCGCCGCGCCACGCAGGCCCCACCTGGCGCGAATTCCTGGCCGCGCAAGCCGAGGGCATCATCGCGGCAGACTACCGACCCCATCAAGCCCGCAACCAGTTACCGCCCGACGCTGACCACCAACCGGCCACGGGGCACGACATCAGCCCCCGCAAAGTCCTGCGCACCCGGATCCTCGGTGGCATCGTCAACGAGTACAGATATGCGGCATGACGTGCAGCGACGACTTTTCGGGCGGCACACCCTGCCTGCTGGCACAGTCAGGCGCCGGCAAGTCCTTGGTGGACTACTCAACGAGTACCACACCACGTCACCACGGCTGCCTCACCATCCGTAGCAAAGACCCAGCTCAGCAGCCTGATCGGAATATTGACACCCTTCAGGGAGTGCCTCGCTCGGCGCGCGCAGGAAATCCCGCCAACGTGACAGCAGCCCGGTTTATGGTGCGCCGACCATCGAGAACGCGGAGCGCATGCTCCGCCTGTGGAGAGGGAGCGTGCTCGTACCCTCGTACGCATGACACCAGGCACGACCGCGGACAGTCCAGACCACGTCACGCTCCGCCAGGTCCTCTCCTACGACGAGGACGGCGTCCTGCGCCTGCTGCTCGCCCCCACCGGACAGGATGTCGAGATCCTCGGCGTGATCATCGGCGACGAAGGGGCGGCCCACCCGCACGAAGGAGGGATCGTCTTGGCGACGGGTCTTCCACCGGACCTCTCAGCCGCCTCCGCTGCCGTGCGGGAGGCCGCCCGGCGCGGCGCGGTGGCGGTGGTGCTGCGGGAGCCCGGAGGGGCGCCCATGCTGTCCGAGGCCCTGGCGGCGGCGGAGGAGTGCGGGATCGCGCTGCTGGCCCGCGCCGAATGGGCGGACTGGGGTGCTGCGATCGCACTGTTGCGATCCGCGGCCGCCTTCGCGTCCGTCGGCCGCAGCAACCTCATGGCTGACTCTGCCGCCGAAGGGGGGCTCGCCGCTCTCGCCACGTCCACTGCCCGACAGTGTCGCGGCTCGATCACCGTAGAGGATACTCAGTTCCGCGTCCTCGCCCATTCCGCGACAGGCCCGGACGCGGACGGGGTGCGCCGGACCACGATCCTGGGCGGCCGGGTCCCTGACTGGCGTGTCGCCGAGCTGCGCCGCAGTGGCCTGCTGCGGGCGCTGTGGACATCCCAGGACGTCATCCACCGGCCCGCCGAAGGCGACAGCCCCGAACGCCTCATCGTCGCTGTCCGCACCGGCGGCGAGATGCTCGGTTCCCTGTGGGCAGCCGCCGACGGACAGCGGCTCTCGCCCGACGCCCCTCAGGTGCTGCGCCGCGCCGCCGCGCTCGCCGTGCCCCATCTCCTGCGGCACCGGCTGCGTGAGAGCGGCACCGTACGGCGCGAGGCGCATGCCCTGCGCGGCCTGCTGCACGGAAACGGTGACCAGCGGGCACACCTGTGGTCCCTCGGCCTGTCACCCGACGCACCCTGCGCCGTCGTCGTCGCCGTACGCAACCATCCGGACGGCCCAGGGTCCGACGGTACCCTTAAGGCGCTCGCGATCCAGGCCACCGCTTCGCGCTCCACGGCCCGTGTCCTGCACGAACAGGACCAGGTCGCCGTGCTGCTTCCCGTGAACGACGACGGTGACCAGCGCGAGGCCCTCGTCCTGGCCCGGGAGATCGACGCACTGGCGGCCGGTATCCCCGATGCCGCACCGGTCTGGATCGGTGTGGGACAGACCGTGCCGTCCGGCCTGGAAGCGTCCTCGTCGTACGAGACGGCGCTGCTGGTGGTGCGCGCCCTGCGCGACCGGGAGGCCCGGGGGCGCGACCCGCGTCCCCTCCGGCATGCCGGCCCCGGCGACGTGGGGCCGACTATCGACGCCCTGCGCATGCTCGACGCGGCGCGCCCCGTATGGGAGTCGGGCGAAGGCCCCGTGCACGAGCTGATCCGTGCGGACCTCGCCTCGGGGGGTGACCTGGTGCGTTCCCTAGCGGCCTATCTCGAGACGGCAGGCGACATCCGGCTTGCGGCCCGGCGTCTCGTCCTGCACCCGAACACGCTCCGATACAGGCTGCGGCGGACCCGCGAGCGCTTCGGTATCGACCTCGACGACCCCGACACCCGGCTGGTCCTCGCCCTGGCGGTGCGCCTTTCCGGAGTGGTTTGAGCAGATTTCATCCGGTGTTCATCCGACCGGCCAAAATATCGGCGGTGCTTTGTACCTGGGGATGAAGACGGGCAGCGGGTGCGCAGATCAACCTTTCTCCCATCCCGCTACGCCGCCTAGGAGCACGTGGCACAGTCCCACCGGAAAGCCCCCTCGTGACATCTGCCAGCGACATCTCCCCCCCAACGGCCGTCCTTCCGGCCGCTCTCTCCCCGGAACAGCGTGTCTCCGCAGTGATGCGTCGTGCCGCAGCCACCGGGCTCATCTCAGAGGCTCAACCGGTCGTCGGGTTCCTCGACACCGAGGGCATCCGGGCCTCTGTCGCCAGCCTCAACGCCGCCTTCGCTCATGCCCCCGACGTACTTCACACCTTCGCCGTCAAGGCCGCTTCCCTGGTCCCCGTACTGCGGCTCCTCGCCGGGCTCGGCATGGGCTGCGAGGTGGCGAGCCCGGGAGAACTGCGCATCGCGCTTGACGCCGGAGTCGAGCCCTCGCGCATCGTCCTCGACTCACCCGCCAAGACACGGCAGGAGATCCGAGAGGCCCTCGCCCTGGGCGTGGCGGTCAACGCCGACAACCTCGACGAACTGCGCCGCCTCGACGAACTCCGCCCGGCAAACAGCGCGTCAGTCGTCGGTCTACGCGTCAACCCTCAGGTCGGCGGCGGCTCCATCGGCGCGATGAGCACCGCCACCGAGACTTCGAAGTTCGGCGTGGCACTCCGCGATCCCGGCGCGCGCGACCGCGTGGTGCGAGCCTTCGCCGAGCGCCCATGGCTGAGCCGGCTCCACGCGCACGTCGGCTCCCAGGGATGCCCGCTGGAACTCATCGCGGAGGGCGTCGCGGAGACGTACCGGCTGGCCGAGGAGATCAACCGGACGCTCGGCACCCGGCAGATCACGAGCCTCGACATCGGCGGCGGGCTGCCCGTCAACTTCGACGACGACGAGACACGCCCGACCTTCGCCGCGTACGTCCAGGCGCTCGGCACGGCCGTCCCCGACCTCTTCGACGGCCGGTACACGCTCGTCACGGAGTTCGGCCGCTCACTGCTCGCCAAGAACGGGTTCATCGCTGCCCGCGTGGAGTACACCAAGGAAGCCGGCGGTCGGCGCATCGCGGTCACCCACGCGGGAGCGCAGACCGCCACGCGCACCGTCCTGATGCCTGACGCATGGCCGCTGCGAGTCGGTGCCTTCGACGCCGACGGCAACCCCCGCACCGGCACGCCGCTGCCCCAGGACATCGCGGGGCCATGTTGCTTCGCCGGTGATGTCGTCGCCCACGGCCGGGAACTGCCGGAGCTGGCGGAGGGCGACCTCGTCGTCCTGTACGACACCGGCGCCTACTACTTCTCCACTCACTGGGCGTACAACAGCCTGCCGCGGCCTGCCGTCCACGGCTTCATGGCCGACAGGACCGGCAGTGTACGGCTGACCACGGTCCGGGCTCCGCAGACGCTCGACGAGATCGCGGCGGAAAGCGGCCTCGCCCACGCCGATGCGATGGTCTCCCTGGGCACCGTGGCCGAGATCTGAAGGCTGCCGCCGAGACTCACCACCGGCACCCGCCGTCCCCTCCCCGCTCTCAGAAGGATTTGCCATGACCCAGTCCGTAACCGCCGGACCCGCGGCCGGCACCACTCCCGACCCACCCTCGCCGGTCCGGCGCTCCATGCCTTGGGTAGCCGCTGCCGTCGCGCTCGCCGCCAGCCTGGCGGCAGGGCTGCTCAGCGATGCCCCCACCATGTGGGGTCTGCTGCCGATCGCCCTGTACGCCTTCCTCTCGTTGGCCGGCATGAACCTGCTGGCCGTGACGGGGATCGCCGTGGCCAGCGCCGTACTTGTCGCGCTGCCCCCGCTCGACGAGACCGTCGATGTCCTCGACGGCTCCCTCACCGACACGGTCACCATCATCGGCCTGATCATCGTGCTCGGCGCGGCGGTCGGCGAGGTGCTCCGGGTCACCGGGGTCGCTGACTGCCTGGTCCGCAACATTCTGCGCGTCACCGAAGGCCGGGGCACGACCGCCCTCATGTACGGGATGATGTGCGCCTGTCTCGTGCTCGTCGCGGGTCTCGGTACCCTCGCCGGGGCTCTCGCCATCGCCGCGCCGCTCCTCGTCCCCGTCGCCGCGCGGGCCGGATTCACCAGGTCGGCAACCGCGGTGACCATGTTCCTCGGCGGCTGCGCGGGCCTCGCGCTCGCGCCCTTCGCCGGGGCCAACGTCGCGATCATGAAGGCGGCCGACACCGGTTACCTGACCTACGTCCTCGTCGGCGCCGGGCCCTTGGCAGTGCTGTCGCTGCTCCTCGCCGCCGTCGTCGTGCCGTGGGTGCAGCGGCGCAGCGCGGGCCAGGGCGACTTCTACCGGCCTGACGAACTCACTAAAGATGCCGGCGGGGACGGCCCGGCCGAGGGCGCCGAAGCGGTCCGCACCCGCCACGCCACCTGGGTCTTTGTCACCGTCCTGGTGCTCACCGTCTTCTACGCGGCGCTCACCAAGGCGAGCACGACGTTCCCTCTGATAGCCCTGCCCCTGATGGCTGTCTGCACCGCCGCCGCCGCCCGGCTCTCACCCCTGCACGCGCTCAAAGCGTTCTTGGCCGGGGCCCGCAGCCTCCTGCCGATGTTCCTGCTGTTCTGGCTGCTCGCCGTCCTGTTCGGCTTCATCGACCTGCTCCAGCCCTACGACGTCGTCCTGGAGACGTACGGCCCGGGCCTGCGCGGCATGTCGGCACTGCCCTTCGCCCTCACCGTGGCCGCACTCGGCTGGGTCGGCGTTCCGGGTGCCACCGCGGCCCAGGTCGTGCTCATCAGCGAGGTGTTCGGGCCTCTCGGGACCAGCCTCGGCATCACCCCCGCCGCCTGGGTGATCATCCTGCTGTGGGCGTCCAAGGCAGACACCTACGGACCACTGCCCAACGCCAACATGGTCGGTGCCATGGGCCTGGCCCGGGCGCGCAGGCTCCCCTATCTGCTCTGGACAGGATGGGCCCTGCTCATCCCGGCGTGTGCTCTCTACACGATCCTGCTCATAGTGCTGCTGTGACCGGTGCCGCACTGCCGATTCCTGCCCGCACACACCACCCGTATGGAAGAACGCCGCGAAAGAGAGAACCGATGTCTCACCCGACCGCTCCATACGACCTTCTGATCACCGGGGGCTCCCTGCTGGACGGCACCGGGGCCGCGCCCCGAAACGCCGACATCGGTGTACGGGCGGGGCGTATCGTCCACGTCGGCGCGCCGGATCCGGCTGCCCGCGCGGCCGAGGTGCTCGACGCCTCCGGGCTGACGGTCACGCCCGGGTTCATCGATCTGCACTCCCACGCGGACTTCTCCGTCCTCACATCCCCTGGTGGCGAGGCGTGTCTGCGCCAAGGCGTCACCACGGTGGTGACGGGCAACTGCGGGCTCTCCCCTTTCCCGCTCGCCCCCGACAAGGACCCGGTCGTCGGCGGGCCTGGCACGCTGGCCGGGGCTCAGTGGCGTGACCTGGACGGCTTCGCCGAGGCCGTGGAGGCCGCCGCACCGGCTCTCAACATCGCACCGCTTGTGGGCCACGGAGCCCTGCGCGCTGCCGTCATGGGGGACGCCAGGACGGGTGCAGGTCCCGTGGACCTGGAGGCGATGCGGCACCTCCTGGCCACGGCCGCGGACCAGGGTGTCTTCGGTATATCCACCGGGCTGATCTACGCGCCGGGGTCCTTCGCAGCAACCGACGAGATCATCGCCCTCGCCGCCGAGGCGGCCCGGCGCGGCCTGCTGTACGCCACCCATATGCGAGACGAGGGTGACCACGTCATCGAGGCAGTGGAGGAAGCGCTGCTCATCGCCAAGGAGGCCGGCGTTCGCCTCCAGATCTCCCACCTCAAGGCGATGGGACCGGCGAACCATGGCAAGGTCGACAAGGCGCTCGGGCTGATCGAGTCGGCCGTCGCCGAGGGCATCGACGTGGCGTGCGACGTCTATCCCTACACCGCCTCGTCGACCCGGCTGACGTCCCGGCTCCCCGACTGGGCCATGGAGGGTGGTCCGGCAGGACTCCTGGAACGGCTTGGCGATCCGGCAACACGTGCCCGGATTCTCGAGGACCTGCGCCCCGCCGTCGGGCGCACCTTCCTGCCCGAAGGCGTCGTCATCGCCATGCTCGGCCCCGGCCAGTACGCGGACCGGGTCGGCGGCACCATCGCCGACATCGCGCGCGACGAGGACGTGGAGCCGGCGGCTGCGGCACTGAATGTCCTGGCCGCGCACCAGGGCGAGGTCATGATTGTGAACCACGCAATGGCAGAAGCCGACGTGGACACCGTGCTGCGGTATCCGGGCAGCGCCGTCGCCAGTGACGGATGGATACTGAGTGCGCCTGGGGATGGGCACCCGCACCCACGTAACTTCGGCGCGTTCGCCCGAGTCATCGGTCACTACGTCCGCGAGCGCGACGTGCTACAACTTGCCGACGCCGTACGCAAAATGACATCCCTGCCTGCCTCACGGCTACCCTTGACCGATCGAGGGACGGTAGCGGTCGGCCAGGTCGCAGACCTTGCCGTGCTGGACCCGGCTCAGGTGGCCGACCTGGCGACGTACGCGGATCCGTGGCAGTACGCCGAGGGGACGCGGCATGTGTTGGTGGCGGGCGAAATCGTCCTGCGCGATGGTGAGCTGACCGGCGCACGCCCCGGCCGCCTCCTGCGACGCCTTCCCGCCGAGGTCTGAGGCGGCCCCGGCCTCCTCCCGGGCGCGGGAGAGGTCGATTACCGGGAGAGCGGCCGGGCCTCCCGGATCGACGAGGGTCCACGCTGGGGAAAGACAGCGCGGAAGGGCTCGGGGTGCCAGCCGCCCGGGTGGAAGAAACCGGGCGGAAGGCCGGTTCAGTATGAGTTGCCCGAGCCCGGTGGGTCCGCCGGGTAATTGGTCACCGTGAGCTGGTGGCGGTCGATCGCCGTATGTCCCCGGGCGATCGTGTGCGGGCGACCATGCGCTTGCCGAGAATGTCATCCGCCCTGGTCGGACGCCTGCACCCGGACTGGCGGTGGGTCGGCCTCGTCGCTCTAGTAGTGCTTCGTTAGGTTCTGTCTCTGGTTCTGCTGGTGGTGAGGGGTCGGCCGCAGGTGGTGCAGATGCCGGCCCAGCACCTCAGCAGGTCCTGGAGTGCTGTCCAGGACCTGGTAAAGGGTCAGGCCGGCATCCGGGCTTTGGGGTCGAGCCGCCTGAGGGTGAGGAAGGCATGGGTGGCGGTGACGAGGGTGACGTGATGGTGCCGGCCGCGCCAGGTGCGGCCCTCGAAGTGGTCCAGCCCCAGACCGTGCCTGAGTTCGCGGTAGTCGTGCTCGATGCGCCAGCGCATCTTCGCCCACCGCACCAGATCGGCGACCGGGGTGGTGGCGGGCAGGTTGGTCATCCAGTAGCCGGTCGGCTCGGCTTCGTCTGCGGGCTGCTCGACCAGCAGGGTCCGCAGCGGCAGCACACCGTCCCACCGGCGGCGTCCGCCGCCCTGTTCCTGAGCCGTACGGCAGGCTTCCTTGCCCGAGGGCCGCACCTCCAGCACGGCAAATCGCGAGGTCATCGCGGACTTGCTGCCCTGACGCCAGGTGACCTCCTCGAAGGAGGTGTCGGCATCGACGAACCGGGTCAAAGGCCGGGGAGCTTCGCGGTAGCGCGGCAGGGTGGGTGGTCCCAGCCCGCCGTAGACGGGCTGATACGGCTCTGCCGTGGCCGGTCGGGCGATCTCCTTGGGGTCCACCGCCATGACGTATGACCAGCCGCGTTCCTCCAGCGCGAGCCGGAAGGCCACGCTGCGGCCGTAACCGGCATCGGCCACGATCACCGGCACTGCCAGTCCCTGTGCGGCCAGCCCCTCCAGCGGCCCCAGGGCCAGGCGCGTCTTGGACACATGCCCGACCTCGTCAGGGACCCCGGCCCGCTGGCGCCGCCGGTCATCGTCCGTCCACTCCTCGGGCAGGAACAACTCCCACTCCAGCGGGCACGCCGTGTCGGTGGCCGCGTGCACACTGACCGCGACCTGGCAGTTCGCCCGCTTGCCCAGCGCTCCGCAGTACTGCCGGGCCACCCCGACCGAAGCAGTGCCGCACTTGGGAAACGACACGTCGTCGACCACCCATACCTCAGGGCTGATCGCCTCACACAGTCTCTGGGCGATCCGCTGTCGTACCGGCGTCCACTCCCACGGCGACTGGTTCACGAACTGCTGCAGGGCCTGCATGTTCCCGTCCGGCAGCCGCTCGGCCATCGGCTGGATCGACTTGCGCCGGCCATCCAGCATCAGACCCCGCAGATAGCACGCGCCCCACCGCCGCTGATCCCGCCGCGGCAGCGAGGCGAACACATCGGCAACGAACTCCGCTAACTCACCCCGGAGCCGTTCCACCTCCCCCAGCCTCATAACAGAGAAGATGCCCACCACCAGGCAAGATCACCCGACGTAACGAAGCACTACTAGGGGCTGTCTCCAGTTGTGATCATTGGGCTTTCAGGATGCTGCTGATCCAGATGGTCGCTGCGCGGAGATGGAGTCCGGCGAGGTAGCTCTCGGGCGTCTTGTCGTAGCGGGTTGCGATGCCTCGCCAGTCCTTCATCCTGTTGATGGCCCGCTCGACTGTGTTGCGGTCGCGGTAGAGATCGCTGTTGTGGGTGACGGGCCTGCCGCCACGGCTGCCTTCTTCCTGCGGTTGGCGGCCTGGTCCCTCTTCTCCGGGATGACTGCCTTGATGCGGCGTTTGCGCAGATGGGCTCGGTTGGCGCGGGAGGAGTAGGCCTTATCGCCGGCCACGGCAGCCGGCCGGGTGCGGGGACGGCCGACGGGCAGACGGACCCGTACCTTGCTCAGGACCGGGATGAACTGGGGGCTGTCGGCGGCCTGTCCGGCGGTCAGAAGGAGGGCCATCGGCCGGCACCGCCGGTCGGCAGCTAGGTGGATCTTGCTGGTCAGCCCGCCGCGCGACCGTCCGAGCAGGGCGGCCTTCAGCCGGGCCCGCCGTCGTAAGCGGATGCGCCGGCGTTCGGCACGGACCGGATCGCTTTCGCCCTCCTGCCCGCCTTGTCCCTGCGATGCTCCCCCTTTTGCGAGGCTGCCTCCTCGAGTGCGGCCAGAGTCTGTTCGCTGACCCGCATGCCGGCGGCGTCGTGATGGGCCCGCGTGGTGGTGGAGTCCACGCTGACCAGGGACATGTCGATCTCGTCCCTGCGGGCGGCCTCGGCGATCGCTTCGTCCAGCAGGGTCTGAAAGACGCCCGCGTCCCGCCATCGCGTGAAGCGGTTGTAGACGGTCTGCCAGGCGCCGAATCGCTCGGGCATCTCTCTCCACTGGCTGCCGGTGCGGAACCGCCAGATCACCCCCTCGAACTGCTCACGCAGCCGCTCGGGGTACGGGCCGAACCTGCCGACCGGCAGGAACGGCCCGATGAACTCCCACTCGATGTCAGTCAGTTGCACACGCGTCACAGCACAGTCTTATCGGACCGGCCCCCACCCCGGGGCTTGATCACAACCAGAGACAGTCCCTAGTACTGCAACGGTGTTTGCCGTGACTGATGGCCAGGTCAGGGGCTGTGTCCGCGTCTTTTGTAGTGGCTGGTGCGGGCCTGGTGCTGTCGTCTTCGGCGCCAGGTCGACCAGTGCAGGATGTGCTCGACGGGTGTGGGCCGACGGTCGGTGAGGCGGGTGATCAGCCGTCGTATCTCGGCGAGGCTGAGGTGGATGAGCTGGGAGGATCCGTTTCTGCTTTCCCGGCATCCAGCTCGCGGGCCCGCAGGACGGTCAGGCAGGCGTGGGCGGCCATGGCCAGGGTCATGTGGCGGTGCCAGCCGGGGTAGCGGCGGACCTGGTAGTCGTCCAGGCCGCATTCCTGTTTGGCGCTTTGGAAGCATTCCTCGATGGCCCATCGGCTGCCGGCGATGCGGATCAGGTCGTCGAGCGTGGTCTGGGCGGGGCAGTAGGCGATGTAGTAGGAGATCTCCTGCGGGCGGGCGACGCTGCGGCGGGCGATCACCCAGTGGCGGCGGTCGGGCCGGTGCCAGGGCCGCACTTCGACGCGCGCCCAGTCGTAGATCCGCAGGCCGTGAGCCCCGCTGCCGCAGGAACGTCGCTTCCATTTCTGCCGGGCGAG
>NZ_MAXF01000023.1 GCF_001704635.1 Streptomyces sparsogenes | reverse complement strand
TTCGGCTCGGCTGTTAACCGGAGGGTTACTGGTTCGAGTCCAGTCGGGGGAGCAGCGGGAGAGGACCCCATCGGGGTCCTTTTTCATTTCCCGCCCTTGCCACCCTTCCCACCCCCTCCGCCCCGCGCCCCCTGCGCGCGGGCATGGGGGCACCCATCCCCGGCCCCCCGAAGCAACAGATCGTATGAGCGGCTATGCTGCGGCAGACGGCGCACGCGAAAGCTCGCGACGCGCCGTTACGGGGCGGTAGCTCAGCCGGTTAGAGCAGCGGACTCATAATCCGTCGGCCGTGGGTTCGAGTCCCACCCGCCCCACTCAGCGCGTCTCTGACCTGCGGATGCGTCGCAGCAGGCGTGCGGATTCAGGACTTTGGGCCAACGGACTGAATCCGCTGCTCGCGAGTTCGACGCCGTGGCCATCAGGGTTGGTTGGCGCCGCTCTGACCTGGGCGGATGCCTGAGTTCGTTGCCGGGGCAAGCCGCCGCAGGCGGGCTGTGCGAGCGGGTGGACGCCGAATTCGGGACGCTGATGGGACGCAGGTAATCGGAAGTGGCTGCCTGAGGGCCTGCGCCGACGCTGCTCTGGCTGTGGGCGGCGGGGTCGGGGCGGTGCGATTGCCGGTCGGGCAAGTGCCCGCCCGCGCCTTGGATCCGCCCGCCGCTGGAGTTGGGTTACCCCCTCTATGAGCGGGCAAGGCACAGGACTGGTCGACGGAGCCCTGCTGATATTACCCATACGGTGTATGCTGTGAGTGTAATATTCTGCAGGTGGGAGGTTGGTCGGATGGCTTGGGAAATCGTCGTGGTCGAACCCGCTCTCACTTGGCTCCACAGCCTGCGTCGTACCGACCGCGACACCCTCATCCAGGTCAGTCAGGCCATCACCGCGTTACAAGAAGAGGGCCCTGCCCTGGGGCGGCCTCTGGTTGACACGATCAAGGGCTCGGCGTTGCCCAACATCAAGGAGCTTCGCCCCGGCTCGGCCGGTGCCTCGGAGGTGCGGTTGCTGTTCGTGTTCGACCCGCAACGGCAGGCTGTGATCCTCGTGGGCGGCGACAAAGCGGGTAACTGGTCCGGCTGGTACCGAGTGGCAGTACCGCTGGCAGAGCAGGCGTACGAGGATCATCTGAAACGAATCGAAGGAGAGAGGACCCGAAGCGATGACTGATCACCTGAGGGACCCGCAGGCCGTCTCCTGGGAGGCCCTGAGTGAGGAGTTCGCCTTCACCGATGCGGAGAAGGATCGGATCATGCAGGGTGCGCAGGTGATGATCACTGCCTCCCGGGTGCACCGACTGGCTGAGCTGCGCAAGCGGCAGCACACCACCCAGGTGGAGGTCGCCAAGGCCATGGGGGTCACCCAAGCTCGGGTTTCGCGGATCGAGAAGGGGCAGCTGGACCGCAGTGAGGTCGACACCCTTGCTGCATATGTGAAGGCCCTTGGCGGCAAATTGAAGGTCGTTGCTGACTTTGGTGATGAGACCTACGTCCTCGGGTAGCTGGAGCGACGATTCTCGAGAACCAGGACCCTGCCGCGGCGACGGTGGGTGTCAAGGTCAGGGATCGGCGCTTGGCGCGTGGCCTGTCCCTTGGTCCTCCGGGCTGCGACTTCCTGGTTTCCAGAGGACTCAGCCGAGCGATCGGGAGCCTGCGAGGTCAGGACGGCAGATCGATGGTGAGGGCCTGCAGCCCTCGGTCGAGGCCTACGGCAAGTAGTCCCTCGCACCAGGCCACACCCAAGGCCACGTGGCGGACGGGGGCCTCCATGACCCGTGTGGCGGTGCTCGGGTCCCATAGGCACACCGTCCTGTCGCTGCTCGCAGTGACCAGGAGCGTACGACCAGCATGTTCGACGGCACAGAGGGCGTTGATCGCGCTGGTATGGCGTAGTCCGGGCTCCTCAGGGTCGTGGACACACTGCCCAGTGGCGGCGTCCCAGAGCCATGTCTCGCCGTCAATTGTCGCGGCGGCGATGACCGATTGCTTGCCGATACGCAAGGAGCACATGGCGAGAACCGCCGTCGAGGCGCGCCACTGATGCCCGATGCGTTCGCCAGTCGTGGGATTCCACAGGTGAACGCGGCCGTCAGGCCCACCGCTGGCAGAAGCCAGAAGTTGGACTCCGTCGACATCGACGGCGCACACCGCGTACACACCGAAGGGATGCCACAGGGTGTGGACGGTCTCTGCTCTTTCGGGATCCCACACGCGCACGGTGCAGTCGGCACCGGCACTGGCGAGAAGCGTGAGTCCGTCTACCGTCAGAGAGCAGATGGCGTGAACAGCAGCCGCGTGTCCCCGGTACTCCCCGAACACATCCGCTGATCCCAGGTCCCACAGAACGACGGAGTGGTCATCGTCGGCAGCGGCCACGAGGGTGCGGCCGTCGACGACCAGTGAACACAGGGCGCGCACGCAGTCGCTCGGGCCCTCCAGCGACCGTTCGGCTTGGCCTGTGACAACGTCTCGCACCTGCACGCCGTCATCACCACCAGTCACCAGGACAGTGCGTCCGTCCACGGATACCGCGCACACTGCGTGAACGGCATGGGCTTCCTTGACCTGCACCCTTGCCGGGTCCCAGAGGCGCACCGTGTGGTCGAGGCCACCGCTCGCGAGGAGCGTACGTTCGTGAACGGGGAGCGTGCACAGCGCCCCGATATCGTCGCTGTGCCCCCGCAGGGTGACGACAGTGTCGTCAGACGCGACATCCCACAGTTGTATGGCATCGCCTGTCGTGCAGGCGAGCAGTGACTGGCCTTCCATCTCCAGCGGGCACAGCCTGAGGACAGGCTCCGCACGGCGACTGAGGGCCCGCACGGCATCCCCTGTCACGGGGTCCCATAGCCGTATGGTCGCGTCCGAGCCGCCAGTGGCCAGCAGCACGTGACCGCCGACCTCGATTGCGCACATGGCGTTGATCGCGTCTTTGTGCCCGGTCAGCACGCGCAGCGGCGTCTCACTCGAGAGCGGGTTCCAGAGGTGCACGGTCGCGTCGACGCCTGCCGAGGCGAGTAGGTCACCGTGGGGCGACGGGATGCGGCACACGGCGTTGACCCAGTCGGTGTGCCCCCTGATCACCCGTACGCAGTCTCCAGTGGTGGGATCCCAGAGACGTACGGTCTTGTCGGCACTGGCGGTGGCCAGATAAGTACTGTCCCCGGCCTGAAGTTGGCAGAGGTCGTACACGGTGCTGCCATGTCCCTTCAGGGCAAGGAATTGCCTGGCACCGGTCTCTGTCGCCGGATCCCACAAGCGCACCACGTCTCCGGTGCCGAGGGCCAGGAGCGGGTGATTGTCGATCGTGCAGTTCCACAGCGCCCTGATCCCGCCGAATCGGGGCTGCAGGACTCGTGTCACCCGGGCCAGAACCGGATCCCACAGACGCAGAGTGCCGTCCTCGGCTGCGCTGGCGAGCACGGAATGTCCCCTGACGACGAGGCCGCACACGGCACGGACCTCTTCCGTGTGGCCCTCAAGGACCGCCTCCTCGGCCTGCGGAGTGACCAGCGCCCACGCGGCCCGATAGGGATTGTCGGCCGCGTGCTCCTGATAGGTACGGCCGAGCCCCTCCTGGGCTTCGGTGACGCTGAACAGCGCCGCACGCTCCGCAGGCCCGGCGTCGATGGCCAGGGGCGTCTGACGAAGAATCAGCGCGGGTCCTCGCCCCTCGGGTGTCTGTGCCGGCCCCACCACCGGGATGAGCCGGCGCAGGTCGGCGTGGAGGGGGTATGCCATGTCGGCGAGCAGGTCGTCCACGACCCGGCCACGCAGCGCGTGCCGCGGCAGCGAACGCAAGAGGTACGCAGGTGCGTTGTCCCAGCCGCAGGTCTGTCCGTGGGCGATGAAGGCGCGAGTGAGAGCCCGCTCGTCGTCCTCCGCGGCTCCGATTTTGACGCGGGGCTGTTTGAGCGCGTCGTCGAGTGCCTTGTGAAAGAGACGGAAGACCCCGGCGTCCTGGTCGTTGACACCAGTCTCGATCAGGAAGTTGGCCGCCGCGGAACGCGCGAACGCGCGCAGATGGCTCTCCGTCGGGCAGGTGCCGTGCAGCGCCGTGATGGCGACGCCCCAGAGGGAGAGCGGTAGCCCCGGGGCTTCGGCGTAGGCGAGCGCAGTGAGCACCGTTTTGGCGGCAATGCCGTCGATCGTGGGCAGCCGTGCCAGGTAGTCGTGCAGCGCCGGGGCGACCGCGGGTTTGAACGAGATGTCCGCCGGGGCCATCGCGACCTCGTCATGCAATCCGCGGGTACGTGCGGTCAGCCCCGCCACCAGGAAGTTGCCATCGGCCAGCCGGGCGATACGGGCGGCGACGGGGCGGGCCACACGGTCGTCGGCGTAGGGATTGCCCGGTCTCTCATCACCGAGCAGTTGCAGTGTTGCCTGCGCGTACGCCGCGAGATCGGCTTCCTCGAAGTACGCGGGGTTGTCCAGGTCGATCACGCGTGCGGCATCGCCGAAGGCGGCGAGCAGGTCTCCTTCATCGTCTCGGCGCCTGCTGCCGACCATGACGCGTACGTGCAGGTCCGCGCATGTTTCGGCGAGGAGAGCGGCGATCTGGCGGGCGATGAGCCGGGCCTGCTTGGCGCTGGTGGCCTCGTCGAGCGCGTCGATGACGACGGTGAAGGGTGACCCTGAGGCATCTGTGAGCGCCGCACGCAGGGCGGGAGCGAGATCGCTCACAGCTTGCGGAATCGCCGCAGACGCGGCGCGGGCAATCTCGCAGGCGACTTCGAGCGCGGTCTTGCCCTTGGCATGGACAGCGCAGGACACCGAGCCCAGAGGGGCGCGTACGCTGACGTCCGCCGGGGGCAGAGTCGCTGCGATGGCGGGGTCGGCGGACGTCACGACCCGCCCGAGCACGGCCGACTTTCCCACCCCGGGGGACCCTGTGACCACCAGGACATGCCTGGGTGCCTCATCGGTGGTGATCCAGTCGACGATCTCGGTCAGGGCCGCGGTGCGACCGCGAAACCGGAAACCCCGTTCCGCGTCCGTGCTGACGCCGCGTGCCCGCGGTTTCCAGTGCCGCCCGGCCTCGGGGTCGTCCTCCAGGCTCCAGCCCCAAGCGGCGAGTGCGCTTTCACCTGCGTCTTGAGCCGACCACTCCGTCAGGGCGGACAACTTCTCCTCAGGAAGGCACTTGTCTGCCCGGAACAGCGTCAGCGCAAGGGCATCGCCGCGGCTGTTCGCCTGGCCCACCATCCCGACTACCGCCTGATAGGTGGGCGACCACAAGGCGGCGCCGCTGTAGCCGGGGCGCACCAGGTACCGCGAGGCGGTGTCCAGCCGGATCCAGCCGTGAGCCAGGTTCTCTCCCACCTCCCCGGCGGAGGAACTGCCGAAGACGTCGTCGGGGAAACCGAAGGACCACCAGGGCTCGCCCACGAGGTCTCCACCGGTGGGACGGCGCAAAGGTGCCGTCGGCTCGGGAACGTTGTCTGCGAGCACCAGGATCGCGACGTCCTGTCTGTGCCGCTTGCTTTCCGGGCTCGGGGCGATCACCTCGCTCACCGGCAGCCGCCGGTCCATGAGTAGCTCGGACTTGGGAAAGGCCACCCACAGAGGGTCGCCCTTGTCCCATGGGCCACAGACGACATGGGCACAGGTCATCACGCGCCGGCTGTCGATGAGGAACCCGGACCCCAAGGGACGGTTGTCATACTCGTCGGCGTGCACCGCCGCGACCCAAGGGTCGTTGCCCGGGCGCGAACCGGTGCCCAGGGACGCGTTCACGGGCTGTCGGGGGCCGCGTTCGAAGTCTCGTCCGGTCGCCAGACCAGGGTGATCTCGAAGTTCGCCTCGGTGGCAGCCTTGGCCACCACCCACTGCGCCGTCCCGCTGGCTTTCACGCCGAACTTGACCTCCACCTCGGCGGGGCGCACCTCCCGTATTCGGTCCAGGACAGCGCGTGCGGCCTCCACTGCCGGCCGCACGGCTTCGCGGACCCTGCCCACCACTTCCTCCGTCCCCACCGGTCGGAAGGTGTCCGCCTCCTCGATCTCGAATCGCACAATGGTCTCGTCGTCAAGTGCGTACGAGACCTGTTGCGTTGACACGCTAACTCCCCCTGTCTGCCGCTCGGTTGACTGGCATTGTGCCCCTCGCACCGATCGCTGAGCGAATCGTGGGAGGCGGTCAGCCCGTCGTCGAGGTTGGGCCCCTGGTCAGGCGTACTCCAGATGCCAGGTGCCCTCTGGCGGCGCTTTCGGTACCTTCTCAGGTCGGGCAACACCAGGTATAGCTTCGACGCGGGCTGCGGCCCGAGCTGAGCGCCGGGGAAACGGCCCGTACTGGAAACGTTCCAGTCCGCTGGCCGGGATGAGTCATGGCTAACCCCTTCTGACCTGCAAAAACGTCATGAACGGGCGTTGATCGGCAAGGGCCGCCAAGATCCTCAAAGGGCTCATAATCCGTCGGCCGTGGGTTCGAGTCCCACCCGCCCCACCAGATGAGTTGAGACCGGTCAGTCCTTGAGGTCGATCATCCGCGCTGGCTGTCCGGTCGCGCGGGCGATCGTCTCGAAGTCGCGGTCGTAGTGGAGCAGCGTCAGCCCCGCCTCTTCCGCCGCGGCGGCGACCAGCAGGTCGACGGGGCCTGCGCTGCGATGCTCGCCCTTGGCGGTGAGCAGTTCCTGGACGACGCGTGCGCGTCGGTAGATCCCGTCGGGCATGGGGCACCAGGTGTAGTGGGCGTTCAGGGTGCGCTTCACGCGTTCCCGGTCGGGCGCCGAGCGTGCGGAGTAGAGGACTTCCAGTTCTGTGATGTCGCACAGGGCGACGAGCCCCGCGCCGATCCTGTCGTCCCACTCGGCCGTCGTCCGGCCGAGGAGGACGCGGGCGACGGCGGAGGTGTCGATCAGGTAGTCCGCGACGGTCACTCATCCGCTCCCGCGTCGGGGGCACGGTCCGGCGCGGCGGTGGGCCGGTACTTGCTCTTGTCGAGGAGGAGGTCGAGGTCCAGGGCGCCCTCGGCAACCAGGTCGCGGGCTTCTTCCAGGGCGCGGAGTCGCCGGTAGCGGGCCGTGACCTCCCGCAGGGCGGTGTTGATGGTGTCGCGCTTGGTCGTGGTGCCGAGTTCCTTGGCGGCGGCCTCCAGTGCCTCGTCATCCAGGTCGATCACGGTACGGCTCATGGCGGCCCCCTTGTATATACGTCGCTGTATATCAATATACATGACTGGGTGTGCCTGGGGTTTCACCCCGAACGGCTCGGCCAGTGACCGCCGGGCCTAGGACCAACGCCTGATCCGCACCGCGCCGCTCTTGCTGCTAGCGTGCAGTTGCACATCAGTTGCAATTACTTCGGAGGATGCTGGACATGGCGGTTTACACGCTCCCGGAGCTCCCCTACGACTACGCGGCACTCGCCCCGGTCATCAGCCCCGAGATCATCGAGCTGCACCACGACAAGCACCACGCGGCCTACGTGAAGGGCGCGAACGACACGCTGGAGCAGCTCGCGGAGGCGCGGGACAAGGAGTCATGGGGGTCGATCAACGGCCTGGAGAAGAACCTGGCCTTCCACCTCTCCGGGCACATCCTGCACTCGATCTACTGGCACAACATGACCGGCGACGGCGGCGGCGAGCCGCTGGAGAAGGACGGCGTGGGGGAGCTGGCGGACGCGATCGCCGAGTCCTTCGGGTCGTTCGCCCGCTTCAAGGCGCAGCTGTCCAAGGCGTCGGCCACCACCCAGGGGTCGGGCTGGGGCGTGCTCGCCTATGAGCCGCTGAGTGGGCGGCTGGTCGTCGAGCAGGTCTACGACCACCAGGGCAACGTCGGCCAGGGCTCCACCCCCATCCTCGTCTTCGACGCCTGGGAGCACGCCTTCTACCTGCAGTACCGCAACCAGAAGGTCGACTTCATCGAGGCCATGTGGCAGGTCGTCAACTGGCAGGACGTGGCCAAGCGGTACGCCGCGGCCAAGGAGCGCGGCGACAGCCTGCTGCTCGCGCCGTAACGGCGCGGCGCGCACAGCGGTCCGGCCGGTCGCCAGGGGCGCGCATCATGCCTCGGCGAGCAGCGGGTCGTAGGGGCTCGACCTCTGCCGGCCCGACATGAAGGAGAGGAAGTCCCTGACGAACGCGGCGCGGGAGTAGCTCCCGTCGGTGTCGGCCACGTCCCGGTGGAAGCCGGTGCGGAACAGGGCCCGGTACTCGTCCGCGTCGATGGACTGGTTGCCGTCGGCGTCGGTGGCGTCGAAGAGGACTTCGGCGACTTTGATCAGCGCGGGTCCGGCGAGGGAGGGCACGGCCGCGGCGTACTCCTCCTTGCTGATGCGGCCGTCGCCATCGGTGTCGAGATCTGTCTGCAGCTCTTTCCACCACTCGGCGTAGGCGTTGTAGAGCCTGGTCTCCTGTGGTTCGTCCAGGTCGAGGCGGCCGGACAGCTCCCGGGCCATGGCGGCGAGGTCGGGCCAGTCCAGATAGCCGTCGCCGGTCTGGTCCAGCACGTCGCGGAAGAACTCCTCGGCGGTGCGCTGTGGCCCGGGCGCCTCGGCGGGGTCGGGCTGGGCGGGGAGGGGCGTGATCAGCCTGAGGAGGGCGCCGGCTCGCTTCATGCCGTCGCGCACCGCCGTGACCGTCCTGGCGCGGGGGTCTTCGCTGTCGGGAGCAACGAAGAGCAGGCTGACCAGGCCTTCGGCCTGGGTCCAGCTGTCCGGCAGGAAGCGTGCCAGGCCGATGGCCAGGTAGGCGCTCTGCGTGAGCGTCCGGGCGCCGGGGATGTCGGGCAGCCCCGCCCGGCGGCGGAAGGATTCCGGGAGGGACGACACGGTGATGGCGCCGACGAGGGGGCCGGCGAGGGCCCGGCCGGCCGCCCACACGGTGGGCAGGCCATCCAGCACCGGGGGCGCCGGGAGGTGGTCGAAGAGCTTGTAGAGGATGATGCGGAGCGCCTCGGTGTTCTCCAGTTCCTCTTCGACCACGCGGTCGTAGTACGGCCAGAATTCCTGGAGGGTGGCCGGCAGCCGGCCGTCTTCCCCGTCCATGACCGCGAGGTACGCCTGGAACTCGGCGTAAAGGCGCTCCATGGTGCGCTGTTCGAGCGGCTGGCCGCTGAGCCGGCACATGGTGACGGTGCTTTCGAACAGGGTCGCCACGACCCAGGCCCGGACGTGGGGGTCCATGGCGTCGTAGGGCCGCTGGTGGGCGTCGGTGCCGTTGAGCCGCGAGTGCAGTCGGTTCAGCCGCGCCGCCTCCCGCTGACGTACCTGGTCGTCGGCGCCGAACATCCGCTGCAGGCTCAGGAAGGTGTTGCGCAGCCGCCGCCAGGGGTGGACCACGAACGTCGAGCTTTCCATCAGAGCGGCCCCGACCTGCGGATGGGCGGCCTCCAGCACGGTCGCCCGCACCATGGCCAGCGCCCAGCGCGGATCGTTGAAGAACTGGTGGAATTGCGACCCCGGGCCGAACAGGGGAGCGTCGCCGTCCACGGGGTGCTCCTGGGCGGTGGCGTCGGGGTGGCTGCCGGTGGTGTCGGTCACGGCCGGGTTTCTCCATTCGCGTTCGGTGTGACGCCGCCGAAGCGGCGGTCGCGTTGCTGGAAGGTGCGCAGGCATTCCACGAAGTGCGTCGCCCGGAAGTCGGGCCAGAGCACGGGCGGGAAGACCCATTCGGCATAGGCGACCTGCCAGAGCATGAAATTGGAGATGCGCTGTTCGCCGGACGTGCGGATGACGAGATCCACGTCGGGTGTGTCGGGAAAGGGGAGATGGGCGGCGAAGTTCTCCTCGTCGACGGCGTCGGCGGACACGCCGCTGCGGATGAGCGACCGCGCTGCCTCGACGATGTCCCCACGCCCGCCGTGATCGAACGCCACGGTCAATGTCATGCCTCGATTGGCGCCGGTCAGCGTCATCAGGTCGGCGAAGTCCCGGGCCAGCGGCGCCGGGACCCTGGAGTCCGTCACGCCGAGGAACCGGCAGCGTATTCGCCGGGCATGCAGCAGCGGGGCGTGTTTGCGCACCGCGTGCCGCACCAACCGCATGAGGAAATCCACCTCGCCGGCCGGGCGGCGCCAGTTCTCGGTGGAGAAGGCGTACAGACTCAGCCACTCCACCCCCGCCGTCCGGGCCGCCTCGATGACGTCGATCACCGTCGCTTCCGCCGCACGATGGCCGGACGTACGCGGCAGCGACCTGCTCGCCGCCCATCTGCCGTTACCGTCCATCACGCACGCGACGTGACGCGGCACGCTCCTGTGGGGCACCCCTGTTGTCGTCACAGCACGAAACCCCTCCCCATGCCGCAATAGGCAGCAGAGTGCCGGGGCCGTGCCGGGAAGGGAACAAGACGGCGCGCGCATTCACCCGTACGGGTGGCGGCGCCCCGGCCGCCGCGACCGCCTTGTCAGCGGCCCTCAGCGGCCCTCAGCGGTCTCAGTGGCCCGCAGTGCGGTGCCGGCGGTATTCGCTCGGGGGCACGCCGTAGGCGGCGCGGAAGGCGCGGGTGAAGTCTGCGGGGCGGGAGAACCCCCACCGCGCGGCGACGGCCTGGATCGGGCGGGCGGCGAGGCGGGGGTCGGCCAGGTCGCGGCGGCAGCTCTCGAGGCGCTGGAGCCGGATCCAGGCGGCCACGGTCAGGCCGTGCCGCTGGAAGAGACGGTGCAGGGAGCGGGTGGAGATGTGGTGGGCCGCGGCGACGGCGTCCGGGGTGAGGCCCGGGTCGTGGAGGTGGCCCCGGATGAAGTCCTGGACCTGGAGGAGCAGGGAGCGCTCCCGGCTCTCCGGCGGCAGGGCGGAGAGGGCGTCGAGCCGCTGGGCGATGGTGTGGGAGAGCAGATCGATCAAGGTGGTGGCCAGCCGGGGCGCGTCCTGGGGGCCGAACTGCTGCGGATTGCGGGCGATGTGCGTGAGGAACTGGACGAGCAGCGCCGCGAATCCCTCGCCGCCGGGTATGCGGGTGCCCGCGATCCGGTCCACCTGCTCCCCGGTCAGCGGAAGGGCCGCCCGGGGCAGATGCAGCAATAACTGGCGGACTGGTGCCGCGCCCTCGGGGCCGGCCCAGCCGTCGAACGGCTCCGACGAGCTGTACACCGCCAGATCCCCGGAGCCGAGCAGGGCCTGCCTCCCGAGGTGCGACAAGCCCATGTTCCCGGAGAGCGTGAGCGACAGCTGCACATAGCCGGGGTCGGCGCGCTGGATCAGCCGTGGGGTCCGGGCCACGGTCAGCATGGGGTAGGCCATGTCGGAGACCTGGACGTCGCCCAGGTTCAGGACCCGGGCCGAGGCCTCGAAGTCCGCCGCCCGGTCGCTGCCCATGGCGGTCGGGATCAGCGTGGAAGCCGTCATGTCGTGCCACCAGCCGAACCGTTCTTCCGGCGTCAGCCACGCCGTCGTCATGGTCGCGATGTCCATGATGTCCCCTCGACACGGTGTTTCGTCACTGTCCGGTCCTGTATCACGTTCCGGGCCTGTGGACCCAAGAGGTCCTGTAGACACAAGAAGCGCTTTCCGGGACGCCCGGTTGCGCGGCGGTGCCCCCGGCCACTCTCGGGGCTTTCGCAGCGCCTCTCGACCTCATTCGGTCTGGACCGAATGATGGGGACCGTGGTCTACCGCATTCACTTCACGGTCGAGGACCTCGCGCGCACCCGGGTCGCCCCGGTCCCGCCGCCGCTCATGGAGCTGAGCTCCTCGGTACGGACCCTGCAGACGGGCGGCCATCCGGTGCGCTTCGGAGCCTGGAGAAGCCGTGCCCGCGCCCGGCTGCGGCCCGACGCGCGCATGGTCATGGACCTGATTCCGCCCCGCGGCTGGGCGCCCACCTTTCTGGCCCCGGCCGAAGCCGGCGGCGTGCGGGAGTTACTGGAGCGGGTGCGTGGCACGCCCCGCTCCCGGATCCGCCGGGACCTGGCGCATGTGGCCGAGTGGCACCCGCTGCCGCCGTGGACGCGGGGCCTTGCCGACGACCCCGATCTGCTGCGGCGGCTGTGCGACAGCCTGGACCACGCCTTCGACGTCCTGCTGGCCCCGTCCTGGGAGCGGATCGCCAGTGCCACGGCGGCCGACCGGGCGGTGCGCGTGCGGCAGGCGCTCGACGGCGGCATCGAGGGGCTGCTCGCCGGGCTGCTCCCGTCGCGCATCCGCTGGAACCCACCCGTCCTGGAGCTCGCGATGCTCAGCGGTTTCGACGGCGACCTGCACCTCGAGGGCCGCGGACCGCTGCTCGTCCCCTCCGTCTTCGGACCGAACGCCCCCAGCATCGACATCGACGCCCAGCCCCAGCCCGTGCTGAGGTACCCCCTCGGCGGCGCGGGATCCTCCGACTCGCCACCGCTGTTCCCCTCCGGAGGACGGTCAGAAGGGCGGTCAGAAGGGCGGTCAGGAGGACGGGCAGGAGGACGGTCGGCGCTGTCGGCCCTGCTGGGCCCGACCCGCGCCGCCGTGCTGCGGGCCATCGCGGAGCACCCCGGCTGCTCGACCAAGGAACTCGCCGCCCGCACCGGCATCGCGAGCTCGAGCGCCAGCGAACACACCACCGTCCTGCGCTCGGCTGGCCTGATCCGCACCGTACGGCACCGCAACACGGCGCTCCACAGCCCCACCGCCGTCGGCATCTCCCTCCTCGACGCCCCGGACGCACCCGAGCCCGGCTGAGCCCCGGCAGGGCCCGGCAGAGCCCGGTGGGAACCGCGCCGTGCCGCGGTGAGTCCATGATCCGGGAACCATCCGTCCGACGTCATGAGGTACCGCCGTGCGTCCGATCGCCCCCGCCGCCGCCGCGACCGTCTGCGCCGCCGTGCTCCTGTCCGGCTGCGCGGACGCCGGGGATCAGGGGGAGGGCGACGGGTCGAGACGGGGGAAGGCGGCCACCAGGAGTCTGGTCGCCAAGTCCTCGGGGGACTTCAACGGCGACGGGTACGACGACTTCGCCACCCTCGTGCACCCGCCGACCAAGTCCGGCAGCCCGCAGAGCCCCGGCCTGGCCGTCGTCTACGGCTCGGCCCGCGGGCTCGACCCGGGCAAGCGCCTCGTCCTCGACGAGCGGTCGGACCACCGCCAGTACGAGGGGCCGCTGCTGCGCGCCGACCTCGACGGCGACGGATACACCGACCTGGTGACGGCGCGCCTCACCTTCGGGAAGGCGGGGGCCCCGACCCCCGAGACGGTCGTGCTGCGCGGCGGTCGGCAGGGGCTGGCGCGGCCCAGGACGCTGTCCGTGGCCGGTGTGGAGGCCAAGGCCGTCGGGGACTTCGACGGGGACGGGGCGGCGGACCTGCTCGTGCCGGGGCGCGACGGGGACGACCAGGCCGGGCCCGGGAAGGGGCGGGTGCTGTACGGGCCGTTCGGCGACGGCGGCCGCACCCCCGCCCGTACCGCGGACTTCGTCGCCGACCAGCACGGCTACGCGGCCCCGGCGAGCGCCACCACCGGGGACTTCGACGGCGACCGGCGGACCGATGTGGTGCTGACGTACTCGTACGACGCCGAGCAGGACGACACCGCCCCGCCGGACCTCACCCCGGTCGCCTACTACCGGGGCGGCGCGCGGGGCCTGGTGCGGCACCAGCGGCCCGAGAAGCACCTCGCCGCGCTCCTCGGCACCCAGGACGGCCCGACCCTGCCCGGGGCCGGGGACGCCGACCACGACGGGATCGACGACCTGCTGGCGCCCGGCGAGGGCAGCGGGCAGGGGCACCCCGACCGGTCGGGCCGGCTCACCGTCGTCCATGGGTCGAAGTCGGGGCTGGGCGAGGGCCGCGAGGACCTGTCGGTCGACCAGGCGAGCCCCGGCGTGCCGGGCGACCCGCAGTTCAACGACTGGTTCGGCGCCCTCCCGGCGGTCGGCGACGTCAACGACGACGGAAGCCCCGACCTGGTCGTGTCCAGCCCCGGCGAGGACCGCTACAAGGGCCGCGTCACGCTGCTCCCCGGGTCCCCGGGGGGCGGTAGCGATGGGGGCGGCGAGGGCGACGGGGGCGGCGAGTACGACCCCGCGCGCGGCAAGGCGGAGGGGGACAGCGGGGAGCGGGCCATCGACCTGGACACCCCGGGCGTGCCCGGCTCCCGCGACGCGCGCGGCTTCCGCGGCTTCGACTCGCGGCCCCCGCTGCTGGACGTCGACGGCGACGGACACGCCGACCTGATCGCCGCCACGCCCGGCGACGCGTACGGCGGGACGCAGAGCTTCTGGGTCTTCCGGGGGTCGGACGACGGCCTCTCGACGGACGATGTCCACCGCTTCACGGCCGCCGACCTGGGCCTGTGACGGAACGCCCGGGACAGCGAGCCTGTGACGGAACGCCGGTGACCGTGCCCCCGTGACTGAGCGAGGGGCGTTGTCAGCCCCCCGCCCTACCGTGGAACGCGTCCTATCCACGCTGCGGGCTGCGCGTGACTCGGACGCGAGAAGGCCGGGCCCTACAGCGCGGGTCCGGCCTTCGCCGGCACCAGCCGGCACCACCGGGCACGAGGGGCCCCGGCCCGGGCTCCCGCGAAACCTCGTTGCCCGTCCGCCGCGTACGGCATAGAAAGAACCCCGTGATCCGCAAGTACCCGAGGACCCCCCATCTGCAGGGCTCCCGACTCCAGCCCGGCGACGAGGACCTCGCCGCCGTCCCCTTCGCGGAGATCGCGGGCCGTCACCTCGTCGTCGAGGAGAAGCTCGACGGGGCCAACGCGGCGATCAGCTTCACGCCGGAGGGGGAGCTGCGGCTGCAGAGCCGCGGCCACTTCCTCACCGGGGGGCCCAGGGAGCGTCACTTCTCGCCGTTCAAGGCGTGGGCGGCGCTGGTCCGGGACCTGCTGTGGCCGCGCCTGGGGAGCCGGTACGTGCTGTACGGGGAGTGGCTGTACGCCAAGCACACCGTGTACTACGACGCGCTGCCGCACTACTTCTGCGAGTTCGACGTGCTGGACCGCGACGAGGGCGTCTTCCTGTCCACCGTCCGGCGGGGCGAGCTGCTGGAAGGGCTTCCGGTGCACTCGGTGCCCGTGCTCCACACCGGCCCGCTGACCGGCCTGGGCGCGCTGACCGCGCTCGTCGGCCCCTCGACCTGCCGTACGGAGGACTGGCGGGCGGCGCTGCGGGAGACGGCCGGGGCGGGCGGGCTCGACCCCGACCGGGTGGCCGCGGAGACCGACGCCTCGGACTTCATGGAGGGCCTGTACGTGAAGGTCGAGGAGGACGGGGTGGTGACCGGCCGCTACAAGTGGGTGCGGGCCGGCTTCCTCACCAGCGTGCTGGACTCCGGCACCCACTGGCTGGACCGCCCGATCGTGCCCAACCGGCTCCGGGACCCGGCGGTGATGTATGCGCGCGCTTGAGGAGCGGGACACGCCCGAAGCGCTGTCCGGTGCGTTTCGGGAGCTGCTGGAGCTGTGCCCCGCGCCGCCGGACTGGACGGTCCCCTGGGAGCGGATCGTTGCGGCGTACCCGTGGATCCGCCGCCTGGAGGGCGTACCGCAGGACGCCGTCCACCACGGCGAGGGCGATGTGGCCACCCACACCCGCATGGCCGCCGAGGCGCTCGCGGCGCTGCCCGAGTGGCGGGCCAGGCCCGCGGCCGGGCGGGCGCCGCTGTTCGCCGCCGTGCTGCTGCACGACGCGGCGAAGCCGGACTGCACCGCCACCGGCCCCGACGGGCGGATCACCGCCCGCGGCCACTCCCGGCGCGGGGACCTGATCGCCCGCAGGGTGCTGTGGGAGCTGGGCGCGCCCATCGCCTGGCGCGAGCACGTCGCCGCCCTGGTCAGGCACCACCAGGTGCCGTTCTGGGCGCTGGAGCGCCCGGACCTGGAGCGCATCGCCTTCCGGGCCTCCCTGCTGGCGAGCAACGACGACCTGGCGGTGCTGGCGAAGGCCGACATCCTCGGCCGGATCTGCGGCGACACGGACGCCCTGCTGGAGAACGTCGAGCTGTACCGCGAGTACTGCGCCGAGCAGGCCTGCCTGACCGCGCCCCGCCGGTTCCCCTCCGACCACGCCCGCTTCCTGTACTTCCGCACCCCCGGCCGGGACCCGGACTACGCCGCCTACGACGACACCCGGATGACGGTGACCGTCCTGTCGGGGCTGCCCGGGGTGGGCAAGGACCACTGGATCCGCGAGCACCGCCCCGGCCTGCCGGTCGTCAGCCTGGACGCGCTCCGCGCCGAGCTGGGCGTGGACCCGGCCGGCGACCAGGCGCCGGTGGTGGCGGCCGCGCGGGAGGCGGCCCGGGGGCATCTGCGGGCCGGCGAGCCGTTCGTGTGGAACGCCACCAACGTCTCGCGGCGGCTGCGCGAGCAGTGCGTGGGCCTGGTGGCGGCGTACGGCGGGCGGCTCGACATGGTGGCGCTGGAGGCGCCGCCCGCGGTCCTGCGCGCCCGCAACGCGGCCCGGCCCCGGCCCGTGCCGGAGGCGGTCGTCGACCGGCTGATCCGCCGCTGGGAGACCCCCGACCCCACCGAGGCACACAGCGTGACCTGGATCGACACCTCCTGACCTGCCCCGCCTGCCCGTGCGACGTGCCCTCGCGGCCCCTGTGACCTGCGGTGCGGCCCGGTCAGGAATACCCCCCGCGGTGGCCTGGTTGACGCGGCCGGACCCGCCACACCGACAGCGCGGGGGCCACCCGACAGCAGGGAAGCAGGTAACGCCGGCATGAGTACGGTAGAACTCACCAAGGACAACTTCGACGAGATCGTCTCGGGAAGCGACTTCGTCCTGATCGACTTCTGGGCCTCCTGGTGCGGACCGTGCCGGATGTTCGCTCCCGTCTACGAGCGGGCCGCGGAGAAGCACCAGGACCTGGTCTTCGCCAAGGTCGACACCGAGGCCCAGCCCGAACTCGCCGCCGCGTTCGACATCCAGTCCATTCCGACGCTGATGATCGTGCGCGAGAACATCGCCGTCTTCGCCCAGCCCGGCGCCCTCCCCGAGCCGGCCCTGGAGGACATCATCGGCCAGGCCCGCGGCCTCGACATGGACGCGGTCCGCGCCTCCGTCGCCGAGGCGCAGGACAAGGCAGCGGCGGAGGCGGGCGAGGCGGGAGCGCCGGGCAGCCATGGGTGAGTTGCTCCTGATCCGCCACGGCGAGACCGAGTGGAGCCGGTCGGGCCGGCACACCAGCTGGACCGACCTGCCGCTCACGCCCCGCGGAGAGGACCAGGCCCGCGCGCTGCGCCCGCTGCTCGCCGAGCGCAAGATCGCGCTGGCCCTGGTGAGCCCGATGAGCCGGGCCGTGCACACGGCGCGGCTCGCGGGCATCGACGGGGCGCGGATCGAGCCGGGCCTGGGGGAGTGGGACTACGGCGGCTACGAAGGCATCACCACCGACGAGATCCACCGCACCCGGCCCGACTGGAACCTGTGGACCGACGGGGGCGCCCCGGGCGACGCCGAGCATCCGGGCGAGAGCCCCGAGCAGATCGGGGCCCGCGTCGACCGAGTGCTGGCCGGCCTGGAGCCCGAGCTGAGCGCCGACCGCGGCGATGTGGTGCTCGTCGCGCACGGGCACGTCCTGCGCGTCCTCACCGCCCGCCGCCTCGGGCTGCCGCCGTCCGCCGGAGCGCTCTTCCGCCTCGACACGGCGACCGTCAGCCGGCTCGGCACCGAGCACGGCCGGCCGGCCGTCGTCGCGTGGAACGTGGGCCCGGCGTCGTAGGCTCTGAGGCGATCACCGGCAGGTGCTCTCACCAGCTCACAGAAGGCAGGGAAGCATGGCTACGACGCGCACCGCGCACACCGTCTGGCACGGCAGTCTGACCGAGGGCAAGGGGGCGGTGACCTTCGACTCCTCCGGGATCGGCGAGCAGCCGGTCTCCTGGCCCTCCCGGGCCGAGCAGGCGAACGGCAAGACCAGCCCCGAGGAGCTGATCGCGGCCGCGCACTCCAGCTGCTTCTCGATGGCGCTGTCGCACGGCCTCACCCAGGCCGGGAACCCGCCCACGCAGCTCACCACGCAGGCCGACGTCACCTTCCAGCCGGGCACCGGCATCACCGGCATCCACCTGACCGTGGAGGGCACGGTGGAGGGCATCGACGAGGCCGCGTTCGTCGCGGCGGCCGAGGACGCCAAGAAGAACTGCCCGGTGAGCCAGGCGCTCGCCGGTACGGAGATCACTCTCTCGGCGAAGCTGGCCTGACGGCGTCCACGCGCTGCAGCAGACCCCAGGTGAACTCCGCCACGCAGTGGTGGGGTTCACCCTCCCCGTCCGGCGCGGTGAAGGCGAGCCGCCAGCGGGTGGGGGCCGAGCCCTCCATCGGCCGGGCGGGCGCGAAGGCCCGCGCCACCTCGTCCACCGTGCAGGACCAGGGCGCCAGGTCCTCGACCGTACGCAGCGGGGGCCCGGCGGCGCCGGGCGCCCGCACCAGCCACTCGTTCCACACCCCGCCGCCCGGGGCGGTCAGCACCTCGAACCGCAGCCCCGGCCACAGCGGCACCGGCCAGCTCAGCGCCTCGCAGGTCAGATCGCCGATCCGGCGGGGGGCGGCCGTCTCGGGCGCGCCCAGCACGGAGCGGTAGTGGCCGACCGCGGACCTGCGCCGGGGCGAGCGCCGCATGGCCTGCCAGCGGCGGTTCGCCTCGCGCATCACGGAGCGGCTGAAGCCCAGCTCCCGCAGCGCCTCCTCGACCAGGTCCGGGTGGTAGTCGGCCATTCTCCGCAGCAGCACCAGCACGAAGGGGAAGGGGGCGGGGAAGGAGTCGGCCGAGGGGTCGAGCGCGGAGTTCATGGCCCCATCGTGGCGCACCCGGGGCCCCCAGGCGCCCGGCCATTGCCTGGAGAAGTCACCTCTGCGTAATCTGTTCGCGATACCGGCCGATGGCCGTAATCTCGAACAGACGGTGCCAACTGGACCAGAAGGGGTGGGCGAGCGACATGGGACGCTTGGTGCCCGCGGTGACCCGGGCCCTGGACATACTCGAGCTCTTTCTCGACGGGGACGGCACGCTCTCCGCACCCGAGATCACCCGCAAGCTCGGGCTGCCCCGGACGACGGTCCATGAGCTGGTGACCACCCTGGCCGCTCGCTCCTACCTGGTGCAAGTGCCCGACCAGCCAGGACGCTACCGGCTCGGCGTGCGCCCGTACCAACTGGGCAGCCGCTACGCCGAGCAGCTCGACCTGGCCGCCGAGGGCCGGCAGGTGGCCCGCAGCGTCGCCGAGACCTGCGACGAGACCGTCCACGTCGCCATCCTGGAGGGCGCGGACGTCATCTACATCGCCAAGGTCGACTCCACCCACGCCGTCCGCATGGTCTCCGCCGCCGGCCGCCGGCTGCCCGCCCACTGCACCTCGGTCGGCAAGATGCTCCTCGCCTCCCTCTCCGAGGAGGCACTGGCCGCCCGCATCCCGGAGGACCGGCCGCTGACCGCGATGACGGACAACAGCATCACCTCCCCCCAGGAGCTGCGCCGCCATCTCGCGGAGATCCGCGAGCGCGGCATCGCCGTCGAGCAGCGCGAGTCGAACCCGGACGTGAGCTGTGTGGCGGCCCCGGTGCGGGACTCGGCGGGCAAGGTGGTGGCCGCGCTGTCGATCTCGGTGCCGATGATCCGCTGGAGCGAGGAGCGGCAGCAGGAGCTGGCGGAGCTGGCCGCCAAGGGCGCGGGCGAGCTGTCGGCCCGCCTGGGACACCGGAGGCGCGGCGCATGAGCGGCAACGGCCACGGCCTGGAGGTGGCGGTCCGGGCGACCGCCGAGCTGGGCGAGGGCCCGACCTGGGACGCCGCGGCGAAGCGGCTGATCTGGGTGGACATCCTCTCCTCCCGCGTCCACACCTGGGACCCCGCCACCGGCCGGCGCACGGTCCTGGTCACCGAGCAGCACGTCGGCGCGGCCAAGCCCCGGGCCGGCGGCGGCCTCGCGGTCAACCTCCGCGACGGCGTCGGGCTGTACGGGGCCGACGGCGGGTTCTCCTGGCTGGTCCACGAGGCGGTCCCCGGCCGCCGCGGCAATGACGCGGCCGTGGCGCCGGACGGCTCGCTGTGGGCGGGCACCATGCGCTACGACGAGGCCACGGGCGGCGGCACGCTGTCCCGTATCGCCCCGGACGGCTCCCGTACGGAGATCCTGCCGGACGTCACGGTCAGCAACGGCATCGGCTGGAGCCCGGACGGCCGTCTCATGTACTACGCCGACACCCCGACCCGCCGGATCGACGTCTTCGACGTGGCGGGCGCGGAGGTCACCGGCCGCCGCCCCTTCGCGCGGATCGAGGACGGCGCGGGCTTCCCCGACGGGCTGTGCGTGGACGCCGACGGCGGCGTGTGGGTCGCGCTGTGGGACGGCGGAGCGGTCCGCCGGTATGCCCCCAACGGCTCGCTCGACCGGGTGGTGGAGCTGCCGGTGCGCCGCCCGACCGCGTGCGCCTTCGGCGGCCCGGACCTGACCGACCTGTACGTGACCTCCGCGCGGGTCGGGCTCGGCCCCGCCGAACAGCCGCTCGCCGGGTCGGTGCTGGTGCTCGCGGGGGCGGGGCAGGGGCTGGCGCAACCGGCGTTCGCGGGCTGAGGCGTCCGCGGGCTGAGGCGTTCGCGGGCCGAGGTTTCGCGGTTGAGGCGTTCCCGGACTGAGGTGGTCGCGGGCCGAGGCGGACAATTTCGGCCAAGCGACGGTCCGTTCGGCGAGAAATCGATCCTTGCACAGGATCCTCACAATCTGCGGTTTCTCGACTACCCGGGGGTCACATAACCTGCCCGGCGACATGGATTACTGCCCTTCCTGCCGCCGCCACCTCAACGGCGCTGTCATCTGCCCGGGTTGTGGTGCGTACGCGGGGGAGTACGCCTACCCCGCGCCCGAAGGCGCCCCCTTCGACGCTGAAGCGGATGACGAGCCGTCCCCCGCTGCCGAGGCCGAGGCGGCCTCGACGCGCGCGGAGGCCCCCGAGGCGGCCTCGACGCGCGCGGACCGGCGCAAGGCGGCCCGCGGGAAGCCCAGACCCCGCGGCATCATCGGCGGGCGGGCGCGCCGGGCGCGCCGCGGGCGGCGGCGCCGGGTGACGATCATGGCGGCGGTGCTCGGCCCCCTGCTGGCCGGGCTGTTCGTGGCGGAGATCGCCACCGAGGGCGGCATCTTCCACGAGTCCTCGTCCTCGTCCGGCCCCGACACCTCGCAGGTGGACCGCGGCCCGGGCGCCGGGGGCTCCAGCGGGCCGAGCGCGCGGGAGAGCGGGGCACCGGGCGCCGGCCCCTCGGCCGGCGCGGACGGGGCGAGCGCGGACGAGGACGGGGGCGCGGACGGGGACGCCGCAGGCAAGGACGGCGAGAAGTCCGAGGACGGCGAGAAGTCCGAGGACGGCGAGTCGCCCGGCCCCGACGCCCCCTCCTCGGCCGGTGGCTCCGGCGGCCCCTCCGCCACGCCCGCCGCCACGGGCGGCGGCGGAGGGGGCGGCTCCACACAGGACCCGACCTCGCCGTCCGACCCCGGCCCCACCACCGCGGCGCCGACCACCCCCGCGCCCACGCCCACGGGGAGCTGCGACCGCTTCCTGTGGTGGTGCACGTAGGGCCGGTGGCGCGCCCGGGGGGCCGGCCGGGGTCGGGGTCGGGCTCGCGTCAGAGCCGGATCGGCTCGCCTTCCGACCGCGTCAGACCGCCGGCAGCTCGTCGTCCGGCCCCACCATCAGCTTGAGCAGGTCGCGCAGCACCGTGCGCTCCCGCTCCGACAGCCCGGCCAGCGGGGCGCGCGCGAAGCCGAGCGAGCCGCGCAGCCGGTCGGCGGTCTCCTTGCCCCGGTCGGTCGCGGCGGCGAGCTTGACGCGGCGGTCGGCCGGGTCGAGCCGGCGCTCGGCGAGGCCGCGGGTCTCCAGGCGGTCGATGATCCCCGTCACGTTCGACGGCTCGCACTTCAACTGCTGGGCGATGCGGCGCATGGGCGTCGGGCCCCGGGACAGCAGCCCGAGCACCCGCGCCTGCGCGCCGGTGAGGGAGTGCTTCGCGGCGGCCTGCTCGTATTCCTCGTGATAGCGCGCGACGATGGTGCCGATGAGCTCGACGACTTCGAGCGTCAGCGGATCAGGAGGTTCGTTGCTGGAGGTCATGGGGTCCAGAATACCCATTTATTTGACACCATGAAATATCCAGCACCATCATTGTTTCACTACCTGAAACATCCCGAAACATCTGAGGAGGCTCACCCCCATGACCGCCACCACCCCCACCTCCGGGATACCCGCCACCGGCCGTGAATGGCACCTCGTCGCCCGCCCCGAAGGGTGGCCGAAGCCGGAGGACTTCGCGCTGCGCGAGGTGCCCGTCGGCGAGCCGGGCCCCGGCCAGGTGCTGGTCCGCAACCTGTACATGTCGGTGGACCCGTACATGCGCGGCCGGATGAACGACGTGAAGTCGTACCTCCCGCCCTTCAAGCTCGACCACCCGATGAACGGCGGCGCCGTGGGCCAGGTCATCGCCTCGAACGCGGAGGGCGTCGCCGTCGGCGACCACGTCCTGCACTTCGCCGGCTGGCGCGAGTACGCGACGATGGACGCCGAGCACGCGGTCGCGGTGGACCCGGCCGCCGCCCCGCTCTCCGCGTACCTCGGCGTCCTCGGCATGACCGGGCTGACCGCGTACGCGGGCCTGCTCGAGGTCGCCTCCTTCAAGGAGGGCGACGTGGTCTTCGTCTCCGGCGCGGCGGGCGCGGTCGGCAGCGAGGTCGGCCAGATCGCCAAGCTCAAGGGCGCCTCGCGGGTCATCGGCAGCGCGGGCTCGGACGAGAAGGTCCGGCTGCTGACCCAGGAGTACGGCTTCGACGCGGCGTTCAACTACAAGGAGGGCCCGGTCGCCGAGCAGCTCAAGGAGGCCGCGCCCGACGGCATCGACGTCTACTTCGACAACGTCGGCGGCGAACACCTCGAGGCCGCCATCGGCCGCATGAACGTGCACGGACGCATCACCGTCTGCGGCATGATCGCCCAGTACAACGCGACCGAGCCGCCCGCCGCCCCGCGCAACCTCGCCCTCGTCATCGGCAAGCGGCTGCGTATCCAGGGCATGCTCGTCCAGGACCACCAGCACCTCCAGCAGCGGTTCGTCGAGGAGGTCGGCGGCTGGCTGCGCGAGGGCAAGCTGCACTACCGGGAGACGGTGGTCAAGGGCATCGACAGCGCGGTGGACGCGTTCCTGGGCATGCTGCGCGGCGAGAACATCGGCAAGATGATCGTCGCGCTGAACGACTGACGGTCTCCGGGCGGCCCTGCGCCTTCGGCGTACAGCGGCCGGCCGCAGGAAGGGGGTGGGGGCACCGGAGGCATCGTCGCCGTCCTGCCCAAGCCGCTGCGGCCGGCCTCGCTGTACTTCGGAGGATCGAGGAGAAGGCATGAAACCCTGCCCGGAGTGCGGTGCACCGATGGATCCGCGATCCTGTGACGAGCTGTTCCACGCCTTGCTCGCTCTGGACCATTCACGTCAGGAACCGTGGGGGCCGCTTCACGGTGTCTCGGTCTCCTGCTTCCTGCTTCAGCACCCCAGTCGGGTTCCCGCCGACGACGGCGCGATGGCGTGGGCGCTCCTGCGTGCGTACCTCGAAGGCGGCCTCGGCGAAGTGAACCGGCTCGTCGGTCGGGCTCGTCGTGGCAACTCCCATCGTGTGAAGGGGGAGCCTTCACGAGTGTCCCGGGACGCGGCCTTGCCGCACCGGGACGCGCTGCGATCCCGTTTCTCCGTCACGATCAAGGACGTCGCCGTCGACGGGACGTTCCCTGCCGTGGAGTTCACGCAGCGCGTCGAGGCTTGGGCTGCGGCGACGGTCGAGGCGTGGAGCTGCGAGACGTGACCGGAAAGACCGTGGCCCGCCGAAGAGCGGGCCCACGGCATTCACAGTGCGCGCCCTGCGGACGCGCGTTGTAGTCGATCTTGAGATGGCCGAAGCCGCCCCCGCCGCGTCGTCCCGCGGGTGCGGACGGTCCCGTCCCCCCAGTTCGTACATCCGTTGCCCCGCCTCACTCGCACGAAGAGAGACCGGTGACGGTAAGCGCTTGCTGAGTCGTGGGTCAAGAGGTGGGGCGAGTCCTGCGCAAAGCGTTGACGTGCACTCCACGGCGGCTTATCTTCCGTCCGAAGTTACGAGCGGCATTCGAAATCACGAACAAACGCTGCTCTGGTGCAGCAGGAATGAGCCGCAATGCAACGATCCTCCCCGAGCCGCCGCAGCGTGCTCACCGGTCTCGGCGCCCTCGCCGCCGCCGGCGCCCTGGGCGCGGGCGCCACCGCCTGTGCCGCGCCCTCGTCGGTCGCCGAGGGCAAGACCCGGCTGCGCTACTGGCACCTCTTCGGCGGCGGCGACGGCGTCAACATGCGGGCGATGCTGGACGCCTACAGCGCGTCCCATCCCTCGATCGGCCTGGAAGCCGCCACCCTCCAGTGGGGCTCGCCGTACTACACCAAGCTCGGCATGGCGGGCGCGGGCGGCCGGGCCCCCGAGGTCGCGGCGCTGCACCTGGCCAGGCTCGCGGGCTTCGCGCCCGGCCGCCTCCTCGACGCCTTCGACCTCGACCTGCTCGCCGAACACGGCGTGACCCCCGCCGACTTCCCCGAGGGCATCTGGAAGCGCGGCGCGGTGGAGGGCAAGCAGTACGCCATCCCGCTCGACACCCACCCCATGGTGCTCTTCTACAACACCGAGGTGTGCGAGAAGGCCGGGCTGCTCGGCTCCGACGGCAAGCTGGCGCCGATCCACGGCGCCGAGGAGTTCACCGCCGCCCTGCGCGCCGCCAAGAAGGCCACCGGGCAGCCGGGCATGGTCACCGAGACCATCGGCGGCGACGTCATCGGCCCCTGGCGGGTGTTCTCCACCTTCTACTCCCAGACCGGCGGGAAGGTGCTGTCCGCCGACGGCCGCCGCCTCGCCCTCGACGACGCCAAGGCGCTGAAGGTGCTCCGGTACATGCGCATGCTCGTCGACGAGGGGCTGTGCGTCCGCCGGGTCGACTACCCGGGCTCCGTCGGCGTCTTCAACGGCGGCAGGACCGCCTTCTACCTCAACGGGGAATGGGAGGTCAGCTCCTTCCGCACCACCAAGCTGCCGTTCTCCATGACCCGGGTGCCGGCCCTCTTCGGCCGCCCCACCGCCCAGGCCGACTGCCACTCCTTCGTGCTGCCCCACCAGAACGACCGGGGCGGCGCCACCAACGAAGCGGCCCATGAGTTCGTGGCCTGGATGCTCAAGCACACCGTCGAGTGGGCCAAGGGCGGCCATGTGCCGGCCTATCTGCCGACGCTGAAGAACCCCGCCTACCTCAAGCTCCAGCCGCAGTCCGAATACCGCTCGGTCGTCAACGACGTGGCGCTCGACGAACCCGCCTGGTTCACCGGCTCCGCCTCCCTCATGTGGATCGCGCTCGGCTCGGTGTTCTCCGGGGTGTTCACCGGCTCCCGTACGCCCGAGGGCGCCCTGAAGGAGGCCAAGTCCCGGCTGCGCGAACTCCTCGACACCCCCAACCCCTTCGGAGGTGCGAAATGAGCGCGCCGACCGTGACCGCGCCCCCGCCCGACTCGTCCCGGGCCACCGCGGCCACCACCCCGCCCGGGACCGTGCGCCGCCACTGGACCGAACACGGGCTGGTGTTCGTCGGGCCCTTCCTCGTCGTCTACGCTCTCTTCCTCCTCTGGCCGCTGCTGTACGGCGTCAAGATGAGCCTCGGCGACGACAACATCACCGGCACCGACGGCCACTTCATCGGCCTCGACAACTACGCCGAGGCCCTGCGGGACCCCGATGTGTGGTCCTCGCTGTGGAACACCGTCTGGTTCACCGTCCTGTCCACCGTCCCCCTCGTCCTCGTCGGCCTGGGCCTGGCGCTGCTCGCCCACCATCTGCGGGTGGTCCAGTGGCTGTGGCGGCTGAGCTGGTTCGCGCCCTTCCTGCTGCCGTCCGGTGTCGTCGGGCTGCTCTTCCTGTGGGTGATCTACCCCTCCGACTTCGGCTTCGCCGACCAGGCGCTGGCCTCCCTCGGCCTGCACCCCGGCATCGGCTGGCTCACCGACGAGCGCTACGCCATGCTGTCGATCGTCCTGACCACCGTGTGGTGGACCGTCGGCTTCAACTTCCTGCTGTACCTGGCCGCGCTCCAGGCCATCCCGCAGCACCTCTACGAGGCGGCGGAGCTGGACGGCGCGGGCGCCTGGGCCCGGCTGCGGAACATCACCCTGCCGATGCTGCGGCGGACCACGGGCGTCGTGGTCATCCTCCAGATCCTCGCCTCGCTGAAGATCTTCGATCAGGTCTACATCATGACCGGAGGCGGCCCCGACGACGCCACCCGGCCGATCCTCCAGTACGTCTACCAGTCCGGCTTCACCGGCTACCGGATCGGCTACGCCTCCGCCGTCTCGTACCTCTTCTTCGCCCTGATCGTGATCGTCTCCCTGGTCCATCTGCGGCTGACCCGCCGCGCGAGTGAGGAGGGCGCGCGGTCATGAGCGCGGAGACAGCCGTGAAAGACCTGACACAGGTGAAAGCGGGCGCCGACGCGGGCCGCAGGGTCCGCTGGTCCCCGGGCCGGATCGGCATGCTGCTGGTCGCGCTCGCGCTGGTGGCGGTGTGGCTGGTGCCGCTGGCGTGGGCGGTGGCCACCTCCCTCAAGCCGGAGGGCGAGACCACCACCACACCGCTGAAGTGGATCGGCTCGACGATCACCTTCGACGCCTACCGCGAGGTGTGGAAGTCCGGCGACATCGGACAGTGGATGTTCAACTCCGCCTACATCTCGATCATGACGACCCTGCTGACCGTGGTGCTGTGCGCGATGGCCGCGTACGGCTTCTCGCGCACCGAGTTCCGCGGCCGCAAGGCGCTCTACGGGCTGGTCCTGGCCGGGATCATGGTGCCGCCGCAGGTGCTGATGGCCCCGCTGTTCGCGGAGATGGTCTCCATGGGCCTCGTGGACACCTACTGGGGGGTGATCCTGCCGCAGGTCGCCGTGCCCGCGATGGTGTTCATCCTGGTGAAGTTCTTCGACGGGGTGCCGCGCGAGCTGGAGGAGGCCGCGTTCGTGGACGGGGCGGGGCGGTGGCGGGTCTTCTGGACCGTCGTGATGCCGCTGTCCCGGCCGGTGCTCGCGGCCGTGGCGATCTTCACCTTCATCTCCACGTGGAACAACTTCCTGTGGCCGTTCCTGGTCACGACCGATCCCAACGGGATGACCCTGCCGGTGGGGCTGGTCAACGTCCAGTCCTCGTACGGGCTGCGCTACGCCCAGATGATGGCCTCGGTCGTGATCGCGGGGCTGCCGCTGCTGGTGGTCTTCGCGCTCTTCCAGCGCCAGATCGTGCGCGGTGTGGCCCACACGGGACTGGCCGGCCAGTGAGGATCCCCCCACGGGGCGGGGAGCCTGGTGCGCCCGGCCGGGCGCACCAGGCCCGCCGCCGGTCACCTCCCCAGCACCACCGTGGTCAGCGACCGCGCGGGCAGCTCCACGCCCAGCCCGCCGCCGCGCACCCGCGCCGTCGCGACCCGGCTCAGCGAGTGGGTCTCGTCCGTGCGGTACACCGAGCCGCGCCCGGAGGCGCCCGGGCCGCCGCCGAGGGCGTACTGGGCCCGCACCGGCTGCTCACCGGTGTTGAGGATCTCCAGCACCCGCGACCCGTCCCGGTTGCGGAAAGCCGTGATCCTGACGCCCTCCGTCCCGGAGGACGCGGCCACCCGCACCGCCCCCGGCCGGATGAACCTGCTGTACGCGGCGAGCGCCCACAGCCGCTTGGAGACGTGGTAGTCCGCCCCGTCCAGCTGGATCAGCCCCCGCGTGGCCCCGACGGACGCCCCGAACCAGTACACGTACGCGCTGGCGCGGGCGTCCGCGAGGGTGGTGTGGATGGCCTCCGCGACCGCCAGGCCGTCATAGCCGGAGCGGTCGTCCCACGCCTCGTTCCACGTCGGTCCGTTGGGGCTCCACTCGGACATCCAGGTGCGGCGCGCGGTCGGCAGCGGCTGGTCGGAGGGGGCGACGTACGGGTGGCCGGTGTGCACGGCGACATACGCCGCGGCCCGCGGGTCCTTCTCGATCGCCGCGCTGAACTCCGCCTGCTCGTCCCACCCGGCGGCGTCGCAGCACACCAGGCTGATCCCGGCGCGGCGCACGGCCGGCCCGAGCGCCTTGACCGTCTCCACCGCCTGCTCGGGCGTGAACCGCATGGAGGCGTACGAGGTGGACAGGTCCGGCTCGTTGGTGAAGCCGAGGTCGGTGACGCGGATGCCCTCCTGGCGGTAGAACCGCGCGTACTGGACCAGGTAGTCGGCGTAGGCCCGCCGCCACTCGGGCCTCAGCGTCCCGCCGTTCGCGTCCGTGCCGTTGGTCTTCATATAGCCGGGGGCGCTCCAGGCGTCGGCGTAGAAGCGCTTCACGCCGTACGCCTTCGCCTCCTTCGCCAGCCACACCTGGCCGCCGTCGTCGCCGTCCCACTGGTAGCGGGGCGTGGCGTCGGGCCCGCCCGGGTCGGTCGGCTGGATCGACTTCATGTGGTCGTACACCTCGTCCGAGGAAGAGCCGATGCCCAGCCGCAGAATGCTCAGCCCGGCCCCGGACGTCCGGTCCAGCAGCAGATCCAGGACCTCCCGCTGGTGTTCGGGGGTCAGCCCCCGCGCGCCGTGCATCAGGTCGGCGCGCTGGAAGGCCTCGGAGAAGCCGAAGCCGTCGATGGGCTGGAGGCGGTGGCCGAAGTCCACCCGGCCGGAGGCCCGCGCCGGGGCGCCGTCGCCGGCACGGGCTTTCGGCACGGTCGCCGCCGTCCCCAGGAGGGCGACGGCCAGTGCGCCCGTCACAGCGGCGCGCATCACCTTGATCACGAGAGCGTCCCTTCCTCTGCCACCGAAAACTTCCGGAACGTCACCGAAACGTCCGGGGGAAAGTAGAGGCAGCTGATGGGCGAGTCAATCCCCCGGGAGAGGGGAGGTGTTGAGGCCAGTCGGCGCGGTCTGTCGCGCCAAGTGTTTCGGAGGGGCACCGAAAACATTCTGAAGGAGAGCCGAATGATCCACCTCAAGTCGAGGCGTGCCGGGGCCGCGCGTGCCGCCACCGGCCGGTCCGGGGCCCGGCGACTCGCCGCCCTCGCGGCCGCCACGGCCCTCGCGCTGCTGCCGACGAGCGCCTCCGCCTACCCCAACCCGGGGCGGGTGACGGGCGACATCGTCGTCCACGACCCCACCATGATCCGCGCCACCGACGGCACCTACCTGCTCTACGCCACCCACGGCGGCCTCGAGGCCCGCACCTCCACCGACCGGATCGCCTTCAGCCGCTCGGGGAACGCCTTCAACACCCCGCCGTCGTGGTGGAAGAACTACTCCTCGAGCAACGACCCCTGGGCGCCCGACATCTCGTACCAGGGCGGCAAGTACCTGATGTACTACGCCGTCTCGTCCTTCGGGTCGAGCAACTCGGCGATCGGGTTCGCGACCTCGCCGAGCGGCAAGGCGGGCACCTGGACCGACCAGGGCATCGTGCACGCCACGACCGGCAGCAGCGACTACAACGCCATCGACCCCAACCTCTTCGTCGACGGCGACGGCACGTGGTGGCTGTCCTTCGGCTCGTGGTGGTCGGGGCTGAAGATGATCCGCCTCGACCCCTCCACGGGCAAGCAGTACGCGGGCGACCGGACCGTCTACTCCATCGCCTCCCGGCCCACCGGTACCAAGGCCGTCGAGGCGCCCACGGTCGTCAAGCGCAACGGGTACTACTACCTGTTCGCCTCGTACGACACCTGCTGCGCGGGCGCCGGCTCCACGTACAAGATCAAGGTCGGCCGCGCCACCAGGCCCACCGGGCCGTACCTGGACAAGAACGGGGTCACCATGATGAACAACGGCGGCTCGGTGGTGCTGGAGTCCCACGGCCGCTACATCGGCCCCGGCGGGCAGTCCGTCATGAGCGACGTGGACGGCGACCTGCTCGTCTACCACTACTACGACGGCCAGGACAGCGGCACCCCGAAGCTCGGCGTCAACCTGCTGAGCTGGAGCGGCGGTTGGCCCACCGCGTACTGATACGTCCTGACCTGACATGAACCTGACGCCAGGACCGGGTGTACCGGCGGCGCATCCGGAGAACGACTGATCTACGCCCGTAGCGTCCCGCTCCCGCCCGCGCCCCCACCGGCGGCGCCGGCCGGGGGCGGGGGCGCCGCGGCCCCCACCCTCCCCGAGAGAAAGCGGAGATCATGACGCGAGACCGCACCTGGAACCGGCGCCGGCTGCTGAAACTCGGCGGAGGAGCCGCGGCGGGAGCCGCGCTCGGACCGGTGGCCGGGGCGGCCGCCGCGACCGCCCGCGCCGGCGAGGCCGCCCCCGCGGCTGTGCCGGCGTCCAAGCGCTTCGACCTGACCCAGCCCTCGTACGACCTGTTCCGCCACGCGCGCCTGCGCAACGCGAGGGTCCAGCAGTCCTTCACCTTCGACAACGTCAACCGGCGCCTCTTCGTGGCCCAGCTCAAGGACGGCTCCCCGGACGACAGCGGCGACCTGTGCATCACCCAGCTGGACTTCTCCGGCAATCAGCTCGGCTATATGTATCTGCTGGGCTTCGGCCACGGCGTGTCCATCGGCGCGCAGGCCGTGGGGTCCGACACCTATCTGTGGACCGAGGTGGACGTCAACAGCGGCGCCCGCGGCAGACGGCTGGCCCGCTTCCGCTGGACCAGCGGGGCCACCCTCTCCCACACCTCCTCCGCCCTGACCAAGCACTCGCCCGTCTCCGACGCGACGGAGACCACCTGCGCGATCGACCCGGTGAACAACCGGATGGCCATCCGCTATCTGAACACCGCGGGCAGCAGGCGGTACGCGATCTTCAACGTGAACGAGGTCGCGGCCGGCGACTACACCAACCGGCTCGCGGACTTCGCCCAGCCCAGCGACCCCGCCGTCTTCCAGGGCTACGCGCTCTACGGCTCCTACGTCTACCAGCTGACCGGAACCGCCTACGGCGACACCAACCCGTCCCCCGGCAACGCCTACACCTCCAGCGTCAACGTGAACACCGGCGCCCTGACCCAGCGGGCCTTCACCGGTGCGGGCTCGACGCTGACGTACCGGGAGCCGGAGGGCATGGCGGTGTACCGGACGGCCGCGGGGGAGGTCCGGCTCTTCCTCGGCTTCGCCTCCGGCGAGGCGGGCGACCGCCGCAGCAACCTCTTCTACAAGAACGTGCTCGTCTGAGCGGCGGTCCATGGGCGGCGGTCCATGGCGGCGTAGCTTCGGCCCCTCGGGGTACCTGAGGGGTCCGTCCGCCGACCGTTCGCCGACGAAGGGAACCGTCCGTGACTGACCGACGACTGGAAGCGCCCGGAGATCACACCCACGCCATACCCAGGGACATGCCCGACCAGCAGGTGCACGAGGGCCCCGACCCCCTGGACGTGGACCGCTCCGGCTCCACCTACGAAGGCCCGGACGACCGCGACGACGACGTGCCCGACCTGGACGAGTCCGGCACCGGGCGGCGGGGCAGCCCCCAGCCCGGGGGTACGCGCCCGGACCATCCGATTCCGGACGAACCATCCGGGTGAAAGCGCGCGAAAGCTGCGAACATGAAAGACAAGGACTATCGCTCAGCAGCGAAGAAGGTGTCCACCATGGCCAATGTGGAAGGGCATGCCGAGCACGTTCTGGTGACCCTCAGCGGAATCTCGCGGGACGACGCCGACACGGTCTTCAATGTGCTGCACGGGTGCTACCGCTCCGACGACGCGTACGCCGGCCTGCCGCAGCACCCGCTCGAGGAACACCCGGTGGTGTGGACCTCGACCTTCGAGGTGACCCCGACCCGTACGGAGCCCGAGCCCACCGCCCTGACCGCACCCATCACGGCCGACCTCCAGGGCTGCCCGTGCCAGGTCGAGCAGATCCGTGAGGTCCTGGCGCGCGCCTTCGTGATCGAGGACCGGGGCAAGGTCCCGGGCGACCAGGAGCGCGAGGTCGAACTCCGGCTGGTGCCCCGCGAAGCGGGCCTGGAGCACGGCTGAAGGACCCGGGGACGGGGCTCCTCGTCCGGAGGAGCCCCGCCGCGTCAGGCCCCGACGGTCCCGTCGATGCCCTCGCGGAGCAGGTCGGCGTGGCCGTTGTGCCGCCCGTATTCGAGGATCACGTGCTGCATCACCGTGCGCAGCGACACGTCCGTGCCCCATCGCGCGGCGTGCGCCGTCACATCGAGCGACTCCGCCTCCGCCTCGATCCGCCGCGCGTGTGCCATCTCCGCCTCCCAGGCCGCGAACGCCTCCGCCCGCGTGGCCTCCCGCGCGTCGTAGGCCGCCTGGAAGTCGAACGAGTCGGACCACACCAGCGGGATGTCCTCGCCGCCCATCACCCGGCGGAACCAGTTGCGCTCCACCTCGGCCATGTGCCGGACCAGCCCCAGCAGCGAGAGCGTCGAGGGCGGCATCGACTGCCGCCGCAGGTCTTCGTCGGAGAGCCCGTCGCACTTCATCGCGAGCGTCGCCCGGTGGAACTCGAGGAAGCCGCGCAGCGTCTCGCGCTCGTCCGCGATCATGGCTATGCGGGGGCGTTCGGTGGTCACGGGCGGGTCCCTTTCCGTACGGCCTGACAGTCGGGATCAGGGCCGGTCGCCGCGTCGAGCGCTCCCTGGCCGAGCCCAGTGAACCACGGGGTGAGGGGTCTTGGGGCGGGCCGTCATGGCGGTGCCCAGCCTGCCGCCGAAGTCGTAGGGGCCCTTGGTGGCCAGGCCGTGGATCATCTCACCGCCGAAGAGCCGGTGCCCCAAGGCGGCGCCGGCCGGGCGGCATGCCTGAGGTTGCGGTGCGCGAGGCGTTGACGGGCGGGGGAGGAGATCTTACCGTCTCGTTCGAAGTCGCGATCGACATCCGAAATCTCGGACACTTTGCCGCGCGCCAGCGCAGGAGAGAGACGCCGCAATGCAGCCGACGCCCGCCAGCACCACCCCCGCCGACACCCCTGCTCCCGCCCGTCCGGCCCGCTTCGCCATCGACCCCGCCTTCGCCGTGGGGGACGTCGACCCGCGCGTGTTCGGCTCGTTCGTCGAGCACCTCGGCCGCTGCGTCTACACCGGCGTTTACGAACCCGGTCATCCCAGCGCCGACGAGGCCGGTCTGCGCACCGACGTCCTGGAGCTGATCCGCGAGCTCGGCGTCACCGTCATCCGCTACCCCGGCGGCAACTTCGTCTCCGGCTACAAGTGGGAGGACGGCGTCGGGCCCGTCGAGGAGCGCCCGCGCCGCCTGGACCTGGCCTGGCGGTCGACCGAGACCAACCGGTTCGGGCTCGGTGAATACATCGACTTCCTCCGCAAGGTCGGCGGCGAGCCGATGATGGCGCTCAACCTCGGCACGCGCGGGGTGGCCGAGGCGCTGGAACTCCAGGAGTACGCCAACCACCCCTCCGGCACCGCCCTGTCCGACCTGCGCGTGGCGCACGGCGACAAGGACCCGTACGGCATCCGGCTGTGGTGCCTGGGCAACGAGATGGACGGGCCCTGGCAGACCGGCCACAAGACGGCCGAGGAGTACGGGCGGCTGGCCGCCGAGGCCGCCCGCGCGATGCGGCAGATCGACCCGGACGTGGAGCTGGTGGCCTGCGGCAGCTCCTCGCAGGCCATGCCGACCTTCGCGGAGTGGGAGGCCACCGTCCTGCGGGAGACCTACGACCTGGTCGACTACATCTCCCTGCACGCCTACTACGAAGAGCTCGACGGCGACCGCGACTCCTTCCTCGCCTCGGCCGTCGACATGGAGTCCTTCATCGAGAACGTGGTCGCCACCTGCGACCACGTGGGCGCCCGGCTGAAGTCCAAGAAGAAGATCAACCTCTCCTTCGACGAGTGGAACGTCTGGTACCTGACCCGCTTCCAGGACGCCGAGCCGCCCAACTGGGAGGAGGCCCCCCGGCTCCTGGAGGACAACTACTCCGTCACCGACGCCGTCGTCTTCGGCTCGCTGCTCATCGCGCTGCTGCGCCACGCAGACCGGGTCACCGTCGCCTGCCTCGCCCAACTCGTCAACGTCATCGCGCCGATCATGACCGAGCCGGGCGGCCCGGCCTGGAAGCAGACCACCTTCTTCCCGTTCGCCCAGGCCTCCCGGCACGGGCGCGGACGGGTCCTCCAGGTCAACGTGGACAGCCCGACGTACGAGACGGCCAAGTACGGCGAGGTGCCGCTGCTGCACGCCACCGCCGTCGCGGACAAGGAGACCGGCGAGGTCACCGTCTTCGCCGTCAACCGCGCCCAGACGGCCGCGCTGCCGCTGGAGGTGGACCTGCGCGGCCTGTCCGTGGCCGGCGTCGTCGAGCACAGCGTCCTCGCCGACGCCGACCCCGAGGCCCGCAACACCCTGGCCGAGCCCGAGCGCGTCACCCCGCACGCCGCGACCGGCACGGAACTGGACGGCGGGCTGCTGCGGGCCACGCTGGAGCCGATGTCCTGGAACGTCATCCGGCTGGGGTGAGAGTGGAAGCTGAGCCTGCTGGCGGTGATCGGCACGCAGGGGATGTCGGAGCCCGGTGGCGGGACATTCACCGGATTGGGTGATTCGGTGGGGGAATGTCAGTCCGGACAACTACGCTGAGTGGCAGGATCAGCCCTCGGCAGGAGGTATGCGGTGATCATCATGATCGATCGCCCCACGGAGACGAGGAAGGCATCGAGCGGGGGAGAGGCATCGAAGGCGGGGTCCTTCGAGGAGCTGTGCCGGCTGCTGCCCGAGTTGCAGGTGCCCGATGGCTACAGGGCGGAGATCATCAGGGGGAGCATCGTCGTATCGCCGTGGTCTCAGGGGTACTACGCGCCGATCATCTGGGCGATCTGCGAGCATCTGCAGCCCTTCGCCCCGGAGGGGCACAAGGCCGCGAGCACTCCGTACCTCTTCACCTTCCCCGCATCAGAGCGTGCCTATGGGCCGGACATCTACGTAGCCGATGGCTCGGCCTTCCGAACGAGGTCGCGCTATATCCCGGGGGACGCACTCTCGCTCGTCGCCGAACTCACGTCCATCGCGACACGCGCCAACGACATGAGCGACAAGGCAGAGGTCTACGGCAAGAGCGGAGTGCCCGTGTACTTGCTGCTCGACATGCAGAACGAGACGACGACCGTCTTCTGGACGCCGTCCCCGAGGGGCTACGTCTCCCACCTCACCGTTCCGTTCGGTGAGAAGGTGCACGTCCCCGCGCCGTTCGACTGCGATCTCGATACGGCGTCCTTCCTGACCTCTGGCGAAGAGGACGAAACCTGAGACGTGTGCCTGACCCCGCCGGGGCCAGGCACACACCTCCGGCGGCGCCGCCGCGTCGTTGGCGCACTCCCTCATGGAACGCTCGGGGGGGAAGCACACGCCGCCAGGGCGTTGACATCACTACAAGCGCTTACTAGCTTCATGGGTGGTAGCTGCCCTCTGCCGGCGCGGACTGACCACCCGCTCGTCGGCGGAGTCGAACGCACAGAGAACACGTCAGAGCCGCAACTTTGGCGATCTCCACCCGGCCCCTAGCGACCAGCGTGCTTGCCGCTGTTCAGCAAGCGCTTGCCTCCCCTCCCGCGTGGAGATCTTCTCGGAATGAGAGGACTCCCCCCATGACCGACCAGCGCACCACCCTCCACCGGCGCCGCCTGACCGCCCTCGCGGCGGGCGTCGTGGCCGCGCTCACCCTGGGCACCGTCTCGGCCGTCTCCGCCCACGGCGCGCCGTCCGGCGGCGCCGCCGTCACGGCCGAGAGCTCGCCGATCGGCTACGGCGCGGGCACCACCGGCGGCGGCAACGCCACCGCCACCACCGTCACCACCCTGGCCGCCTTCAAGACCGCCGTCGCGAGCAACAGCGCGAAGGTGGTCAAGGTGTCCGGCCTCATCTCGCTGTCCGGGCAGGTGGACATCGGCTCCAACACCACCGTCCTGGGCGTGGGCTCCGGATCCGGCTTCACCGGCGGTGGGCTGCGGCTGAAGGAGAAGACCAACGTCGTCATCCGCAACCTGAACATCAGCAAGCCCGTCGCTCCCGCGGACGGGATCACCGTCCAGAAGTCCACCAAGGTGTGGATCGACCACAACACCTTCTCGGCCGACCGCGACCACGACAAGGACTACTACGACGGCTTGCTGGACATCACCCACGCGTCCGACAGCGTCACGGTGTCCTGGAACAAGTTCGCCAACCACTTCAAGGGCAGCCTGGTCGGACACAGCGACAACAACGCCAGTGAGGACACCGGCCATCTGAAGGTGACGTACCACCACAACTGGTTCAGCAATGTCTACTCGCGGATCCCGAGCCTGCGGTTCGGCACCGGGCACTTCTACGACAACTACGTGCAGGGCGCGGAAACGGCCGTGCACCCCAGGATGGGCGCGCAGATGCTCGTCGAGAACAACGTGTTCCGTGACACGAAGGTCGCGGTGACCACCAACCGCGACAGCGACGTGGACGGATACGCGGTGCTGCGGGGCAACGACCTCGGCGGCGCGGCCACCGAGATCTCCCAGGTCGGCAGCTTCACCAACCCGCCGTACGCGTACACCGCCGAGCCCGCGTCCTCGGTCGTCTCGACGGTGACGGGCCAGGCGGGGGCAGGAAAGATCTGAGCACCACCTGACCTGCGCGCTCAAGCACCCCACACCCGACCGCACCGCCCCACCGGAGCCGAATCCGGTGGGGCGGTGCCCTCCGCGAACCCCGGGAGGGGACCCACATGAGACGTGCCGGACTCGCCGGCGCGCCCCAGTAAGCTACGGCCCCATGCGTGATCTTGCGGCCGGGTTCGGCTATCTGGTGAAGGGGCAGCGCTGGGTCGCCCGGCACGGACGGTGGTGGGGGTTCGGGATGATTCCCGCGCTCATCACCCTCGTCGGGTACGCGGCGGCGCTCGTCGCGCTGTTCTTCTGGACCGACGACCTCATCGGGTGGGCCACCCCCTTCGCCGACGGCTGGCCCTCGCCGTGGGTCGACGTCTTCCGCGGCGCGCTCGCCGTCCTCTTCGTCGGTGTGTGCCTCTTCCTCGCCATCCTCACCTTCACCGCGGTCACGCTGCTGGTCGGCCAGCCCTTCTACGAATCCCTCTCCGAGCAGGTCGACATCTCCGAGTCCGGCACCGCGCCCGAGTCCGGGCTGTCGCTGTGGCGCGAGCTGTGGATCGGCCTGCGGGAGGCCATCGCGCTGGTGATACGGGCGGCGATCTGGGGCGCGCTGTTTTTCGCGCTGGGCTTCGTACCGGTGGTCGGCCAGACGGTGATCCCGGTGCTCGCCTTCTGCGTCACGGGCTTCTTCCTCACCGAAGAACTGACGTCGATCGCGCTGCTGCGGCGCGGGGTGCTCCTCAAGGAGCGGCGCCGGCTGCTCAAGGGCCGCCGGATGTTCACCCTCGGCTTTGGCGTCCCGCTGGCGCTGGCCTTCCTGCTGCCGTTGGTGGCGGTGTTCCTGATGCCGGGGGCGGTGGCGGGCGCCACGCTGTTCGTGCGGGACCTGATGGGGGAGGAGGCCCGGGAGGACGACGACGAGGACGGGACCGCGGACGACGACCGTTCGCAGCCGGGCTACCCCGCGGCGCCCTATTCCGGGGCGCAGTCGTAGCGGCTACGGGGTGAAGCGAACCGTCACGGTCGCCCAGCCGTCCGGACTCGCGTACCGCCATTCGCCGACTTCATCAGCCGACAGCATCGCCTCGGAGTACAGGACTGCGACGAGGAGTTTCCAGGGCTCGCCCCGCTCGGCGGTTTCCTCGTGGGCCAGGTCCCGTAGGGATGTGGAGGCCGCTTTGAAGATGGCGGAGCGGATCTCGAAATACCGTGTGCGGTCGGCTCTTCCTGTGGTGACGCCGGATGCGCTCATGAACGTCCATTCGGCGTGCCAGGGGCCGTCTGCCATGGGGGCTCACTCCGGCGAGTCGCTGCCTCGTTGGCGCTGGGCGTGAAGCTTGGCGATGGCGCGTAGCTGGCGCTGCTCGTACGCGGTGGCCGGTCGCACCGAGGCGCAGTGCGATCGCCATTCGAGGCCGGTGGGGCGGGTGAGGCAGACCATCGGGCCGTCGAAGTCGGCGATGGTCGCGGGCATGTCGTAGTGCCGGTCATAGACCACCATGCCGACCGCGAGGCTGGGCAGGACCTTGGTCCAGTGAGCGCGGGTCACTTCGCTCCCCGCGCCAGATGCTGAGCGATCTGTTCGCCCAGTGCCACCGACTGCTGCCGCAGTTCCTCCAGGGTCGGCCGGTCGTCGTTGCCCTGCGGCCCCTGTTGTTCGTCGACCTGTCCTGGCGGATTTGTGGTTTCGCCTGCCACCGATCACTCCTCTCCGTAGTGTTTCCACTACTGGGAGCGCCCAGCGTGGTCTACAGGCGGGGTGTCTTCAACGTTCCAGGCACGGAGGACACATTGGTAAACCTGAAGGAGTTGAACCCGGACGCCTCCCCCCAAGCGGCCTACGGTGCGCGTTTACGCAGCAAGCGGGAAGCGCGCGACTGGACTCAGGACCAGTTGGGTGAGCGGATGGGCTACTCAGGGAGGCATGTTTCGGCGGTCGAAACAGGCTGCAAACCGCCAACGCGCCGGTTCTCGCGGTGTGCGGACACGGCCCTCGGGCTCACCGGGACCTCGGACTCGTTCGAGCGCGCCTGGGGGGAGCTACGGAACGGCAGTCTGCTGGAGGGCTTCCCGGAGTACGTCGGGTACGAGGCCCAGGCAGTGGAGATCCGGGTGTTTGAGGTTGGGATCATTCCCGGCTTGCTTCAGACACCCGCGTACGCAAGGGCGCTGGCAGATGGTGATGTACGCCGGGGCACCATCACGCCCGAACAAGCAGATGAACGAGTCGCGGTTCTGGCGGAGCGGCAGGCGGCAGTCGTACGGTCCCGGCCGCCCACGATGCTCGTGGTGATGGACGAGAGTTGCATCCGACGTCCAGTCGGCGGCGCCGAGGTCATGAACGAGCAGCTCCAACACCTCGTGGAGGTCGCTGCGTTGCCGAACACCCATCTTCAGGTTGCTCCATACGGCATAGGCGAGCGACGACCGTTCAACTTGCCCGTCTACCTGCTGACGATGTCGGATTGGTCCATGATGGCGTATGCGGAGTCACAGGCCCGGGGATACCTGGACCGCGAATCCACCTACGTTCAGGCCACGTTGTCGGCCTACCATCAGTTGCAGGCCGAAGCCCTGTCGCAAACAGAATCCGTGGCCATGATCGAGCAGGTACGAAAGGGCACCCCGTGACGACCGATTCCCCCCGCTGGTTCAAGTCCTCCTACAGCTCCAACGGCGGCGCCTGCGTCGAGGTCGCCGCCAACCTCGTCGCCTCGCGCGGCATAGTCCCCGTCCGTGACAGCAAGGAGCCGCACGGCCCGGCGCTCGTCTTCGAGTCGTCCGCCTGGTCGTCGTTCGTCGCCGCCGTCAAGGGCGGGGAGTTCCCCGCCGCCTGACCACGATCCAACGCGAACTCCCTCCCGCCCCGCGCTGCGAAGCCGTCGCGCGGGGTGGGAGGGAGCGAAAGACGTGCTCAGCGCGTCGAGAACGAGTGCACCGTCGTCGACCGGTAGGTCTGCCCCGGCCGCAGCACCGTGGACGGGAAGCCGGGCTGGTTCGGGGAGTCGGGGAAGTGCTGGGTCTCCAGGCAGAAGCCGTCGCCCTGCCGGTAGACCTTCCCCGAGGTGCCCGCCAGCGTTCCCACCAGGAAGTTGCCGGAGTAGAACTGCACACCCGGCTCCGTCGTGGCGATCCGCATCACTCGTCCGGACTCCGGGTCGCCGACCGTCGCGATGTGCTCGGGACGGCTCGTGATGCCCTTGTCGAGGACGAAGTTGTGGTCGAACCCCTGCCCGTAGAGCACCTGCTGGTGCGCCTCGCGGATGTCCCGGCCGATGGCCTTCGGACGGCGGAAGTCGAAGGGGGTGCCGGCCACCTTGGCAAGCTCGCCGGTCGGGATGAGGGTCTTGTTGACGGGGGTGTAGCGGGAGGCGGCGATCTCCAGCCGGTGGTCGTAGACGGAGCCGGTGCCCTCCCCTCCCAGGTTGTAGTAGGTGTGGTTGGTGAGGTTGACGACGGTGGCCTTGTCGGTCGTGGCCTCGTAGTCGATGCGGAAGTCGCCCGTCGGGGTGAGGGTGTAGTCGACGCGCACGGTGAGCTTGCCGGGGTAGCCCATCTCGCCGTCGGGGCTGACCCGGCGCAGGGTGAGGCCGACGTTGCCGGCGCGCTCGAAGGGCTCGACTGACCAGACCCGCTTGTCGAAGCCCTTGTCGCCGCCGTGGAGGCTGTTGGGGCCGTCGTTGACGGGGAGTTGGTAGGCGTGGCCGTCGAGGGTGAACCTGCCGTTCGCGATGCGGTTGCCGTAGCGGCCGATCAGGGCGCCGAAGTACGGGCTGCCGGCGACGTACGAGTCGAGGTCGGCGAAGCCCAGGGAGACGTTGGCGAGGTGGCCGTGGCGGTCGGGGATCTCCAGGGACTGGACGATGCCGCCGTAGCTGAGGACGGACAGCCGGGTGCGGCCGTTCCGAATCGTCCAGCGGTCGACCTTGGTGCCGTCGGCCAGCGTTCCGAAGTGTTCCTTCACCGCGCGTCCGCCGTCCTTCGCGTAAGCCGTGCCCGTGCCGGTGGCGACGGCCGTGGCCGCCAGTCCGGCGGCCGCTGCCGCCGTCATCAGTGTGCGTCTGCTCGTGGTCATGTGCGGCTCCATCGGTTCCATCGGGGGTGGTGGGAGACGGACTTACGAACCGACCCTGCGCTTGTTCCAGATGTCGAAGCCCACCGCCGCCAGCAGCACCAGGCCCTTGATCACCTGCTGGTACTCGGTGCCGATGCCCACCAGGGACATGCCGTTGTTGAGCACGCCGAGCACCAGACCACCGATGATCGCGCCGAGCACGGTGCCGACGCCGCCGCTGGCCGAGGCGCCGCCGATGAAGGCGGCGGCGATGGCCTCCAGCTCGAAGTTGAGGCCCGCGCTGGGGGTGGCGGAGCCCAGTCGGGCGGTGAAGACGAGGCCGGCGAGCGCGGCCAGCAGGCCCATGTTGACGAACACCATGAAGGTGACGCGCTTGTCGCGGACACCCGACAGCTTGGCCGCCGGCTGGTTGCCGCCGAGGGCGTACACATGCCGTCCGACCACGGTGTTGCGCATCACGAAGCTGAAGATCACCAGGAGGCCCGCGAGGATCAGCAGGCCCACCGGTGCGCCGTGCCAACTGGCGAGGGTCATGGCGAAGGCCATCACCGCGGCCACGATCGCGGCGCACTTGGCGTAGAACAGGCTGAGCGGCATCACGTCCAGCTCGTACGCCGCACGCTGCTGCCGGCCGCGCCACTCCTGCCAGACGGCCGCCGCGCACACCGCGAGGCCGATGACCATGGTGGGGTTGTGGTACTGCGTGTACGGGCCCATCTCCGGGATGAAGCCGATGCTCATCTTCCGGAAGCCCTCCGGGAAGGGCGACAGGGACTGCCCGTCCAGCAGGATCTGGGTGCCGCCGCGGAACACCAGCATCCCGGCCAGGGTGACGATGAACGACGGGATCCCGACGTAGGCGATCCAGAAGCCCTGCCACGCCCCGGCCACCGCGCCGACCAGCAGACAGAGGACGACCGCGAGTGGCCACGGCACATCGTGGTTGACCATCAGCACGCCCGCGAAGGCGCCGACGAACGCGACCAGCGATCCGACCGACAGATCGATATGACCGGCGATGATCACGATCATCATGCCGATCGCGAGGATCAGGATGTAGCCGTTCTGCTGCACCAGGTTGGTGACGTTGAGCGGCCGCAGCAGGATGTCGTCGGACCATATCTGGAAGATGACGATGATCAGCGCGAGCGCCACCAGCATCCCGTACTGGCGCACATTGCCCCGCAGGCTCTGCACCAGCAGCGTCCCGATGCCCGGGGCGCCGTCGGCCGGTGGTGGTGCCGGGTTCTTGGTGTCCTGGGTCGCCGTGCTCATCGTTCGTCTCCTCTGTCCCTGGTCATGTGGCGCATCAGAACCTCCTGAGTCGCCTCGGCCCGCGGGACCTCCCCGGTCAGCCGCCCAGCCGCCATCGTGTAGATCCGGTCGCACATCCCCAGCAACTCGCCCAGCTCCGAGGAGATGAAGACGACGGCCTTGCCCTGGGCCGCCAGTTCGTTGATGACCGTGTAGATCTCGTACTTGGCCCCGACGTCGATGCCACGGGTGGGCTCGTCGAGGATCAGCACCTCGGGACCCACATGGATCCACTTGCTCAGGACGACCTTCTGCTGGTTGCCGCCGCTGAGCTTGCCCACGTGCTCGAAGACCGTGGGGGCCTTGATGTTCATCGTCTTGCGGAACCGCTCGGCCACCCGCGACTCCTCGTGCTCGTTGACCACGCCGCGGCGCGCCACCTTGGCCAGCGAGGAGAGGGTGATGTTGCGGGCGATGGTGTCCTCGAGGTTGAGCCCGTAGTGCTTGCGGTCCTCGGTGACGTAGGCGATGCCGTGCTCGATCGCCTCGGGGACGGTGCGGGTACGGACCTCCTTGCCGTCGCGGTAGACGCGGCCGCCCACGTACCGGCCGTAGGCGCGCCCGAAGACGCTCATCGCCAGCTCCGTGCGGCCCGCGCCCATGAGGCCCGCGATGCCCACGATCTCGCCGCGCCGCACGTTCAGCGACACCCCGTCCACGACGTTGCGCTGCTGGTCGATGGGGTGGCGTACGGTCCAGTCCTCGATGGCCATGGCCACCTCGGAGGCGTCGTCGCCCTCGTACCGGGTGCGCTCGGGGAAGCGGTGGTCGAGGTCCCGGCCGACCATCCCGCGGATGATGCGGTCCTCGGAGACCTGCGGCTGTGACTCCGGCGTCTCGCGGACGACCATGGTCTCGATGGTCTGGCCGTCGCGCAGGATGGTGACGGAGTCGGCGACCCTGCGGATCTCGTTCAGCTTGTGCGAGATGATGATGCAGGAGATGCCCTGGGCCTTGAACTCCAGCAGCAGATCGAGGAGTTTGCCGCTGTCCTCGTCGTTGAGCGCCGCGGTCGGCTCGTCCAGGATCAGCAGCTTCACCTCCTTGGAGAGCGCCTTGGCGATCTCCACGAGCTGCTGCTTGCCGACCCCGATGTCGGCGACCCGCGTCTGCGGTGACTCCGTCAGCCCCACCCGCTTGAGCAGCGCCTTGGCGTGCTTGAGGGTCTCGTTCCAGCTGATCAGGCCGCCCTTGGCGTGTTCGTTGCCCAGGAAGATGTTCTCGGCGATGGACAGGTACGGGATCAGGGCCAGTTCCTGGTGGATGATGACGATGCCGCGCTGCTCGCTGGCCTTGATGTCCTTGAACGCGCACACCTCCCCCTGGAAATGGATCTCCCCGTCGTAGGTGCCATGCGCGTAGACCCCGCTGAGCACCTTCATCAGGGTCGACTTCCCGGCGCCGTTCTCCCCGCAGATGGCGTGGATCTCGCCCTCGCGGACGCGGAGGTTGACGTCGGACAGCGCCTTGACCCCGGGGAAGGTCTTGGTGATGGAGCGCATCTCGAGAATGTGATTCATGTTCCCGGCCTCCATCCCTACTTCAGCTGGCCGGCGGTGTAGTAGCCCTCTTTCACCAGGAGCTGGGTGTTGGACTTGTCGATGCTGACCGGGTTGAGCAGATAGGCCGGCACGACCTTCTTGCCGTTGTTGTACGACTTGGTGTCGTTGACCTGGGGCTTGCCGCCGTCCAGCTTCGCGGTGGCCATCTGGACGGTGGCCTTGGCGAGCTTACGGGTGTCCTTGTAGACGGTCTGGGTCTGCTCGCCGCGGATGATGGACTTGATGGAGGGCAGCTCGGCGTCCTGGCCGGACACGAACGGGTAGGGCTTGGACTTCGTGCCGTAGCCGACGCCCTGGAGCGCGGACAGGATGCCCATGGACATGCCGTCGTACGGCGAGAGCACGGCGTTGACGTCAGCGTTGCTGTACGCCTTGTTGAGCAGGTTCTCCATGCGGTCCTGGGCGGCCTTACCGCTCCACTTCTCCGTGTACAGCTGGTTGAGCTTCGTCTGGCCGCTGCGGACGACGAGCCGCCCGTCGGCGAGGTACGGCTTGAGCACGCTCATCGCGCCGTTGAAGAAGTACCGGGTGTTGTTGTCGTCCGACGAACCGGCGAACAGCTCGATGTTGAACGGGCCCTTCTTGCCCTCGGTCAGTCCGAGCTTTTTGACGAGGTACGAGGCCTGGAGCACGCCGACCTTGAAGTTGTCGAAGGTCGCGTAGTAGTCGACGTACTTCGAACCCAGGATCAGCCGGTCGTAGGAGATCACCGGGATGTTGGCGTCATGGGCGCTCTGGAGCACATCGGTCAGCGCGGTTCCGTCGATGGGCGCGATCACCAACAGCTTGTACTGCTTGGTGATCATGTTCTCGAGCTGCGCCACCTGGGTGCGGACGTCGTCCTCGCCGTACTGGAGGTCCGTCTTGTAGCCCGCCGCCTGGAACTGCTTGACCATGTTCTTGCCGTCGGCGATCCACCGCTCGGAGGTCTTGACCGGCATCGCGATGCCGATCGTGTTGCTGTTGCCGCCTTTGTAGCGGCTGCCGCCGACCGCCTCCTGGCCGCAGGCGGTGGCGGTGAGCGAGAGCGTGAGCAGGGCGGCGAGAGCCGCCAGTGCTCGTACCGCTCTGGCCTTGCGCATGATCATCGGGTCGTCCTTCCCTTGTGCGTCCGTGGCTCAGGATTCTTGGGGCGCGGGCTGTGCCTGGCCCGCGGCGAAGCGCCGCAGCGGGCCGGGCAGCCGGGAGCCCAGCGGGGACATCCCACCGTCCGCGCCCAGCCGGGCGAGCATGTCGAGTACGAGCCGGCCGCGGCGCACCCGCTCACGGGCGCTGTTCAGGGCCAGGTCGCGCAGCTGGGCGCCGTACGGGTAGATGCCGGGGGACTTGCTGAGCCCGAACTTGAGGTAGATGGGGGCGCCGCGGCGGATCAGCTCGGCCGCGTCGTAGATGCGGACGTAGCCGCCGAGGTCGTCGGGGGCCTCCACATAGAAGTCCATCGGGGCGCGGGAGACCCGGCGGATCTCGGTGAGGTGCTCCAGCGTCAGGTCCGAGGGGATGTTGATGGAGTCGGCGCCGAGCTGCTCGTACACCGCGAAGGAGGCCGGGTTGACCGGGCCGACCAGGGCGGACAGCTTGAAGGTGGTGTCGGCCGGCAGGTCGCCGCGCTCGCGCAGCTGGTGCAGCAGCCACAGCACCCCCTCGTCCGCGACCAGCAGGCACGTGACGCCCAGCGCGGTGGCGCGCAGCGCGTCCTCGACACAGCCGGCGACCGCGTCGTGGCCGCGGGCGCGCAGGCCCCCGCCGCCGGAGTCGGTGCGGGTGGCGGCGCCGATGTCCCAGGTGCCGCGCGGGCCGGTGAACAGGCACAGCTCGGCGTTGCGCTCCGCGCAGCTCTCCACCATCTCGGTGATCTCCGCGTCGGTGAGCATCCAGACGCCGCTGCCCTGGCTGATCCGGTGGATCGGCACCTCCAGGCGGCTCGCCTCCTTGAAGACGGTGGCCAGCGCCTCGGGCCCTTCCACGGAGGGGATCTCGGTGCGCCAGGTGCCGCCGTCCGGGAAGGAGTGCGGGGAGGCGTCGGCGGGGTCGGCCTCGGGCCCGGCGTGGCCGAGCGGCGCGAGGGCCGAGGCGGCGGGGCGGCGGGGGCCGGGGGTGGTGGCTGAGGCGGCGGTCACGGTGCTCCCTGTGGAGTGGTGGGTGGTGCTGAGCGGCACCGGCTGAGAACGGTTCGGGTCGTTCGAGATGTTCGGTGTCCGGCATCCCGAACGACATGTGGAAGATTGGGTGCACGCCGGTACGGATCGCGTCAGGGCGGCCCGTACCGGCGCGCGGCTAGGAGGTGCCCCCCGGGCGCAGCAGGACCTTGCCGACCTTCGGGTCGGCGCCGCCGACCAGCTCGATCGCGGCGCCGAAGTCGGCGAGCGGCAGCTCGTGGGTGACCAGCGGCAGCAGGGACAGCAGCCCGGCGTCGAAGACCCGCACCGCGTGCGCCCACGCGGCGGGCGGGGCCCCGAAGACCGTGCGCACCTCGATCTGGCGCACCACCAGGTCGGTGGGGTCCAGGCCGTCCGCGCCCGGCGCCGGGATGCCGGTGAGCACCAGCCGCCCGCCGCGCCGCAGCAGCGCCGCGGACTCCCGGGCCGCGGCGGCGGAGCCGGCGGTCTCGATGACCACGTCGTACGTGCCGGCCGCGCCCTTGGGCAGGGCGTCCCGGGTGTGGAACGAGGTCGCGCCGAAGGACAGCGCCATCCGCTCCCGGTCCCGGCTGACGCCGACCACCAGCAGCTCGGCCGGGGAGACCGCGGCGAGGAACTGCACCGCGATCATGCCGAGGGTGCCGGTGCCGACCACCGCGACCCGCTGCCCCGGCCGGGCGTCCGCCTTGAGCGCGGCGGCGGCGACGCAGGCGGCGGGCTCCAGCAGCGCGGCGGCGGTGAGGTCGGCGTCGTCGGCGAGCGGGTGGAGCAGGCGGGCGGGCAGGGTGAGGGTGGTGGCCATCGCGCCCGGCTGGGTGAAGCCGGTCTCCTCGTAGCCGGCGGCGCACAGCGTGGTGTCCCCGGCGTGGCAGGCGTCGCACACCTGGCAGTTGCGGAACCCCTCGCCGACCACCTTCCGGCCGCCCAGCGAGGCCGGCACCCCGGCCCCGACGGCCTCGACCGTGCCGGACCACTCGTGGCCGGGGGTCACCGGGTAGCGGACGTACCCCTCGGGCCGGTTGCCCTGGTAGATCTCGCGGTCGCTGCCGCAGATCCCGGAGGCGTGCACCCGCACCCGCGCCTCCCCGGGGCCCGGGTCGGCCACGGCGCGGGCCGCCAGCCGGTGGCTGCCCGGCCCGTCGAGTACGAGGGCCTCTTCCATGCCGCTCACCTCCGCTCCGTCGCCGCCGGTGGTCACTTGCGGCCGGTCCCCGAGGGGTCCCGCTTCTCCCAGCCCTCGGCCCACAGGTCGAAGCGGGCCTGCTGCTGGGGGAACTCGGCGGCCGCGTCGGTGTCCAGCTCGACGCCCAGGCCCGGGGCGTCGGAGAGCTCGAAGTAGCCGTCCACGACCTGCGGGGCGCCCTTGACCACCTTCTTGATCTCCGCGTCGGCGAAGTCGTTGAAGTGCTCGAGGATCTTGAAGTTGGGCGAGGTGAAGCCGACCTGGAGGGAGGCGGCGGTGAGCACGGACCCGCCGACGTTGTGCGGCGCGACGAGCATGTAGTGGGTCTCGGCGGTGGCGGCCAGCTTGCGGGTCTCCCAGATGCCGCCGATGTGGCCGACGTCCGGCTGGATGATGTCCACGGCCTGGCTCTCGAAGAGTTCGCGGAACTCGATGCGGTCGTGGATCCGCTCACCGGTGGCGACCGGGAGGTCCACCTTGGCCGCGACCTTCTCCAGCGCCTTCAGGTTCTCCGGCGGCACCGGCTCCTCCAGCCAGGCCGGCTTGAAGGGGGCCAGCTCGTTCGCCAGGCGGACGGCGGTGGCGGGGGAGAAGCGGCCGTGCATCTCCAGCATCAGCTCGGCGTCCGGGCCGATCGCGTCCCGCACGGCCTCGATGAGCGAGACCGCGTACAGGGTCTCCTTGTGGTCCAGCTCGAAGTGGCCGGTGCCGAACGGGTCGATCTTCAGCGCCTTGTAGCCGCGCTCCATGACCCCCTGGGCGGCCTTGTGGTAGGCCTCCGGCGTCCGCTCGGTCGTATACCACCCGTTGGCGTACGCCTTGACCTTGTCGGTCACCTTGCCGCCGAGGAGCTGCCAGACGGGCACGCCCAGCGCCTTGCCCTTGATGTCCCAGCAGGCCATCTCGACGCAGGCGATGCCCGACATCACGATCTCGCCCGCGCGGCCGTAGTCGCCGTACTTCATCCGCCGCACCAGGTCCTCCACGGCGAAGGGGTCCGAGCCGGCGATGTGGTTGGCCTCGGCCTCACGGAGATAGCCGAGCAGCGCGTCGGTGTGCCCGAGCATGCGGGTCTCTCCGACGCCGGTGATGCCCTCGTCGGTGTGCACCTGTACGTAGGTCAGGTTGCGCCAGGGGGTGCCGACGACATGCGTGCTGATTCCGGTGATGCGCAAGGCGGTCTGCCCTTTCGCGATGGTTCGTGTTCCGGGTTGGTAGTCCGTTCGTGTTCGATATTTCGTCACACGTTCGAAATCCTGGCGTGACGGTAGTCACCGGGTGTAAGGGGTGTCAATGGTCGGGGGAAACGGTTGTCGAATGATTTTCTACTTTGTTGATTTTCTGCTGTGTGTGGGAGCCGGGGCGGGGTGGTCGCAGGTTCGTTGTCGAACGGATACCGGATCGGGGCCTGCGCCCCCCTTGCGCTCCGTGAGCCCCCGTGCGTGGGTGCGAGACCGGGCGGGCCGGGGCACGCCGGTCACGGATGCCGGTCGGGCAGGCGGTGGGTCATGAAGGGCCTGCTGGTGATGAACTCCCGGAACCTCAGGGCGGCTTCGGCCAGGTAGGTGTCGCGGTTCCACACCAGGGTGAGCAGCCGGTGGCAGCCGGGCGCGTCCAGGTGCACCCAGGCGACCGGGACGATCGCGTCCGTACCGGTCTGGCGGGACATGGCCGGGATGAGGCCGATGCCGAGTCCCGCGCTGATCATGTCCTGGCTGGAGGCCGGTTCGTCGCCTTCGCACGACAGCAGTGGCCTGAGCCCCTCGGCCGCGAACAGCCGGTCCAGGAGCGCGCGCTGCCAGTGGCCCGGGCGTGTGGTGACGAACGGCTCGTCGGCGATCTCGGGGATCGTCACGCTCTCCCGCCCGTCGAGCCAGTGTCCGCGCGGGACCGCGAGCAGCACCTCCTCGCGGGCGAGCTGGATCGACTCCAGGTTGCTGCCGGTCAGCGGCTGCGAGGCCACGCAGAAGTCGACCTCTCCGGCCCGCAGTTGGCGGGCCATCTCCTCCGCGTTCGACTGGTAGAGCCGAACGTCGGCGCGGGGGTAGGCGGCACGGAAACTGCCGAGGGCGTGGGTGATCGTCAGGAGGGTCTCGGAGGCGACGCTGACCCGGCCCAGCCCGGTGTCGCGGGCGCCGCGCAGGGCCCTGCGGCCGTCGTCCAGCTCGCTCAGGGCGCGCTCGGCATGGCGCAGGAAGATCGCTCCGTACTGGTTCAGCCGGATACGGCGGCCCTCCCGGTCGAAGAGCGGGGTGCCCAGCTCGGCCTCCAGGCGCGCGATGGTGCGGCTGAGCGAGGGTTGGGCGACGCGCAGCTCCTCCGCGGCGCGGCTGATGTGTTCGTGGCGGGCGACCACCTGGAAGTAGCGCAACTGCAGCAGATCCACGGTCCACCCTTCCCTGATGCCTCCGCGGTTATCTTCACATACCCAAACTGGTCTTGGAGCGCATGAGCGATTTTCCCTACGGTCTTCAGCGGGTTCACCGCACGGATGAGGGGCGCCACGGCGCCCGGCATCCGCACACGCGAAGCGAGGGCCCCAGCCACCCGCCACCCGCCGTCCCCTCGGCCACCCGCCCCCCAGAAAGGCCGCACCATGAGCGCTGCGGATCTGGCCCGACTGCAGTTCGCGGCCACGACCGGCATCCACTGGCTGTTCGTGATCCTCACCATCAGAACCTAGCCCGGGGACGCCCCGCTTGAGCGGGGTGGGGAATGGCTTCTCTGGATTGCTCTGACCTCAACTCGGTGCACGGATCTGCGCTGTTCACCTGTACCGCCTTTCTGCCGCACTAGACGTGTTGCGTGTGTATAGTGATCGCGTGACTGTGACCAGGAAGGTTCGCCGCTTCTCCGGCGGCGTGTACGACCTCGGCCTCCACGTGGTGTGGTGCCCGAAGTACCGCCGTCCGGTCCTCGGCGGACGGGTCGCGGAGCGCCTCGACGAGCTGATCCGGCAGAAGGCCGACGAACGCGGGTGGGAGGTCATCGCCCTTGAGGTGATGCCCGACCACGTGCACCTGTTCGTGAAGCACGACCCGAAGTCGTCGGCCTCGTACGTGGCGAACCAGTTCAAGGGCTTCACATCCCGCGTGCTGCGCGAGGAGTTCCCGCACCTGAAGTCACGGATGCCCACCTTGTGGTCGTCGTCGTACTTCGCCGCCTCGGTCGGTGCCGTGTCGGCGGCCACGGTCGAGAAGTACATCAACACCCAGTGGGAACGCCCGCGGAAGAAGGGGGACAGCTCTTGATCCGCGCGTATAAGTTCCTCCTGCGCCCCACGGCCCGTCAGACGGCCGCGCTCGGCGAGATGCTGCGGGACCACTGCTCCCTGTACAACGGCGCCCTCCAGGAACGCCGTGACGCCTACCGGCACACCTCCAAGGCAAACGTCCGCTACGGGGACCAGTCCGCCCAGCTCAAGGAGATCCGGGCGTTCGATCCCGAACGGCAGGGCCGCTGGTCGTTCTCCTCCCAGCAAGCCACCCTGCGCCGCCTGGACAAGGCGTTCCAGGCGTTCTTCCGCCGGGTCAAGACCGGGCAGAGCCCGGGCTACCCCCGCTTCAAGGGCGCAGGGCACTTCGACACCGTCACCTTCCCCAAGGACGGCGACGGCTGCCGATGGGACCCCACCCCCCACGACCCCGTCACCCGCGTCCGCATCCAGGGTGTCGGGCACGTCCGTGTGCACCAGCACCGGCCCGTGCGCGGCCGGGTCAAGACGATCTCGGTGAAGCGAGAGGGAACCCGCTGGTACATCGTCCTCTCCTGCGACAACGTGCCCGCCGAGGAACTGCCGCCCACCGGGGCGATTGTCGGCATCGACATGGGCGTCGCCCACTTCCTCACCACCTCGGACGGCGAACACGTCGCCAACCCGCGATTCCTCACCGCGATGGCTGATGAGCTGGCCGAGGCGCAACGGAGCCTCGCCACGTTCCCGAAGCGGACCCGGCAGCGCACCAAGCGCCACCGCGCGGCGGCCCGGAAGGTCGCCAAGCTGTACGGCAAGATCCGGCGGCAGCGCGCCGACTTCCACCACAAGACCGCCCGCGCGCTTGTCCGTGACCTCGACGTGATCGCGCACGAACGGCTGAACACGGCGGGCTTGACCAAGAGCCCCGCCCCCAAGCCCGACCCCGACCAGCCCGGCGGCTTCCTGCCGAACGGTGCTGCCGTGAAGGCCGGGCTCAACCGCAGCATCCTCGACGCGGGTTGGGCGCAGTTCCTCGGAATCCTGGCGAACAAGGCTGAGAGTGCCGGTCGCCTCGTGGTCCCGGTGGACGCGCGCAACACCTCCCGCACGTGCCCCGAGTGCGAGCACGTCGCGAAGGAGAACCGCGTCACCCAAGCGAAGTTCGAATGCACGGCGTGCGGGTTCGCGGCGAACGCGGACCACGTCGGCGCGAGGAACGTCCTCAGCAGGGCCGGGCTGGCCCTCTGCACGGCGGCTTAGCCACCGACGCAGGAAGCCCGCGCGTTTACGCGTGGGTGGAGTCACGACCTCACCCCGGACGCGCCCGCGGGCGTTCGTACGCCGGCTGTGGTCGGCGCCGGCCGAGGTGGTACACCGGAGCCATGACCACCGACGACCCCGCCACGCCGCCCACCGCGTCGCCCGCCTCGCCACCCGCCTCGCCACCCGCCGCGCTCCCCGGCCTCGGCGAGGAGCCGCTCTCCGCGCGTCGCCGCGTCACCTGCCGTATGTGCGGGCGCCCCTTGCGGGGGCGTGAGGCGCGGCTGTGGGGGCTGGGCGACGAGTGCCGGGCCAAGCTGGCGGTGCGCGGCGCCCCGAAGCCGCCCGCGCACGATGTCGAGCAGGACACGCTGCCCGGGATCTGACGCGGACGGTGTGCCCTGGCGGCGGCCCGTCGGAGTGCCGGTGGGACGATGATCCGCACGGGCCGGTGGAAGGGTCGGCCGGCGGGGGTGAGGAGCGGGTTCGTGAGGTTGGTCCCTCGTTCTCGGACGGCGCGCGTCGCCGTGGGGGTGGCCGCTGCCGGGCTGGTGGTCGCCGGCGTGTACGTGGCGGGCGTGGTGACCTCGCCGGCGTACGGCGTGGCGGCGGCGCCCCGGGGCGACGCACCGGAGTGCGCGCGGATCGCGGAGGGGTATCCGGACGACCTCGGCGGCCGGGAGCGGGCGCCGGGAGGGGCGGCCGGGGTCGCCGTGTGGGGGGACCGGGCGGTGGTGTCGCGCTGCGGGGCGGTGCCGCCCGTTCCGACGCCCGACCCGTGTGTGAATGTCGACGGGGTGGACTGGGTGGTGCGGGAGACCGCGTCCGGGGACGGCCGGAAGGTCGTCATCACCTACGGCCGGGACCCGGCGGTGGAGGTCTTCATCTCCGGCCGGGTCGCCGAACTCGACGCGGTGCTGGTGGACCTCAGCAAGGCGGTCAAGCCCATCCGCCAGCGCGACAAGTGTCTTGACTCCCGCGGGCGCTGACCCCGCCGTCAGCGTGAGCCGCGCTTCTCCCAGTCCTCGCGGTCGCGTTCGTAGACCTCCTCCGGGGCGAGCAGGCCGGTCGCGCCGGTGGCGCGGAGGAAGTCGGGGTCCAGGCAGTTGTCCCAGTCGTCGGCGCAGCGGTGCTGCCAGGCGGGGCCGTCCCAGTCGTCCTCCTCGCGGGCGCGGTGGACGACGCGGCCACGCCAGCGGTATTCGATCCAGGTGACGTCGGGGTGGTCGTCGGCGAGCGGGGCGAGCCAGTGGGGGTGGAGGGCGGTGAGGGCCTCGCCCTCGTCGTTCGGCGTGGTGGGTGTGGGCAGGGCCGCCGGCGGCGGGTCGGGCAGGGGAGTGGCGGGCGTGGCCATGGGGCCGACGTCGGCGTAGCGGCAGTTGCCGGTGCGGTAGCTGCCGGCGACGAACAGCCGCCAGGAGCCGTCCGGGTGGCGCCGCCAGGGGGCTTCGGGGCCGACGGGCGGGCGGTCGCCGGCGGTGGTCGCCACGCGCACCTCGTCGAATCCGTAGCGGCAGTACCGGTGCGGGCCGTCGTTGACGTCCCCCTGCCAGATGATGTCCTGGTCACCGCCCTCGTTGTAGTGCCGGCCCCAGAGGGAGCCGTAGAGGTACGGGGCGTGGTCCTGGCTGAAGTTCACGATGTCCGGGCTCTTGCCCGAGCCGTACTGGATGTCGACGTAAGCGCCCTCCGGCCCGCGCCGGGTCACCACCGGGACGTGGTACGAGCCGTGGCGGCCGAGCAGCATCCAGGTGATCCACTGTGCCTCGACACCGGTGATGCGGTCGTCGGGGCGGGCGTAGACCCGGATGGCGTCGGTGAAGATGTTCGACATGCGCCCATGGTGTCAGCCGCGCCGGCCGTGCCGACCGCGCCGGACGGTGGCGCGGTGGGGGCGCGCCAACGTCGGTGGTGGCCAGGGGGTTTGCATATGATGCGGGCGGCCTCGCAGCCGCGGGGCCCGCGTGTGTTTCTTGTGAGAAAGGCGGACCACCACCGTGGCCGATGACCAGGACGATGTAGTCCACGAGGTGCTGGACGAGCTGGAGGACGCCCTGGAGGACATGGGCATCGACATCGAGCTCGACGGCGACTGAGCGGCGAACCGAGCGGGGAGGGTAGCCGACGGCCGTTGGCTACCCGTCCCGCGTGGGGCTCACCGTGGGGTGGCCGGGGCGCTCGGGCGGGGCGCGGGGGTCTTGGCGGGCTTGTCGAGGGCGCGCCAGGGGCTGACGCCCAGCTTGCCGGTGTTGCCGAGGTCGATCAGTTCCGTCACGGTCTGCCGGGGGCTCCCCTCGGCCGGGGCCACGTCCAGCGCCTCGCCGTTGACGGCCGGGTTCGTGGCGTCGGTCACGGTGTTGCGCCACGCCAGGCCCGCCACCGCCGTCTGGCCGGGGCGCAGGGTCACCTGTCGGGGCGCCGCGTCGAAGTGGTCGAGGGTGGCGATGCCGGCGGAGCCGTGGGCCACGCGGATGTCCAGGGGCTTTCCGTCCCCGTCCAGGACGCGGACGGTCGGGTAGCCCTTCACCGTGTAGGGGCGCTTGCCGCAGTTGGTCAGCTTCAGGGACATGACGCGCAGGCCCATCGCGGCGCCCGGCTCCTCCCCCTGGACGACCACCCCGGACTCCGGGCAGGGGGGCGGCGTGGCGGGGGTGGGGGTCGGCAGCTCGCCGTAGCTGGGAAGGTCCTTGGGAAGTTCCTCGGCTTGGACGGGGCGGGAGGGGGCGGGGGGCGGGGCGGGTGCCCCGACGGTCTCGGAGGCGGGCTTGGTGCCGCAGGCGGCGAGGAGGCCGAGCAGGGCCGCCGTCGTGCCGAGGGCGGCCAGGCGGGGGAGCGTGGATCCCGGCCGTCCGACCGGGTCCGGGTCCGCGGGTCTCGCGCTCGTACGGCCAAGTGTGGTCATGTCGGCATCCTCGCACGCTCGACCACGAGTTCGACCGGCGGACCGGGAACCCGACGAAAGTAAGACGCACACCTGGCGTTCGACAGTGGGGCGGGGGCGCGGGGGCGCGGGAGGGTCTGGGCATGCGATTCAAGACTTCCGCCGTGTCCCGGCTGTCACGGCGTCAACTGCTCGGCGGGCTGGCCGCCACGGGCGCCGCCGTGACCCTCGCCTCCGCCACCGTCGCTTCCGGGGCGGTGCCCTCCGGGGACGGCCGGGGGAAGGGCCAGGCAGGCCGTAAGGGAAAGGCGCGGGCCGATGACGGCCTGCGGGTCGAGTTGCCGGCGCCCACGGGCCCGTACCCGGTGGGGATGACCGAGCTGCACCTGGTGGACCAGGGGCGCGAGGAGCGGTGGGGGCCCGGGGTGCGGGAACTCATGGTGAGCGTGTGGTACCCCGCGCGGAAGGACGCGGGCACGGACGCCGCGCAGGCGCCCTACATGCGGCCGGGCGCGGCGGAGGTGTTCGGGGCGGGCGCCGAGCGGATCCTGAAGGTGGAGCACGGGGCCGTCGACTGGGGCGGGTTCCCCACCTACGCCCGCGAGGGGGCGGCCGTGGCGCGCGGCCTGGGGCGCAGGCCCGTCGTGCTGTACTCGCCCGGGATGTACAACGAGCGCACGCTGGACACCGGCGCGGTGGTGGAGCTGGCCGGGCAGGGCTATGTCGTGGTGACGGTCGACCCCACGTACGAGGCGCACGCCGTGGAGTTCCCCGGCGGGCGGGTCGTCGAACCGTCGCCGGAGATCGGCAGGATCGAGCCGGTCGCCGAGCGCAACAAGGCGGCGCTGGAGGTGCGGGTGGCCGATGTCCGTTTCGTGCTGGACCGGCTGGAGGTGCTGGCGCGCGGCGGCAACCCCGATGCCGGTGGGCGGCGGCTGCCCAGCGGGCTGGGCGCGGCGCTGGACATGGCGCGGGTCGGCATGTTCGGACACTCGCTCGGGGGCATGGCGACGGCGGAGGCCATGCGTCTTGACCGCCGGATCCGGGCCGGGGCCAATCTGGACGGGCCGCTCGGCTACGACTGGTCCGACCCCGACCAGCTGCTGCCGGTCGCGCACAGCGGGCTGGACCGGCCGTTCCTCCTGATGGGCGCGTGGCTGGTGACCACGTCGGAGCGGCTGCCGCACACCCATGAGCACTCGCCGTCCTGGCGGGCGTTCTGGCAGAACTCCACGGGCTGGAAGCGCGACCTGTGGGTGCGGGAGGCGGAGCACAACTCGTTCACCGACTACGAGATCGTCCTCCCCGCACTCGCCGAACACCTCACCCTGCCGGAGGGGCTGCGGAAGCAGATGATCGGCACCGTGGACCCGGCCCGCTTCACGGCGAGCCGGCGGGCCTACCTCACCGCGTTCTTCGACCGGCACCTGCGGGGGCTGCACCGGCCGCTGCTGGACGGGCCCTCCCCGCGCCACCCGGACGTGCGGTTCATCGGCTAGCGCGAGGCACCGCCGGGGTCCGACGGGTGCGAGGCCTTATCCCGGCGGGGGCACGTAGGTGAAGGTCAGGTTGTTGCTGGTGCCGCCGGTGGCCGTGACGTTGACGTTCGTGGTGCCGGTGCCGGGCGGGGCGACCGCGGTGAGCTGGGTGTCGGAGAGCACCGTGTACGCGGCCGAGACGACGCCGAAGTGGACGGAGGTGGTGGTGGCCAGGTTGGTCCCGGTGACCGTCACGACCGTGCCGCCGCTCTCCGGGCCCAGGTTCGGGTTGAGGCCGGAGAGGGCGGGGGCCGCCATGTAGGTGTAGGTCAGATTGTTGCTGGTGCCGCCGGGGGTGGTGACGTTGACGTTGGCGGTGCCGGTGCCGGGCGGTGCCGCGAAGGAGACCTGGCTGTCGTTCAGGACGGTGAAGGGCACCGACGCGGCCCCGATGTGCACGGCGGTGGTGAGGGTGAGGTTCAAGCCGTTGATCACCACCGTGTTGCCCCCGTTCGCCGGACCGCTGGGCGGGGCCAGGGAGGTCAGCGCGGGCGGTGCCACATAGAAGTAGAACGCGCCCGGACCGCTGGTGCCGCCCGGGGTGACCACGTTCACCGCCACCGCCCCGGCCACCCCGGGCGGGGCGGTGGCGGTGATCTGCGTGGCGGAGTTGACGGTGAAGGAGAGGGCCGGGGTGGTGCCGAACAACACCTGGGTGGCGCCGGTGAAACCGGTACCGGTGATCATCACGGTGGTGCCGCCGGCGGTCGGGCCCTGGCCGGGGCTGACCGTGCCGACCGTGGGGATGGCGGAGTAGGTGTAGGTCAGGTTGTTGCTGGTGCCGCCGGGGGTGGTGACGTTGACGTTGACCGAGCCGGTCCCGGGCGGGGCGACCGCGGACACCTGGGTGCCGGAGAGCACGGTGAAGGCGACCGAGGTGGCGCCGAAGTGCACGGAGGTGGTGTTGGCCAGGTTGGTCCCGGTGATGACGACGGTGTTCCCGCCGGCCTGGGGCCCCGCGGACGGGGACAGCGAGCTGATGGCCGGGCCGCTGACGTAGGTGTACGTGAGCGTGTTGCTGCCGCCGCCGGGGGTGGTGACCTTCACCGGCACGCTGCCGCTGCCGGCCGGGGCGGTGGCGGTGATCTGGGTGGGGGAGTTGACGGTGAAGGAGGGGGCCGGGGTGGCGCCGAAGAGCACCTGGGTGGCGCCGGTGAACCCGGTGCCGGTGAGGACGACGGTGTTGCCGCCGCCCGCCGGCCCCGAGGCCGGGCTGAGCGAGGCGAGGGTCGGGGCCGTCGCCGTGCCGTAGGTGAAGGTGACGTTCTGGGTGCTGGTGCCGTTCGGCGTGGTGACGGTGATCTGCACGGTGCCGCTGCCCGTGGGCACGGTCGCGTTGATCTGCGTGTCGGAGACCACGGTGAAGGAGGACAGCGCGGTGCCGAACCTGACTTGCGTGGCCCCGGTGAGTCCGCTGCCGGTGATGACGACCGCCGTGCCGGCCGGCCCGCTGCTGGGGCTGACCGAGGACACCACGGGCGCGGCCGCGGTGGCGTGGGCATCGGTCCGTGCGGTGGCCTCGGGGTCGGCGGCGGGTGGCCGGGGCGAGGGGGCGGGTGGCGTGGGCACGGCTGCGCCTTTCTCGTCTCCGTGGTCGGAGGCGTGGATCCGGGTCAGGGTCGCGGTGTGCCGGAGGGGAGGGCGGGATGAGGGTGGGGAGCGCGCGGCGAGGGGCGGGAGGCGGCAGGGCCGCCTCCCGCCCCGGGGAGCCGATCAGGTGGGCGGGGGAACGTAGGTGAAGGTCTGGGTGGAGTCGGTGCCGCCGGGGGTGGTCACGTTGACGGTGACCGTCCCGGTGCCGGGCGGGGCGTACGCGATGAGCTCCGTGTCGCTGTTGACCACGAAGGCGGCCGAGGCGGCGCCGTAGGTCACGCTCGTGGTGTCGCTGAGCCCGGTGCCGGTGATGGTGCTGGCGGTGCCGCCGGCCTCGGGGCCGCTCGCCGGGTTGATGCCGGTCGTGGTGGGCGCGTCCACGTACGAGAAGAACAGCCCGTTGGTGGAGCCGCCCTTGGTGGTGACGGTGATGGGAACCGTCTGGGCGCCGGTGGCGGTCGGGGCCGTCACCGTGATGGTGTTGTCGTTCACCACGGTGGGCGTGGCCGAACCGACGGTGCCGAAGGTCACCGACGAGGCGGTGGACAGGTTGGCGCCGGAGATGGTGGTGGTCGCGCCGGTCAGCGGCCCCGAGGTATTGCTGAGGGTCGTCTTGATCGGCTGCGGGACGTAGAAGTAGTTGACGGGGCTGGTGGTGCCGCCGGGGGTGGTCACCGTGACGCCCACGACGCCGCTGCCCGAGGGGGCGGTGGCGGTGATCTGGGTGGGGGAGTTGACGGTGAAACTGGCGGACTTGTTGCCGAATTTCACGCTCGTCGCGCCGGTGAAATTGGTGCCGGTGATGACGACCGAGTTTCCGCCCGCCGCGGGGCCTTGGGTGGGGTTGAGTGTTGCCATGGGGGGCTCCTTTTGTGGGGTGCGGCATGTCCCCGGGGCCGGGCGGCGAGGGCGTCTCCACTGCCATGGATCGCGGAGCTGCCGAGCCGGGGCCCCTGCGGGCTGCTTGCGCCCGGGAGGGGAAACCGCTGGACGAGAGGGGGATGGGGGACCTCGTTGCCGGCGGATCGAGGCTCGCGACCGTGGCTTGTAGCCGGTATCGCCACGAGACGGCCACCTCTCTGGATCGATTGAACGGAATACTCGATCGGGTGAGAAGGGCGCATACGATACTCGTGGGGGTGAATATGACTGTATGAAAAAGCGACGCCTTGGGGAATTCCGCGCGGTGGTGCCCCAACAGGCGGCAATACACCCCTTCAGCGGGTCGGCCATCGGCTGCTGCAATTCTTCTGATCAGGAAAAAAAGGGGGGTGTCCCTGCGCGGCCGTGCCGAACATACCGGAGCCGCGCGGAAGGAGTTCTCATGTCGCTCCCCACATCACCGCCGCAGGCCCCCGCCCCGCTGGCAGACCCGCTGACCCAGATACCCGTCGGCCACGGCCCCATCGGTATCGCGATGGCACCCGACGGCGCCCACGCCTATGTCACCAACTTCGGCTCGGGCACGGTCAGCGTCATCGACACCGCCACCAAGGCCGTGACCGCCACGGTCACCACCGGCGCCGGCCCCTGGGGGATCGCGGTGTCCCCGGACGGGACCCAGGTCTACGTCAGCAACTTCGGCGCCGGCTCGGTCAGCGTCATCAGCACCCCGACGAACACCGTGGTCGCCACCATCGGCGGCATCACCAGCCCGGTCGGTGTCGACTTCGCGCCGGGCGGGCAGTTCGCCTACGTGGTCAGTCAGGGCGGGAACGCGGTGGTGCGGGTGGACACCGCCACCCGCGCCGTCGTCGCGACCGTGCCCGTCGGCACCAGGCCGTACAACGTCCTCATCACCCCCGACTCCAGCCGCGCCTATGTGAGCAATTTCGGCGGGGACACGGTCAGCGTCATCGACACCGCCACCAACACGGTGCTGACCACCATCACCGGCTTCGACCTGCCCCGAGGCCTGGCCCTGACCAAGGACGGCCTGCGCCTGTACGTGACCGACTACGGCGGCAACACGCTGTCCGTGGTCAGCACGGCCGGCAACACCGTCGTGCGGACGATCGGTGCCCAGTCCATCCCGTTCTTCGTGGCGGTGGCCCCCAACGGCGGGCGCGCGTATGTCAGCGTGGACGGCACCAGTTCGGTGCAGGTCATCAACCCCGCGACGGACACCGTCACGGACACCGTGCCGGGCTTCAACGTGCCCAACTGGCTGGCGGTCACCCCCGACAGCCGGTACGTGTACGTGGTCAACAACGGCGGCGACTCGGTCAGCGTGTTCAGCCCACCGCTCGGTGTCCTGCCCGAGCAGGGCCCGATCGGCGGCGGCACCACGGTGACCATCACCGGCCGCTACCTCACCGGCGCCACCGCCGTGAAGTTCGGCTCCCGGCCGGCCAGGAGCTTCACCGTACTGGACGACAACACCATCATGGCGGTGACCCCCGCGGGCAGCGGGGCGGTGACGGTGACGGTGACCACACCCGGCGGAACACGCCCCCTCGGCCACTTCTACTACATCCCCCCGCCCCTGCTCACCGTCCTCACCCCGGTCGGCGGCCCGGTGGGCGGCGGCAACACGGTGGTGCTCAGCGGCAGCCGTCTCAGCACCGCCACCGAGGTGAGGTTCGGGACCACGCGCATGTTCCCCACCGTGGACTCCGACAGTCAGATCACCGTGATCGCCCCGGCGGCGGCCGGGCCGGGCAACGTCCTGGTCCAGGTGATCACGCCGGGCGGCCCCTCCAACACCCTCACCTACACCTACGCGTAGCGATCGTCAGCCGCGCGGCGCGGCCGACCGGCCCAGCAGGGTGAGGAAGGAGCGGAAGGCGGCGGGCATGTCCACGCCCTCCGGGTCGTGCAGCCACTGGTACTGCAGCCCGTCCATCACCGCGACCAGCAACGGCGCGGCTTCCTCGGGGGTGAGCCCCCCGGGCAGCCGGTCGCCGAACTCGCCGCGCAGCGTGGCCGCCATCTCGGCGCGCACCCGCTCGTAGCGGCGGGTGAAGAACTCGCGGGCCGGATGGTCGTCGGTGACGCTCTCGCCGAGGAGGGCGGAGAAGGTCTGCACGACGCCCGGCCGCATGGCGTTGTACTCCACCAGCGAGGCGAGCAGGTCCAGCGGCCAGCCGCCCGAGGCGCTGGGCCGGGCGGAGCCGGTGTCCCACTGGTCGCGCTCGTCGAGCACCGCGACCAGCAGCGCCTCCTTGGTGGGGAAGTAGTGGAGCAGGCCCTGCTGGGTGAGGCCGACGCGCTCGGCGACCGCGCCCAGGGTGGCGCCGCGGTAGCCCCGCTCGGCGATCACCTCGAGCGCGCGGCGGACGATCTCGGCGCGCCGCTCCTCGCCGCGCGCGCCGCGTCTGGTGGCGTCGCCCCCGCCGCTCCGCGTCCGTTCGGCCATCGCCGTCCCCGCCCTTCCCGCTCGCCGTCCTGAACGCCGCCTTGAACGCCGTCCGCCGTGGACGTTCGTCCGCCGCTCGCCGACCGTACGACATCCCCGCCCCCGCGCCGCCCCCACGGGGTCGCATAACGAAAGGGTAACCATACCTACCGGCTTACAGGGAGGCGTGGGTGGCCGGGCCACCATGGCCTGAGCCGACGGGCATGACGACGAGGAGGTGGCGCCGTGAACGACGGGAGCGCCGTGGACGCCGTGGACGCCGTGGAGAACGCGCTCGGCAAGCTCGACCTGGACACCAAGGCGCGGTTGCTCGCCGGTCAGGACATGTGGTCGCTGCCCGCCGTCCCGGAGATCGGGCTGCGGTCGCTGGTCATGTCGGACGGCCCGATCGGCGTGCGCGGCGTGCACTGGACCGCCGACGACCCCTCCATCGCCCTGCCCAGCCCCACCGCGCTGGCCGCGACCTGGGACCCCGCCCTGGCCCGCCGCGCCGGCCACCTCCTCGCCCAGGAAGCGCGCCGCAAGGGCGTGCACGTGCTGCTGGCGCCGACCGTGAACCTGCACCGCTCGCCGCTGGGCGGCCGCCACTTCGAGGCGTACAGCGAGGACCCGTACCTCACCGGCGAGATCGGCACCGGGTACGTGACCGGCGTCCAGGAGGGCGGGGTGGGCACGACCGTCAAGCACTTCGTCGCCAACGACGCCGAGACCGAGCGCTTCACCGTCGACAACCGGGTCGGCGCGCGGGCGCTGCGCGAGCTGTACCTCGCCCCCTTCGAAGCCATCGTCAAGAACGCCCGCCCCTGGGGCGTCATGGCCGCCTACAACGGGGTGAACGGCTCCACGATGACCGAACACCGCGAGCTCCAGCAGGGGGTGCTGCGCGGCGAGTGGGGATTCGACGGGTTCATCGTGTCCGACTGGCTGGCCGCCCGGGACACCGTAGGGGCCCTGCTCGGCGGGCTCGACGCCGCCATGCCCGGCCCGCGCACCGTCTACGGCGAGGCGCTGGCCGCCGCAGTACGCGCCGGTCGGGTCGCCGAGGCCGACGTGGACGAGGCGGTGCGCCGGGTGCTCCGGCTCGCCGCCCGCGTCGGGGCCCTGGAGGGCGTGGCCCCGGCGGTGCCGGTCGCCGACCGGCCGGAACCCCTCGGCGACGGCGGCGGCCCGGCGCTGGCCCGCGAGATCGCCCGCCGCTCCTTCGTGCTGCTGCGCAACGAGCCCGGCCCCGACGGCCGTCCGACCCTGCCGCTGGACCCCGCCCGGGTGACGGGCGTGGCGCTGCTCGGCGCGGCCGCCCGCGACGCCCGGGTGCTCGGCGGCGGCTCGGCCCAGGTCTTCCCCGAGCGCGTCGTCTCCCCGCTGGAGGGGCTGCGCGAGGCGCTGCCGCCGGGCGTGCTCACGTACGCCGTCGGGGCCGACCCCACCGACGAGCTGACCCCGGCCGCCCAGGGGTTCGAGCTGCGCGCCGTCGTGCGCGACGGGGACGGGCGGGTGCTGGGGGAGTCGAGCCTGCCGAGCGGCGAGGTGCGGTGGCTCGGCGACCTGCCGGAGGGGGTGACGTACGAGGAGCTGCACACCGTCGAGATCACCGGCACCTTCACCCCGCGCGAGAGCGGCCCGCACGCCTTCGGCACCCGGGGCCTGGGCGGCTTCCGGCTGTCCGTGGGCGACGCGGTGCTCTTCGAGGGGGTGCAGGACATGGCGGACGCGCGCGACCCCTTCGAGGCGGCCTTCGGCGAGCCCGCCCCGCGCGGGACCGTCGAGCTGACGGCCGGTCTGCCCGTACGGGTCGGCCTGACCTGCCGGGTCGTCAAGCTCGAGGACGCGCCCCTCCAGGCGGTGTGCGTGAGCCTGATGCACCGCGCCCCCGAGCGCGACGCGGACGAGCTGATCGAGGAGGCGGTGGCGGCGGCCGGAGCCGCCGAGGCCGCCGTGGTGGTGGTCGCGACGACCGAGCGCGTCGAGAGCGAGGGCTTCGACCGCGCCGACCTGCGGCTGCCGGGCCGTCAGGACGAACTGGTGCGGCGCGTCGCCGCGACCGGAACCCCGACCGTCGTGGTCGTCAACGCCGGCTCGCCCGTGGAGATGCCCTGGCGCGAGGACGTCGCGGCGGTGCTGCTGAGCTGGTTCCCGGGCCAGGAGGCGGGCGCGGCGCTCGCTGATGTCTTGCTCGGGGCCGAGGAGCCCGGCGGGCGGCTGCCCACCACCTGGCCGGCCCGCCTGGCGGACGCCCCGGTCAGCGAGGTCCGGCCGACGGACGGCCGGCTGAGCTACGACGAGGGCGTGTTCATCGGCTACCGGGCGTGGGAGCGGCGCGCCGCCGAGCGGCCGGAGGCCGCGCCGGCCCCCGCGTACTGGTTCGGCCACGGCCTCGGCTACACCGAATGGGCCTACGAAGACGCCGATTTCACCCCGGCAGCGGAGCCGGGCGACACCCTGGGCACGCTCACCGTCTCGGTCCGCAACACCGGGGCGCGGGCCGGCCGTGAGGTGGTCCAGGTCTATCTCGCGGTGCCCGGGGGAGACGGCGAGGAGCGGCCGGCGCGCCGCCTCGCGGGCTTCGCCTCGGTGACCGCCGGGCCGGGCGAGCGGGCCCGGGTGGCCATCGCGCTGCCGCGCCGGGCCGCGGAGGTCTGGGACGAGGCCGCGCACACGTGGCGGCTGGTCCCCGGCACGTACACCGCCCAGGCGGCCCGCAGCATCGCCGACCCCCGCCTGTCCGTCCCGGTGGCTGTGGTCTGAAGGAGGGATTTGCGGTGAGTATGAGACGGCGACACGCCGACCCGACGGCGTGTCGCCGTCTCATACTCACCACAACCTCCCGCGCGGGGGCTATGGCGTGGTGATGCGGCGGTAGGCCATGGCGGCCAGTCGCTGCTGACCGCGCTTGCTCGGGTGGAACCAGTCCCATTTGCTCAACTCGTCCGTCGAGAAGCGGTAGTCGTGCACCGCGCCGTCGTAGCGGCACAGCGCGTCCCGGTCGCAGACGGACTTCAGCGCGCCGTTGTACGCCTCCACCCGGTCCGCGACCCGGCGGCGCCGCTCCATGGACGCCGGGTCGGTGGCGTCGGAGTCCTTCAGCATCGACGGGCAGATCCCCAGCTTCCAGATCTGCTTGCCCAGCACGTTCTTGCGCCCCTCGGACCACAGCCGCTTCAGGTCCGGCACGCTGGCCACGTACACCTGGGTCTTGGGCAGCTCCTGGCGCAGCGTCCTGAGCGCGGCGCTGAAGTCGGTCCGGAACTGGGCCGTCGGCGTCATGGCGTCCACCGTGCTCCGGCAGGCGTCGTTGGCGCCGATCAGGATGGTCACCAGCTCGGGCTTGTGGGGGATCGCGGATTGGATCTGGCCGGACAGATCGGCCATCACCGCGCCCGTTTTGGCGTAGTTCCAGCTGCGCGCGGTCGAGCGGGAGGCGGCGGGCAGCAGGCGGCGGGCGAGGCTGTTCACCTCCGTGCCGGTGGACCACGACACCTCGGGGCAGTCGGCCAGCACCGAGCAGGCGTCGAAGCCGCGGGTGATGGAGTCGCCGAGCGAGGCGATGGAGTCGGGCCGGGTGTTCCACAGGATGCTGGGCTTGGCCGCGGGGCGCTTGCCCGCCCGGGGCCCGCCCGGATGTGAGGCGTCGTCCGAGCCGCCGAGGCAGCCCGCCGACGCCAGCACGGCCCCCGTGGTGAGCAGCGCCACAGCGGTACGGACGGCGGCACGCGCGGTGGTACGGGTGGTCGTCGACGCGGCCGGGCCGAAGGCGTACCGGGCGTCAAAAGACGGCCGGCCCCGCCGTGCTGCGCTGCCCCGCATGGCTGTTCCCCCTCCGACTGATGGGTGATTCTGTCCAGGACCGACGGTACGTCACTCCTCCGGACGCACCGCGCGGTAGCGTTTTCCCGGGCCGGCCCCGCTCACACCCTGGCGGGAGCGGGAGCGTTGCGGTACGGGCACATTACCCGGCGTCACATACTGTCCGTTTTCATAAGAATTCTGCCCGAAAAATTTCACTGCAGGTAACCTCGGGGCTGGTGCGAGGGTGATCATTAGGGCAGAATGTCTAGTGCTGTCCCGGGCGTCACCGGTACGGGCACGAGGCCGCTGGGGAAGGCGTACCTCGAACCGCACAGGAGGCCCAGGTGACGACACGTGGAGTTCTGTACGTTCACTCCGCCCCGCGCGCGCTGTGCCCACACGTCGAATGGGCCATCGCGGGCGTACTCGGCGTGCGCGTCACCCTCGACTGGATCAAGCAGCCCGCCGCGCCCGGCACATGGCGCGCCGAGTTCTCCTGGCAGGGCGAGGTCGGCACCGCCTCCAAGCTGGCCTCCGCGCTCCGCGGCTGGCACCTGCTGCGCTTCGAGGTGACCGCGGAACCGTGCGCCACGGCCGAGGGCGAGCGCTACAGCTCCACCCCCGACCTCGGTATCTTCCACGCGGTCACCGGCATGCACGGCGACATCCTGATCCCCGAGGACCGGCTGCGCGCCGCGCTCGGGCGCTCGGCGCGCGGGGAGAGCGACTTGCAGGCCGAGGTCGCCAAGCTGCTCGGCAAGCCCTGGGACGACGAGCTGGAGCCCTTCCGCTACGCGGGGGAGGGCGCGCCCGTACGCTGGCTCCACCAGGTGGTCTGAACACCCGCGTCTGACCTGGAGCGTTTGGCCTGGAGCTCGCTCGAAGCCCTAGCGTGCGGGCATGACCGAAAACCTCCCCACCCCCCGTCCCGCCCGATCCGTCGCCGTCCTCGGCACCGGCACCATGGGCTTCCCCATGGCCCGCAACCTCGCCGGGGCCGGGCTCGAGGTCCGCGCCTGGAACCGCACCCGCGCCAAGGCCGAGCCATTGGCCGCCCACGGTGTCCGCGTCACCGACACCCCCGCCGAGGCCGTGGACGGCGCCGACGTCGTCCTGACGATCCTCCACGACGGCCCGGCCACCCTCGACGCGATGCGCCAGGCCGCCCCCGGGCTGCGCCCCGGCACGGTGTGGGCCCAGTCCACCACCGCCGGTCTCAGCGGCCTCGACGACCTCACCGCCTTCGCCCGGGAGAGCGGACTGGTCTTCGTCGACGCCCCCGTCCTGGGCACCAAGCAGCCCGCCGAGAGCGGACAGCTGGTGGTGCTGGCCGCCGGCCCCGAGCCGGCCCGTGCCGTCCTGGCCCCCGTCTTCGACGGGATCGGCAGCCGGACCCAGTGGGTGGGCGACAGCGGAGAGCAGGGCGCGGCCAGCCGGCTCAAGCTGGTGGCCAACAGCTGGGTGCTCACCGTCACGAACGGCACGGCCGAGGCGCTGGCCCTCGCGGAGGGGCTCGGCGTGGACCCGCGCGCCTTCCTGGACGTGGTCGCGGGTGGGCCGCTGGACATGGGCTATCTGCGGACCAAGGCGGAGATGCTGCTCAGCGGCCATCTCGAGGCCAGCTTCGCGACCAGGACCGCGGAGAAGGACGCCCGGCTGATCGTCGAGGCGGGGCAGCGCGCGGGGGTGCGGCTGGATGTGGCGGCCGCGGGCGCGGAGCGGTTCCGGCGGGCCACCGAGAAGGGGCACGGCGACCAGGACATGGCCGCGTCGTACTTCGCCAGCTTCGACGGCTGAACACGCGGTCGCGGCAGGCGGCGGCCGGAACACGCGGCCGGAACACGCGGCGGCAACACGCGGCGGCAACGCGGCAACACGCGGCGGCAACACGCGGGGCTCCGCCCCGGACCCGGCGGGCACCCTGAGGTGTGCCGGGGTCCGGGGCGGAGCCCCGGTGGTGGATCAGACCGTCCGGAAGGCCAGCACCACGTTGTGGCCGCCGAAGCCGAACGAGTCGTTGAGCGCGGCGATCGCGCCCGCCGGCAGGGGCCGGGGCTCGCCGCGCACGACGTCCCCGTCCGCTTCCGGGTCGAGGTGGTCGAGGTTGATCGTGGGCGGGGCCAGCCGGTGGTGCAGGGCCAGCACGGTGGCCACCGTCTCCACACCGCCCGCGCCGCCCAGCAGGTGGCCGGTCATCGACTTGGTGGCGGAGATCGCCATGTGGTCGACATCGTGGCCGAAGACCTTGCGCAGCGCCTTCAGCTCCGCCACATCGCCCTGCGGGGTCGAGGTCGCGTGCGCGTTGACGTGCGCGATCTCGGCCGGCTTGAGCTCGGTGGCCTCGACCAGGTTCTGCAGCGCGTGGGCGATGCCGTTCCCGGAGGGCTCGGGCTGGGTGATGTGGTGCGCGTCGGCCGAGATGCCCTGGCCGATGGCCTCGGCGTAGACCCGCGCGCCGCGCCGGGCGGCGTGCTCGGCCGACTCCAGGACGATGACGCCGGACCCCTCGCCCATCACGAAGCCGTTGCGGCCGGTGTCGAACGGACGCGAGGCGCCCTGCGGGTCCTCGTTGTTCTTCGACATCGCCATCATGTTGCCGAAGGCCACGATGGGCAGCGGGTGGATGGACGCCTCGGTGCCGCCCGCGACCACCACGTCGGCGCGGCCGGTGCGGATCATCTCGATGGCGTAACCGATGGCCTCAGCGCCCGACGCGCAGGCGCTGACCGGGGTGTGGACACCGGCGCGGGCGCCCACCTCCAGGCCGACGTTGGCCGCCGGGCTGTTGGGCATGAGCATCGGCACGGTGTGCGGGGACACCTTGCGGACGCCCTTCTCGCGCAGCACGTCGTACTGGTCGAGGAGGGTGGTCACACCGCCGATGCCGGAGGCCACGACCGCGCCAAGACGGTCGGGGTCGACTGTCGGGTCCTCGCCCGCCCGGGCGGTGAAGCCGGCGTCGGCCCAGGCCTCCCGGGCCGCGATCAGCGCGAACTGCGCCGAGCGGTCGAGCTTGCGGGCCTGCGGACGGGGGATGACGGTACCGGGCTCCACCGCGATCCGCGCGGCGATGCGCACGGGCAGGTCGGCCGCCCAGTCCTCGTCGAGGAGGCGTACGCCGGAACGACCGGCGAGCAGTGCCTCCCAGGTGGCGGAGGCGTCGCCACCCAGCGGCGTCGTGGCACCAACACCGGTGACGACCACGGTGCGATTGGTCGAGCTCACAGGATTCCTATTCCACGTGTTGAAGGTGCTGGACCCGCCACCGCTCGGGTGGCGACAAGCGCTCGGACTCAGCCCTGGTGCTTGAGGATGTAGTCGGCGGCGTCGCCGACGGTCTTGAGGTTCTTGACGTCGTCGTCCGGGATCTTCACGTCGAAGCGCTCCTCGGCGGCGACGACGACCTCGACCATGGACAGCGAGTCGACGTCCAGGTCGTCCGTGAAGGACTTCTCCAGCAGGACGTCCTCGGTCGGGATACCGGCGATCTCGTTGACGATCTCGGCGAGACCCTCGACGATCTCTTCCTGAGTGGCGGCCATTGCGGCGCTCCTTCTTCGGGTGTGTGCGGTGAGTGCGCAGCGTCCGACCTGTTCGGGGCTGCGTGGGATCTTGACTAAGGGAGGGTAACGACCGTCGCTGCGTATACGAGACCCGCCCCGAAGCCGATGACGAGCGCGGTGTCGCCGCTCTTCGCCTGTCCGGTCGCCAACAGCCGCTCCATGGCGAGCGGGATGGAGGCGGCCGAGGTGTTGCCGGTGGTCTCCACGTCACGGGCGACCGTGACGTGCTCCGGCAGCTCAAGGGTTTTGACCATCGAGTCGATGATCCGCATGTTGGCCTGATGGGGGATGAAGACATCGAGGTCCTGGGGGCTGACCCCGGCCTCGTCCAGGGCCTGCTGGGCGACCTTGGCCATCTCGTAGACCGCCCAGCGGAAGACCGACTGGCCCTCCTGGGTGATCGCGGGGAAGCGCACCTCGGCGGCCTTCTCGTCGCGGTACACGTCCCACGGCAGCGTCTGGGTGATGGTGTCGGACTTGTCGCCCTCCGAGCCCCAGACGGTCGGGCCCATCGCGGGCTCCTCGGACGGGCCGACGACCACGGCGCCCGCGCCGTCGCCGAACAGGAAGGCGGTCGCGCGGTCCTCCAGGTCCGTCAGGTCCGAGAGCCGCTCCACGCCGACGACCAGCACGTACTCGGCGGTGTCGTCGGTGACCATGCCCTTGGCGAGGGTCAGGCCGTAGCCGAAGCCCGCGCAGCCCGCCGAGATGTCGAAGGCGGCCGGCTTGCCCGCGCCGAGCCGGTGGGCGATCTCGGTGGCCACCGCCGGGGTCTGCTTGAAGTGCGAGACGGTGGCGACGACCACGCCGCCGATCTGCTCCGGCGTCAGACCCGCCGCGGCGATGGCCTTTCCGCCCGCCTCGACGGACATGGTGGCCACCGTCTCGTCCGGCCCGGCCCAGTGCCGCGTGGCGATCCCCGAGCGGCTGCGGATCCACTCGTCGGAGGAGTCGATGTGCTTGAGGATCTCCTCGTTGGGGACCACGCGGTGCGGACGGTAGCCGCCGACACCGAGGATGCGCGCGTACGGGGCGCCCTTGGTGGGCTTGATCTTCGCGGTCATGCTCTGGGAGCTCCTATTCGGCCGGGGTGTCGGCGACCGGAACAGCGTGCTCGGCGATCAGCGCACGGGCCGCCTCGAGGTCGTCGGGAGTCTTGAGGGCCAGCGTCTTGACGCCCGGCAGGGCGCGCTTGGCGATGCCGACGAGCGTGCCGCCCGGCGCCACCTCGATGATCGCGGTGGCGCCCAGCCGCTGGAAGGTCTCCATGCACAGGTCCCAGCGGACCGGGTTGGACACCTGGGCGACCAGGCGCTGGGCGATCTCGGCGCCGGAGGTGACGACGTGTCCGTCCCGGTTGGAGACGTAGGTCAGGCGCGGGTCGGCGAAGGGGGCGCCCGCGACCAGGGTGTCCAGGGCCGAGACCGCCGGGGCCATGTGGTCGGTGTGGAAGGCGCCGGCCACCGCCAGCGGAACCACCCGGCGCACCCCTTCGGGCTTGTCGGCGGCCAGGGCGGCCAACTGCTCGGCGGTTCCGGCCGCCACGATCTGGCCCGCGCCGTTGACGTTCGCCGGGGTCAGCCCGAGCTTGGTCAGATGGGCGACCACCTCGTCCTGTTCGCCGCCGAGCACCGCGGACATGCCGGTCTCGGCCTGGGCCGCGGCTTCCGCCATGGCCAGCCCGCGGCGGCGGACCAGCACCATGGCGGTCTCCTCGGTCAGCACCCCGGCGACCGCGGCCGCCGCGATCTCACCGACGCTGTGGCCGGCCGTCGCGCCGAGCACGGCCCGGGCGCTCCCGGGGAGCCCCTCGGCGGAGTTCCCGGCGCCCCCGGCGCCCGCGGCGTCCTCGGGGAACAGGGCCCGGGCGGAGACGAGTGCCGCGGCCACCAGCAGCGGCTGGGCCACGGCGGTGTCCCGGATCTCCTCCTCGTCGGCCTTGGTGCCGTAGTGGATCAGATCCAGGCCGGATACGGCGGACCACCAGGTCAGCCGTTCGGTGACGCCGGGGAGGTCGAGCCAGGGGGTCAGGAAGCCGGGCTTCTGGGCGCCCTGGCCGGGAGCGACGAGTACGAGCACCCTCACACTCTCTCTTGTGGTCGGTCTCGCCCGCCCGTGAGGACAAGGACGAAGAACCGTGAAGGGAATTGTTGGACTCCGACAAAGGGCTAGGCCTGGGGGTCCGCGTCGGCCAGACGCCCCAGGATCAGGGCTATGCGCAGAGTAAACGCCGAGCGCACGTCGGAGGGAGACCACCCGGTGACGTCGGTCACACGTCGTAGCCGGTAGCGCACGGTGTTGGGGTGAACGAAGAGCATGCGCGCCGCGCCTTCCAGACTGCTTGCCTGTTCCAGATATACGCTCAGAGTTTCCAGCAGGGCGGAGCCCGCTTCCTCCAGCGGTCTGTAGATCTCCTCCACCAACTGCTCACGCGCCGCCGGGTCCGCGGCCATCGCGCGCTCCGGCAGCAGATCGTCCGCGAGCACCGGCCGCGGCGCGTCCGGCCAGGCGGTGCACGCCTTCAGCCCGGCCGCGGCGGCCGCGGCGGACTTGGTCGCGGCCAGCAGGTCGGAGACCACCGGGCCCGCCACCACCGGGCCCGCCGCGAACGGCCCGATCAGCGCCTTCGCCGCCTGGAGCGGATTGTCGGAGCCGCCCGCGACCACCACCAGCCGGTCGCCGAGGACACCGGTGAGCACCTGCAGCTTGGCGTGGCGGGCGGCGCGCCGGATCGCCTCCACGGTCAGCTCGCTGTCCCCGTCGGGCGCGGTGCCCAGCACCACGCACACATGCTCCGGCGAGTTCCAGCCCAGGGCCGCGGCCCGGGACAGCGCCCCCTCGTCGGCCTCCCCGGACAGCACCGCGTTGACCACCAGCGACTCGAGCCGGGCGTCCCACGCGCCCCGGGCCTCCGCCGCCTGCGCGTACACCTGCGCCGTGGCGAAGGCGATCTCCCGCGCGTACACCAGCAGCGCCTCGCGCAGCACCGACTCGTCGCCGGGGGCCGCCACCTCGTCGATCGCGGACTCCATGACCTCGATCGTGGTGCGGACCATCTCGACGGTCTGCCGCAGCGTGATCGCGCGGGTCAGCTCGCGCGGCGCGGTGCCGAACACATCCGTGCTGATGGCCTGCGGGGCCTCGGGGTGCCGGAACCACTCGGTGAACGCCGCGATGCCCGCCTGGGCGACCAGCCCGATCCAGGACCGGTTCTCCGGCGGCATCGCGCGGTACCACGGCAGCTGCTCGTCCATGCGGGCGATGGCGCTCGCTGCGAGCTTCCCGGAGGACTTCTCCAGGCGGCGCAGCGTGGCGCTGTGCGGATGAGGGCTGTTCGCGGCTGGTTCTGGCACGAGGACAAGACTGCCTTATCGGGTGACGGGGTCGTGGGTGTGGGTACCGTGATCCGGGTGATCTGGGTACAGCGGGCCGGTGAACGGTATCGGGGCGGAGACGGGGCAGGCATCGAGACGCGCCACGCCTTTTCCTTTTCTGGGTATTACGACCCGGAAAATGCGCGATTCGGATCACTCGTGGCCTGCAACGAGGAGCGGCTGGCCCCGGGCGCGGGCTTCGCCGAGCACCCGCACCGCGACCTGGAGATCGTCACCTGGGTGGTCGAGGGGGAGCTCACCCACGAGGACTCCACCGGAGGCCGCACCGTGGTGCGCCCCGGCGAGCTGCAGCGGCTCAGCGCGGGCGGCGGGGTGCGGCACAGCGAGCGCAACGAGGGCCGCGAGCCGCTGACGTTCCTTCAGATGTGGCTGGCCCCGGCCCCCGGCTTCACCTCGGCGGAGGCGGGCGCCGAGCCCGCGTACGAGGTGGTGCGGGGCGTCGCGGACCGTGGGCCGGCCGAGCCGTACGCCCTGGAGCGGGCGGGCGCCGCGCTCGCCGTGCGGCGGCCGGCCGCCGGGGCGCGGGTGGCGCTGCCCGCCGCGCCCTGGGTGTACGCCCATGTGGTGCGGGGTGAGATACGTCTCGCCGGCCACACGCTGACGGCGGGGGACGCGGCGCGGATCACCGAGGGCCGGGACCTGGTGGCCCACGCCCTGACCCCGACGGAGCTGCTGGTGTGGGCGATGCGCGCGGAGCCCTCGTACGGCTGACGGGCCGCTACGGCCGACCGGGCCGCTTTGGCCGACCGGGCCGCGCCGGGCTGTCGGGCGCGGCTGCCGGGCACGGCTCAGGCGCGCAGCTCGGCGAGGACCGCGTCGGTCAGCGCGGGCCAGACCTCGATCGCCCAGGGGCCGAAGGCCCGGTCCGTCAGGGCCACACAGGCCGCCCGCGCGTCCGGGTCCACCCATAGGAACGTCCCGGACTGCCCGAAATGCCCGAACGTGCGCGGCGAGGACGCGGCGCCCGTCCAGTGCGGGGACTTCCCGTCGCGTATCTCGAAGCCGAGCCCCCAGTCGTTGGGCCGCTGGTGGCCGTAGCCGGGCAGCACCCCGCCCAGCCCGGGGAAGGCGACGGCGGTGGCCTCCGCCAGCGTCCGGTCGGCCAGCAGCCGCGGGGCCTGCAGCTCGGCCGCGAAGCGGGTCAGGTCGGCGACGGTGGACACGCCGTCCTTGGCGGGGGAGCCGGACAGCTCGGTCGAGGCCATGCCCAGCGGCTCCAGCACCGCCTGGCGCAGATACTCGGCGAAGGGGATGTCCGTGGCCTTGGCGATGTGGTCGCCCAGCACCTCGAACCCGGCGTTGGAGTACAGCCGGCGGGTGCCGGGCGCGGCGGCGGAGCGGTGCTCGTCGAAGGCGAGCCCGGAGGTGTGGGCCAGCAGGTGGCGGACCGTGGCCCCCTCGGGCCCGGCCGGCTCGTCCAGCTCGACCGCGCCCTCCTCGACGGCGACCAGCGCGGCGTACGCGGCCAGCGGCTTGGTGACCGAGGCGAGGGGGAAGCGATGGTCGGCGGGGCCGTACGATCCGGCCACCGTGCCGTCCGCGCGCACGACGGCGGCGGCCGCCGTGGACACCGGCCAGTTCTCGATCATCCGCAGGCTCTCCATGGTCCAGAGCCTAGCCAAGGGCCGCCGGCGGCCGGACCCCGGGAAGGGGAGCCAAGAATTCCTCAAATCCGGGCTTGCTTGGAGTGCACTCCAAGTCAATAGCGTTGAGAACGTCGTGAGGCTTTACGGATCAGCGACGGCGAGAGGTGGAGCGGCATGACCGTGTTGGAGAGCGCACCGGTGAAGGTGCGGACGTGCGCGGGGCGGGTCACCCACCCCCGGCCCACCGGGCAGGACCGCTACACGATCAGCGAGGTCGCCGCCCACACCGGCCTCTCGGCGCACACCCTGCGCTGGTACGAGCGGATCGGGCTGATGCCGCACGTGGACCGCACCCACACCGGCCAGCGCCGCTTCTCCAACCGCGACCTCGACTGGCTCGAGCTCGTGGGCAAGCTCCGGCTGACCGGGATGCCGGTCGCCGACATGGTCCGCTACGCCGAGCTGGTGCGCGAGGGCGAGCACACCTTCAGCGAGCGCGAGGCGCTGCTGACCGCCCACCGGGAGAACGTGCGGGAGCGGATCGCCGAGCTGCAGGACACCCTGCACGTCCTCGACTTCAAGATCGAAATTTACGCCGGCGCCCGACGCTCGGCGGAGAGGGCCTGAACACCATATGACCACCGCGGACAGCGAGAAGCTCGACACCGTCGCGCTGGGCACCGACGGCCCCCAAGTCGGGGTGCAGGGCCTGGGCTGCATGGGCATGAGCTGGGCTTACGGACCGACGGACGAGACGGAGGCGCGGGCCACGCTGGAGCGGGCCCTGGAGCTGGGTGTCACCCTCCTCGACACCGCCGACGTCTACGGCCTCGGCGCCAACGAGGAGTTCCTCGCCCCCTTCGTCCGGGCCCACCGGGACCGGGTGGTGCTGGCGACCAAGTTCTCCATCGTGCGCTCGCCGGACGACCCCTACGGGCGGACCGTGATCCGCAACGACGCCCCGTACATCCGTGAGGCCATCGAGAACAGCCTGCGCCGCCTCGGTGTCGACCATGTGGACCTCTACTACATGCACCGGCGCAACCCCGACGTGCCGCTGGAGGAGAGCGTCGGCGCCATGGCCGAGCTGGTGGCCGAGGGCAAGGTGAGGCACCTCGGGCTCAGCGAGGTCACCGGCGGCGAGCTGCGGGCCGCGCACGCGGTGCACCCGATTGCGGCGGTGCAGTCGGAGTGGTCGCTGTTCAGCAGGGACGTCGAGCAGGGGGTGGTCGGCGCGGCGCGCGAGCTGGGCGTCGCCTTCGTGCCCTACTCGCCGCTCGGCCGAGGCTTCCTGACCGGGTCGTTCGCCAACGCCGACCGGGAACTGCCCAGCGACGACTTCCGCCGCCGGCAGCCCCGCTTCACGGGCGACAACGCGGCGGCCAACGCGGCCCTGCTGGAGCCCGTGCGGAAGGTCGCCGAGGCCCACGGGGCGACGCTCGCGCAGATCGCGCTGGCGTGGGTGCAGCAGCGGGCGCGGGTCCACGCGGGCCTGGCCGTGGTGCCGATCCCCGGCACGCGCAGCCGGCGCCGCCTGGAGGAGAACACGGCGGCGACGCGGATCGAGCTGAGCGAGGAGGAGCTGGCCGCGCTGGAGCCGATCGCGGGCCGGGTCGCGGGGGACCGCTACGAGGACATGACCTTCACCAGCGCGGGCCGGGAGTAGCGCATGCGCGGCCGGGAGTGGTGAACCCTTGAATCACGAACAAACGTTCCCTTTGTGATCGGCACCGCTTAGGATCACCGGCATGTTTATTCGTCGTGTTTTAAGGGCAACCGTAGGCCTCGCCGTGGTCGCCAGTGTGGCCTTCGCGGGGTCCGCCCAGGCCGGCGCGCAGACGGCGCGCCACGCCGAGAGCCGGGCATCGGCCGATGACCAGCTCCTCTTCTACAACCACTCCTACGGCGTGCTGGACCGGGAGACGGCCGACGCCGTCGAGAACTCGCAGTTCCTGCGCGAGTTCGGCGCCTTCGAGGTCCGCACCACCACCGGTGGCGACCTCACCTGGAAGGGCCGCTACCTGTACGGCAGCCAGACCTACGTCGAGCTGTTCGGCGCCGGCGACCTGCCCGGCCAGGACGCCAACTTCGGCTCCTCGGCGGTGGCGTACTCGCCCGAGCACGAGGGCGACCTGGCGAAGGTTACCGAGGGGCTGAAGGAGCGGGGGGTCGAGAAGCCGGACGAGTTCCTCCAGACCCGTGACTTCGGCGACGGCGTCCGGGTGCCGTGGTTCAACGGCGTCCAGATCCCGGTCACCGCCTATGACGCCTTCGGCTCCTGGGCGATGGAGTACCGGCCGGAGTACTTCGCCGACCCGCGCAGCAAGACGGGCCCGGCGAGCTACCCCGGTGACGTCAGCCGACAGCGCTACCTTCCGGACACCTACAAGGACCACCTGATGCGGGACCTGACCCGCGTCCGCTTCGCCGTCACCGAACGCGACCTCGAGCAGCAGCTTCCGCTGTACGAGGCGGGCGGGCTGGACATCCGGCACGTCAAGGGTGGCGTCCTCGTCAAGGACGGCCTCACCACGGTCCAGTTCGACGTGGTTCCGGCCGACAAGGTGGGCCTGAAGCAGATCACCATGGCCCTCAACAAGTCGGTGGACTACCGGCACACCGAGCGGATCGGCAACTCGACCCTGGTCGTGGGCCCCGGCGCCCGCGCCGTCTGGACCTTCGACAAGCCGTAGCCGCAGCGCGTGACCCGCACCCCGACGCCGGCCCGGACCCGTCCGGGCCGGCGTCGCCGTGCCCGCCGCTGCCCGCCGCCGATCCCACCCGCCTAGGGGGAGCCGATGTCCAGGAGGGCCGCCGCGCATATCGCGAGGGAGGCGACGACCGCGGTGGCCGCGCGGAGCAGCAGCGCCCGGCGCTCCCCGGGCGGCGGCCCGTCGCCGGGATCCTCGCCGGGCTCCCCACCCTCCCGGCCCAGGGCGAAGAGATACGCGCACAGCACCGCGAACCCGGACGGCGGGGGCTCAGCCGAGGCCATGGCGGCAGTCGCGGTCGTAGCCCGCGCCGTCGGCACAGCGGACCGCGGCGAAGTGGCCGACGGCGATCCGCGCGAAGTTGCGCAGCGACTCGGTGCCGGGCGCGAAGTAGCCGGTGTGGCCGTGGGCCCCGGCGGCTGAGACGACCCGCGCGCCGAAGGACGGGTCGGTCGGGTCCTCGCCGTGGCCGAGCCCCAGGAAGTCGAAGCCGGTGACCCGCCGCACCCAGTCGGAGCCGTCGCGCGCCGCCCACACCCGGGCGGCCGGGCCCAGGTCCGCGGCGTCGTCGGCCCGGACCCCGGGGCTGCCGAAGACCACCAGGTCGGAGATCTCCGCCCGGTCCAGGCCGGAGGACGTCAGCCCGCAGACGACCGAGCCGTAGCTGTGGCAGAAGACGGCCGGCGGGGCCTCCAGGGCCTCGCCGGCCGTCGCGGCCAGACCGGCGAGGAAGCGGTCGAGGCGGGGCGCGCCCGCCTTGGCGAGGCGACCGGTGGCGGCGTCCGGGCCCAGGCCCAGCGGGGTGGTGTAGCCGACCCAGACCACGACGGCCGAGCGGACCCCGGGCGCCTCCCGGGCCATCTGCGCGCGCAGCGACCTGGCCATGCCCGCCGCCGAGCCGTACGAGGCCCTGACGCGGTCGAAGTCGCCCAGGTCGGTGTCGGAGCCCGGCACGAGCACCGCCGTGCGCTGCGCGGTCGTCAGGTCTCCGTAGACCTCGGCCACTTGGCCGCGGCCGCGCGGGTCGAAGGCCAGGATCCGGCGGCCGGGGGCGAGGAGCCGGGTGTAGCGGTCGATGAGCGGGCTCTCGGGGTCGGCGGTCCGCTCCCTGTCGCGCTCCGCCCGGATCGCGAGGGCGTTGGCGGTGTAGCGCAGCGCCACGGGCGCGCCGTCGAGGTTGCCGACGACCAGCGGATGGCGCAGGGCCAGGGTGTGCCGCTGGGCCGCGGTGAGCCGGGCGAAGAAACGCGCGACCTCGGCGGGGGAGGCGTCGGCCGGGTCGGGCAGCCGGCCCGCGGCGCCGGGGCCCAGGGAGTGGTCCGCGCGCCAGGCGGCCGTGCCGGGCGGCGGGCCGGTGATGGCCTGCTGCTCATGGGCCACGGTCCAGCCCGCGGTGCCCGCCATCACGGTGACCATGAGCGCGGCGGTGATCAGGCTGCGGGCCCGGTGTCGGCCGACCGATGTGTGCGACATGGTCGCGTCCCCCTCTGTCGTTCGCTGGCGGAGGGAAACGTAGGAAGACGGTGGGTGGCGAAGCGTCACACCCCGGAGCCAACTGCCGGGTCATACCTGGGTAGGGGGTGGCTATTGACCCGGTGTCACCAGGCCCGATTCATAGGCGAAGATCACGGCCTGGGCCCGGTCGCGCAGCCCCAGCTTGGCGAGCACCCGCCCGATGTGCGTCTTGACGGTCTGTTCGGCCAGCACCAGCGACTCCGCGATCTCCTGGTTGGACAGCCCGCGGGCGATGAGCTCCAGCACCTCGGTCTCGCGCGGGGTGAGCCCGCTGCGCCGCACGGCGAGGTTCTTGCGCGGTGCGGGCCGCTGCCGGGCGAAGTCGGCGATGAGACGGCGGGTCACGGACGGGGCGAGCAGCGCCTCCCCGGCGGCCACGACCCGCACCGCCGAGATCAGGTCGGCGGGCGGGGCGTCCTTGAGCAGGAAGCCGCTGGCGCCCGCGCGCAGCGCCTCGTACACGTAGTCGTCCACGTCGAAGGTGGTGAGCATCAGCACCTTCGGGCGGTGGGTGACCCCGGGCGGCGGGTCGAGCAGGCGGCGCGCCGCCTCCAGGCCGTCCATCTCGGGCATCCGGACGTCCATGAGCACCACGTCCGGATGGGTGCTGCGGCTCACCTCGACCCCCTGCTTCCCGTCGGGGGCCTCGCCGACGACGTCGATGTCGCTCTGCGCGGCGAGCAGCGCGGCGAAGCCCGCGCGCACCATGGCCTGGTCGTCGACGATGATCACCCGGATGGTCATGGAGCGTGGGGGTCCCTTTCTGCGCCTGTCGCGCCTTCTGCGCTCGCTGAGTCTGCCGCGCTCGCTGATTCTGCTGCGTCTGCTTCTGCTGTGGGCCGGGCCACCTCGACGAGCGGGAGCCGGGCCGCCAGGCGGAAGCCGCCGTCGGGCAGCGGGCCGGTGTCCAGGGTGCCGCCGACCAGCCGGACGCGTTCCCGCATGCCGACCAGGCCGTGGCCGGTGCCGGTGGTCTCCAGGGGCGGCCGGGACGTGCCGCCGGCCGGGCCGTTGACGACGAGCACCGTCAGCCCCGTACGGTCCGCGGAGGCCAGGATCGACACGTTCGTCGGGGCGCCCGGGGCGTGCCGCACCACATTGGCCAGCGCCTCCTGCACGATCCGGTACGCCGACAGGTCCACCGCCTGCGGCAGCGGCCCGAGCGCGGCCACGTCCTTCGCGATCGACAACTTGGTGGGTATCCCGGCCCGTACGGTCGCCTCGACCAGTTGCGGCACCCGGTCGAGACCGGGCTGCGGCGCGCGCTCCCCGCGGGTGTCCTCGCTGCGCAGCACGCCCAGCAGCCGCCGCATCTCGGCCAGGGACTCACGGGCGGTGGCCGCGATGGTGCCGAACTCCCGCTCCGCCTCGGGCGGCAGGCCGCCGATCCGGTACGGGGCGCTGTCCGCCTGCACCGTTATCACCGACATGTGGTGGGCGACCACGTCGTGCAGCTCGCGCGCGATCCGGGCGCGCGAGCAGCGTG